>CAZZCV010000034.1:0-33986 GCA_964653225.1 uncultured Rhodoplanes sp. | reverse complement strand
AGCCGGTCGCCGACCGCTGGTCGCCGCAGATCACCATCGGCACGCCGGTGCTGATACCGGAGGACTACGTCGCGGACCTGTCGGTGCGGCTCGCGCTCTATCGAAGGCTCGCCGACATCGAGGACGAGCAGGAGATCGAGGCCTTCGGCGCGGAACTGGTGGACCGTTTCGGCGCGCTGCCGGAGGAGGTCGGGCATCTGCTCAAGATCATGGCGATCAAGTCGCTGTGCCGCAGGGCCAATGTCGAGAAGATCGACGCCGGGCCGAAGGGCGCGGTGCTGTCGTTCCGCGACAACGCCTTCGCCAATCCGGAGGGGTTGATCGCCTTCATCGGCCGGCAGGGCGCATCGGCCAGGGTGCGGCCCGACATGAAGGTGGTACTGTTCCACGACTGGGAGAAGCCGAACCAGCGCCTGCACGGCACCACGGCGGTGCTGCGCAACCTGGTGCGGATCGCGGAGCAGGCCAGGGCGGCCTGACCGCGCCGGGACCGGCGGAAGCGTCCGCCTGCGCGGGGGCGGTCAGCGGTTGGCCGCCTGCATCTCGGCGATGAAGCGGTGCCGGTTGAGCGCGACCTGCTCGATGGCGTTGGCCAGCACCTCCGGGGCCTGCGCGCCCGACACCGCCGCGATGCCGCCGAAGACGAACGCCGGCACGCCGTCGATGCCGGCCTCCTTGGCCTGGTTGGCGGAGGCGGTGACGCGGTCCACGTCGGTCTCGGTCGCCAGCATCTCGCGGATGCGCGGCCCGATCAGGCCCACGTCCTCTGCCGCCTTCACCAGCACCTCGCGGTCGGACAGGTCGCCCCCCTCGGTGAAATAGAGATCCATCAGCCGCTGCTTCATCGCTCCCGCCTTGCCGATCTCGGAGGCCCACAGGATCAGCCGGTGGCAGTCGATGGTGTTGGGCTGGCGCTTCATCCTGTCCACCGCGTAGGTCAGGCCCTCGGCCGCGGCGGCGGCCGACACGCGGGTCGCGATGTCCCTGTAGCGCTCGGGCGAGCCGAACTTGGCGGTCAGATACTCATCGCGGGCCATGCCCTCGCGCGGCACCCAGTCGTTGAGGAAATAGGGCCGGAACCGGACTTCGACCGGAATATCCGGTTTCAACGCCAAGGCCTTCTCAAGACGTCGCTTTCCGATAAAGCACCAAGGGCACACAACGTCCGAGACCACGTCGATGGTCAGCGGCTGGATGGCAGGCTTTTCGGCGTCGGACATGGCGGTCTCCGCAGGCATGATCCCGAAAAGCGGGAAGCGGTTTTCGGACCGGATCGTGCCCATAGAGCCGGCGGGAGCGCCGGCGTGGCCCAAGACCTAAGCCCGGACCCGCGCCGGAGCAACCTCGGCCGGCGCCGCGACGCGGGCGAGCAGGCTTTCCGGCGTGTCCTCCGGCTTGAGCGTGGCGAGCGTCACGTTCGGCGTCACCGGCCGCCGCTCGGGGCCGGACGGCAGCATGGTGTGGCGCAGCACCGCCGCGAGCCGCCGCGCCACCACATGGGCGGAGCGCAGATCGGTGGTGCTGAACACGGTCAGGATCGAGCCGTCGTCCTGCCGGCAGGCGAAGTCCACGCTGCGCAGGAGTCGGCCGACCAGCCGTGCGGCGTCGAGGCTGCTGCGGCGGTCGGTGCCGTCCTCGAAGCCGAGGCGGGCGACCGTAAGCCCGCCGCCCTGTCCGGCAGTCTGCTCGATGGCGCGGGCGAGGTCGCGGCCGAAGGCTTCGGCGCTGAGCAGCCCGGTCCGGGGATCGAGCATGCCTTTCTTCTCGATGGAATCGAGCAGGCGCTTGAGCCGACCCTCGAAGGCGCGCAGCCGCACCAGCGGCGTGAGCCGCTCGACCAGCGTTTCGGGCTCGCGGGCGCGGACGAGATTGAGCAGGGCGGGCGGGGCAGGCAGGTCGCCCAGCACGCCGACCGGCAGGTCCCGGAAGCGGCCATCGTCGGCCAGCGCCGAGAGCAGGGCATCCACGTGCAGCGGCCCCAGGCCCTCGCCGACCGCGATGCCCTCGATCTCGCGCGCCTGCAGGCAGCGCGCCGCGGCTTCGATGGAGAGCGCGCCCATCACGCCCATGCGCTCGCCGACCGCGACGCTGAGCCTGGGATGCGAGCGGCCGCGGCCGACCACCAGCACT
Source organism: uncultured Rhodoplanes sp. (assembly GCA_964653225.1). Classification (GTDB taxonomy): domain Bacteria; phylum Pseudomonadota; class Alphaproteobacteria; order Rhizobiales; family Xanthobacteraceae; genus Z2-YC6860. Next base: position 31,856 of record CAZZCV010000034.1, on the reverse strand, counting down.
GTGGCCTCGTCCAGCGGGTCGCCCTCGGGCAGTTCGGCGATGATCTGGCGCTCGGCCTTCAACGTTTCGGCGCGGCGCTGCACGGTGCCTTGCAGGGTGCGCAGCCGCAGCGCGCCAGCGATCCGGGCGATCAGCCGCTCGACCGGTGCGTCGGCCGCCACGGTCAGGACACCGGGAAAGGGCGGCGCGCCATCGGCGTCGGCGCGCGCGACGGCGGGCATCGCGGGGCCGGCCTCCGCGATCAGCCGCGCCAGCATTTCCGGGGCCGCGCAATCCGAAGGCGCAGGCTCGGCCAGCACCAGGGCGGCCGGCGCGACCGTCTCGACGGCGGCGGCCGCATCGGCCCACGGCGTCTCCACGACCGGGAACGCGCCCGCGGCGGTGATGGCTGCGGCAAGGCCCTCCGCGCGCTTGTCGGCAACGACGACGATCGGACCTTGCAGGGACATGACGCACTCGGAGGGAACGGGACGCCAGCAAGCTAGGCGAGCCCCCTTAATGGCGCGTCAACGAAGCCTTCCGGTCAGGCCGCATCCGGGTTGCCGCGCTCGGCGAAGGCGTCCGCGACCAGCGGGTTCCGGCCCGCGTCGGCGAGCGCGGCGCGCACCGCGGCGCGGTCCTGCGCCTGTCCGGCAAGGCGATGGCCGCCAAGCTGGTCGGGCAGCGCGGCGATGCCCGCGCCGGCGCCGGCTTCGGCGGTCGCGGTCTGCAGGTCGCGCAGCAGGAAGCGGTAGCCGCCGACGCCGACGATACCGGGCGGCGGCGCGGTGAGGCTCGCTGTTTTGCCCTCCACGTCCGCGCGGCAGGCGAAGCCGGTATCCACGAAGCCCCCGGCGTCGACCGAAAGACGCGGCCCTCCGCTGCGCTCCGCGTCCGGCGGATAGGCCGCGCGCGTCACGGCCGGCCCGCGCAGCGCCAGCGTTCCGGTCGGCGTGCGCGCGGTCTCGGCCACGACCGCCGCGCCTTCGGCGCCGCGCGGAGCCAGCACCGGGCCGAGCGGCAGGGGCACGGACCGGCCGTCCTCGCCGCGGCGCAGGCCGAGCAGGCCGACCTCGCCGAACGTCAGCACGTCGATCAGCGCCGCGCTTTCATGACGCCATGCGGGACTTGCCGCCGCGCGCTCGGGTGCGCGCCACAGGCCCAGCACCCGCCGCAGGTCCGGCTGCGCCAGGAGGCCGGCGTCGAACAGGCGCGGCACGAGCGGGCCGGGCAGGACCACGGTGTCGCACCCCTCGTCCGCGCACTGCCGCGCGAAGACCGCGGGATCGAACGGCTGATGCAGGACCAGCGTGCCGCCGGTCAGGAGCCAGGGCAGCACGCCGAGCGCGAGGCCTGCGAAGCTGCCGCCGGGGCAGGTCGAGAGGATGACGGCGTTCTCCGGCAGCCGGCCTTCGAGCAGGATCGCAAGCCCGCCCGCGATCAGCTCCATGTGGTTGCGCGGGACCGCGACCAGCCCCTCCGGCGTCACGTCCCAGGTCACGACGGCGGCATGGCCGGAGCCGTCGCCGCCGCGACGGGCCGGAACCGGATCGCGCCCGGGATCGGCCACGAGATCGTCGAGCGGGATCATACCGTCCGGCAGGTTTGCGCCGAAGCCGCAGACGTAGCGGATCGGAAACACGTCGGCGGCGACCTGCATGGCGAGTTCGGCATGGTCGGCCGTACCGGTACGGCCGCCGGCGATCAGCACCTTGGCGCCGAGCCGGCCGAGCCCGGCCGCAGCCTCGGCGCGCCCCCAGAGCAGCGGCAGCGGCGCCGCAATCATGCCCGCGCGCAGCACGCCGAGCAGCGCCAGCACGCTGTCCACCGTATGCGGAAGCTGGAGGCCGACGACGGAGTCGGGGGCAAGGCCCAGCCGCTGCAGGCGGCCGGCGATGGCCGTGACCGCCCGGTCGGCTTCGGCGTAGGTCAGCCGCCGGGGCGGGCCGTCGATCACGGCGTTGCGGTTGGGGGGGTCGGCCAGCGCAAGCGCATCGGGCCGCCGCACGCCCGCGCGACGGAACAGGTCGTCGAGCGTCGCGCGTGCGCCGGGCAGCGCGTGGAAGGGTTCGGAAGCGCCGAGAATCACGGTTGCCTCGCCTGCCGCGTTTCTTGCGTGTGGGCGTGATCTTATCGGAAAACCGGTTTCCACTTTTCCGGATCACGCCCTAGTTACGGCAAGCCCGCGTGAGTCGAAAGGCTCAGGGAGCGGCGCGCCACCAGGTTTCCGGGAGATAGCCGAACAGCGAGGTCTGTTGCGGCCGGCCGATGTGGCTCCAGCGGGCGACCCATTGCTCGGGCAGGTGGAACAGCGGCACGAGGTAATGGCCCGAGATCAGCACCCGGTCGAGCGCCCGCACCGCGGACACGAACTCGGCGCGGCCGTGCGCCTTGAGCATGGCGGCGATCAGCGCGTCGATGGCCGGGCTCTTCACGCCCATGTAATTGCGGGTTCCGGGCTGGTCGGCGGCCTCCGAGCCCCAGTAGAACGCCTGCTCGTTGCCGGGCGAGAGCGACTGATCCCAGCGGTACTCGATCATGTCGAAGTCGAAATGGATGCGGCGGCGGTCGTATTGCACGGCGTCCACCACGCGCAGCTTGGCGGTGATGCCGGCGCGCCGGAGGTGCTGGCCGAACACGATGGCGAGCCGCTCCTGCTCCTTGCTGGTCACGAGAATCTCGAACACGAACGGCTGGCCGGTGGTCTTGGAGCGCAACTCGGTGCCGGCGAGCGCATAGCCCGCGGCGTCGAGCAGCCCGAGCGCGCGGCGCAGCGCGGCGCGGTCGCGGCCTGAAGCGTCGGTTGCGGGCGGCGACCATTTTCCCTCGAGCACGTCCTCGCGCACCGTGCCGGGAAACGGCGCGAGCCACGCGCGCTCCCGTGCGTCGGCGGGCCGGCCGAGCGCGGACAACTCCGAGCCCTGGTAGTAGCTCCCGCTGCGGCGATAGAGATCGAAGAAGAAGCTCCGGTTGACCCATTCGGCGTCGAACAGCGTCAGGATCGCCTCACGGACGCGCACGTCCGCGAATATCGGCCGTCGCGTGTTGAACACGAAGCCCGACAGCGGCTTGGGCAGGCCGTCCGGGAAGGTCTCCTTGACGAAGCGGCCGTCGCGCAGCGCCGGTACGTCGTAGGCGACCTGCCAGCGGCCGGCGTCCTGCTCGGAGCGCAGGTCGTAGAGGCCGCGCGTGAAGGCTTCGAAATGCGCGTTGGAATCGCGGAAGAACTCGGTGCGGATCTCGTCGAAATTCCACAGGCCGCGGTTGATCGGCCTGTCGCGGCCCCAGTATTGCGGGTTGCGCCGGAGCGTGACGCTGCGGCCCGGGTCGACCCCGGCCACCACGTAGGGGCCGCTGCCGACGGGCGGCGCGAAGGTGGTTTCCTCGAAGGTCTGCGGATCGACCGCGTGCTTCGCCAGGATCGGCATCAGCCCGAGGATCAGCGGCAGCTCGCGATCGTCGCTGCCGGCGAGATCGAAGCGCACGGTGCGCGCGTCGAGCGCCTCAGCCTTCGCGACCTTGGCGTAGTAGACGCGGAAGTTCGGCCGACCCTTGTCGCGCAGGAGCTGCCACGAGAACACCACGTCCTCGGCCGTCACCGGCCTGCCGTCGGAGAAGGCCGCGGCGGGGTCGAGCACGAAGGTGACGAAGCTGCGCGCGTCATCGGTGTCGACGCTTTGGGCGAGGAGGCCGTAGAGCGTGAACGGCTCGTCGTAGCCGCGCGCCAGCAGACTCTCGACCACGTAGGAGCGGATCTGCGGCGGCGCGATGCCTTTCACCACGAACGGGTTCAGGCTGTCGAAGGTGCCGAGCACGCCGTGAACGATGCGTCCGCCCTTGGGCGCGTCCGGATTGGCGTAGCGCCGCGCCTTGAAGTCGGGCGCAAGCGCAGGCTCGCCGTGCATGGCGATGGCGTGCCGAGGCTCGGCCGGAGCCGGGCCCGCGCCGGACGCGGCCAGGGCCGCGGCAAGGGCGAGCAGGGGAAGGAGGCGCGGCGGGGAGAGGGGCTGTCTCACGGCAGGCCGATGGCTCGCATCGAATCGGGCGTTTTCCATGACCGTCTATCACGGAGGCGTGCGGCGTGCGGCCGCCGTGGATTGTCGCACGCCTGGTTTCCGACCGGACGTTTCCGGTTGGGGCAGGCCCATCAAGGCTTTGATCGGCGCGCGGATTTCGGCTAATCAGGCTCGGTTTCCGCGTCACGCTCCCGCCGCTTTTGGCGTCGAGACACCGCGGGCGCCGGCAGAACGGCGGCGCGCCGCACGTTTGCGGCGGTGAAGAAGAGGACAATTGATGACCAATCGGATCGTGTCCGCACGGCTGCGGACGGCCAGCAGGGCTTTCGCAACGGTCGCGGCCGCCGCGCTTTTCGCGCTCGCGGGCGCGCCGGAGCTTGCCGCGCAGCAACAGCCGCAGCAGCGGCCGACCGCCAAGCCCGCGCCCCAGGCCAAGCCATCGCCGCAGGCCAAGCCCGCGCCGCAGCAGCCGGCTGCGCAGCAGCAGGCCCAGCCGCAGCCCGAGCAGCCGCAGCTGATCTTCTCGCCCTGGGTGAAGCTCTGCAACAAGGACCCGGACCCGAACTCGAAGCAGGTCTGCGTCACGGTCAAGGACGGCCGCGTCGAATCCGGCCTGCTGGTGGTCAGCGTCGCGCTGATCGAGATGGACGGGGAGCAGCGCAAGCTGATCCGCATCAGCATGCCCTACGGCGTGGCGCTCCAGCACGGCACCCGCCTGATCGTCGACCAGGGCCAGCCCGCGACCTCGCCGTTCGTCACCTGCCTGCCGCCGGTGGTGCCGCCGGGCGGCTGCATCGCCGACTACGAGGCGAGCCCCGACCTGATCAACCGGATGAAGAAGGGGCAGCTTCTCACCGTGCAGGCCATTCACATGAACGGCCAGCCGATGAGCCCGCAGCTCGCGCTCAACGACTTCGCCAAGGCCTACGACGGCCCGCCGACCGATCCGAAGGTGTTCGAGGAGCAGCAGAAGAAGCTGCAGGACGAGCTGCAGAAGCGCGCCGACGAGGCCCGCAAGCGCCTGCAGACGCAGCAGCCCCCGGCGCCCGGCGCGAAATAGCCCCGGTCCGCATCCGGTATAGCCCCGGTCCGCATCCGGTCGTGAAAAAAGGCGCACCGCAGGGTGCGCCTTTTGTTTTGGGACCATGTCCCGGCCGGAGAGCTGACTCTTAGTTGAGCACCGGAAACAGCGGGTGGTAGCGGCCGTCGTCGTCGCGTTCGAAGCTCTCGGCGACCTGCGGATGGCGCACCGGATCGCCGGACTCGTCGGGCAGCAGGTTCTGCTCCGAGACATAGGCGACGTATTCGGTCTCCGCGTTCTCGGCATAGAGATGGTAGAACGGCTGGTCCTTGCGCGGCCGCACCTCGGCGGGGATCGACTGCCACCATTCCTCGGTGTTGCTGAACACCGGGTCGATGTCGAACACCACGCCGCGGAACGGGAAGACGCGGTGCTTCACCACGTCGCCGAGTTGGAAGCGGGCGAAGCGGATCTCGCGCGCGGAGGCGGTTGCGGCGGAAGCGGAGGTCTTGGCCTGGGACTTGGTCATGGGCCGAGCCTAGGCCGGGATTGTGGCGGACAACGGGCCTGACTTTCGTAGGCGGCGGCCATGTCCGGGTCCTTGGCGGCCACGAGATCGGCGAGGTCGGCCAGCACGCGGGCCTGCTTCCAGGTGGCGTCGTCCTGCATCTTGCCGTCGATCATCACCGCGCCGCTGCCGTCCGGCATGGCGGCGAGGATTTTCCGGGCCGTTGCGACCTCGGCCGGGTCGGGCGAGAATACCCGTTTGGCGATGCCGATCTGCGAGGGGTGCAGCGACCACGCGCCGGCGCAGCCCATGAGGAAGGCGTTGCGGAACTGGCTCTCGCAGGCGGCCGGGTCGGAGAAGTCTCCGAACGGGCCGTAGAATGGTTTGATTCCGGCGGCGGCGCAGGCGTCCACCATCTTCGCGGTGGTGTAGTGCCAGAGGTCCTGCTGGAACGCGGCGCGCGGTGTGGCGCTTCCGGGGTCGGCCAGCACCGCGTAGTCGGGATGGCCGCCGCCCACGCGGGTGGTCTTCATGCCGCGCGAGGCCGCAAGGTCAGCCGGACCGAGGCTGATCCCGTGCATGCGCGGGGAGGCGGCGGCGATCGCCTCGACGTTGTTGACGCCCTGCGCCGTCTCCAGGATGGCGTGGATCAGGATCGGCTTCGGGACCGCGTGGCGGGCTTCGAGCTGGGCCAGAAGCTGGTCGAGGTAGTGAATGTCCCACACGCCCTCGACCTTGGGCAGCATCACCACGTCGAGCTTGTGACCCACGGCTGCCACGATCTGCGTCAGGTCGTCGAGCGCCCAGGGCGAGTGGAGCGCGTTGATCCGCGTCCACAGGCCGGTCGCGCCGAAGTCGGTCGCCTTCGCCATGGCGATGAAGCCCGCCCGCGCGGCCTCCTTGGCGTCGGCAGGGATCGCGTCCTCGAGATTGCCGAGCACAACGTCGACCTGCTTCGCCAGCTCCGGCACCCGCGCGGCAACCTTCTCGATGTGCGGCGGCACGAAATGGATCATGCGCTCCAGCCGCACCGGCAGCTCGCGCAGCGGCGCAGGCGCGCCTGTGGCCAAAGGCTGGTAGAACGAGCGTGCGGGCTTCATGACGGCCTTCCAAAACCTCCGGTTGCCCTTTAGAGGAATGCCGGCGCCGCGCCAAGCCGCAATTCCCGCACCCGATCCGATGCGCAGCCCCGGACGCCCCGGATGATCGACGTCTTCAATCTCGCGCTGCCCTATTTCGGCCTGATCTTTCTGGGCTTCGCCTGCGGCCGCCTGAAGCGGTTGCCGGAAAGCGGGCTGGAATGGATGAACTTCTTCGTCCTCTACATGGCGCTGCCGGCGCTGTTCTACCGCATCCTGGCGCGCACGCCGTTCGAGCAGCTCAACAACGTCCCCTTCATCGTCGCTGCGACGCTGGCGACCTTCCTCGTGCTGGCGCTGTCGTTCTTCACGGCGCTGGCGATCCGGCGCGACCTTGCGGAGGCCACCATCGGGGCGCTGGCCAGGGCCTACGGCAACATCGGCTACATGGGCCCGGGGCTGGCGCTGGCCACGCTCGGCGCGCAGGCGGCCGCGCCCGTGGCGCTGATCTTCTGCTTCGAGACGCTGCTGTTCTTCTCGCTGACGCCGCTGTTCATCGCGCTGGCGCGGCCGGCGGGGGCGGGCCTCGGCGCGTCGATGGCCGAGGTCGCGCGGCGCATCCTGCTCAACCCGCTGATGATCGCGACCGCGCTCGGCGTGGCGTCGGCCGCGGCCCGGTTCGAGCCGCCGGTCGCGCTCGACCGCCTGATGGAGTTTCTGGAGCGCGCGGCCGCGCCCTGCGCGCTGTTCACGCTGGGCGTCACGGTGGCGCTGCGGCCCTTCGAACGGGTGCCGTGGGACGTGCCGGTGCTGGTGCTGATCAAGCTGGTGCTGCATCCGGTGGTGATGCTGGCGATGTTGGTGGCGTTCGGACCGTTCGATCCGGATTGGGTCGCGACCGCGGTGCTGATGGCGGCGCTGCCGCCGGCGCTCAACGTGTTCGTACTGGCGCGCCAGTACGACGCCTGGATTGCGCCGGCGTCGGGCTCGGTGCTGCTCGGCACGCTGGTCTCGGTCGCGAGCTTGACCACGGTGATGTGGCTGGTGCAGCAGTGTGCGCTGAAGCCGTTTCTCACGCCGTGAGCATGATCCCGAAAAGTGGGAACCGGTTTTCGGATCGATCATGCTCAAAAAGGGCTACAGACCTTCGCCGCGCATCAGGCGCGGCTGGGACGCGGCCGGGGCGACGCCCTCGCGCAGCACCGCGCGGCGCAAGGGGCCGATCCGGTCGAGCAGGTAGAGGCCGAGCCCACGCGCGCCCTGCACCGGCAGGAAATCCGTGAGCAGCGAGCGGTTGAGCATGTCGATGGCGAGGCTGCGGCTCGAAACGTCCGCGCGCCGCGCCGCGTCGTAGCGCGCGAGCAGGGCGGGCGCGCCCACATCCTCGCCGTCGCGCCGCGCCTCGGCCACCAGTTCGGCCAGAGTCGCGGCGTCGCGCAGGCCGAGGTTGAGTCCCTGCGCGCCGATCGGCGGGATCAGATGCGCGGCCTCGCCGACCAGCGCCACGCGGTCTCGCGCGAACGGCCGCGCGGTCTCGATGGCCAGAGGAAACATGCCACGGCCGGCTTCGAGGGCGATCCTGCCGAGGATGGAATGCGCGCGCCGCTCGATCTCGAGCCCGAGCGCAGCGCCGTCGAGCGCGGCGATGCGCTCGGCCTCGCGCGGCTCGACCACCCACACCAGGCTGGAGCGCAGGCCGGGCAGGGGAACCAGCGTGAACGGACCGCCGGGGGTGTGGAACTCGGTCGAGGTGTCGCGGTGGGCCCGCGCGTGCGAGAGGTTGAAGGTCAGCGCCACCTGCGGATAGCGATGGGCGTCGGTCTCGATCCGGGCGGCAGCGCGGCACAGCGAGCGCCGCCCGTCCGCGCCGACCGCGAGGCGTGCGGACAGCGTGCCGCCGTCCTTGAGCGAAACCGAGACGCCGTTCTCATGGATGTCGAGCGCTTCGGCGTCGGTGTCGAAGCGTACGAGCGAGGACAGTTCGGCCGCACGCCGCTCCAGCGCCGCCACCAGATCGCGGTTGGCGATGTTGTGGCCGAAGGCGTCGAGGCCGATCTCTTCCGACGAAAAACGGACCTCCGGCGCACGGATCAGCCGGCCGGTGTCGTCGGCGATCCGCATCACCCGCAGCGGCGCGGCCCGGTCGCGGCAGAATTCCCACACGCCGAGCGTGTCGAGAGCGGTTACCGAGCCCGCGAGCAGCGCCGTGGTGCGATGGTCGTCGGCCGGACGGCGTGCGACCAGCGCGGTGGCGACGCCCGCGGAGGCCAGCGCCACCGCCGCGGTAAGGCCGGCGGGGCCGCCGCCGACCACCGCGGCCTCGAACGATCCGACGCTGGCGGGAGAGGGGCTCATGGCGACCTTCTTAGCCCGCGCGGGCTCGCATGACGAGCGCCGCGGCGGCTTTCCTGACCATGCGCTTCGGGATACCAAGGGCGCGTGCGCGCGCTCGCCTTCCTGGTCCATCTCTTCACCGCCTGCGGGGCGGCGCTGGCGCTGCTCGCGCTCGTGGCGGCCACGCGCGGCGACTGGCCGACGATGTTCCTGTGGCTCGGCGCGGCGCTGTTCGTGGACGGGGTAGACGGCGCGCTGGCGCGCGGCCTCAGGGTGGCGGAGCGCCTGCCGCGCTGGTCCGGCGACGTGCTCGATCTCGTAGTGGACTTCACGACCTATGTGTTCGTGCCGGCCTATGCGGTGGCGGCGAGCGGGCTGATGCCCGCGCCGTGGAGCCTTGCGGCTGCGTGCGCCATCGCGGTGGCGGGCGCGCTCTATTTCGCCGACACGCACATGAAGACCGCGGACAACCATTTCGTCGGCTTTCCTGCGGTGTGGAACCTGGTCGTGTTCTATCTCCTGCTGCTGCGGCCGGAGCCGGCCGTGACGTTCGGCACGATCATACTGTTTGCCATCCTCAGTTTCGCGCCGGTGCGCTTCGTGCATCCATTCCGGGTCCGGCGGCTGCGATGGCTGACGGTCGCGCTGCTGGCAGCGTGGGCGGTGCTGGCGGGCATCGCCGTGCTGGAGAGCCTGGCGCCCGATGGCCGCGTCGTCACCGCGCTCTGCGCCATCGCGGTCTATTTTCTGGTCGCGGGCTTCCTGCCGGCGCGCTGTCGGGTCCGGTGGTGAAGCCGGGAGGCTTCTTGTGTTCGCCGGTCGGGCCCCTATGATCCGGCCCCGACAGTCAACGCGCGAAGGTGCAGGGAGAGAGCGATGGTCGCAGCGGTCCGGGTTCACAAGCACGGCGGCCCCGAGGTGCTGACATACGAGCAGGTCGAGATCGGCGCGCCCGGTCCCGGCCAGATCAAGCTCAAGCAGCACGCCTGCGGCGTGAACTACATCGACACCTACTTCCGCATGGGCATGTATCCGTCGCCGGTCGGCCTGCCGTTCACCTCGGGCAACGAGGGCGCAGGCGAGGTGATCGCGGTCGGCGAGGGCGTCAAGGACCTCAAGGTCGGCGACCGCGTCGGTTACGTCGTGGCGCTCGGCGGCTATGCCGAGGAGCGGCTGATGCCGGCCGACCGCGCCGTGAAGCTGCCCGACGCGATCGGCTACGAGCAGGCCGCGGCCATGATGCTCAAGGGCATGACCGCGCAATACCTGCTGCGCCGCGTCTACAAGGTGGAGAAGGGCTCGACCATCCTGGTGCATGCGGCCGCCGGCGGCGTCGGCGTGATCCTGTGCCAGTGGGCCAACGCGCTCGGCGCCACCGTGATCGGCACCGTGGGCAGCGACGAGAAGGCGAAGATCGCCAAGGCCAGCGGCGCGCACCACACGATCCTGTACCGCACCGAGGATTTTCCGGCGCGCGTCAAGGAGATCACCGGCGGCAAGCTCTGCGACGTGGTCTACGACGGCATCGGCCAGGCCACGTTCCCGGCCTCGCTTGACTGCCTGCGCCCGCTCGGCATGTTTGCGAGCTTCGGCAGCGCGTCCGGGCCGATCAAGGCCTTCGACATCAACATCCTCCAGCACAAGGGCTCGCTGTTCGCGACCAGGCCCACGCTCAACAACTACGTCGCCAAACGCGACGATCTGGTGGCCACGGCGGGCGACCTGTTCGACGTGGTGGCAAGCGGCAAGGTCAGGATCCCGGTGAACCAGAAGTATCCGCTCAAGGAGGCGGCGCAGGCACACCGCGATCTGGAGGCCCGCGAGACCACCGGATCGACCATCCTGGTGCCGTGAAACGACCTGCGGAAAAGGGCGGTTTCCGTCCTGGGCGGTCATGCCCGGGCTTGACCCGGGCATCCATCTTGCTTTGCAAATAAGCGATGGATCGTCGGGCGGGGCCCGGTGATGACGCCGGGGTAACGGATGCGCCGCCTGACCACCCAGTTCCCGATTGTCGGATTTCCGACCGCCGCCCGTCCTTCGGCCTGCCGGGGGCGCTGAGCGATGGACGTCGTCTTCCTCGGGGAATGGCTCAACCTGCTGCTGCGCTGGGCCCACATGGTGGTGGGCATCGGCTGGATCGGCACCTCGTTCTATTTCATCGCGCTCGATCTCTCGCTGTCCCGCAGCCGGGACCCCGGGGTCTACGGCACCGCCTGGCAGGTGCACGGCGGCGGCTTCTACCACGTCACCAAGTTCACGGTTGCGCCGCCGAGCCTGCCCGAGCACCTGCACTGGTTCAAATGGGAGGCCTATCTTACCTGGGCCACCGGCTTCGGCCTCCTCGTCGTGCAGTATTACCTGCACGCCGAGGCGTATCTGATCGACCCGGCGGTGATGCCGCTGACGCAACTCCAGGCCATCGGCATCTCGATCGCTTCGCTCGCTGCCGGCTGGCTGATCTACGACGCCCTGTGCCGCAGCCCGATCGGGCAGCGCACCGTGCTGCTGTCGGCCCTGACGTTCCTGCTGATCCTCGCGGCGGCGGTGCTGTTCACGAAGGTGTTCTCCGGCCGCGGCGCGTTCATCCACGTCGGCGCTCTGGTCGGCACCATCATGGCGGTCAACGTGTTCGGCGTGATCATCCCGGCGCAGAAGAAGCTGATCGCGCAGATGATCGCGGGCGAGGAGCCGGACCCGCGCTACGGCGCAGTCGGCAAGCAGCGCTCGGTGCACAACAACTACCTGACGCTGCCGGTGCTGCTGATGATGGTGTCGCAGCACTATCCGTTCCTGTTCAGCCATCCGCAGTCGTGGCTGGTGGTGGCGCTGATCCTGCTCACCGGCGGGCTCACGCGCCACCTGCTCAACCGCGCCGACGCCGGCGACGAATGGGACAATTACGGCTGGGCGCTGCCGGTGGCGGCCATGGCGTTGATCTCGGTGATTTATGTCACCGCGCCGGCGCGGCAGGAGATCGCGGCCGGGCCGCCGGTAAGCGAGACCGAGGCTTTGGCGATCTCCGCCCGGCATTGCGTCCAGTGCCATGCGAAGAAACCGTCCAACCCGGCGTTTACGGATCCGCCCAAGAACGTCACCCTGGAGACCGTCGCGGAGCTGCGCCGCTACGGCCGTCAGGTGGTCCAGCAGACCGTGCAGAACCGCGCCATGCCGCTCGGCAATCAGACCGGCATGACCGATGCGGAGCGCATGGCGCTCGGCCGCTTCCTGTCGGGTGGCCGGTGAGCGCGCCGGACCCCGCTGCGCTGGGCGCGCGCGCCGAGGCCATGCTCGTGGAGCTTGGCGCGATCTCGGCCGAGCCCGGCCGGCTGGTGCGGCTGTTCCTGACGCCGGAGCACCGCCGCGCCGCGGATCTCGTCGCATGCTGGATGCGCAGCGCCGGCATGGCGGTGAGCGAGGACGCGCTCGGCACCGTGCGCGGGCGATATGGCGGCGGCGGCCGCCGGCTGCTGCTGATCGGTTCTCACATCGACACCGTGATCGACGCGGGAAAATACGATGGGCCGCTCGGCGTGGTCGCGGGCATCCTCGCGGTCGAACATTTTTCGAAAGCCGGCCGGACGCTGCCGATCGGCATCGACGTGCTGGCCTTCGGCGACGAGGAGGGCTCGCGTTTTCCCGCGACCATGACCTCGTCGCGGGCCGTGGCCGGTGTGTTCGATCCCGCGGCGCTGGCGGCGAAGGATGCGCAGGGCGTCACGCTGGCGGACGCTCTGAAGGCTTACGGGAAGGAGCCCGCCGCCATCCCAGCCGCCGCCTACCGCAGGGACGAGGTCGCGGGCTACGTCGAGGTCCACATCGAGCAGGGGCCGGTGCTGGAGGCTGAAGGCCGGGCGCTCGGCGTGGTCACCGGCATCGTCGGCCAGAGCCGGCTGCACGTCACCGTCACCGGCGAGGCCGGCCACGCCGGCACCGTACCCATGCGCCTGCGCCGCGACGCGCTCGCGGGCGCCGCCGAGATTGCACTCGCCGTCGAGAGGATCGCCCGCGAACATCCGGACGACGGCATGGTCGGCACGGTCGGGCGGTTCGATGTCATGCCAGGCGCAGTCAACGTGGTGCCGGGCCGGGTGTCGTTCACTGTCGATGTCCGCTCACTGACGGATGCGCTGAGACAGGGGGCGCTCGCGCGCCTTCGAGTCGAGGGCGAGGGGATCGCGAAGCGGCGCGGGCTTCGGGTGACATTCGAGAGCTTCTACGACGTTGCCACAGCGCCCTGCGCGCCGGCCCTGCAGGACCGGCTGGCGGAGGCCGCTGCGAGCCCGGAGCGCGAGACGCTGCGCCTGCCGTCCGGCGCAGGCCACGACGCGCAGATCATGACCCGGCTTTGCCCTTCGGCCATGCTGTTCGTGCGGTGCAGGGGCGGGGTGAGCCACAACCCGGCGGAATACGCGAGCCCCGCGGACATGGGCGCGGCCATCGCCGCGCTGATCCGATTCCTTGAGAGCTTCGACTTAGCTTAGAACGTCTCGGCGATCCGTGCGAACGGCTCGTGGTCGAGCGCGCCGTCCGCCATGCGCGGCAGCGCGACCACGGGCACCGGCGCGAGAAAGCGGGCGATGCTCTCCGCGGTCTCGTCGAGCGGCACCGTGGAGCCTTCGCTCTCGTCGACCACCAGAGCGTTGATCGTGAGCCCGCGCCGGTGCAGCACGTCCACGCAGGTCAGCGTGTGGCTGATGCTGCCGAGATAGCTGCCGGTGACGACCACGAGCGGCAGGCCGAGCGCGACCATCCAGTCCATGACGGTGCGGCGCTCATCCAGCGGCGCCATCGCGCCGCCCACGCCCTCGATCAGCAGCACGCCGCGGTGCGCCGCGATCACGCGGCCGCAGTAGTCGAGCAGGCCGTCGTAGTCGAGCGTGCGGCCCTCGCGCCTCGCCGCCATGTCGGGCGACAGGGGAGCCCGGAACCGGAACGGCGAAATCCGGTGAACCTGCTCGGCGTCCGCCGGCCGGCCGAGCGCCTCGAGCAGAACGGCCGGATCGCTGTCCGCGACATCGGCCGGGTCGAAACCCGAGACCACCGGCTTGATCGCGTTGATGGCGAGCCCCAGCCCCCGCCAATGCCGGATCAGGCCGGCGGTGACGAAGGTCTTGCCGATGCCCGTTCCGGTGGCGGTGACGAAGGTCGCGCTCATGCGTTCCGCAGGATTCTCGTTCGTACGATCTCCGCGAGCCGTAAAATTTCCGTATCCGGATGGCCCGCAGCGAACGCCAGCCGCAGCCGCGCGGTACCTTGGGGCACGGTCGGCGGCCGGATCGCGACCACCAGGAAGCCCTCGTCCTCGAGCCGCCGCGAGGCCGCCAGAGCCGCGTCGGCCTCGCCGACCAGCACCGGCACGATGGCGCTTTGCGCATCGGGCAGGCCCGCGGCCCGGGTGAAGGCACGCGCCTTGCGCAGGGGAGCCGCGGCAAGGTCGGGATCGGCCGCGATCACGTCGAGGGCGGCGATGGCGGTCGCGATCACCGACGGCGGCAGGCCCGTGGTGTAGATCAGCGTGCGGGCGCGGCTCTTCATCAGGTCGATGACCGGCTGCGAGGCCGTGAGATAGCCGCCGTAGGACCCGAACGCCTTGGACAGCGTGCCGATCTTGAGCGGCACCTCGACGGCGGAGGGGCCGAAATCGAGATCGTGGGCGTCGTCCACCATCAGCCAGGCGTCGTATTCCTGCGCGAGCCCGGCAAGCGCTGCGAGCGGCGCGCGGTCGCCGTCCATCGAGAACACGCCCTCGGTGACGAGCAGCACGTGGCCGTGCCGGGCGCGGTGTTCGGCCAGCAGAACGCGGGCGTGCCCGACGTCGTTGTGGCGGAACATCTCGACAGCGGCGCGTGACAGCCGTGCGCCGGTCCACAGGCTGGAGTGCGCCAGTTCGTCGATCAGGATCAGGTCGTCGCGACCGGCCAGCGCCTGCGGAACGCCCGCGTTGACCAGATAGCCCGAGCCGAACACGCAGGCGGCATCCGTACCCTTGAGCCGGGCCAGCCGTGCCTCCAGTTCCGCGTAGAGCGGATGGTCGCCGGTCACCAGCCGCGACGCGCCCGCGCCCGCGCCGTAGCGTTCGATCGCGGCGATCGCGGCCTGCTTCAACGCGGGATGGTGGGTGAGGCCGAGATAGTCGTTGCAGGAGAACGACAGCAGCCGCCGGCCGTTGCGCGCGGCCCACAGGCCCGCGCCGCGCGCGGTCGGCGTGAGCGCCCGGCGCAGCGTGCGGCGCTCCAGGTCGGCCAGCTTGCCGGCGGCGAACGTGTCGAGCGATCCCATGCGCTTTCGTTTCGAACTCTGCTATACGCGCCGGTGTGTAGAGTGAACGCGCGCGCAACGGAAGGCAAAACCGGACCATGAGCGGCGAACCGCGCCCCGATTGGATCGATTCCGGGCTGGAGCATGTCTGGCTGCCCTACGCGCAGATGAAGACCGCACGGCCGCCGCTGCCGGTCGCCCGCACGGAAGGCTGTCGGATCGTGCTGGCGGACGGCCGTGAACTGGTCGACGGCATCGCATCCTGGTGGACCGCCTGCCACGGCTACAACCACCCCCACATCAGACAGGCGGTGGAGCGGCAGCTTGCCGTCATGCCGCACGTCATGTTCGGCGGGCTCGCGCACGAGCAGCCGCTGCGGCTGGCCACGCGGCTCGCGGCGTTGCTGCCGGGCGACCTGGAGCGGGTGTTCTTCTCGGAATCGGGCTCGGTCGCGGTCGAGGTCGCGATGAAGATGGCGGTGCAGTATTGGCTCAATCGCGGCGAGCGCGGTCGCACCCGGTTCGTCGCCTTCAAGGGCGGCTATCACGGCGACACCACCGGGGCGATGGCTGTCAGCGACCCGGAGGAGGGGATGCACGCGCTGTTCGCCGGACTTTTGCCGGAGCATGTCATCCTGCCGCTGCCGCGCGACGCCGCGGGCGAAGCCGCGCTCGACGGCTTTCTCAAAGTCCACGGCGAGACGCTGGCGGGGGTGATCGTCGAGCCGCTGGTGCAGGGCGCGGGCGGCATGCTCTTCCACGACGCGGAGGTGCTGCGCCGGCTGCGGCGGCTCGCGGACCGGCACGGCCTGCTGCTGGTCTTCGACGAGATCTTCACGGGCTTCGGCCGCACCGGCGCGATGTTCGCCTGCGAGGCGGCGGGCGTTGTGCCCGACATCCTGATGCTGTCCAAGGCCCTGACCGGCGGCACGCTGCCGCTGGCGGCCACGGTCGCGACGAAGCGGGTGTTCGAGGCGTTCTGGTCGGACGATCCCCAGGCCGCGCTGATGCACGGGCCGACCTACATGGGCAACGCGCTGGCCTGCGCCGCGGCCAACGCCTCGCTCGACCTGTTCCAGCGCGAGCCGCGGCTGGATCAGGTCGCAGCGATTGCCGCGCAGATGGAGGACGAGCTTGCGCCGTGCCGGAGCATGCCGGGCGTGAGGGAGGTGCGGGTGAAGGGAGCGATCGGCGTGGTCGAACTGGAGCGGATCGACGATCTCGCGGGCTTGCGCGCGCGCTTCGTGGAGGAGAGCGTGTTTGTCCGGCCGTTCGGCAACGTGGTCTATCTCGCGCCGGGTTTCACGATCACGGGCGACGAACTGTCGATGCTGACGGACGCGATCCGGAGGGTGCTGAAGGGTTAGAACCCGACCACCGTGCCGTGCAGGTCATACTCGTCGGCGCGCTCGATCTTCACCGTCGCGATCTCGCCGACACGCAGCGGCCTCCGGCTCGCGACGTAGACCGCGCCGTCGATCTCCGGCGCGTCCCCTTTGGTGCGACCCTTGGAGACCGTGGGACCGACCTCGTCGATGATGACCTGCTGACGGGTGCCGACCTTGCGTTTGAGCCGGCGCGCGGAGATCGCCTGCTGCTTCTTCATGAAGCGGTGCCAGCGCTCCTCCTTGACCTCGTCCGGAACGGGGTCGGCAATGGCGTTCGAGGCCGCGCCCTTCACCGGCTCGTAGCGGAAGCATCCGACGCGGTCGAGCGCGGCCTCGTCGAGCCAGTCGAGCATCATCTCGAAGTCGTCGTCGGTCTCGCCGGGGAAGCCGACGATGAAGGTCGAGCGCAGCGTCAGGTCCGGGCAAATCTCGCGCCAGCGCGCGATGCGGCCGAGCGTCTTCTCCTGTGCGGCCGGGCGCTTCATGCGCCGGAGCACCTCGGGCGAGGCGTGCTGGAACGGAATGTCGAGATAGGGAAGGACCACCCCCTCCGCCATCAGCGGAATGATGTCGTCGACGTGCGGGTAGGGATAGACGTAGTGCAGTCGCACCCAAATATCCTTGTCAGACCCGCCGAGCGCGCCCAGTTCCTGCGCCAGATCGAGGAAGCGCGCGCGCACCTCGCGGTCCTGCCAGCGGCTCGTGGCGTATTTGATGTCCACGCCGTAGGCGGAGGTATCCTGCGAGATGACGAGCAGTTCCTTGACGCCGGCCTTCACCAGACGCTCGGCCTCGCGCAGCACGTCTGCGGCGGGCCGCGATGCGAGGTCGCCGCGCAGCTTGGGGATGATGCAGAACGTGCAGCGGTTGTTGCAGCCTTCGGAAATCTTCAGATAGGCGTAGTGCCGCGGCGTCAGCCGGATGCCCTCGGGCGGCACCAGGTCGAGATAGGGATTGTGCTTCGGGGGCGCCGCGCGGTGCACCGCCTCCAGCACGCTCTCGTACTGCTGCGGGCCGGTGATCGCGAACACGTCCGGATACTTTTGCTCGATCTGCTCGGGCTCCGCGCCCATGCAGCCGGTGACGACCACCTTGCCGTTTTCCGACAGCGCGTTGCCGATCGCCTCCAGCGATTCCGCCTTGGCGGAATCGAGGAAGCCGCAGGTGTTGACGATCACCAGGTCCGAGCCTGCGTGGTCGCGCGCCAGCTCGTAGCCCTCGGCGCGCAGCCGCGTGATGATGCGCTCGGAATCGACCAGCGCCTTGGGGCAGCCGAGCGAGACGAAGCTGATCTTCGGCGCGGGGGCGTCGTCGGCCGGGGCGGGGGCAGTGGACATGGCGGCAGGAGATAGGGGCGAACCGGACCAAGATCAAGCGTCAGCCTCATCCGAGGGCCGCCAAGCGGCCGCTTCGAAGTCTGAGGTTTCCCGAACCCTCAGCGATCGGACCGGCTGAGCACGTCCATGAGTTCCTCGACCTTTTTGGTCTGTTCCGCGGCGTCGCCGCTGGCGATGGCATGCCGCACGCAATGCGCCACATGCTCGCGCAGAACCTCTTCCTCGAGCCGGCGCAGGGCGGCCCGCGCCGCGGAAATCTGCGTCACCACGTCGATGCAATAGCGGTCGTCCTCGATCATGCGGGCGAGGCCGCGGACCTGACCTTCGATCCGCTTCAGGCGCTTGAGCGCGGCTGTCTTGACGTCGGGCTGCATGGGCCCTTATATACCCCCATAGGGTATATGTCGTCAATCGCGGACGAGGCCAGGATGTCGGACCACCACGGCGCACAGCATGCGAAACCGGCGGCGCAGGCCGGCGGCTCCTGTTGCCAGCACGCGCCGGCCGCAGCCCCGGACAGGGAGCTTGCGACCGATCCCGTCTGCGGCATGAGCGTCGATCCGCACACGGCCAAGCACCGCCACGACCACAAGGGCCGGCCGTATTACTTCTGCTCGGCCGGCTGCCGCACCAAATTCGCGGCCGATCCGGAATCCTATCTCGACAAGCGCAAGCCCGCTGCCGAGGTGCCGGCCGGCGCGATCTACACCTGCCCCATGCACCCGGAGGTGCGACAGGCGGGGCCGGGCGCGTGCCCGATCTGCGGCATGGCGCTGGAGCCGGAGATCGCCGAGGCGGGGGCCGCGCCGAACCCGGAGCTGGCCGACATGACGCGGCGGTTCTGGATCGGGCTCGTGCTGACGCTGCCGGTGTTCGTGCTGGAGATGGGCAGCCACATCTTTCCCGGCCTGCATGGGCTGGTCCCGCCGAACGTGTCCAACTGGGTGCAGTTCGCGCTCGCGACGCCCGTGGTGCTGTGGGCGGGCGGGCCGTTCTTCGTGCGCGGCTGGCAGTCGCTCGTCACGCGCAACCTCAACATGTTCACGCTGATCGCGATGGGTACCGGCGTCGCCTACGTCTACAGCGTGGTCGCCCTGCTTGCGCCCGATCTCTTCCCGCCCGCGTTCCGGGGCCACGGCGGCGCGGTCGCGGTCTATTTCGAGGCGGCGGCCGTGATCACCGTGCTGGTGCTGCTCGGCCAGGTGCTGGAGTTGCGCGCGCGCGAGCGCACGTCCGGCGCGATCCGGGCGCTGCTCGACCTCGCGCCGCAGACTGCGCGCCGCGTCCGCGACGACGGTTCCGACGAGGACGTGCCGCTCGATGCGGTCGCCGTGGGCGACCGGCTGCGGGTGCGGCCCGGCGACAAGGTGCCGGTGGACGGCGTGCTGACCGAGGGCCGCTCGTCGCTCGACGAGTCGCTGGTCACGGGCGAGTCCATGCCGGTCACCAAGGAAAGGGGGGCGCATGTGATTGCTGGTACGCTGAACCAGACCGGCGGCTTCGTCATGCGCGCCGAGAAGGTCGGCCGCGATACGATGCTTTCGCAGATCGTGCAGATGGTGGCGCAGGCGCAGCGCTCGCGCGCGCCGATCCAGCGGCTGGCGGATCAGGTCGCGGCCTGGTTCGTGCCCGCGGTCGTGGCGGTCGCTGTGATCGCCTTCCTGGCGTGGTTCACGTTCGGGCCGGAGCCGCGCTTTTCGTTCGGCCTGGTCGCCGCCGTCGCGGTGCTGATCATCGCATGCCCCTGCGCGCTCGGCCTCGCCACGCCGATGTCGATCATGGTGGGTGTCGGCCGCGGCGCGCAGAGCGGCGTGCTGATCAAGAACGCCGAGGCGCTGGAGCGGATGGAGAAGGTGGACACGCTGCTGGTAGACAAGACCGGCACGCTGACCGAGGGACGTCCGAAGGTGGTGGCGATCCGGCCCGCACCGGGCTTCGACGAGAGCGAGGTCCTGCGGCTCTCCGCGAGCGTGGAGCGGGCGAGCGAGCATCCGCTGGCTCTGGCGATCGTGGAGGCGGCGAAGGAGCGCGACGTCGCGACCGCCGCGGTCGAGGGTTTCGATTCCCCGGTGGGCAAGGGCGTCGTCGGCCGGGTCGAGGGCCGCGAGGTGATACTGGGCAACGCCCGATTCCTTGCCGAGCGCGGCATCGATCCCGCAGCGCTGGAGCCGGAGGCGGAGCAATTGCGCGCGGACGGCGCGACCGCGATTTTCCTCGCCGTTGCGGGGCAGGCGGCCGGCGTCGTCGCCATCGCCGACCCGGTGAAGCCGTCGACGCCCGAGGCGCTCAAGGCGCTGGTGGCGGAGGGCGTGCATGTCGTCATGCTGACCGGCGACAACGTCACCACGGCGAAGGCCGTGGCGCGGCGGCTCGGCATCGACGAGGTCGAGGCCGAGGTGCTGCCCGAGCAGAAGAGCGCCGTGGTCGAGCGGCTGCGCAAGGCCGGCCGCGTCGTGGCGATGGCCGGCGACGGCGTCAACGACGCGCCGGCGCTCGCCGCCGCCGACGTCGGCATAGCGATGGGCACGGGCACCGACGTCGCGATCGAGAGCGCCGGCATCACGCTGCTCAAGGGCGACCTCACCGGCATCGTGCGGGCGCGGCGGCTGTCGCAGGCGACCATGCGCAACGTGCGGCAGAACCTGCTGTTCGCCTTCATGTACAACGCCGCCGGCGTGCCGGTGGCCGCAGGCCTGCTCTATCCGCTGTTCGGCATCCTGCTGTCGCCGATCTTCGCCGCGGCCGCGATGGCGCTGTCGTCGGTAAGCGTGGTGGGCAACGCGCTGCGGCTCGGCCGCACGAGGTTGTGAGGCCGGGCGGGAAGGGAGTCAGCGGTTCCGGAACGCCTCGGCCTCGGCGTAGAATTTCTTCTCCCATTCCTTCTGGTTGTCGGCGCTCTCGCGCACGAAGGGCGTGAACACCGCCAGATTGAGCAGGAGCCAGTTGACCACGTTGGCCGGGAAGCGCAGCGGCTTGATGAAGTCGACGAACAGCACCACGCGGGTCTTGTCGGTGCCGTTCCAGGCCTCGTGGTCGTAGGCGTCGTCGAAGATCAGCGCCTTGCCCTCGGACCAGTGGCAGATCTCCTCGCCGACGCGGATCTTGCACGCGAGCCGCGGCTCCGGAATGATCAGCCCGACATGCAGCCGCAGCACGCCGTTGTAGGGCCCGCGATGATGCGGGATGTGCTTGCCGGGTTCCAGGATCGAGAACATGGCGGTGATCAGGTTCGGGATCCGGTTCACGATCCGCCAGGTTTCGGGGCACTGACGGATGTTGGCCTCCGCCTTCGCGCCGTAGCCGCAGAAGAAGAAGGTCTTCCAGCCCATGTCCTGGGTGATGGTCTGCACGTCGGTGGAGATTTCGTGGAAGCCCGGCAGCTCGGCCTGGCGCAGCAGAACTTGCTCCAGCTCCTTGCGGATCGCGGGCCACTCGCGCTCGATCTCGGCCGCCCAGGGGAAGACCGCGTTGTCGTAGACCGCGGGATTGCCGACCTTGCTGTATTTGACGTTGAGCCTCTCGGCGAACGCCACGATCCGCATGAAGAAGCGGGTGGTCAGGCTCGGCCGGTCGAGCGTCTTCAGCCCCTCGGTCTCGAAGGTCTGCGTCAGCTCCTGCGTCTGGGCGGGGGAGGTGGTGTTCACGGCGCAAGGCTCCAGCGAAATCTGGAGGGATCATGCCACAGGCAGGGCCGTGCGGCCCAGCCGGCCTGTGCATGACCGCCAGCCGGAAATCGCGCCACGGCTGTCGCAGCCGTTTGCCGAATTTGGGGCGTCTGCAGGCGGGGGCGGGGAGGGCCGGGCTTGGCTGGGCGCGCCCGGCTCTTTTCAGGCCGGCGCGATCCTTCTATGAGAACCGCATCGGAAGGGTGGCCGAGTGGTTTAAGGCAGCGGTCTTGAAAACCGCCAGAGGGGCAACCCTCTCGTGGGTTCGAATCCCACCCCTTCCGCCACTTGCCCTGCCGGAGGGGACGCCAGCAAGCGGCCGCGTTCGTGCCCGCGTCAGGACGCGCCGCGCGCCAGCCTGGCCAGCATGGATCGCGAGGGAGCGAAAAAGGTCGTGCCGGTCTGCGCCGTGGAGAAGTCGAGCAGCCTGTCGTAGGCGCCCACCGGCTCGCCGACGAACATGCGCTCCAGCATCTTCTCGATCACCCAGAGCCGGCGGGAATATCCTATGAAATAGGTCCCGAACTCACGCCGCCCCGGACTGCCGAACGGCATGTTGTCCCGCAGGATATCGTGCTCGACACCTTCCGCGTCGACGATCGTCGCCAGGCTCTTGTGCGATTTCCTGCTTGCCGTCTCGTCGTCCAGTTCGATGTTGTCCACCTTGGTGCGGCCGATGATCTTCTCCTGCTGGTCGGAGCCGATTGCCTTCCACGCGGACAGATCGTGCAGATATTTCTGGGTGACGACGTAGCTGCCACCGGCGAACTCGCGATCCTCGTCTCCGACCAGCGCCGAGTCCGGAATGTCATGCCCCGCCGGGTTGGCGGTGCCGTCGACAAAGCCAAGAAGATCCCTCGCATCGAAATAGCGGAAGCCGCAGGTCTCGTCGATGACCCGCACCGCGTCACCGAGCGCGTCCAGCAGCAGCCTTGCCAGTTCGAAGCACAGATCGGCCCGCTCGGCCCGGATGTGGAATAGCAGGTCTCCCCGCGTCGAGGGCGCCTTGTGAGCCGGGCCCTCGATCGGGGAGAAGGGCCTGAGTTCGGCCGGCCGGCTGGAGCAGCCGAGCCGACTCCACAGCGCCGCCCCGATCGCCACAATGCAGGACAACCGGCCATCCAGATCGCGAATGCCAACGGTTTTGATGAGATCGTCGAGCCCGTCGAACATCGCGCGGACGCTGTCCATCGCGTCGTCGCCGTCTGCAACCTCGACGACCAGAAAGATGGCGGCGCACGAGAGCGGGGCCTCGATGCTTTGGGCGTCGATCGGCACCCGGTCCCAGGTCTGTCCTGCCATGTTCACCCCCGCCGTTGCGCCGAGGCGGTCGTATCGACGACGCGCCGTCCGCTTCAAACGCTTCTATACCGGGAGGCGGACGATCTCCAAGCCGCCATTCATCGCCGTTTGCGCGCCACTTCATTGAGGAGGGTCGCGGAGGGCGATTGGCGTCGACCTCATTGTGCGGCGGAGCCCCAGCCAGGCCTCATGACGCGCTCAGGAAGGCCGCGGGAGAGGCGTCCAGCAGATCGCTCAGGCGTCGCAGCCCGCCGAGGAGCCGCGCTTCGTCCATCTCGCTCATCAACGACACGCGAACGAAATCGAGATCGGAATCTGCGCTCCGGTCCACTGCGTAGGACGCGCCGGCCGAGATCTTCACCCCATGGTCGAGCGCGACCGTGGCCAGCTGCGGGCTGGTCCATTTGCTTCCGAGCACGACGCAGATGTGCGGGGCACGGTCGCTCGCCACAACCTTGTGGGCCTTGAGGATCCTGCGGGCGGCGATTTGCCTTCGCGCCGCCTCCGATCGCAGCCTGGTCACGAAATTCGGAATCACGGTGTCGAGCGCCGCCGCGACGACGCGCGTTTCCAGATCCGGACTCGTCCAGTTCGCCGAACGGATCGCCGCATGCAGACGCAACCCGTGCGCGGGATCGGCTGAGACAAACCCGAGGCGTACGCCCGGCCCCAGCACCTTCGACATCGTCGTGACGTGAACGCAACGCTCGGGCAGAAGCTCGAGAAAAGCCGGTGTCTCGTCCGACGCCAGCCAGCGGTGAGGATCGTCCTCGATCACCATCAGATCATGGCGCTGGCACACCTCGGCGAGCGCCGCCCGCCGGGTTTGCGGCATGGTCGTTCCAAGCGGGTTGTGGAAGGACGGCATCAGATACACGGCCTTGACAGCCCGCTTTTTCGCAATCTTCTCGAGCGCGGCAGGGATCATGCCATCCCGATCCGAGGGGACGCTCGCGATGGAGATGCCGAGCACCGCGGCGGCAAGCTTGACGCCGGTGTAGGTGAACGGGTCGGCGGCGATGCATCCGCCATGTCCGACGAAGGCGAGCAGGCTCGCCAGGATGCCGTGCTGGCCGCCGCTGCATCCGAACACCGCGCTCCGGGACGCATCGGTGCCCAGCGTCGCGAGCCAGCGTCGGCCGACCTGGGCGGCAAGCGTCTCGTTGGACCCCTGTCGGGATTGATCCCAGTCGCTCAGCGCAATCGACGCGAACAGCGACTTGATCGCTTCGTCGAGGGTTCGGAACGCGACGTAATTGTGGCTGAGATCGATGACGGCATCCGGCGCGGCGGGGCTTACCGGTGCGCGATGCAACGGAGACCCTGACGGCCGCGCGAACGTCACCACGGTTCCGCGTCGTCCTCCCGCAGCGACCAGCCCCCGACGCGCAAGCTCGCCGTAAACCCTGTTCACGACGCTGAGCGAGACCCGCTTGCTCTCGGCAAGTTCGCGATGGGTCGGAAGCCGCGCGCCCACGGGGAGCGTGCCCGACTCGATCTGACAGACGAGGTCCTCGAGCAAGGGGTCGGACTTGGAGGGGCGCATGGGTGGTTTTGTCCCGAGGGGTGAGGGTGGTTCTGGATATTGTATCGTTACATTACTTTTCATTGCATGAATGATCGGATCATTGGTAGCGTTTGAATCTCGATATGAATCGTATCGATCATTTTACGTATCGATACATAATTAGGCAAGGCGTTGAGATGGACCTCGGGAGCTTCACCAGGGACCAGGTGGCGAGCGCCGCAGCCGGGAGCGTGATGGTCATACCGGTCGGCGCGGTCGAGCAGCACGGCCCGCACATGCCGATCGCGACGGACATCATCTGCTGCGAGCGGCTGTGCCAGGAGGCCGCGCGCGCGGCCGAGGCGGCCACCTTCGTCGCGCCCGCGCTGCCCTACGGCATCTCGAACCATCACAAGCCGCATGCCGGAGTGTTCAGCCTCTCGGCGCATCTGTTTGCGGAGGTGCTGTACGAGATCGCAACCTGCGCCTACGAAAGCGGCTTCCGCCACGTCGCGATCGTGAACGGCCACAACGGCAACGACGAAGCCATCAAGATCGTCGCCCGCGAAATGAACAACCGGCTGCCGCTGACGGTCGGCGCGTCGTCCTACTGGGATGCGGCGTGGAAGCAGCTCGAAGAGGCCGGCGTGGTCGACGGCGTCGCCCGGATTCCGGGGCACGCGGGGACCTTCGAGACGGCACTGATGCTCGCGCTGCAGCCCGATCTCGTTCAACGGGATCTTCTCCCCGACACCCTGCCGGCGCCCAGGACCGCGCGGAAGACCGCAGGCCCGGCGATCTTCGCCGCGAACAGCAACCACGGGCACGGCCCGGGCTATTCCGACGCGCCGAAACTCGCGACCTCCGAGATGGGCGAGCGCATCCGTCAGGCCTGCGTCGCGGGGCTTGCGGATTTTTTCACCCGGCTTGCGCGGACGCCGGCGAGGACCTGAGCCCGCTCGCCGCGCTTTTGAAGACACATCAGTCCGATCAGGAGACGACGTTGACGAACGACACGATAAAGATCCTGCGCAATCTCGACCGCAAGACGCCCGATACGGAGAGGGGGAGGGTTCGCAATTACCTCGTGCGCGGCGCGCTGGGGTCCCGATCGACCACGATCCACGAGAACATCATCGGCATCGAAGGCTTCGTGCCGTGGCACACCCACTCCGTGGAAGAAATCCTGATCCTGCTCGATGGCGAGGGCGAGTGCCACACAGAGTCGTCCGTCGAGCGATACCGGCCCGGTGAGATCGTCATCGTACCCGCCGGCGCCCTGCATTCCATCCGAAGCGTCGGCTCGCGACCGCTGCGGCAGCTCTGCGTGTTTCCCTCGGCCAACGTCGTCACGACGTGGAAGGAGGAAGAGGCGCCGCGCGGGTTCGCCTTGCAGACGGCAAACTGAGTCCGGTCTCCGGCGCGGGCAACAGCAGGGAAATTGCGATGTCGATATCGAAAACCCCCGTCCTCATCGTCGGAGGCGGACCGATCGGGCTGGCTCTCGCCCTTGATCTCGGCTGGCGCGGACTGTCCGCGACACTGGTCGAGCAGGGCGACGGCGCGATCCACCATCCCAAGATGGGGATCATGAACGTCCGCACGATGGAGTTCTGCAGGCGTTGGGGAATCGTCGAGCGTATTCACAACGGCGGCTTCCCACCCGATTACGGGTTGAGCATCACGTTCTGCACGTCGCTGTTCGGGCCGACCCTGGCGCGCGAGGAGTTCGCCTGCATGCGCGACACGCCGCCGCCGCCGGAGAGCCCGGAGCGGCGGCAGCGCGGATCGCAGCTCTGGTTCGACCCGCTTCTTGCACAAAGCGTGCGTTCCTATCCGAGCATCGATCTCCGCTACGGATGCCGCCTCGATTCCTTCGAGCAGGACGCGGAACGGGTCCGCGCGCGCGTGACCGAGATCGGCTCCGGCCGGAGCTTCGAGATGGAGTGCGACTACCTCGTCGCCTGCGACGGCGCGGGCAGCACGGTTCGCAAGATGCTCGGAATCGAGATGCTGGGAAATCCGGTTCTCAGCCATTCCGTCGCCATCTTCTTCCGTTCGCCGGACCTTTACCGGCGTCACGGCAAGGGAGACACCGAGCGTTTCGTGCTGGTGGGGGACAACGGCCCGTGGGGCGCGCTGACCGCCATCGACGGCCGCGCGCTCTGGCGTCTGACCATGTACCGCACCGAAGGGCGGCTCCAGCTTTCGCCGGAGGAGGTGGACGCCGAACTGCTTCGGATGTCCGGCGGGCCGTTCGAATACGAGGTGATCGACGTCCTGCCATGGCGGCGTTCGCAACTCGTGGCGGACCGTTTCGGCGAGGGCCGCGTCTGGGTCGCCGGCGATGCCGTCCACACAATGTCTCCCACGGGCGGGTTCGGCATGAACACGGGCATGGGCGATGCCGTGGATCTGGGCTGGAAGCTGTCCGCCATGCTCGAAGGCTGGGGCGGCGAGGGCTTGCTCGCGAGCTACGGCATCGAGCGGCAGCCGATCGGACAGCGCGCCGTCAACGCGGCCGCCCACACATTCAAGGTTCTCGTCTCGAAAGGCGATTATTCCGCCGTTCTCGAGGAGACGCCGGAGGGCGACATCGCCCGCAGGGAGCTGGGCCTCAAGCTGAGGAAAGCGACCTATGGCGAATGGGACACGCACACGCTCGGGGTCCAGCTCGGCTACCGCTACGAGGGATCGCCGATCTGCGTGCCGGACGGCAGCGCGCCGGTTCCCGACGATCACGTCGTCTATACGCCCACGTCGCGTCCGGGGTCGCGGGCGCCGCATGCCTGGCTGACCGATGGCCGCTCCACGCTCGACCTGTTCGGGCGCGGGTTCGTGCTCCTGCGGTTCGGAACGGAGGACGCGAGCCCGCTGGAGCGGGCGGCCGCCGAACGCGGCGTGCCGCTCACGGTGGTCGACATCGAGGAACCGGAAATCGCGAAGCTCTACGAACGCCGGCTCGTCCTGGTGCGCCCGGACGGGCACGTGGCCTGGCGAGGGGACGCGCTGCCGCAGGATGCGCTCCACCTGATCGATCATGTGCGCGGGGCGAATCCGCCGTCCGCGAACCAGACGGCGAGCAGCGAGGCAGGAGCCACGCGAACGGCCGTCGTCGTCCGCGAAAAAGAATCCTCCTGAACGCCGTGACTGCCGCTCGCACGAGCAAGTTTGCCGGGACGTTGCACCATGCCCACCAAACTCCAGACAGGGATTTCGTCATGAAACGAAGAATTGCTTTCGCATCGAAGCTCGCTTTGCTCGCGGTCCTGCTCGCAGGAGGCGCGGATCGCTCCCGCGCCGATGACGACTATCCGTCCCGCAGCGTCACATTCGTCGTCGGCCAGGCCGCCGGAGGCGGAAACGACACGCTGGCGCGAATGTTCGCGGAGCATCTTACGCAGCGTCTCGGGCGCTCGGTTGTCGTCGACAACCGAGTCGGCGCCGGCGGTGCGATCGCCGCAAGCCACGTCGCCAAGTCCGCCCCCGACGGCTACACGATCATGCTGATGACGAACTCCAATGTCGTCAATCAGTACCTGCACAGCAATCCGGGCTATGACGTTCGCCGCGACTTCGCGCCAATTTCCCTGCTGGTCTGGGCGCCGCTCAACCTGATCAAGAGCCCGTCCCTCCCGGTCAAGACGTTGTCCGAGCTTGTCACCTACGCGAAGGCCAATCCGGGCAAGCTGAGCTTCGGCTCCTCGGGCGTGGGCTCGCTCCAGCATATTTCAGGAGAAATGCTGAAGCGGGGAACCGGGATCGATCTCGTGCACGTTCCCTATCGGGGCACCGCGCCCTCGATCAGCGACCTGATGTCCGGGCGCCTGCCGTTGATCGTGGCCACCACGGTCTCGACGCTGCCCCTGCTTCAGGGCGGAAAGATCCAGGCCCTTGCCACGGCCGACTCGAAGCGCTCTCCGGTGCTGCCGAACGTTCCGTCATACAAGGAAAGCGGCTTCGAGTATCAGGGCTACGATCTGGCGATCAGCTCGGGCATCGCGGTGCCTGCCGGCACGCCGCCCGCCATCGTCGGCAAGCTGAGCAAAGCGATCCAGGCCGTGGCCGCAGAACCCTCGTTCCGAAAGCGGCTGCAGGATCTCGGTTATACGGTGGTCGCGGGGACGCCCGAAGCCTATGTCCAGCAAATCGATAAGGACGTCGAGTTGTTCGGAAAGATCATTCCCGAACTCAAGACAAAATAAAGAGCGGGGGAACCGAAGCTTGACGTTTCAAACGAAGCTGGGGCGGGTTCCGCCCCAGCTTTCGTGCGTGTGGATGCGTGGGGAAGGCGGCTCTGCCGACCGATGCGGAGCGCGGCCTCCGATCGCGGCGGCGACCGGCGTCAGAATGCCTCGCGCCGGAACGTACTCGGCGTGGTGCCGACGATACGGCGAAACGAGCGGGTGAGCTGCGTGGTGCTGTTGAAGCCCGACCTCTCCGCGATCTCGGTCACGGACAGGTTCCGGTCTGCGAGCAGCTCCTTGGCGCGCTCGACCCGCCGGTGCACCAGATACTGATGCGGCGGCATGCCGACGGTCTTCTTGAACGCACGGATGAAATGAAACCGGCTGAGGTCCACGAGCGCGGCCAGCTCCGAGACCGTGGTCTTGTCGCTCAACCGGCTTTCGAGATACTCGACCACGAGCCGGACCTGCCGCGCGGTCAGCCCGCCCTGCTGTGGCGCCGGCTGCTTGAGCTGGGTCCGGAAGCGGGCCAGCTCGAACGACAGCAGCACGCCGAGCGTTTCCGCGTAGCCGGAAATGTCGAGCGACGGGTCGGTGAGAATGGCCTGGAACTGGAGCAGGGCGGCCCGCACCATGTTGTCCTCGAACTCGATCATCGGCGGGGACTGCGCAAGATCAGTGCGGCCGTCGTCAGACGCGCAGGGCTCGAAATAAACGGTGGTGACGGTGCCCGGCCTGAGAATTCTCGACCAGCCGGACAGGTCGCAGCCGCCCGGCACGAAGGTGAGCTTGTTGCGCAGATCCCGCGTGGTGCTGCGCGGATAGTCGGGCAGCACAGTCTCGCCGTCGGCGCGGTTGATGTTCAGCAGCGCCAGATGGCTGGAAGCGTCGATGTGGTGGAAATCGAACTCCTCGGGCGGCGCAAAGCGCACGAATTCCGCAGCGATGCCGGGCCACGACTTACGCTTGAGGACGTCAAGATCGATATCGCCGCCGGCAGCGCGCGACGTGCGCTCAATGTATCGAACTCCAGGCATGAGGGTCGTGGAGGCCTGACATGGTTTGAGGCGGAGTCGCCCATTGCGGAGAACAGTGCGAAATTGCGGTCAACCTACCCGACAGAAGCCGATTGCCAGCATGACAAATTGCCGCCCGACTTTTTCACCCGCATGCCGGAACGGAGCATCGAAACTCGCCGGAGCAGAACTGCGAAATTAGCCGGGAACCACGGACACATTTTGCGATGGCTTGGGGGCATCTCGTCGGGGAAATCCCACGCTTTTCGTGTAGGAGAGATGGACGCGACGCGGATCGTCAGGGAGTTGTGTGACGATGCGCCGCGGACCTCGACCGCGCCTCTCTGCTCGCGATCGAGCTCCATCCGGCCTCATCCACAGCACGAACCACGACGGATCTTTCCGGAAGATCATTCATTGCTTCAATGAATCTGAAAATGCGATTGAATCCGAATTTCAATATCTCATAGTCCATTATTCATATACTTGATGCGTGTTTTTCCTGAGGATCATGCGGCTCGACCTCGGGTTCTTAATCTAATTTTAACACCATGCCGCGTGTCCACTTTTCGCCGTCGTTCGTGAAAACCGCGAGTTGCCCTTCGGGGTGCCGGAAGGTGGACTTCTTCGATTCCGCGCAACGCGGCTTCATGCTCGAGGTGCGCTGCTCGGGCGGCAAGACCTTCTATCAACGCTACACCGATGCGCGCGGCCGGGAGCGGCAGTTCAAGATCGGGCCGGCCGACGTGCTGCGGCTGTCGGTGGCGCGGCGTAAGGCGCGGACCGTGCTCGCCGAGGCACTGGTGGGCGTGGATCCGCAGGTTCGACGCGCGGAATTGCGCGCAATCCCGACGCTCGCCGAACTGGTGCGCGACCGCTATCTGCCGCACGTCAAGAGCTACAAGCGAAGCTGGCAGACCGACGAGACCATCCTGCGGGTGCACATCCTGCCTGCGCTCGGGTCCGAGTTCGTCGACCAGGTCCGTGGCGAGCCGATCGCGGCGCTGGTCCGGACCATGCGCGACCGCGGTTACGCTTCAGGCACGACGAACCGGGTGGTGATCGTGCTGCGCCACATCTTCAATCTGGCGCGCAAGTGGCGCGTGCCCGGCGCGGGCGAGAACCCCACAGCGGGCATCAACCTCGCGCCCGACGTCAACCGCGAACGCTTCCTCACCGCCGAGGAGGCGCAGCGGCTGATCGCCTCGATCGAGGCCGACGAGAACGAGGTGGCGCGCAAGGCGATCATGCTGCTGCTGCTCACCGGCGCGCGCCGCAACGAGATCACGCACGCGAAGTGGGAGCATGTGGACTGGGAGCGCAAGACGCTGCTGGTGCCGCTGTCGAAATCGGGCAAGCCGCGCGGCATCGCGCTCAACGCGCAGGCGATGGCGCTGCTGCGCGCGATCGCACCGCGCGAGGACAGCCCGTACATCTTCCCCGCGCCGACCACCAACCGGCCGTCGCCCTCGCTCTATTTCCCCTGGCACCGCATCCGGGTGCGCGCCGGCCTGGCCGATCTGCGGCTGCACGACCTGCGGCACTCCTTCGCAAGCTTCCTCGTCAACAACGGGGTGTCGCTCTACGTGGTACAGGGCCTGCTCGGCCACGCACATGCGCGCTTCACGCAACGCTACGCGCACCTCACCGCCGATACGCTGCTGGAAGCGGCCGAAACCGTGAGCGGCGTGATCGCCTCGCGGGCGGCGCCGCCCTTTTCCGACGGTCTCGAATCGCACAGCATGACCGCGGGTCACGAGCCGCCGCAGCTCTGACGTCTTCGTCGCGTCCGCGTCGTTTTCCGGGGTAGGGCTGCGGCCCTTCCCGCGTATCCCCGTATCCGGCTTCCGGTTGTCCGGCTTTTGGTTCCGTGGCGCAGGCCGCGGCGAGCACCTGTTTTGCGAGGCGGGAGCGCACCGCGTCCTGCGTTTATCGCTGCGACCTAGGCTGCTCCTAGGTCGCGCCGCCCGATTCCGTGCGCGCGCGACGATGCGAGAGCGAGGAAACGCCGACGAGCCCGCACGGCCGCAACAGCCGTTCGTCGCTGCGACCTAGCCGGCACCCAGACGCGCGTTTTCGCATCGGGACGGGGCGCCCGAAGGGCAGCTCGCGGTCTCGCCGCAATGTCCGTCCGCCGTCGTGGAGCAGGGGGCAGAGCAGAAGAGTACGTGAAGGTTTGCTCCCTGTACGGCGCGGGCTATTACTACATGCCCGGCACCGACATCTGCCTGAAGGTGGGCGGCTACGTCCGCTTCC
>CAZZCV010000033.1:0-34811 GCA_964653225.1 uncultured Rhodoplanes sp. | reverse complement strand
TTTCCCCGACCCGGACCTGCTGCCGCTGGAGTTCGACCAGGCCTATGTGGACGCCCTGAAGGAGCATCTGCCGGAGCTGCCGGACGAGAAGCAGGCCCGCTTCATCGCCGACTTCGGCCTGTCCGCCTACGATGCCGGCGTGCTGGTCGCCGAACGCGCGCTGGCGGAATATTTCGAGGAGACCGCCCGCGGCCGCGACGCGAAGACGGCGGCCAACTGGGTCATCAACGAGCTGACCGGCCGGCTTAACCGGGAGGGCAGGGACATCGCGGCCTCGCCGGTGAGCGCGGTCCAGCTCGGCGCCGTGCTCGACCTGATCGCGGAGGGCACGATCTCCGGCAAGATCGCCAAGGATCTGTTCGAGATCGTCTGGAGCGAGGGTGGCGACCCGCGCACCGTGGTCGAGCAGCGCGGCATGAAGCAGGTGACGGACCTCGGCGCGATCGAGCGGGTGGTGGACGAGATCGTCGCGGCCAATCCGGACAAGGTCGAGCAGGCGAGGACCAAGCCCGCGGCGCTCGGCTGGTTCGTCGGCCAGGTGATGAAGGCCTCCGGTGGCAAGGCCAACCCGCAGGCGGTCAACGAACTCCTCAAGACGAAACTCGGTCTCTGACGCCGCACATCTCGCCGCGCGGCGGGTGGAAGCCGCGCCTCGACGATGCGTGCGGGAGGCGCGACGACACGTCGATGCGCGAATCACCGCGATGCGATTCGCGCGTTTTCGCCCGCTCGGTCGCCTGCGATGCGGCGCTGATTGGGGTTGTCCGCAAATTTTTTTCCACACCGGCAAAAACAACACACGTCGCGCGACGCGGCGTCCGGCTTCTTCGCGCGACGCCTGCATGTGCACGATGCGCGAAGCGCGCGGACAGAATCGATCATGCGCGAAAAGCCAGATGGAATGGGGCTTTTCAAGTAATGCGAAGATTCCCGTCGGCATCGCTCGACGATGACGCGAGGACGCGCAATGCAATGCGGCGTCGGGCTTCTCGATGTGTGTGATCGTCGTGTGGCGGTGCGCGCGTATACCCGTTGTTAAGCGGATACGCTGCTTTTTCGGTCGTTGTGTAGTAATCGGAATGACAGTGCACGTCGATTCGCGACGGCACTATTCCGACATCGCCACTCACGGTGGCTAGGAGGGCAGCAATGGCGAAGAAGAGAAAAGCGAAGGCGAAGGCGGCGAAGGCTCCGAAGAAGGCGAAGGCCGCCAAGAAGACGAAGCGCAAGGCTGCGAAGAAGAAGTAATTTCGCTTCGGCTTCTGTCTTCGGCTTCGTTCGACGCCGGGGACATCGTCATACGGGGCCGGAGAGTGCGTCGTGTCGGTCAGCGCAATGCGGCCTTCCTGATGCACCCCGGTTCCCGGTGGACGGCCAGAGGGCGTCGGCGAGACACCAGAGGTCTCGCCGACGCCCTCGGTTTTTTCAGGCTCGACTGATTTCAAACTCGACCGGTTTCAGGCCCGGCTGAAGGGCCGTTCTCCGTCGATGGACTATTGATTGGCGGCCGCGCGTCCGTCGCGCGACCAGTTCATGGTCTTGCAGATGAGCCCGCCCAGCACACAGCCCTGCACACGCATCGCATTCGTGCCCGCCATCTCGATGTTCGAGATGTAGGTGTTGCCGTCGTCGGCGTTGTAGATGCGGCCGGACCACTTGTTCGCGCCGGCGGGCTTCATGTTGAGCAGCACCGGCAGTCCGATCAGCCGGCGGTTGCGCTTGCTGGCGTCGGGGTTCTCCCTGTCCACCTTGGGCTGGCCTGCGCGGTCGAGCGGCTCGCGCAGCCAGGCGACGCTGCCGCACAGGGCCTCGCCGCAGCGCGACACACGAACCTTGGTGGACCCCTCCTGATTGATCCACACGCCGGCCGGGTCGCCGGCCTGCGCTGCGGCCACGCCGGGCAAGGCCAGCATGAGAGCAAGAGATGAAACGAGGGCGGGCAGGCGGGTCATCGGGCCTCCGGCGGCTTGTGATCGGTTTGTTTGGTTCAGTTTGTTTGGGATCGGTCTGTTCGTTCAACGCGGCAGCGACCGAAGCGTTCGCGGCGGATTGCGGCTTTTGCTCGACGCTTTGCGGGCGGCATGGTTATCGCAAGGCCAACCGGAAGCGTTAGCGGAATCTGATCGGCGCATGAAAACGCAGATTTTCCGGGGCTTTCCGTGCCGAAGCGCCGGCGCCAGACGGCGGGCGTTCATGGCTTCTTCATCGCGTTGCTTAAACAGCGATTCAAATTTTCCCGTCAGGATCGCGTCATCGGATCGACGGACCGATCCGGGGTGAGAGGCGCCCGCCAACGGGCGGGCGCGACAGGGAGGCCAAAATGGCTCGTTACGATATGCGCGACGGTGCGGCAGGTTTCGGCGGAGCGCCGATGACGGCCGATACGCTGTTCCAGCTCGGCATGATGCATGCCAGCGGGCGTTCGGTGCCGGTGGATCTGGTGAGCGCCCACAAGTGGTTCAACATCGCGGCGATGGGCGGCCACGCCGAGGCCGCGCGGCTGCGCCGCGAACTGGCCGCAGAGATGACCGACGCCGAGATCGGTCTGGCCCAGCGCGCCGCGCGTGACTGGCTGCGGCAGAATCCGCAGGCCCGTCCGGCTCCGGCCACGCCGCAACTCGCGCAGGCGGCCTGAGCGGCGCGGCCCCTCGGGGTGAGCACTCCGACGCCTCCGCGGACTCGCGAAGGTCCAGCCGGATCGAACGGCCATCGGTTTAGGCAGTCATCGGCGGTGCTTGGCGGAGAGGGAGGGATTCGAACCCTCGATACGGGTTACCCCGTATGACGATTTAGCAAACCGTTGCCTTCAGCCACTCGGCCACCTCTCCGGACGCCGAATTTCCTACAGAACCCGCCCAGCGGCGTCAAACCGCAACTGCGAATCCAGCGAAACCGCTGAATTCCGCGGTATGGCCCGCCACCAGGCGGGATCGCCCTCGGCTGCTCCGGCGCTGCAGCCATTTGCGCCCGTCGGGAAGAGGCTGGCTGCCTTCGGCAATCGGGCATGCCGGTTCCGAGACACTTAGCAAGTTGACGAAGTTTCTCTTGCGCAGGCCGGCGCATCGGATGATAGTTAGCGTCATGGCTAAGCATGATCCCGAACTCTCGCTGCTCTTCCATGCCTTGGCCGATCCGACCCGTCGGTCGATCCTGACACGTCTGGCGGAGGGGCCGGCGCGGGTGACGGATTTGTCCGAACCCACGGGCCTGCGACTGCCCACGGTAATGCGGCATCTTTCCGTGCTGGAGGAGGCGGGCCTGATCGCCACGTCCAAGGACGGGCGGATACGCACCTGCGCCATCGTTCCGGAGGGATTGGGGCCGGTTCGGACATGGCTCGACGAACAGAGGGTCCGATGGGAGGCCCGGCTGGACCGGCTGGAAGCATTCGCGACGAGGGCGATCAAGGAGCGCAAGCCATGAAATCGAAACGTCACTCCGCGCGCATGCCGGCCGCGCCCGATCATGCGGACGGCCGCTTTGCGACACTGACCTTCGGGCGGGACGTGGCCGCGCCGCTGGCGGCGCTGTGGCAGGCATGGACGGCCCCCGCCGCGCGCGCGGTCTGGTCTGCCCCGACGCCGTCCGTCACCGTGGAGTTTCTGGAGGCCGACACGGCAGTCGGCGGACGCGAAGTCTCGCTCTGCAGGGGCGCGGGCCAGCCGGACATTCGCTGCGAGTGCGGCTGGCTGGAGTTGCAGCCGGCGCTGCGCAGCGTGAACTATGAGGTGATCTCCTGCGGGGACGTGAAGCAGTCGGCGGCTCTGGTGACGGCCGATTTCTCCGGCGCGGGCGAACGCAGCCGGCTGTTCGTGACGGTGCAGCTTTCCTCGCTGGCCGAGAACATGGAGGCCGGCTACCGGCAGGGCTTCGATGCCGGTCTGGACAATCTCTCCGCGACGGCCAGACGAACCATGGTTCTGCAACGGGTGATCCCGGCGCCCCGAAGCGTCGTCTGGAACGGCTGGATGAACGCCGAAGCGCTGCCGCAATGGTGGGGCCCGGACGGGTTTTCCTGCCGCACGAAGAGGATCGATCTGCGAGCGGGGGGCGAATGGGTGTTCGACATGATCGCGCCCGATGGCAAAATCTTCCCGAACCATCACCTCTACACCGAGGTCCGGCCCGAAGAGAGGATCGCCTATACGCTGCTATGGGGCGAGAACGGTCCGAAGCATGCCGACGCCTGGGCCTCGTTCGAGGATCAGGACGGAGGAACGAAGGTGACGCTGGGCATGGTGTTCAGCACGGAGGCCGAGTTCCAGGGGGCGAAGGGCTTCGGCGCGATCGAGCTGGGCCAGCAAACACTGGGCAAGCTGGAAGGCTTCGTCTCGCGCCTGAAGCCGCGCCCGGACTTCTCCTCCTAGCGCCGCGTCGGCCCATGGACTGGAGCCGGGCCTGAACCGCGCCGCCGCCGGTTTCGATGCCGGCCAGCGGTGCGGGCGCGGAAGCGGCCCGTGCGGCCGCCGCTCAGGCGCGGAGGATCGAGGCGGCGGTCTCGCCCGAGATCAAACGATAGGCCTCGTCTGACATGCCGGGAATGGCCTTCACGAAACCGGCGGGGTCGCGCTCGCCGACCGGGAAGTCGCTTCCCAGCACGAAACGGTCGGCGCCGATCCGCTCGATCAGCGTCTCGAGGACCAGCGGATCATAGACGCATGTGTCGTAGTAGAAGCGGCGCAGGTAGTCGCTCGGCTTGCCGGTGATGTTCTTCGTGCTTTCCGGATAGTTGGTGACGTTGCGGTCCAGCCGACCCAGATAATGCGGGAAGTAGCCGCCGCCGTGGGCAATGACGATCTTGAGCCTGGGGTAACGATCCATCACGCCGTCGTAGATGAGCGACGACATGACCTTCACCTCCTCGATCGACTGGCCGATCGAGTTCCACATCCTGTATTTCTGGAACCACGGGTCGGTCACACCGTGGGGGTGAACGAAGGACGCCACGCCGAGATCGTTGCAGGCCTGCCAGAAGGGGTCGAATCGATCGTCCCCGAGATAGGCGCCTCCGATGCTGGCCGGAAGGTTCACCACCGAAAGCCGCAGGTCTTTGACCGCGCGCTCCAGTTCCGCCAGCGTCCGGTTCATGTCCGTCATCGGCAGCGTGAAGCTGCCGATGAATCGCGACGGATGGGCCACGGTCCACTCCGCGACCCTGTCGTTGAGCTGGCGCGTCATCCGCTCGTCCTCCTGCGGATCGGCCCACCAGGTGTTTTGCAGGACAGTGCTGACCGAGATGACGGCGGCGTCGATCCCGACCTTGTCCATGTGCTCCAGGTGGACCTGCGGATCGGCCATCCGCCAGTAGATTTCGCCCTTGCCGGATGAATCGCCGCGGCGGGGAAACGGCCGCAGCCCGAAGCCCGTCTGAACGCTGTGCGCCCCGCAGACGTCGAGGAGGCTCGGCTCCACGACATGGGAATGGAAATCGATCACGCGTGTCTTGCTATCGTTCATGGGCCTGTCTCTGCGCCGGGGCGTTCTCGGGTTCGGTGTCGCGCCGTCATTCCGTCTGGATGCCGGCGGCCTTGATCACCTTGAGCCACTTCTTGAGATCGTCGGCCAGCAATCGACTGAGCCGGTCCGGCGAGCCGCCGACCAGATCGAGCCCCTGCTTGGCGAGAACCTGCACGATCTCGGGGCGCTTGAGGACCTCGTTGAGCGCCTCGTTGAGCTGCTTGACGGTTTCCGGCGGCGTCCCTGCGGGTGCAAGCATGCCGAACCAGACCGACACGTCGAAGCCCGTCACGCCCTGTTCCGCGATGGTCGGAATCTGCGGCTCCGCGGCGGCCCGCCGGGGGGAGCCGACGCCGAGAATCTTCACCTTCGACTTTTTGGCAAGCGGCACGATCGAATGCATGCCGACGAACATCGTATCGACATGGCCGCCGACGAGGTCCGTCACCGATTGGGCCAGGCCGCTGTAGGGCACGTGCTGCATCTTGATGTCGGTCGACGCCATCAGCAGCTCCATGGCCAGATGATGCGGCGTGCCGCGTCCGGGGCTGGCGTAGTTGATGGAGCCGGGCTTGGCTTTCGCAAGCGCGATCAGCTCCTGCACCGAGCCGACCGGCAAGGCCGGCTTGGCCGCCAGCGCCATGTGCCCGGTGGCCAGTTCGATGATCGGCGCGAAACTCGTCAGCGGATCGTATCCGGGATCCTTGAACAGCCCGACGTTGAGCACGATCGTGTTGGCCGTGAGCAGCAGGGTCGCCCCGTCCGGGGCCGCGCGGGCCACGGCATAGGTGCCGATGTTGCCGCTGGCGCCGACGCGGTTTTCGACGACGACGACCCGGTTCAGCCGCTCGCGCAGCGGCTCGGTGAGGGCCCGGGCAATCGTATCGGGTCCCGATCCCGCCGTGTAGGGGACGATGATGGTGATCGGCTTGCCGGTTTGCGCGTGGGAAAATGGAGCATACGACAGCAGCAGCACGGAGGCCGCCGCTGCCCGGATCGCGTCCCGGCGTCGGATGACGATTTGATCGATGATGCTGCGCATGGTGTTTCCTCTCTCTACTGTCTCGTTGGCGGGCCGCGCCGCGTGCCGGGGGAGGTCGGTTGCGACCGCCTTCCCCTAGGCGCACAGGGATGCGGATGGCGCGGCCGCGCCGGACTCCGGCATGGTCGCATCCAGAAGAATGCTGGTCGTGTTCCTGATGTGAGCCGTCAGCAGCGCACAGGCCTTGTCGGCATCGCGTGCGATCGCCGCATCGACGATTTCCCGGTGCTCCTGGTCGATGTCGCGCTCCGTTGTCGCAAGCGGCACCGAGAGGCGCCGGTAGCGTTCGGACTGGGCATAAAGGATCGAGCGCAGCCGCAGCAGCCAGGGGCTGTCGCAGGCGGACACCAGGGCTTCATGATAGGCGCGGTGCAGCGTCGACCATGCGTCGCTCAACCGCTGCGGGTCGCTGGGAGTTCTCTCGGGCGTTCGCGACAGCTCGTGATAGGTCGCCACAAGCCGGCTTTCCCACGCAAGGTCTCCCGTCTTGATCGCGCGCGCCAGGCACTGGGCCTCGATATCGATGCGGACGGCCGTCAGGTCCCGAAGCTCCGCATTCGAGATGCCGGTGACGCGAAAGCCCCGGTGGGGCTCCGCGATCACAAGTCCTTCCGACGTGAGGCGTGCCAGCGCCTCGCGCACCGCGCCGAGGCTGACGTTCATCTCCGCACAGAGTTCGTTGATCCGCAGCCGCGATCCCGGCGGCAGACGGCACGCCAGCACGTCCGCGCGCAGCCGCTCGTACGCCTGCTGGGTGATGCTTCGCGTTGCTTCGCCGTCCGAACGTCTCATGCGCCGCTTCCCGGCTGTCGTTCGGCGACCCAGCGGCCGATCGCATGGACCAGTTCGCCGGACGCTTCCGCCACGACGTCGTGCCCCGCTTCGATCTCCACCACGTCGATGTCCGGATGCCCGCCGCGCAGCCGTTCCAGATCCTCGTCGGAATAGGCGGCGGTGGATTTCAGCGCGCGAAAAACCAGCGTGGGCGTACGGACCTTGTCCAATTCGGCCCACATGTCGCCGACGTCCAGGGCCGGCGAGGAGCTTGGCGCGGTCGGGATCGGGTTCGAGAAGTCCGGATCGCGCTTGGCGATCACCACGCCACCCTCGACCTTGCGGAGAAAACTGTCGAAGCGGGCCTTCAGCGCGGCGTCGCCCGGCCCGAAGGCAAAGCGGCTCGTGCTCGCCAGGGCCGCCCCTGCGTCGGGGAAGACCTTGAAGGCGTTGCCGACCGACTGGGTGGTGACCACGGGCATGCCGCGCGGCCCGATGCCGAAGCCGGGGCAATAGTCGACGATGATCAGCCCCGCCGTGCGCTCCGGATGCCGCGCCGCGAAAAGGAGGGCGTAGGCTCCGCCTCGCGAATGGCCGACGACGATGGCCTTCGCCCAGCCCAGATGGTCGAGCAGGCGGACGATGTCAGCGATGTGCGCGCCGTGGGAGTAGTCCTTGGTCGGGCTCCAGCCGGATTCGCCGAAGCCCCGCGAATCGTAAGCCGCCACCTCGCGGTCCGCGGACAGGGCCGTGGCGACCTCGATCCAGTCTGCCGAGTCGTAGTAATTGGCGCCATGAAGAAGCAGCATCGGCGTGGCGCCTGGCCTGCCGAAGCGGCGATAGAAGATTTCGACGTCGCCGGATGGAATGCGACCTTGCTCGTGCGGCATAAGTTCTCCCGATCCTGGTGCGGGGCCGGCGATCCGGCCGGACGAGACGGCGATGATATCCCTGACCGCCGCGTCACCGAGGGATCGCGCCGGGGTATATGATGGTCCCTGTCGCGAGCGCCTGCGAGACCTGCGTGTATTTGATTCCCGCCTGTTCGCGTACGATCGCGGGAATACGGCCGGCCGTGGTGACGCCGGCCATCCATCGGGGCGCGCTCTCCTCCGTAGCGAGTGGGCAAGGCATCGGGCGGAGCTCCCTGAATGGGCGGCTGATTGCCAAGACAATATATTATGTATAGAGGAATAGATGCTGATGGCGGGCTCGTCAACGAACGGGCGTCGGGGAGGAAGATGTGGCGACCAAAGCCGTTGAATTGATCGTTCCCTATCCG
Organism: uncultured Rhodoplanes sp.; assembly: GCA_964653225.1. Lineage (GTDB taxonomy): Bacteria > Pseudomonadota > Alphaproteobacteria > Rhizobiales > Xanthobacteraceae > Z2-YC6860. The sequence goes on along the minus strand of CAZZCV010000033.1, from coordinate 26,256 downwards.
GTCGACGGCGGTTCGGACCTGCGGGCGCGTTTGCTCGCCCGCTATCTCTCCGAGGCGCTGGGCCAGCCGGTCGAGGTCTCCAACGTGACCGGCGCCCCGCAGGGCCACGAGGCCGTGGCCAGGGCCCCTGCGGATGGAAGCGTGATCGGCCTGATCTCTGCGGAGATCGGGATGATGCATTGGAAGGGCGCGTCGCAACTCACGTGGAAGGACTATACGCCGCTGGCCCTGTCTTTCGTCGAGGCGGCCGGCGTCATCGTCCGGGCCGATTCCCCGTATCGCGACTTGAACGCGCTTCTCGACGCGCTCCGCAAGGGAGTGTCACCGCGCCTTCGCGCCGCCGGCTCTCCGGCCTACGGCATCTTCCGGTTCGCATGGGTGGGTCTTCTGAACGAGGCGAACCTCGATCCCGCCTGCGCCGAATGGGTGCCGACGATCAGCGCCGAAGTCGGCATCGAGAAGATGCTTGCTGGTGAGATCGACATCGCCCCGGTGTCGCTGCCGGAGGCGAGGAACGAGATCGCCAAGGGCGAGGTGCGCCCGCTCGCCATCATGGCCGAGGAGCGCCACCCGATGTTCCCGGACGTGCCGACCGTGCGCGAGGCCACGGGCCTCGACTGGACGCGCACGCTGTGGCGCGGCGTGGTCGCGCCCGCAGGGCTGCCGGGGGAGGTCCGCGACCGGCTGCAGCGGGCGCTGACCTCGGTGCTGCGGAATCCCGCGTTCCTGAGCGAAGCGGAGGCGTGCGGCTTCGGCACCGGCTGCGTCGCGGGCGCTGCGTTCAGGCAGCAGCTCGAAAAGGAAGACGAGTCGTTCGGACGCCTGATGCCGCTCATACCGGACCGGCTTTAGTCCGACGCCGCAAACAACTCACGAAACATCAGGGGAGGGAAGGTCATGAGGAATAGCACGGGGTCTGTCACGGCCGCGGCGCTCGCCGTCGTTGCTTTGCTGTCGGGCGCGGATGATGCCCGCGCGCAATCCTATCCGGACCGGCCGATCCGCATTCTGGTCTCGATCGCGGCTGGCAGCGTCACCGACGTCGTGATGCGCGCGGCGGCACAGGAGCTGTCGCCCCGTCTCGGTCAGCCGGTCGTCGTGGAGAACAGGCCCGGCGCTTCCGGCATCATCGGCGCGCAGGCCTGCACCAAGGCGCCGCCGGACGGCTACACGCTGTGCACCGTCTATCACAACACCATGTCGCTCAATCCTTTCCTCTTCGACAAGCTTCCCTACGATCCCGACAAGGATTTCGAGCCGATCACGGGCCTGTTCCACGTCACCGAGCTGCTGGCGGCCTCGACCGCCCTGCCGGTGAACTCGGTCGCGGAGGTGCGAAGCCTGGTCGCTAAAAAGCCCGACGCCCTGAACTGGGGCACGCTGGGAGCCGGCTCCTACCCTGAGCTGTTCCTGAAATGGGTCAACAACCAGTGGAACGCGAAGATCGTGGCGGTGCCTTACACGGGCGGCGGGCCGATCGCGCAAGCCATGGCGGGCAACCAGATCCAGCTTGGTTCGATGGGGGTCGGGAATTTCCTCGGCGTTCTCCAGGCCGGCAAGGTGAAGCCTCTCGCCGTGTCGAGCGCGCGGCGGTCGCCCCTGATGCCGAATGTGCCGACATTCGCGGAGGCCGGCATCGGCGGCTATCCCGGACGCGCGTGGTGGGGCCTTGCCGCACCGGCCGGCACCCCGCGGCCCGTCCTGGAGCGGATCAACCGGGAGCTGGACAAGCTTTTCAAGGAGGAGAGGTTCGCCGCGCTTCTGGAAAAGAACGCCGTGGTCGGCTTCACCAGCTCGATCGAGAGCTTCAAGGATTTCCTGAAGAAGGACCGCGCGGGCGCGCAGGAACTGATCAAGATCGCGAACCAGCCGCGCACGGAGTACAAGCAGTGAGAGGAGTACAATCAGTGAGAAAGGCCTCTGCTCGCACCGCAAAGGTGCATGAGCGAGGCCCTGCGGGCAGGCTCCTGTCCTATGTGGCGGCGCCTCTTCTGGCTCTTGCCCTGATCGCGCCGGCCGCCACGACGGCGCAGGCGCAGGCCTATCCCTCCAGGCCCATCACGCTGATCGTACCCTTCGCTCCCGGCGCCGTGATCGACACGATCGCGCGTACGGCGGCGGCCTATCTTTCCGCCCGGCTCAACCAGACGGTCACCGTGGAGAACCGGTCCGGAGCGAGCGGAAACGCCGGGATCCAGGCGGTGGCCAAGGCGGCGCCCGACGGATACACGCTCGGCGTGGCTTCGTTCGGCGTGCTGATCATCAATCCGTATGTCTTCAAGCCGATGCCGTTCGATATCGACCGCGACTTGATACCGGTCGCGACCATCGGATCGTTTCCCCAGCTTCTCACCGTCAATTCCAAATTTCCGGCCAAGTCGCTGCAGGAGTTCATCGCGTTGGCGAAATCGAAGCCCCGCGAACTGAACTTCGGATCGGCCGGGGTCGGATCCGCGCTTCACGTGGCGATGCATCAGTTCTCCTACATGGCGGGGGTCGAGCTGACCCATGTGCCGTACCGGGGGGCGGCGCCCGCGCTCATCGACCTTCTTGCCGAACGGATTCAGGTGATGGCCCTGGGTCTCCAGCCGATCCAGGGTTATCTGCGGAGCGGCGCCCTGCGCGTGCTCGCCACCGGCACCGCCACGCGGATGCAGCAGCTGCCCGACGTTCCGACGGCCGCCGAGGCGGGATTGCCGGGTTACGAGCCCAACAACTGGGCCGGCGTCCTCGCGCCCAAGGGCACGCCGCCCGAGATCGTCCGTCGCCTCAGCGAGATCCTGATGGAAATGCCGGCGGACCCGTCATCGAAGAAGATGATGTCGGATACCTTCATCGAGCCGCTGTCCAAGGGGAGCGAGGACTTTACCAGGCTCATTCAGGACGAGAGGAAGCGCTGGGATGAAATCCTGCGCGCCAGCAACCTGAAGATGGACTAGCGAACCATGACGTCCGGCCAACGCGATCCGCGCCCGGTGCCGCCGGCGCGGATCGATATCCATCGTCACTTCCTGCCCCCGGATTTCATGCGCAGGGAGGCGGAGCGCGTGCGTTTCCAGCACGGACGCTTCACGCTCGAGGAGCTGACGTCCTGGACGCCCCGAAAAATGCTCGACGAGATGGATGCGAGCGGCATCCGGGCGGCCATCGGATCGATCCCCAATCCCGGCGTCTGGTTCGGAGACGTTGCGCTGGCACGCAAGCTGTCGCGTGAGTGGAACGAGGCCGCTGCGGATATCGTTCGCAGCGATCCGAAGCGGCTGGGCTTCTTCGCCGTCGTCGCCCCGCCGGACACCGAAGGTTGCATCCGCGAAATCGATCATGCCTTCGACAGGCTCGGAGCTGACGGAATTGCGTTGATGAGCAATTACGAGGGCCGGTGGCTGGGCGATGGCGCGTTTGCGCCGGCCCTGCAGGCGCTCGACGAGCGCGCGACCGTCGTGTTCGTCCATCCTTGCGTGCTGGTCAACGTCCGCAACTCCGGCCTCGATATCAGGCCCCAGGTTCTCGAGTTCCCCTTCGACACGACCCGGACCATCGCCAGCCTGCTGCTCAACGGCGCAATCTCGCGCTATCCGAACATCCGGTTCATATTCGCCCACGGCGGAGGGGCGATCGCTCAGCTCGCCGGCCGGATCGGCGAGCTGGTGGCAGGCATCGAGGATCTCATTCCGGGCGGCATCGACCGCGCGCTGGGCCGGCTCTATTACGACACGGCGCTGGTGTCGAACCGCGCCGCATTGGCGGCGCTGACCGAGCTGGTGCCCGACTCTCGGATCGTGTTCGGCACCGACAGCCCGTTCCTGTCCGATCATTCGAGCCTCGACGGGCTGGCGTCGGCCGGCCTCCCGGCGGATGTGCGGCGGCGCATCGAGCGGGACAACGCCCTGTCGCTTCTGCCGCGCTTCATGGAGACGGCCGGGACCGAGGCCGTTTAGGGCCGCCCCGCACAACGCGACGGCGTGGGCCCTCGGGCGCATGCCCGCCGCTTCGAGCCTTTCCAGTCTTTCGCACGGGAACGGCTGCCCGCTCCGGGCTGTCCGAGGAGGTTCGGGACAACGGCGGCTTTGCCGGAGATTCGGGAATCGGGGCGGGGAGTGGGCCACCGGCCCAGCTGGCGGCGATTCGGGCAGGGGTGCCTTTTCGGAGTGCAACCGGCGGGGTGCGGCCTGGCGTCCGGCGCGGGGGCTGAGCCCTGGTTTCGAGGACGGCAGGGGCCTGAAATGGGGCCGACCGGCGGCGGGTGGACGGCCGGGCGGGCTCTCCTGGTGGCCCGCCGCGCCCTGCTTGGGCCAGTGCCATCTCCGCTATAACTTATGTTTTATAGGGATTTTCCGGTTCTTTCCCGGTTCCGGATCGGGGGCTTCGAGAGGCCCGCGGGCCCGGTCGGCCTCGTAGGGGAGCCCGCCGCCACAATCGTGCCCTTTGTGCAACACACCCCGGAAAAGGCGGTTTGGAGCCTGTGGGCAGGGGCCTTCTTTATTGCCTGCTTGGACTCCTTGGCTAAGGTGACCCTGCGACGGAGGGGGGCAAATCCCCAGGTCGCCCTGTCCGGTTTCCATTTCGGAGATCGGATGGTTCGGGGATCAAGGGGACCTTTGACGGAACCCTCCCACGACAACAACTGGAGGAACTACAAATGAAGATGGTGAAAAGTCTCCTCCTCGGTTCTGCGGCCGGTCTGGTCGCTGTTGCCGGGGCGCAGGCTGCCGATCTTCCCGTCAAGGCCAAGCCGGTCGAGTACGTGAAGGTTTGCTCCCTGTACGGCGCGGGCTATTACTACATGCCCGGCACCGACATCTGCCTGAAGGTCGGCGGCTACGTCCGCTTCCAGACCTCGTTCGGCACCTCGCAGCAGACCCGTCCGGCCCTCGTGGGTCCGGATCTGCGCACCACCACCGCGGGCGCAGGCTACGGCTGGCGCACCCGTGCGGTGATGACGCTCGACAGCCGCCAGCAGACCGCATACGGCACCCTGCGCACCTACTTCCTGATCGGCTTCCAGCAGGACAACGGCGATCCGATCGGCACCGTTGCCGCGGCTCCGGGCACTGCGACGGGCCTCTACGCCACCCGCGGCTTCATCCAGATCGCGGGCTTCACGTTCGGCAAGGCGACGTCGTTCTTCGATCACTTCCCGACGGCTGGCCGCGCCTACTTCGCGGGCAACTTCCACAACTCGTCGACCGGCGACGGCGGCTGGAACGTGGCGGCCTACACCGCCCAGTTCGGCAACGGCGTGTCGGCCACGATCGCTCTCGAGGAGAGCCGCCGCCGCAACGTCGGCACCCCGTCGGCTGCTTTCGCCGTTCCGAACCAGGAACTGTACGGCACGCTGCGCGGCTATCCGGACATCGTTGCCAACCTCCGCGTCGACCAGGCCTGGGGTTCCGCGATGATCGGCGGCGCGCTGCATGACGCCAGCGCCTCGTACTACGGCGGCGCGGCGGCGATCGGCGCGACGTCCCCCGGAAACCGGATGGGCTGGGCCCTGACCGCGGCCACGGAGCTGAACGTTCCGTTCCTGGCTCCGGGCAGCAAGTTCAACGCCCAGTTCATCTACGCCCAGGGCGCGACGCAGTACGCCTCGCACACCTCGGCGGGTGGTGGCTTCACCGTGGGTCGCTTCGGCAACCCGGCTGTGGCCTACGGCGTCGCGAGCGACGGCGTGTTCGGCGGCGTCGGCACCAACATCGAGCTGACCACCGCCTGGAGCCTGGCGCTGTCCTACCAGCACCAGTGGACGCCGAACCTGAACACCTCGTTCTACGGTTCGTATCTGGACGTGTCGCACAACGGCAACGCGAAGACCTACATCTGCACCGCCGCCACTCTGCAGGGCGTGGCGGGTGCGAACTGCAACCCGGACTGGGCGGCCTGGAACGTCGGCGCGCGCACCGAGTGGGAGCCTATCCGCGGCCTGACGCTGGGCGTGGACGTGGTCTACAACAAGATCAAGACCGCCGTGTTCCACAACGCGGCTGGCGTGGCGCCGGGTGCCTTCAACCCGACGTTCGCGGCTGCCGGCACGACCCGGTTCGAGGATCGCGACTCCTTCGCGGGCATGTTCCGCGTTCAGCGCAACTTCCTGCCCTGATCGGCTGAAGTTGTAGTCTTGCCAAGATTGGCCCCCGGCAGGTTCTCCTGCCGGGGGTTTTTCTTGTGATGGATTGTTTGGAAGATCAGAGAACGCGGGCCGGACGTTCTTCGCCTTTGCGGGGTTTATGATGACGCGAGGGCGGATGAGAAGAGATCATGGTGGGAAAAAAGGAAGACGTCGCCGAGCATATCGGCGTTCTCGCCAGGGGGCTGGCGAATTATGCGAACAAGGCAGGGCTGATCGAAGTCGCGCGCTATCTTGAGCTGGCGGCCGTGGAAACGGACAAGCTGGCTGTCGCTCCCAAAAAACGGGACAGGGGCTTCGTGAGCTGACAGCCGGCGCGTTCAGTTCCGCCGGGCGCGTTCACAGTCCTTCACGAAATCGCCGATCCGCCGGATCGTCTCCGGCTCCGCGAGCAGCGGCGCGTGGCCCTGGTCCGGCACGGTCAGCGTTTCCATCGCCGGATGCCGCGCCTGCATGGCGGCGACCGTATCCTCCGACAGGATATCCGAGTTGGCTCCGCGCACCGTGAGCACCGGTACGCGGGCCAGCGCGTCGAACTCCTTCCACAAGGCCGGGATCGGCACCGAGGGATCGAACCCTTCCAGGTTCTTGGCGAGGTGCACGTCGTAGGTCGGCCGCAGCCGGCCGCGGCGCTCTTCCCAGGTGCGGTGCGCGGCGGCGAGCCATGCTTCATGGCCGAGCTTCGGGAACTGGGCGTCAAACAGCCGGCGCAGGATTTCCGCGCCGTCCTCGTAGCTTTTCGGCTGCGGCAGCCTGCCGACGTAGCTCTTGATCCGGAACAGGCCCTGGGGCTCGATCACCGGGCCGATGTCGTTGAGCACCGCGCCGGCGACGGCGCCGGGCCGGGCCACCGCCAGCAGCATGGCCAGGAGCCCGCCGCGCGAGGTGCCTACGAACGCGGCGGGCGGCACGTCGAGCGCCGTCAGCACCGCGAGCAGGTCGGCCAGCTCGACCGGCAGGGAATAATTGTCCGAGTTGCGGTCGTATTCCGAGCGGCCGCGGCCGCGGGAATCGAGCGCCAGCACCCGGCGCGGCGTGTCGGCGTCGCCGGCCAGCGCCGCCGCCAGCGCGTCGAAATCCGCGCCGGTCCGGGCCAGCCCCGGCAGGCAGACCACGGGCAGGGCGGAACCGTGCGAGGGACCCCAGCCGCGGACGTGCAGCCGCAGTCCGTCCGGCGCGCTGACGAAGAGGCTTTCGATGGTCACGGGAACGTCGGCCGGTCGGTCGGGGCTCGGCATCGGCATGGTCGGTGGGCTTGCGCGTGTGACAGGGCGCAAGCCCTAACATGCCGGCCGCGGCACGAGAAAGGCGTCCAAGCCGACCCGGCAGACGGCATCGGAACAAATTCCTGCCCATCGCCGGATTGCTCATCCTGCCCAATAATAAATTTTCGTATGCCCACCAAAAAGATGGGGCATTACGATGGGCGCTTTGACACCGGCTCTTGAGCCTCCCCCACCTTGATCTTGTCGGTTGCGGCGGCGACGAGCATGAGCCGCTTCTCCACCTCGATCAGCCCGACCTTGCGCGCGTAGGCGGCCAGACCGCGCACCAGCACGCCGATATGATCGGCGACGTCTTCCTTGTCTCCCTGCATGGCTCTCCCCAAAGCCATCCGTTCCGCGCGTCCTGTCAACGCAGGCATCTCGATGTGCGGCCGCTTCGTTATGGTGGCGGCGCGTGCGGACGGATTCTTCCTCGATCAATAAAAAATCCCCGGCAGCCAGCCGCCGGGGATCATTGCGTCAGATTTGCACGCGCTGCCGATCAGGGCAGGAAGTTGCGCTGAACGCGGAACATGCCCGCGAAGGAGTCGCGATCTCCGGTGCGGTAGTTCGCGCCGGTGAACGGATTGGCAACGCCAGTATCGCCCGCCGCGTTGCGGAAGGTGGCGGACTTGATCTTGTTGTAGACCACGTCCACGCCCAGCGTCAGGCCGCGGATCGGCTGCCACTCGGTGCGCGCACCGAGGTTCCAGGCCGACCAGTCCGGATCGGCAACCGCCAAGCCGGTCGCCGCCAGGACGTAGTTCTTGGCGGTCTGGCTGTGGGAGACGTCCAGGTAGCTGCCGTAGAACGAGGTGTTCAGATTCGGCGTCCACTGGTGCTGGTAGGCAACCGCGAGGCTCCACGCGGTGGTCAGCTCGATGCTCGAACCGGCCGCGCCGTAGATGCCGTCGGTGAGGAATCCCCACGCCCGCGTGTTGTTGGAGGTGGCGCCGGTGTCGAAGCCGCCGCCGGCCGAGGTGTGCGAGGCGTACTGCGACGCGCCGCGGGCGTAGATGAACTGGGCGTTGAACTTGCTGCCCGGAGCCAGGAACGGAACGTTCAGCTCCGTGGCCGCGGTCAGGGCCCAGCCCATTTTGTTGCCCGGCGAAGCAGCGCCAGGGACGGCACCATAATAGGACACGCTGGCGTCATGCAGCGCGCCGCCGATCATCACCGAGCCCCACGCCTGATCGACGCGCAGGTTGGCGACGATGTCCGGATGGCCGCGCAGCGCACCGTAGCGGGCGTGGTTCGCCGCCGCCGGAATGACGGCGTAAGCCGCCACCGGCGACTGCAGGACGTGGCGACCGCGAACCTCCTCGAGAGCGATCGTGGCCGACACGCCGTTGCCGAACTGCGCGGTGTAGGCCGCCACGTTCCAGCCGCCGTCGCCGGTCGACGAGTTGTGGAAGTTGCCCGCGAAGTAGGCGCGGCCAGCCGTCGGGAAGTGATCGAAGAACGACGTCGCCTTGCCGAACGTGAAGCCCGCGATCTGGATGAAGCCGCGGGTGGCGTAGAGGCCCGTCGCAGTGCCCGGAGCCGCGGCAACGGTGCCGATCGGATCGCTGTTGTCCTGCTGGAAGCCGATCAGGAAGTAGGTGCGCAGGGTGCCGTAGGCGGTCTGCTGGCGGCTGTCGAGCGTCATCACCGCACGGGTGCGCCAGCCGTAACCGGCACCGTTCGCGTTGGTGGCGTTGCCGCCGATCAGAGCCGGACGGGTCTGCTGGTTGGTGCCGAACGAAGTCTGGAAGCGGACGTAGCCGCCCACCTTCAGGCAGATGTCGGTGCCGGGCATGTAGTAGTAGCCCGCGCCGTACAGGGAGCAAACCTTCACGTACTCTCAATAACTTATACGGAAAAATCCCACTGCTCGGGGACATCTCGATTGTGGGCAGGGGTCGATTTCCGGAGGCTCCCGCCCACTCAGCGTGTCGCGCCGCGGCGCAGGTCGGCCTCGATCTGGAGCTTCTGCGGTCCGCCGAAGCGCACCCGGTAGACCTGCACGTTCTCCATGACGCGCTGGACGTAGTTGCGGGTCTCGGCGAACGGGATGCGCTCCACCCAGTCGATCGGATCGACCCGGGGATCGCGCGGGTCGCCAAAGCGGGCGATCCAGTCGCGGGCGCGGCCGCGGCCGGCGTTGTAGGCGACGAAGGCCAGGATGTAGGAGCCCCGGTGGTCGGCGATCACGCCGCCCAGCTCGGCGGCGCCGAGTTGGACGTTGTAGGCGCTGTCGTTGAGCAGGCGGCTCTGGTCGAAGGCGACCCTGTATTTCTTGGCGAGGCCCCGCGCGGTGGAGGGCAGCACCTGCATCAACCCCATGGCGTTGGCGCGCGAGACGGTCCGCGGATTGAACCAGCTTTCCTGGCGCGCGATCGAGTGGACGATGGCGGCCTCCACCTCGGGGCCGATCGGCGAATATTTCGGAATGCCGAAGGTGGGGAACGCCGCGGTCTCCAGCGGCAGGCCGCGTCCCAGCGCCAGCTTGCCGACCAGCATCTGGCCGCGCGCGTCGTCGTTCTTGCCGGCCAGCTCCGAGAGCACGACCAGCGCGGGCAGGTCGTCGAGCTTGTCACCGAGATCGGCCATCAGCGGATGAACCAGATCGCGGGCGTCGATGGCGTAGAGGATGGTGGCCGCGCGCACCACCTCCAGGCGGTTGGCGCGGGCGCGCTGGTCGGCGGTCAGCGCGGGCGTGGCGTTGAGCGGCAGGTCGGCCGCGCCGAGCTTGGCGCGGGCGATCTGGCCGTAGTAGGCGGTGGGATGCCGCGCGGCCTTCTCGTAGTTCGCGCGCGCCTCCTGCGGCCGCTTCATCGCCTCCGCCGCACGCCCCATCCAGTAATAGCCGCGCGCGAGCGCGATCGGATTCGACTGGCCCTCGGGCACCCTGCTGAAATGGGCGAGGGCGGTCTGCGGATCGTTGAGATAGCGCAGCGCCACCCATCCCGCGGTGAACTGCTGCTCCGCGCGATAATTGTCGCGCTCCGGCAGCGAGGCGTCGCGTGCGACCGCATAGGCGGACTTCGCATCGCCGTCATCCAGCAGGCGGCGCACCAGCAGGCGGCGCTCCACCCACCACTCGTCGAGGTCGTGGCGGTCGTCCAGCTTCGGCACGGTGCGCAGCAGCGCTACCGCTTCCTTGAGCTGGTCGGCGCGGCGCAGCATCTGCAGGCGGGCGAACTTGTAGCCGATGTCCTCGCGCGCGGCCGCGGGCACCGCATCGAGCAGCGCCTTGTTGCCGCCGCGGCCCATCATGGCGGCGCGGGCCCTGGCGATGGCGACCTCGTGGCCGCCGAGCCGGCCCGCGGCGCGCAGGCCGGCCTCGGTGTCGTCGGCCTCGTACAGCCTGCGGTCCATGCGCGCCTTGTGGTCGGCGCGGCCGATCACGTTGCCGAAATCCTCCAGCACGCGCTGCTCGGTTTCCGCGGGGATGGCGTCGTTCTGCCAGGTCTCGCGGATCAGAGCCTCGGCCTCCTTGCGCTCACCGACCGCCATCAGCGCGCGGGCGTAGGCGATCTTGCCGCGCGCGCTGAGCGGCGGGTTGACGCCGAAGAAGCGCCGCACCGCGTTGGCGTCGGGCCGCTCGTTGAAGGCCATCGACTCGGCCTTGCGACGGAGCGTCACGATGCTGGGCCAGCCGGGATTGGCGGCGATGAACTCGGCGAAGCGCGCAAAGCTCGCGCCCGCGTCGTCGCTGCGCAGGATCGCCCATTCGATCAGCTTCTGCGCCACCGGATCAGTGACGTTGTTGCGCACCGCCACAGCCTCGGACTGCTTGCGGCCGCGGATCAGTTCGACCGCGCGCTTGACCGCGGCGATGTCGATCGAGGAGGTCGTGGTGGTCTTCGCGAGCGCGGGGGCGACGGCAGCGGGAGCGGTGGTGGCCAGCGCCGCGGCGGCCGGAGCGCGGGCTGCGGGGCGGGGCTGCGGGGAGGGAACCGCGGGAGCGGCGGCGGCCTTGGGGGCGCCCTTCGGCGTTGCCGGACCGGCCTTGGACTTCGCGGCTCTGGATTTGGCCTTCGGATCGGGCCTTGCGGCCTTCGCGCTTCCCTTGGGAGCTTCGGACTTCTTCGCGGCGCCCTTCGCGGGAGCGGATTTCGCCTTCTTCTTCGCGGCGTCGGCCGGAGCCTGCGCGGCCGGGGCGGTCATCGCCGTGCTCGCCAGCAGCGGCGCGGCCAGCCCGACGGCAGCCATGATTGCGAGCGATTGCAAGAGGTTGTGCCGGTTCCCTCGATTCAACGTCCAGCTCCCGTCCGGGCGGCTTCGAATCACTGGTCCGCCACCAATACCTATTCCCTTGATAAAATTGACGAAAGCCTAATCCGCCCGAAACGCGGCCAGAGTTCGGCGGTGCGCCGGAAAAGCGCCGCCTGCGACGATCGGGAGCGGTCCACCGTCACGACCGTCGCGGGCCTTTCCTCGCCCGCGCCGGAGCGGTACTTGTCTGTTATTGTAATGAAAGACCGCAGCGGCCCGCCGGGCCGCCGCCCAGTGCCGAGGACCGCATGACCGCCAAGACGAGATTCCGGGGCTCCTTCACCGCGCTCGTCACGCCGTTCAAAAACGGCGGGGTCGACGAGACGGCGTTCCGCGAACTGGTGGACTGGCAGATCGCCGAGGGCACCAACGGTCTGGTTCCGGTCGGCACCACCGGCGAGAGCCCGACGCTGTCGCACGAGGAGCATCATCACGTCGTGGAGTGGTGCATCGAGCAGGCCAGGGGCCGGGTGCCGGTGATCGCGGGCGCGGGCTCCAACTCGACCGAGGAAGCGATCAGCCTGTCGCAGCATGCCGAGAAGGCTGGCGCGGACGCGGTGCTGGTGGTGACACCGTATTACAACAAGCCCACCCAGGAGGGCATGTACCAGCACTTCAAGGCGATCAACGACGCCATCGGCATTCCGATCATCATCTACAACATCCCGCCGCGCTCGGTGATCGACATGTCGGTGGACACCATGAAGCGGCTGTTCGATTTGCCGAACATCGCCGGCGTCAAGGACGCCACCGCCAACGTGCTGCGGGTGTCGCAGCAGCGCGCCGCCATGGGCGACGACTTCAACCAGCTCTCCGGCGAGGACGGCACCGCGCTCGGCTTCATGGCGCACGGCGGCCACGGCTGCATCTCGGTCACCTCCAACGTCGCGCCGCGGCTGTGCGCCGAGTTCCAGGCCGCATGCCTCAAGGGCGATTATGCGACCGCGCTGACCCTGCAGGACAAGCTCCTGCCTCTGCACCAGCACCTGTTCGTCGAGACCAATCCGTCGCCGGCCAAGTACGCGCTCTCGCTGCTCGGCAAGTGCGCGGACACGGTGCGGCTGCCGATGGTTCCGCTGTCGGACAAGTCCAAGGCCGTGGTTCGCGACGCCATGATCCATGCGGGGTTGATCAACTGAACCGCTGTGGCGGACCGGCCACCGTTCGGTTCCCCGATTTCGGGGCCGCTCCTGCGAGAGGGCTGCGCCCCAGTCCGTCGGGCGGGGCGCTTGCTTTTGAGCGGCGGATGATCTGAATTCGCCCCATGGCCGCCAAGACAGATCCCCGCTTCAAGCTCGTCGCCGACAATCGCAAGGCGCGCTTCAACTATGCGGTGGGCGAGACCTTCGAGGCCGGCGTGGCACTGACCGGCAGCGAGGTGAAGTCGCTGCGCACCGGCAAGGCCAACATCGGGGAAGCCTTCGCGCGGACCCACGAAGGCGAACTGTGGCTCTACAATTCCAACATCTCTGAATACAAGCAGGCCGGCCGCTTCAACCACGAGCCCAAGCGGCCGCGCAAGCTGCTGCTGCACAAGCGGCAGATCAGCAAGCTGATCGGCGCGGTCGAGCGCGAGGGCATGACCGTGGTGCCGCTCAAGCTCTATTTCAACGAGAAGGGGCGCGCCAAGCTCGAGATCGCGCTGGCCAAGGGCAAGAAGCTGCACGACAAGCGCGAGACCGAGAAGAAGCGCGACTGGAACCGGGAGCGGGGACGCATCCTGCGCGACAAGGGGTGAGCCGATGCCGCTACCCGTCAGGCTCGACCATTGCGTCATCCATGTCTCGGACTGGGAGCGCTCCAATGCCTTCTACCGCGACGTGCTCGGGGCGGAGCTGGTGGCGCGCAACCCCGGCTGGGCGTACCGCTTCGGCGACAAGCAGCTCAACGTGCATGGCGAGGGAATCCGTCCCGCCGAGGTGGCGCGGCTGCCGGTGCAGCCCGGCAACAGCGACCTGTGCTTCGAATGGGACGGGCCGATCGCGGACGCCATCGCACATCTCGCGCGCCACCATGTTCGGGTCGAAGCGGGGCCGATGCAGCGTTTCGGCGCCAAGGGGCCGGGCATCAGCGTCTACTTCCGCGACCCCGACGGCTCTCTGATGGAGTTCATGTCCTATCGCGGCTGACGGCGCTCGCCGGGCCGCCCTGCGTGCTGCCGGGGGTCCCGATGTCCTCGATCACCGTGCCGGCCAGCTCGCGGGGATCGCGGAGGCCCTCGGTGGCGAGAGCGATGATGCGCAGGGCGACACGCTCGCGCATGTCCGGCGAATGGGCGAGGTGAGGCGCCCGGCTCACCACCAGATCGTAAGCCGTCGTCATCGCCTTGACGAGTTCGGGCTCGAACGCCCGCTCCCTCTGCGCCAGAAACACCCGGATTGCTGCCACAGCCGACACCTCCCTCAAGGCTGGTCGTCGGCCTCCTCGCGGTCAAGGTGCTTCAGGCTACGGTCGCTGTCGATTGCGAAGGCGCTAACATTTGTTGGCTGCGATGGCGGCGGGCTCAGGCGTCGAGATGGGCGCGCACGCTCCGGAACACCGCGCGGAACATCTTCGGCGTCAGCACGCCGGTGTTGGTGTTGTAGCGCGAGCAATGGTAGCTGCTGAAAAGTGCCAGTGGACCGATATCGCTGCGACCGCCGTGACTGAACGGCGCGTCCCTGAGCTTGCCGCCGAGCGCGCGGACCGTGGTTTCGTGCGCGATCCGTCCCAGCGTGACCACGGCGCGAAGCCTCGGCATGTCCGCGAGCGTGGGAGGCAGGAACGTCCGGCAGGTGTTGATCTCCGCCGGCGTCGGCTTGTTCTCGGGCGGCACGCAGCGCACGCCGTTGGTGATGCGCGCGTCGATCAGCTCCAGCGTGTCGTCGATCCGCGCCTCGAAATCGCCGCGCGCAAAGCGGAACTCCTTAAGCGTGGCATAGAGCAGGTCGCCCGCGTAGTCGCCAGTGAACGGCCGCCCGGTGCGGTTGGCGCCGCGCAGGCCGGGGGCCAGCCCCACGATCAGCACGCGCGCGTCGCGCGGGCCAAAGGAAGGCACCGGCGCGTTGAACCAGGACGGTTCGCGCGCCCGCCATTGCTCGCGGAACGCGACCAGCCGCGGGCAGAGCGGGCAGTCGCGACCGGGCGTCCCGTGACGGCTTTCCGTCGCCGGCGTCCGTGGCGGTCGGGTGCGGGCGGTGGGCGGGCTCAGTCGTCGTAGCCGTCGTCGGCGCCGCCGGCCGGCGGACGCTGCTGGCCGGCGCTGCGCTGCAGGAACTGCGGCGTGTGGCGCTGCTCCCGCGCCTCGCGGGCGGCGCGCTCGGAGGGGTCGCGGCCGATCTTGCCCTGCAGCTCCACGATGTCGGTGAAGACGTCGGCCTGCCGCCGCAGTTCGTCGGCGACCATCGGCGGCTGGGTCGAGATCGTGGACACCACTGTCACCCGCACGCCGCGGCGCTGCACGGCCTCGACCAGCGAGCGGAAGTCGCCGTCGCCTGAGAACAGCACCATCTGGTCGATGTGCGGGGCAAGCTCCATCGCATCGACCGCCAGCTCGATGTCCATGTTGCCCTTCACCTTGCGGCGGCCGGTCTGGTCCACGAACTCCTTGGTCGCCTTGGTCACGACCGAGTAGCCGTTGTAATCGAGCCAGTCGATCAGCGGTCGGATCGAGGAATACTCCTGATCCTCGATGACGGCGGTGTAGTAGAATGCCCGGATCAGGTTGCCCCGCGACTGGAACTCGCGCAGCAGGCGCTTGTAGTCCACGTCGAAGCCGAGCGACTTGGCGGTGGCATAAAGGTTTGCGCCGTCAATGAACAAAGCGATCTTTTCGGATTGCGAAGGCATGATCCTCTCTCGTCATCAAAACAGGGTGCGGCCCTTGCGACTCGGCCGCTCGGGCGAAGGCCCGTATCAATCGGCTTCGGACGCCCGGAAGTCCGCGGACGCCATCCCGGCCTAACGGCCGCAACCGGCAACCAATCCGCCAACAAAGTCTATAAAGTCAACAATCCCGTGCTTTGTTCCCCCCGCCGCCGGAACCGCGGAAGGGGGCGGCAAATCCCGCTTGCGCTTTGGGCCGCTGGGCTATACCTACACGGCAACATTTCAGGACAACGCCACGTTGTAGGAGCGCCACGCGCATGGCTCGTGTGACCGTTGAAGACTGCATCGACAAGGTTGAGAACCGGTTCGATCTGGTGCTGCTGGCCAGCCACCGCGCCCGGATGGTGTCCTCGGGCGCCCAGATCACGGTCGAGCGCGACAACGACAAGAACCCGGTGGTCGCGCTGCGCGAGATCGCGGAAACCACGATCTCGCCGGAAGACCTGAAGGAAGACCTGATCCACTCGCTCCAGAAGTACGTCGAGGTGGACGAGCCGGAGGCGGACGTGCCGCTGATCGGCTCGAGCGGCTCGGTGGACGCCGACGACACCGACGTCTCGGTCGAGCACATGAGCGAGGAGGAGTTGCTCAAGGGGCTCGAGGGCCTGGCCCCACCCGAGGAGCAGCCCGAAACCGACGAGGAATAGGCCGGGATCCGGCCCGCGCAAATCACCCCACGGCCCGGTCGATCCGGGCCGTTGTCTTTTCGTGAACGCAAAACCTTCCCCGCCCTTGCGGGACCGCCTGCACCGCGTGATATTTGCGAAGGAAGGTGCCGCCCGGATCGTCACGCCGCGGCGGCCAAAGGCGGTTATGGCCCGTTCGAAGACCGATTTGCCCCGCATGCAGAACCCGGCGCGCAACCGGGGCGACCTTCTGCGAAGTCTCAGCATCGTTCCGCAACTCGCGGATGAACCGGAGAAATCGAAGCCTGCGGCCCCGATGATGCGGCAGTACGAGCTGGTCGACCGGGTGCGCCGCTACAACCCCGACACCGACGAGGACCTGCTCAACCGCGCCTACGTCTACGCGATGAAGGCCCACGGCGAACAGAAGCGCGCCTCTGGCGATCCCTATTTCTCGCATCCGCTCGAAGTCGCCGCGATCCTGACCGACCTCAAGCTGGACGACGCCACGATCGCCGCCGCGCTGCTGCACGACACCATCGAGGACACGCCCACCACCCGCGCCGAGATCGACGCCCTGTTCGGGCCCGACATCGGCCATCTGGTCGAGGGCCTGACCAAGCTCAAGAAGCTCGACCTGGTATCGCGCGAGGCCAAGCAGGCGGAGAACCTGCGCAAGCTGTTGCTGGCGATTGCCGACGACGTGCGGGTGCTGCTGGTCAAGCTCGCCGACCGGCTGCACAACATGCGCACGCTGGAGTACATGCCGGCCGAGGGCCGCAAGCGGATCGCCCAGGAGACGCTCGACATCTACGCGCCGCTCGCCGGCCGCATGGGCATGCACGGGCTGCGCGAGGAGATGGAGGAGCTGTCGTTCCGCCAGCTCTATCCGGACGCCTATTCCGTCGTCAGCGAGCGCCTGACCGGGCTCGCCCGCAAGCAGCAGAACCTGATCGTCGAGATCGAGGCCCAGCTCACCCGCAAGCTCGGGGACTCCGGCATCGCGGCGCAGGTGATGGGCCGGCGCAAGCGGCCCTATTCGATCTGGCGCAAGATGGAGCGCAAGTCGGTCGGCTTCGAGCAGCTTTCCGACATTTTCGGGTTCCGCGTGATCGTGAAGACCGTGCCGGAATGCTACCGGGCGCTGGGCATCGTCCACACCACCTGGCCGGTGGTGCCGGGCCGTTTCAAGGATTACGTCTCCACCCCCAAGCAGAACGACTACCGCTCCATCCACACCACCGTCATCGGGCCCGGCAAGCAGCGCGTCGAGCTGCAGATCCGCACCGAGGAAATGCACGAGATCGCCGAATACGGCATCGCCGCGCATGCGCTCTACAAAGACGGGCTTGGCTCGCAGAGCGACACGCTCTCGCGGGAGTCCAACGCCTACGGCTGGCTGCGGCGGACCATCGAATTGCTGGCCGAGGGCTCCAACCCGGAGGAGTTCCTGGAGCATACCAAGCTGGAGCTGTTCCACGACCAGGTGTTCTGCTTCACGCCCAAGGGCAAGCTGATCGCACTGCCGCGAAGGGCCACGCCCATCGACTTTGCCTATGCGGTGCATACCGACATCGGCAACCGCGCGGTCGGCTGCAAGATCAACGGCAAGATTGCGCCGCTGGTGTCGGAGCTGGGCAACGGCGACGAGGTCGACATTCTCATGTCGAAGGCGCAGGTCGCGCCGCCCGCGGCCTGGGAATCGCTGGTGCTGACCGGCAAGGCGCGCGCCGCGATCCGCAGGGCCACCCGCGTCGCCGTGCGCTCGCAATATGCCGAGCTTGGCCGGCGCATCGTCGAGCGGCTGTGCCAGCGCGCCAAGCGGGAGTATTCCGACGAGAAGCTCGAGGGGGCTCTGCACAGGCTCGCACGCGCGACCAACGACGACGTGTTCGCGGCCGTGGGTCGCGGCGAGATGCGGCCCTCGGACGTGGCCCGCGCCATGTATCCCGACTACAAGGAGGAGCGCATCGCGGCGGTCCCGCCGCCGAAATCCGAGAGCGGCTGGTTCGGGCTGCGCCGCGGCAAGGCGATGAAGTTCAAGGTGCCGGCCAGCGACGAGAAGGGCGCGATCCCGATCCGCGGCATCAACTCCGACCTGCCGGTGAGCTTCGCGCCCAACGGCGGCGCGGTGCCGGGCGACCGGATCGTCGGCATCATGAATCCGGGCGAGGGCATCACCATCTATCCGATCCAGTCTCCGGCGCTCAAGGAGTTCGAGGATCACCCAGAACGCTGGCTCGACGTGCGCTGGGACATGGAGGGCCGCGCGCCCGAGCGCTTCCCGGCGCGGATCGCCGTGAAGTCGGTCAACGAGCCCGGCACGCTGGCGCAGATCGCCCAGGTGATCGCCGAGCACGACGGCAACATCGACAATATCCGCATGAACCGCAATTCGCCCGACTTCACCAACTGCACCATCGACCTCGAGGTTTACGACCTCAAGCATCTCAACGCGATCATCGCGCAGCTGCGCGCCAAGAAGGTGGTCGCGGCGGTGGAGCGGGTGAACGGGTAGGCGCCGACCGCCGCTGACATCAGGACCATCATGCCGGATTCTCCATTGCGCCTCGGCGTCAACATCGACCACGTCGCCACGATCCGGAATGCGCGCGGCGGTGGCCATCCCGATCCGGTGCGCGCGGCCGAGCTTGCCATCGAGGCCGGTGCGGACGGCATCACCGCACATCTGCGCGAGGATCGCCGCCACATCAGCGACGACGACATTGCGCGGCTGAAGGCCGCGATCGCCAAGCCGCTCAACCTCGAAATGGCTGCCACCGACGAGATGGTGGCGATCGCGCTGCGCACCCGGCCGCATGCCGCATGCCTGGTGCCCGAGCGGCGGGCGGAGCGCACCACCGAGGGCGGGCTCGACGTGGTCGGCGGCGGCGAGCCGCTGCGGCAGGCCATCGCCCGGCTGGGAGCCGCCGGCATCCGGGTGTCGCTGTTCATCGCCGCCGATCCGGCGCAGATCCGCCAGGCGGCGGCGTATCGCGCGCCGGTGATCGAGATCCACACCGGCGCCTGGTGCCACGCACTCGCCGACGACCGCGCGGCGGCGGCCGAGGTGGAATGGACTCGTATCCGCGAGGGCGTGCGGCTCGCGCACGGCCTGGGCCTGGAGGTTCACGCCGGACACGGCCTCGATTTCTCGAGCGCCGAGATCATCGCGTCGCTTCCCGAACTCGCAGAGCTGAACATCGGTCATTTCCTGATCGGCGAAGCGGTGTTCGTAGGGCTCGCGGACGCCATCGCGACCATGCGGGCGGCGATGGACCGCGGTCGCTCCCGACCGGATGCGCAGGCGTCATGATCCTTGGCATCGGCTCCGACATCACCGACGTGCGGCGCATCGCGCGGGTGATCGAGCGCCATGGCGAACGCTTCCTCGACCGGGTGTTCACGCCGGTCGAGCGCGCGCGCGCCGAACGCCGCAAGCTCGCGGCGGAGACCTACGCCAAGCGCTTCGCCGCCAAGGAGGCCTGCGCCAAGGCGCTCGGCACCGGCATCCGCGGCGGCGTCTGGTGGCGCGACATGGGCGTGGTGAACATGCCTTCCGGTCGTCCCACGATGAAGCTGACCGGGGGCGCGCTCAGGCGTCTTCAGGCAATCACGCCGGAAGGCCACGAGCCGCAGATCGATCTCACGATCGCGGACGAGGGGCCGATGGCGGTGGCCTATGTGATCATCTCGGCGGTGCCGGCGGCGAGGCCGTAGCGGAACCGGGATCGCGACGGGGCGTTGGTCCGGACGAGCCCATCACGCCGGAGCGTCGCATGGCCGGTCTGACCGTCGCAGCCATCAATTGCAGCCTCAAGCGCTCCGATAGCCAGGAGGCGTCCTCGACCGACATCCTGCTGCGGCAGGTGCTCGACGCGCTGGCGCAGCATGGCGCACATGGCCGCATCGAGCGAGCCGCCGACCACGACATCAGGCCCGGTGTTCGTTCGGACGAAGGCGATGGCGACGAATGGCCGGCGTTGCGCCGCTGGATCGTGGAATCCGACATCCTTCTCATCGGCACGCCGATCTGGCTCGGCCAGCCGTCGAGCATTGCCAAGCGGGTGCTGGAGCGGATGGATGCGTTCCTCGACGAGACCGACGAGCGCGGCCGGATGCCGTCCTACGGGAAGGTGGCGCTGGCCGTGGTGGTCGGCAACGAGGACGGCGCGCATCACTGCGCGGCCGAACTGTTTCAGGCGCTGAGCGAGGTGGGTTTCACGATCCCGGCCGGCGGCGCGACCTACTGGGTCGGCGAGGCGATGGGGTCCACCGACTACAAGGATCTGGAAGAGACCCCGAAGGCGCTGCGTCGATGGACGCCGATGCTGGCCTCGAACGCCGTCCATCTTGCCGGCCTGCTTCGGAATCAGCGCTATCCCGGATTGGCCGGAGGCCGTTGAGCCGCCTTGCTTCGGCCTCTTTCGGCGATCATGCAGATCGTCTCAAGTCATTGTATTCATGAATTAAAACTTTCGGTGGCCGGCGTCATCCGGAGCCTGCCGCGGTTGATTGCGCGGCTCCAAGCCAGCGGCTACAAGGACCCTGGACGACCAGAGGAACGAGAAGGCCGATGAGCGTGACCAGCGCGAAGCGCAAAGAAGGCGGCGTCGGCGAGTTCATCCGGCTGCTCATCCATGCGGGCATCATCGCGCTGGTGATCCGCACGCTGCTGTTCCAGCCCTTCAACATCCCGTCCGGCTCGATGAAGCCGACGCTGCTGGTGGGCGACTACCTGTTCGTGTCGAAATACACTTACGGCTACACGCATTACTCGCTGCCGCTGTCGCCGCCGGTCTTCTCCGGCCGCATTCTCGTGCTGAACAAGCCCGAGCGCGGCGACGTGGTGGTGTTCCGGCTGCCGAAGGACGATTCCACGGACTACATCAAGCGCATCATCGGCCTGCCGGGCGACCGCGTGCAGATGATCCAGGGCGTGCTCCACATCAACGGCACGGCGGTCAAGCGCGAGCGCGTCGAGGATTTCGTGGATTCGGAGGAGGGCCGCAGGCCCCAGCGCGTGCGCCAGTGGAAGGAGACGCTGCCCAACGGCGTCAGCTACAACACACTGGAACTGCCCTACAACCTGCAGGCCGACAACACCGACGTCTATCAGGTGCCACCCGACCATTATTTCATGATGGGCGACAACCGCCACAACTCCACCGACAGCCGCTTCCCGCAGGTCGGCTACGTCCCGTTCCAGAACCTGGTCGGCCGCGCCCAGATCATCTTCTTCTCGGTGGTCGATGGCGAGCGGGCCTGGGAGATCTGGCGCTGGCCGTGGTCGGTGCGCTGGAGCCGCCTGTTCACGATCGTGCGATGAGGCGCAAGCCGAAGGACAGCCGCGACGACGCCCTTGATCCGGCCGCCGGAGAACCCGCGGCCGAGACGCCGGCCGGTGCCATGGCCGCCGCGGACGCGACCGACCCGGGCCCGAAGCCGAAGCGCGCCCGGCCGGCCAAGCGCAGGGCCGGCGCTGAGACCGCGCTCGAGGCGGCCATCGGCTACAGCTTCAGCGATCCCGATCTCCTCAGCCGGGCGCTGACCCATATCTCGGCGCTGGCGGGCGCGCATCGCACCGGCAGCTACCAGCGACTCGAATTTCTCGGCGATCACGTCCTTGGTCTCGTGATCTCGGACATGCTGTTCCACGCCTTCCCGAAGGCGGACGAGGGCGAGCTGTCGCGCCGGCTGGCCGATCTGGTGCGGCGCGAGACCTGCGCCGAGGTGGCGCGGGCCGTCGACCTCGGCGCGGCGCTCCGGCTCGGCTCGTCGGAGGCCAGCGCCGGCGGCCGCGCCCGCATCGCGATCCTGGCCGATGTTTGCGAGGCGGTGGTGGGCGCGGTGTTCCTCGACGGCGGCTATGCGGCCGCGGCCGACCTCGTGGAGCGGCTGTGGGGCGAGCGCATGCGCAGGCCCGCACGGCCGCTGCGCGACGCCAAGACCGTGCTGCAGGAATGGGCGCAGGCGCGCGGGTTGCCGACGCCGTCCTATGCGGAACTGGCGCGCACCGGCCCGCACCACAATCCCGAATTCCTTGTCTCGGTCAGCCTGCCGGAGCGCGAGCCCTCAGAGGGCAAGGGCCGCTCCAAGCGCGCGGCCGAGCAGGCCGCCGCCGCCGCCATGCTCAAGCGCGAGGGCGTTCGAACGGAGCGCGCCGATGGATGAAAACCCCGACCACGAGCCCACGCCCGATTCGGCTGCCATGCGCTGCGGATTCATCGCCCTGATCGGGGCGCCGAACGCCGGCAAGTCCACGCTGACCAACGCGCTGGTCGGCAGCAAGGTCGCCATCGTCACGCCCAAGGTGCAGACCACGCGCGCGCTGGTGCGCGGCATCGCCATGGCGGGAGACGCGCAGCTCGTGTTCATCGACACGCCGGGCATCTTCGCGCCCCGGCGAAGGCTCGACCGCGCGATGGTCACGACCGCCTGGGGCGGCGCGCACGACGCCGACATCGTGGCGTTCCTGATCGACGCCAAGTCCGGACTCGACGAGCAGGCGTCCGCGATCCTCGACAGGCTCGCCGAGGTGCGGCAGCCGAAGCTCCTGATCCTCAACAAGGTCGATCTGGTCGAGAAGGAAAAGCTGCTGGCGCTGGCCAAGGCGGCCAACGAGCGCGTGGCGTTCGCCGCCACCTTCATGATCTCGGCGACCGGCGGCGACGGCGTGGCGGACGTGCGCGACTGGCTCGCGGCGCATGTCCCGGCCGGCCCCTGGCACTATCCGCCCGACGAGGTATCGGACGCGCCGCTGCGCCAGCTCGCCGCCGAGATCACGCGCGAGAAGCTGTATCTGAAGCTGCATCAGGAGCTACCGTACCGCTCCACGGTCGAGACCGACCAGTGGCAGGAGCGCAAGGACGGCTCGGTGCGGATCGAGCAGACGATTTTCGTGGAGCGCGAGAGCCAGCGCAAGATCGTGCTGGGCGCGGGCGGCGCGACCATCAAGGCAATCGGGGCTGCCGCGCGCAAGGAGCTGGCCGGTATCATCGAGATGCCGGTGCATCTGTTTCTGTTCGTGAAGGTGCGGGAAGGCTGGGGCGACGATCCGGAGCGCTACCGGCAGATGGGGCTGGAGTTTCCCAAGGAATGACACCTGCGATCCTCAAGGGCGTGGCTGTCGCGGCGCTGGCCGCCGCACACCTCGCGCCGGCCACGGCGCAGACGCTGCGCACCAACGAAAGCTACATCGAGGAGGTCGGCAGGACCGGCGACCTCGACGTCAACGACGCGCTTGCGGTTTTCGCCTTTGTCCTCGGCCAATTGCCTGAGCGGGTGAGGGTGCTGCCGACCGAGAACTATTACTACTTCACCTTCACCCACAACGGCGTGCCCTACAGCGGCAACATCCGGCTCGCGGCCGGCGACCGCGACGAAGGCAAGCTGCATTTCTCCTACGGCGACCTGCCCAACGACTGGCGCAGCCAGATGCAGTCGCAGCGGCTCGTGCTCGATGCGTCGCAGGGCGTGGCGGTGACCCGCGTCGAGGACCTGGTCTATCGGGTCACGCTGCGCGAGCGAAGCGTGACCTTCGCGCTCAACGACCTGTCGAAGCACAAGCCGCCCGAGGGGCTGCTGAAGGAGGAGGAAACCTACATCGGGCCGGTGTTCGACGAATCCGGCGTCCGTTTCTTCCTGGTCTTCAACCCGGCGCACCGGGTCTTCCACTACCTGCTCGACGAGACCGAACGGCTGCCGGACGAGCTGGCGCCGTCGAGGGGCAACGAGAACGTGGTGATCGGCAAGCGCACCGGCTTCGCTTTTTACCAGGACGGCAAGCGCCGGATCATGATCGGCGCCAACGAACGCAACTCGCAGCTCAACACCTGGTTCGACGGGCCGTTCGACCAGCTCCCGGAGAACTTCATCGAGGGCGAGACGCTGCGCGATGCAATCCTCGCTGTGGAGCCGAGCCTCAAGGGCCGGGTGGACCGGCTCGGCAACATCGCCGAGCGCAACGACCGCTTCCTGATCCATCCCTATCTGCTGTATCGCCGCGAGGCGGACCTGAACGTGTTCCAGCGATGCCTGACGCATCCGCGGGTGCCGGCGGCGATCCATCCGCGCTGCTTCTCGGTCAGCGACGAGGAGGCGCAGAAGAACAATCCGCTGCCGATGGGCCTGATCCGCAGGCGTTGAGAACTCGAGGCGCCGAGAATCCAAGGGTGGAGCGTCCGCATGGAGTGGACCGACGAGGGCATCGTGCTGGGCAGCCGGCGTCACGGGGAGGCCAACGCCATCCTCGAGATGATGACGCGCACGCACGGCCGCCATCTCGGTCTGGTTCGCGGCGGGGCGGGCTCGCGGCTGCGGCCGGTGCTGCAGCCCGGCAACGCGGTCCGCGCCGTGTGGCGGGCACGGCTGGACGAGCACCTCGGCCATTACACGGTCGAGCCGCTGCGGGCCCACCCGGCCTCGCACGCAGGCGCCGCGCATATCGTCTACGGCGTGACCCATCTGGCCGCGCTCTGCCGGCTGCTGCCGGAGCGCGATCCTCACCCCGAGCTGCACGACCAGCTCGCCACGGTGCTCGACCATCTGGAGGAACCCACGGCGGCGGGCATGCTGATGGTGCGGTTTGAATTGCAGATTCTCGCCGAGCTGGGCTTCGGCCTCGACCTGTCGTCCTGCGCCGCCACCGGAGCGGTGGAGGATCTGGAGTATGTGTCGCCGAAGTCCGGACGCGCGGTGTCGCGGGAGGCGGGCGAGCCCTGGCACGATCGGCTGCTGCGGCTGCCGTCCTTTGTGGCCGAGATGCGCGTGCCGTCGCCCGCCGAGCTCGCGGACGGCTTCGTGCTCAGCGCGTATTTCCTGACGCGGCACGTGCTGGAGCCGCGCGGCCTCGCGTTCGCGGATGCGCGCGACGGCTTCGTGTCCGCGGTGCTGGGGCGGCGCAACGGCTCGGCCGCCGCCGCGCGATGACGGCCGGCCCGCCGCGCGTCAGTTGATGCGGGTGTTGTAGCACCAGGGCGTGCCGCAGGACATGATCACGCACTTGCGCTCGTAGCGCGCGCCGTCCGCGGTGCGCGATTGCGGCGCGTTCGACTTGTTCGAGATCATGGTTGCGTTGGTGGTTGCGTTCTTGGCGCCTCGGGGGAAGCGCTCGCCGGCATCCGCCTGCAGGGCACCCACGGCGAGAATGCCTGCGGCCACGCAGGCGGCAACAAGCTTGTTGCTCACGGCACTGACTCCACGAGTCCGGCTGGCCTCATCCGGACCCCACTCGTTACCGCATTAACCATACGATGCCCGATCCGGCGGCGCGACGCAAGCCCCGCCGCCGTCTCCCAAAAACGCTGACGGCGGATTTCCGTAACGGAAATCCGCCGTCAGGTCAGCGATTTACGCCGGAATCAGCGCCAGCGGCGCGGACCGCGATAGGGCCGGTAGGGACGATGGTAGGGGCGGTAGTGGGGGCGGCTCGGGGTCCACCAGCAGACGCGGCGGCTGGTCTGCCAGCGGTGCCGGCAGACGTAGCGCACGTCTTCCACCAGATTGGTGTCTTGCACGGCCCCAAGGATGCCAGCCGCGGTGCCGGGAGTCATCGCCTTGGCGGGCGCGAGCGAGGCGGCCGACAAGATGGCGGCGGCGGCGAGAGAGAACAGGATTCTACGCATTGTCGAGACCCTCCTGGGTTGTTTCTGAGCGTGAACCGACGACCGATGGCATACAGCGCTTCCAACCGATGAGTTGGCTGTCGTTCCAAGGATTTATTCAGACCGTTCCTGAATTCGCAGTTGTCGGGCCGTTCATGTGTCGTTCATGGGTGGCGCCAGGTTCAAATGCGGCGAGGAAAAAATCCGGCCGCGCAGCCGGCGGTTGATGGAGCCTGCCGCAGCCGTGCCCTTGTTCGACGAAAACGTCCGCGGTACCTGATCCGGCATGGGTCAACGCCTGATTCCCCCCGAGCCGTCCGACGTCCAGGAGATCGCGCTGCGCGAGGCTCTGGAGGAGCGCTATCTCGCCTATGCGCTCTCCACCATCATGCACCGCGCGCTGCCGGATGCGCGCGACGGGCTCAAGCCCGTGCACCGGCGCATCCTCTACGGCATGCGGCTCCTGCGGCTCGATCCGGGCTCGACCTTCAAGAAGTCCGCCAAGATCG
>CAZZCV010000032.1:6611-35508 GCA_964653225.1 uncultured Rhodoplanes sp. | reverse complement strand
TGGACGAGGCGGTGCTGCTGTCGGACCGCATCGTGATGATGACCAACGGCCCGGCCGCTCACATTGGAGAGGTGCTGGAGGTGCCGCTTGCGCGGCCGCGCAAGCGGCTGGCACTGGCCGGCGATGCGACGTATCTGAAGTGTCGCCAGCGTGTGCTCGAGTTTCTGTACGAGCGTCACCGCTTCCCGGAAGCGGCCTAGCCATGTCCGGCGACTTCTCGCCCGAGCAGAAACGCTATCTGGAAGGCTTCGTCTCCGGCCTCCAGATCGCGCGCGCCGGTCGAGGTGGCACAGCGGTAGCGCCTGCCAAACCGATCGGCCCCGATGCGATCCACATCACGGCCCAGGACAAGGTGCTGGCCGCAGGCGGCAAGCTCTCGGATCAGGAAAAATTCAAACGCGAGGAGCATCCGTTCGACGTCTATCCACGCCTCGTGGAGCAGGCGGGCAGAAACGAATATCCCAAGCCGCCGGACAACTTCCGCTTGCGCTACTACGGCCTGTTTTATGTCGCGCCGACGCAGAACTCGTACATGTGCCGGCTGCGCATTCCCAACGGCATTCTTTCGCATTGGCAGTTCGCGGGGCTTGCCGACCTCGCAGACCGCTGCGCCGGCAGCTACGCCCATGTCACCACGCGCGCGAACCTCCAGATCCGCGAGATCGAGGCGAAGAACGCTGTCGAGGCGCTTGAGACGATCCAAGAGCTGGGCCTCTGCTCGCGCGGCTCCGGCGCGGATAACATCCGCAACGTCACCGGCACGCCGACTGCGGGCATCGACCCGCAGGAGCTGCTCGACACCCGCCCCTATGCGCGGCAGTGGCACCACCACATCCTCAACGAGCGTGCACTCTATGGCCTGCCGCGCAAATTCAACGTCGCCTTCGACGGCGCGGGCACGATCCCGGTGCTGGAGGACACCAACGACATCGGCTTCCAGGCGGTGGAGGTGAAAGGCGGCTTCGGAGCCGCGGCCGGCGTCTGGTTTCGGCTGATCCTCGGCGGCATCACCGGCCACCGGGATCTGGCGCGCGACACCGGCGTGATCGTCAAGCCGAAAGACGCGACCAGAGTGTCCGACGCCATCGTGCGCGTGTTCATCGAACACGGCGACCGCACGAACCGCAACAAGGCGCGGATGAAATACGTTCTCGATGCCTGGGGCTTCGACAGATATCTCGCCGCGGTCGAGGACAAGCTCGGCCGCAAACTGGTGCGGGTTCCGTCCGAGGCCGTGACCGGGCGGCCGGCCTTCGACCGGCAGGCGCATATCGGCGTCCATGCGCAGAAGCAGGCCGGGCTCCACTGGATCGGCGTGGTGCTGCCAGTCGGCAGGCTCACCACCGAGCAGATGCGCGGCCTTGCACGCCTTTCGCATGAAATTGGCGACGGCGACATCCGCCTCACGGTCTGGCAGAATCTGCTGATCTCCGGCGTGCCCGCGGACAAGATCGCGGTCGCCGAGGCCGCCATCGCGGCGCTCGGCCTCTCCACCAAAGCCAGCTCGATCCGCGCCGGCCTCGTGGCCTGCACCGGCGCGACCGGCTGCCGCTTTGCCGCCGCCCGCACCAAGGAGACCGCGGAGGCCATCGCGCACTGGTGCGAGGGCCGCGTGAAGATGGACAGCGCCGTAAACGTCCACATCACCGGCTGCCACCACTCCTGCGCCCAGCACTACATCGGCGACATCGGCCTCATCGGCGCGCGCGTTCCCCTCAACGACGAAGGCGACACCGCGGACGGCTTCCACGTCTATATCGGCGGCGGCTTCGGGCCAGAGGGCGGCATGGGCCGCGAACTCTACCGCGACGTGAGGGCGGAGGATGCGCCGCTCGCCGTGGAGCGGATGCTGCGCGGTTATCTCACGCACCGCGCCTCGGCCGACGAGACCTTCCTCGCCTTCAGCCGCCGCCACGACATCGAGACACTTGCCACCCTGTTCGAGGATACGCCGGAATGAACTCGCCGCTGCGCCTGCCGCTCTCGGCCCTCGTCCCGGAGAACGCACCGTTCACCGTCGAGCAGCGGCAATGGCTGAACGGCTTCTTCGGCGGCCTTCTGGAGGGCGATGTGGCCGCGCTCTCGCCGCAAGACGCGACCGCGCTGATGCCGGGCGTCAAGATCGGCGGCGGCGATGCGGAGGCCGACGACGGCGCGCCATGGCACGACCAGACCATGCCGCTTCCCCAGCGCATGAAGCTCGCCGAAGGCCGGCCGTTGCGTCGCCGGCTGATGGCGGCCATGGGCCAGCAGGACTGCGGCCAGTGCGGCTACAACTGCGAGCAATATGCGGATGCGATCTTCGACACGAGCGAGGCACGGCTGAACCTCTGCGTGCCGGGCGGCAAGGACACCGCCCGCATGCTCAAGGCGCTGCATGCGGAGATCGGCGCAGCGCCCCCAGCGGCGAAGTCGGCCGAGCTGACTGCGGCGTCCGCCAGGCCCGCCGGGGAAACCGGGCGCTCGCGCGACAACCCGGCGTCCGCCACCTTCGTCTCGCGGCACAAGCTGAACAAGCCGGGCTCGGAAAAGGAGACCTGGCACATTGAAATCGACCTGTCGGAGAGCGGCCTCGACTATGCGGTCGGCGATGCCTTCGGCCTGTTCCCCGTCAACGATCCCGGCCTCGTGGAGGCTGTGATCGCCGCTCTCGGTGTCCCCGCCGATACACCGGTCGGCGGCCGCGCGCTACGCGAAGTGCTCTCCGACACCCTATCGCTATCGCCCGCGCCGGACACCCTGTTTCAGCTCTACTCCCACATCACCGGCGGCGAGCGCCGGCGAAAGGCCAAGGCGCTCGCCGCCGGTGAAGACCCGGACGGCGACGCCGCGACGCTCGACGTTCTCGGCGCCATCGAAAAATTCGCGGGCGTGCGGCCCGATCCCGAGGCGTTCGTCGAAACGCTGGAGCCGCTGCAGCCACGGCTCTACTCGATCTCGTCGTCGCCCAAGGCGCACCCCGGCCGCGTCACGCTCACCGTCGATGCGGTGCGCTACGCCCTCAATGGGCGCGCCCGGCTCGGCGTGGCCTCGACCTTCCTCGGCGCACGGGTCAATCCCGGCGACCGGCTCAAGGTCTACGTGCAGAAGGCCCACGCCTTCGTCCTGCCCGCCGATCCGAACGTGCCGGTTATCATGATCGGACCGGGCACCGGCATCGCGCCGTTCCGCGCCTTTCTCCAGGAGCGCATGGCGACGAAAGCACCGGGCCGAAACTGGCTGTTCTTCGGGCATCAGCGTCGCGAGTACGACTTCTTCTACGAGGACGAGCTAAACGGCATCAAGGCCGCCGGCGTTCTGAATCGCCTGTCGCTCGCCTGGTCGCGCGACGCGGACCAGAAATTCTATGTGCAGGACCGCATGGCCGAGGTCGGCCGCGACCTGTGGCCCTGGATCGCCGAGGGCGCGCACATCTACGTCTGCGGCGACGCCCAGCGCATGGCCAAAGACGTCGAGCGGGCCCTGGTGGACATCGTGGCCGCGCATGGCGCGCGCTCGACCAACGAGGCGGTAACCTTCGTCGCCGACCTGAAGAAGAGCGGCCGCTACCAGACGGACGTATATTAATGCATGCCCCGCTCCCCGCGCCGGGCGCAGTCCGCACCACATGCCCCTATTGCGGCGTCGGATGCGGTGTGGCCGCGCGCGTGCGTAGCGACGGCGGCGTTGCTGTCACAGGCGATCCGGAGCATCCCGCGAATCTCGGACGGCTGTGCTCGAAAGGCTTCGCGCTCGACGAAACCTTGACGCTCGAAGGCCGGCTCCTGCATCCGATGGTCCGGCAGGGCGACGGCTACGCGCGCGTAGCGTGGGACGGCGCGATCGCACAGGTCGCGGACGGCTTCCGGCGCATCCTCGACCGCCACGGCCCCGACAGCATCGCCTTCTATCTCTCCGGCCAGCTTCTCACCGAGGATTACTACGTCGCGAACAAGTTGATGAAAGGCTTTCTCGGCTCTGCCAACATCGACACCAATTCGCGGCTCTGCATGGCTTCCACCGTCGCCGGCCACCGCCGCGCCTTCGGCGGCGACGTGGTGCCGGGCTGCTACGAGGACCTCGATCTTTCCGACCTGATCGTCCTGGTTGGCTCCAATGCGGCCTGGTGCCATCCAGTACTGTACCGTCGCATGATCGACACCCGCATCCGGCGCGGCGCGAGAATGGTCGTCGTCGATCCGCGCCGAACCATGACCGGCGAGGAAGCCGACCTGTTCCTGCCGCTTCAACCTGGCACCGACACCGCGCTGTTCTCCGGTCTTCTGGCGCATCTCGCAGAGCGCGGCGGGCTCGATCGCACTTACATCGAGGCGCACACCACGGGCTTCGACCGGGCTCTTGAGCGTGCGAGGCAGATCGCCCCAACGCCGCGCGCGACGGCCGAGACCACCGGCCTTGCCGAACACGAGGTGCTGCGCTTCTTCAACCTGTTCCTGGAAACGCCACGGGCCGTCACCTGCTTCTCGCAAGGGGTGAACCAGTCGTCGCAGGGCACCGACAAGGTCAACGCCATCATCAACTGCCATCTTGCCACCGGCCGCATCGGCAAGCCCGGCATGGGGCCTTTCTCGCTCACCGGCCAACCCAACGCGATGGGCGGTCGCGAGGTCGGCGGGCTCGCCAACCAGCTCGCCGCGCACATGGGGTTTTCGCCCGCGGAAATCGACCGGGTGCGGCGGTTCTGGCGCGCGCCGCGCATGGCGGTGAGCGAGGGACTGAAGGCAGTGGAGATGTTCGAGGCCGTCGAACGTGGTGCGATCAAGGCGCTATGGGTGATGGCGACCAATCCTGCGGTGTCGCTACCCCGCGCGGGCGCGATGCGCGCGGCGTTGGAGAAGCTGGACCTTCTTGTCGTGTCCGAGACCGTGCAGAACAACGACACGCTGGCCGCACGGCCTCATGTTCTTTTACCCGCCGCCGCTTGGGGCGAGAAAGATGGCACCGTCACCAACTCCGAACGCCGCATCTCGCGCCAGCGCGGCTTCCTGGCGCTGCCCGGGGAGGCCCGGCCGGACTGGCGCATCGTTCGTGACGTGGCGCAACGCATGGGCTTCTCCGAAGCTTTTGCCTACAGGACGGCGGCCGACGTGTTCCGCGAGCATGCCGCGCTCTCCGTATTCGAGAACGGCGGCGCGCGCGGCTTCGACATCGGCGCGCTTTCAGACATCTCCGTCGCCGACTACGAAACCCTCGAGCCCCTGCAATGGCCGCTACAGCCGGGCCGCGCGGAGACCGCCCGTCTGTTTGCAAACGGCTCCTTTTTCACCGCCGACCGCAAGGCACGCTTTGTCCCGCCTGCTCCGCCCGCCCTCGGAGAGAAGACCGACGCGCGCTTCCCGCTGCGGCTCAACACCGGCCGTCTGCGCGACCACTGGCACACCATGACCCGCACGGGGCTGAGTCCGACGCTCGGAACGCACCGCCGGGAACCCTTCGTCGAGATCCACCCCGAAGACGCCACAGCCCATGGGCTTGCGCCAGACGGCTTCGCGCGCCTGCTCAGCGCACACGGCTCCTGTACCCTCAAGGTTGTGGTGAGCGAAGGCCAGCGTCGCGGCTCGGTGTTCGCGCCGATTCACTGGAGCGACGCCACCGCCTCGTCCGCCCGCATCGGCGATCTCGTTGCACCCGTCACCGATCCGGTCTCCGGCCAGCCGGAGGCCAAGGCCACGCCGGTTTCGGTCCAAACCGTGACCTTCGCCTGGCACGGAATGGCGCTCGGCCGCGCGCCGCTCACGCTGCCCGAAGACACCTGGTGGGCGCGGGTCGCGCTTCCGGATGCTGTCGGCCTGTCCTTCGCCAGCAACGACGGGCCGGCGGAGTGGCGCACGCGGACCCCAAACCTGTTCCCCGGCGCGGCGCTCGCGGAGTACCACGGCCGCAGCCTCTACCGCGCTGCGGCCTTCGTGGACGGACAGCTTGTCGGCGCGCTGTTTGTCGGCCCCGCGGACGCACCGCCGCGCTTCAGCGATCTCGGCGGCGCGGGCGGCGAACTGGCGGTCTGCGCCTGCTTCGGCGTCGGCGCCGATGCGATCCAGCAGGCGCTTGCGTCCCGCAAGGCGGTGAATGCCGAGGAGATCGGCCGCGCGTTGCGTGCGGGCACCCGCTGCGGAAGCTGCCTGCCCGAATTGCGCAGCATGGCCGCGCAGGCGAGAGAGAAGGAGTGGCATCGTGAATCCGCGCACGCCGGTTGAGATGCGTCCGCCGCGCATGGAGCCGCTCTCGCGGCTGCCGCTGTTCGTGGCGCTCGCGGGCCGCCGCGCGCTGATCGCAGGCGGGTCACCTGCTGCGGCGTGGAAGGCGGAGCTGCTGTTGTCAGCAGGCGCACAGGTCCATGTCTATGCGGCCGAGCCTGGCGAGGAGTTGAGAATAGTCACCGCCGAGAACGGATCGGGCTCGATCGTCATTCATATGCGAGATTGGCGCGCGGAGGACTTCACGGGCGCGGCGCTCGCGGTCGGCGCCTGCGACAGCGATGCGAAGGCCGAACGCTTCGCCGCCGCGGCGCGCGCCGCAGGCGTGCCGGTCAACGTCATCGACCGGCCATGCTTCTGCGACTTCAATTTCGGTGCCATCGTCAACCGCTCGCCGCTGGTGATCGGCATCTCCACCGATGGCGCGGCCCCGGTGTTCGCCCAGGCGATCCGCGCCAGGCTCGAAGCCTTCATCCCGCGCAGCTTTGCGCGCTGGGCCGAGGCTGCGCGCCGCTGGCGGCGGGAGGTGCAGGCATCCGGTCTTTCGTTCAACGCGCGCCGCGCGCTCTGGCGACGCTTCGCCACGAACGCGCTCACTACGCCCGAGCGCAGCCCGGAGCCGGCGGACCTGCGCCGCCTCATGGACGAGACCTTCGCCGAGGCCGCCACGACGGAAACCGGCATAGTGCTTCTCGTGGGCGCGGGTCCGGGCGATCCCGAGCTTTTGACGCTGCGCGCCGTGCGCGCACTGCAATCTGCCGACGTGATCCTCTACGACGATCTGGTGTCCACGGAGGTGCTGGAGTTCGCGCGGCGCGAGGCGAAGACGATGCTGGTCGGCAAGAGCGGCGGTGGTCCCTCCTGCAAACAGGAGGACATCAACGCGCTGATGGTGGGGCTTGCGAAGGCGGGCCGGCGGGTGGTGCGGCTCAAGGGCGGCGATCCGACGATCTTCGGCCGCGCCGGCGAGGAGATCGACGCCTGCCGAACCGCCGGCATCCCGGTGGAGGTCGTACCCGGCATTACCGCAGCGCAAGCCGCCGCGAGCCGGCTCGGCGTTTCGCTGACGCAGCGGAGCGGCGCCCGCCGCGTGCAATACGTCACTGGCCATGGCGCCGATGGTGCGCTGCCCTCCGACATCAACTGGGGCGCCCTTGCCGACCCCACGGCGACCACAGCGGTCTACATGCCGACGAGAACACTGCCGACGCTTGTGGCGCGGGCCCTCGCCGCCGGCCTCGATCCCGCGACGCCCGCAGTTGCGATCTCGCAGGCAACGCAGCCGGACGAGACCGTGCTTGCGGCGACGATCTCCGATCTGCCGGAAAAGCTGGCAGCCGCAGACCTTCCCGGCCCAATGTTGGTGATGTTCAGCCGCGCCTTTGCAGGTCTCAGCTTCGGAACCGAACGGCACCCAGGGTGGACCCGCACGGAGTCGAGCGCAGTCGGAATAGGCAGCGCGGAAATGGCGTGGCCGCACGCCCGGAGCAGGACATAACCTCCTGGCTATCGTGACGGCAGCCCGGCGGCTTGGCTGCGCCGACGCAAGCCTTCCCGTTCGTCCCGGCCCGGATTCGGCTAGAGCAACTTACCCTGCTGAAGCCCGATGCAGACGCACTGCAACGTCCATCGACCCCAGCGGTCCGGATTCAATATGGATCGTGTCGCCGTCCTTGATCTTCCCCACGCCCTCGGGCGTTCCGGTATAGAGCACGTCTCCGGGATAGAGCGTATAGAAAGTCGACGCCCAGGAGATCAGTTTCCGGATATCGAAGATCAAGTCGTTGGTGTTGCTCTTCTGGCGCAGTTCGCCATTCACTGTGAGTTCAAAGGGCAACGCATCGGGATCAGAAATTTCGTCGGCCGTCACCATCCAGGGCCCCAGCACCGAATAGGTATCCATCGACTTTCGTAAGCTTCTATCCTCGCTACCGCGCACCGTCATATCGAGACCCAAGCAATAACCGGCGACATGGTCCAACGCTCGGTCTCGCGGAATATCGGAACCCTCTTTCCCGATAATGAGAGCGATCTCCGCCTCGTGTTCGGTTATCCGCTCCGGAAAGCGGACGGCGATCCCTTCGGAGGGGCCGACCAACGACGAGTTGGCCTTCAGGAAAATCCCAGCATCACCGATATGCGGCAGGAACTTGATGACAATGTCGGTTCGGTTCTGCATTTCCGCAATATGCTTTTTGTAGTTCACCGGCGCGGCCATCACCTTGGTGGGTCTCGCCACCGGCGACAGCAGCCGGACCTCACTCAAGGAAATACCCGGCTCTCCCTTGGCCATGATTCCCATCCGGTCGCGATAGGCGCCGAGCGCAGAGATCACGGCATCTCCCCGCATGGCGTAGCGGGAGGCCCGGACGATTTCATCCTGGATCGATGTGACATCGTGTACATGCGACCCGATCACGAGCCCAAGCCGGTCGTCGTTGTAGCGGCAGAGTTTCATTGCCGTCTCCGTTCCAAAAATCCCCGCGCCGGACGGCGCAATCAACTCTCAAAGCGAGGCATCACCTCGTCCGCAAACAGGCGCAGCGAGCGCAGCGCTTCCGCTTGAGGAATGAGGTTGAAATTCACCTGCAGCGACGCCTCTTCGAACGGCACGCCGTCACAGAACGCGCGGACCATCTCCGTGATCTCCCGCGGCGAGCCGATCCACGCGGAATTGCTCTGAATCATCTTGTTCATTGAAGCGGATTTGAGTTGATTCACGATCTTGTCATAGCCCGGATAGTCGGCCGACGAGAGTCCATCTGCCCAGTCGGACGCCGCATCCACGAGCGACTTCAGGTAGTTGTTCAAGGGCGCCTCGGCGATCGCCCGCGCCATCCTGCCGTCCGTGTGGCAGAACATGTGAAACGCGATCATCACTCTGCCGTTTCCGGCATGCCCGGCCTCCCGCCGCGCGTCGCGATAAGCAGCAATCAGGTCGCGCATTTTCTCCGCGGCAAGCGGAATTGCCATGATGTTGAAACCCATGCGACCCGCAAACTCAAAGCTGTCCGGCGTGCTCAGCGCCGCGACATAGAATGGCGGACGCGGGCTCTGCGTGGGCCTGGGATAGACCGTGGTGCTTTTAATCGTGTGAAACCGGCCCTCATGATCGACGTTCTCCCGTCGCAGCAGGAGATCGATCTGCTCGATGCCCTCGCGGAAGCGCGCCACCGACTCGTTGGGCGAGATGCCGAAGCGCCGAAACTCATGCGGCAGGAACGCACGCGCGAAGCCAACGTCAAGCCGCCCGCCCGAGATCGCGTCGAGCATCCCGATTTCGCCGGCCAGCCGCAGCGGGTTGTTGAACACCGGCAGCACAGCACCCGTTACCAGGCGCGCGCGGCGCGTGCGCTGGGAGGCCGCGCTCAAAAACACGATCGGATTTGGACTGTAGCCGCCATAGGGATGAAAATGATGCTCGACGGTGCGGATGTGCGCATAGCCAAGCCCATCGGCCAGTTCGGCAACCTCGAGACAATCGCGAAAATAGTCGGGAGCGGATTTCTGATCGGGCGAGACATCGGGAAAAAATTGGACGCCGAACTTCATGTCTCCGCCCTTTTTGAACCAGCGTCAGAGCCCCTGCTCAGGCGACGCTGCGGTTGACGCTTCGAGATGTTATGTATACTGTCAATCATATGATAAGTATTCTGTCAATTTATAGGCAGAGGATTTCAGGCGCGACGCGCCTTCGCGGTACGCGGCGGCGTATCCCCGGCCGACAACACAGCGGCTTCCGCTTCCACCACGTCGGCTATTCCCACGAGCTTACCCATCAGCTTACGAAGCAGCGCGCGCTCCGTGACGCTCAGCGGACCGAGAATGTCGTCGGCGATACTCGGGGCGATACGCTTCACCTTCTCGACCGCGGCCTCCCCGCGCGCCGTCAGAATCATTTTCTTGGCGCGTCGGTCGCGCATGTCGGCGCGACGCGTCAGATAGCCCTTCGCCTCCATCCGTTCGACCACGTTGCCGATCGTCGCCCGATCGTAAGAAATCAGTTCGCTCATGCGCGTGGCGTCGATACCGGGATAAAGCGAGATCGTCAGCAGGGCGGAATACTGCACCGGCGTCAGTTCGACCTCCTTGGCATGCGCCACAAAAACCGCCCAGGCGCGCTGATGCGCGCGACGGATCAGATGGCCGGGCTGAAAAAACAGTTCGTCTTTGAGCATGACAATGTCCGCAGGAGCCGCCCGCCGATGTCGGACGAAATGAAGGTTTCGCGATCGACCGACACCGATCCCGGCTCGGGTGTCCATTCACTTACATGTCAAGCGGATTAAACGACAAAGAGAATTACAACAATCCCCAAAGGGACGTACAGGGAGAAGCGCAATGAGACCGTTTGCAATCCGCAGGCTTTCGGGGCCTTGGCTCAGCAGATCGGCGACATTTTATCGTATCGCCCTCATGTCGTTGCTTGCCCTGACAACATGTCACGCATGGATTCCGTCCGCTGAGGCCCAGTCGCCGGCATCCTCTTATCCCGACCGGAGCATCCGGATCGTCGTGCCCTTCACCGCTGGCTCGCCCAATGACGTGGTGGCCCGCGTGATCGCGGCGCCCCTCTCCGCGCGCCTCGGCCAGCCTGTTGTGATCGAAAACCGGCCTGGCGGCGGCACCCTGATCGGAATTCGCGCCGTCCTGTCGTCCGATCACGACGGCTACACGCTGCTGAAAATGAGCAGCCCCACCCTGTTTCTGAATTCGCTGGTTAACCAGAACACCGGCTTCGACCCGTTTAAGGATATCGTACCGATCTCTACAATCGGCAGCACTGCCCTTGTCATGGTCGTCACACCGGACGTCACCGCGAAATCGCTCAAGGAACTCGTCGATTATTCCAAGGCCAACCCGCAAAAACTCAACATTGGATACGGCCGCGGCACGCTGCCCAATCTGTCAAGCGAACTCCTGAAGTGGGACACGAAGGCCGAGTTGAACAGCATCCCCTATCGGGGCGGTGCACAGGTGGTGACCGATATGCTCGGAGGGCGCACGCACATCAACCTGGGCTCCCCCGCTACATTGCTTCCGTTGATCCGCGACAAACGGCTGCGCGCGATGGCAGTCACGAGCCCGGAGCGGATGCACGATCTGCCGGACGTTCCGACCATGGCGGAAAGCGGCTATCCGAACGTGGTCGGCACCAACCACTGGGGCCTGCTTGGTCCGGCCGGAATGCCCAAGGAGGTCATCCAGAAGCTGAACCGGGAGATCAACGAGATCATCAAGACCCAGGAGTTTCAGAGTCAGCTTCGCAAAATCGGCGCCGAGCCGCGCGGCGGCTCGCCGGAGGACTTCACCAGGCTGCTTCGGGACGAACTGAAGATCTGGGCGCCAATCGTGAAAGCCACAGGATTCCGTCTTGAATGAATCCGAAGTGGAACCATCAGGAAGCGGCGTCAATTGAGGAGCATGCTGTGAATTCGTCAAAGAATGTGATCATCGCGGGAGGCGGCATTGGCGGCCTGACCGCGGCTCTCTCCTTGCTGCGCCGCGGCTTCAAAGTCAGGATTTATGAACAATCCAGCCAGTTAAAGGAAATCGGCGCAGGGATACAGATCAGCTCGAATGGCACCAAAGTGCTGTTTGCGCTGGGACTGGAAGAGGCGCTTGCCAGGGTCCAGGTCCGCCCCAAGAGCCGTGAGCTGCGCCATTGGAGCACCGGCGAAACCTGGCATTGGTTTGATCTTGGGGACCGCAGCGTCGAGCGGTTCGGGACGCCCCACCTGATGCTCCATCGCAGCGACCTGCACGGTCTGCTGATGGCGGCGGTCCGGGAGGCGGATCCGGACGCCATCGTGCTTGGCAAACGCGTGATATCGGTCCGCTCCGAGGACACCAGCGCCGAGCTCGAGTTTGAGGACGGCTCGAAGGCTTCCGCTGATTATGTGATTGGCGCCGACGGAATTCACTCGCGCGTTCGCGTCTGCCTGTTCGGACCCAGCAACCCGGTCTTCACCAATTGCATCGCGTGGCGCGGCCTGATCCCCATGAACAAGCTGCCCGCCCATCTCGCAAACCTCGTCGGCACCAACTGGCTCGGCCCGCGTGGCAACGTGCTGCACTATCCGGTCCGGCGCGGCGAACTGATGAACTTCGTCAGTCTCGTGGAGCGTAGCGACTGGCAGGTCGAATCCTGGTCGACTGAAGGCTCCAAAGACGAGTTGCGCAACGACTTCAAAGACTGGCACGAAGACGTTCACACCATGATCGAT
The DNA here is from genome assembly GCA_964653225.1 of uncultured Rhodoplanes sp. Taxonomy (GTDB): domain Bacteria; phylum Pseudomonadota; class Alphaproteobacteria; order Rhizobiales; family Xanthobacteraceae; genus Z2-YC6860. The sequence goes on along the minus strand of CAZZCV010000032.1, from coordinate 23,087 downwards.
GCGATCGAGGTGCCCTATAAGTGGGCCATGATGGTGCGCGAGCCGATGCCGCAATGGTCGAAGGGCCGCGTGACGCTTTTGGGTGACGCCTGCCACCCCACCCTGCCCTTCCTCGGCCAGGGCGGCGTCATGTCGATCGAGGACGGCTACGTCGTCGCGGCGTGTCTGGATCGCTACTTCGACGATCCGACAAAGGCGCTGTCTCGCTACGAGGAGATCCGGCGCGATCGCACCGCCACGGTCGTCCGCAAGGCGCACGAGAACAAGTCCAGCGCCTTTGAGCCGCGCCTCGCTGACAAAAATCTCGTTGCCGAACAGGTTGCGCGCGAATGGCAGCAAGTACGCCTGAAAGAGCGGATGGAATGGTTATATAATTATAACGCTACAACCGTTCCAATCTGATAGACGTCTTCTAGAGCATATCCGTTGAGTGGGTTTCCGTGACAGAAGCGCCGCCGGACCGTGGCCCAGCGGCGCTATTTTAAGCCCTGGCCGGACAGCCGCCATGCGGCAACCTCGGCTTAATTCGCGATAGGCGCTGCTCCAGCGCTTCCGGCGGATCTCTTCAATGCAGGTAGCTTCGCGCGCCTGACGTCACCGCAGGCGGCGGAACGATCGCGCTCTGCGCCAGCCGGATGGCGCGTTCTATGTGCCGAAGCCGGTGCAGCGCGTCTTCGCGATCCGCACCACGATGACCGAGAACGGCCGGCTGTGCCGCTCCGTGGAACTGGTATGCTGCAGCGGCGGAGCGCGGTCCCTTGGACTTCCCCGATCTGCTGCTGACACCTGGAATCGGTGCGCGCACTCTCCAGTCGCTCGCGATGGTGGCCGAGCTCGTGCATGGCACACCCACCGCTTTCGCGACCCCGGACGTTTCTCGCAGGCGCATGGCGGCAAGGATCGTCATCCTTATCCCGTACGCCGTCACGCCGGGGACGATCAACGCGAACTACGCCGCGACCTTCACCGACGGCACCCGCGCCGTTTACGCCGGCACCCATATCGAGCGGATCGCCGGCGCGCCCGGCCCTGCGGAGCGGCTGAATGGATTTCTCGGCCAGCCGCTCACGCCGAAGCTGATCTCGGACATCGGCGCAGCAATCCTCAACGAGGCGCGGCCAAACTCCTACCCTAAACCAGCATCAAGCTTGGATCGCGAGTTGAGGGGCGCTCAGCCAGCTCGACAAAGCATCCGCGAAGGCCGCACAGGGCAACTTTCCACCGATATTCCCGCAAATATCGAGAGCTGCAGGCGACCACCGTCAGTTTAAGAGCACCCAGACGCCAACAAGCGAAATCGCAGGCACATAGGTGATCAGTGCAAGAGCTATAAGATAGAGAACCACGAAGGGAACGATCCCGCGATAGATAGTTTTCAGATCGATTCCCAGAACAGATTGAGCGACGAAGATATTGATGCCGAATGGCGGAGTGAAAAGACCGATGGCGAGATTGACCATGACGAGGATGCCAAAGTGAACAGTATCGATGCCGAGCGCCTTCACCACAGGAATGAGCAGTGGCGTCAGCAGCAGAATCGCCGACAGCGGATCAAGAAAGCAGCCGACCACCAGCAACAGGATGTTGACGACAAGCAGGAAGGACCAAGGCGACACTTCCAGATACTGGATCCAGGCAATGATTGCGGCCGGCACCTGATTCACCGTTAGCAGCCAGGAGAAGACGCCCGCGCAAGCAATGATGATCAGGATCTGCGCCGTAAACCGCACCGTGGCAGCGGAGGCTTCCAGAATATCGCGCCATGACAATTCGCGAAACACGAAGCGCGTGACAAACACCGCATAGACGCAAGCAACCGCAGCCGCTTCCGTCGGAGAGAAGATACCCCCATAGATGCCGCCCAGGATAATGACCGGCGCGCCAAGAGCCCACAGTCCTCTCAACGTCGAGTGAACAAAGCGTGCGAGATTGAAAGGCTCGCCGGCACCGAAGCCTCCGGACCAGGCGCGCCACACCACATAGCCGGCAATCAGCGCGGCGATCAGCAGTCCCGGCACGATGCCAGCCGCATAGAGGCGGGGCACGGATTCCTGCGCCGCAGTTCCATAGACGATCATCGGAATACTAGGCGGGATGATGATGTCGATCGCACCGACCGCAGTAATAAGGCCCGCCGAGAAGGGCTTGGGGTAACCGGCCCGCATCATCGACGGATACATGACCTTGCCGACGGTCGCGACCGCAGCCGCACTGACGCCTGAAATCGCACCGAAAATCGTCGCCGTGCCAACTGTGGTAACGCCGAGGCTCCCACGCGCCGAGCCCACTCCTCCCTGCACGAAATCCACGAGGCGTTGCGCCACACTGCCGCGCCCCATGAGTTCACCGGCGTAGATGAAATAGGGGATCGCCAGCAGCGCGTAAGCATTGACTGAGCCGAAGAGGTTCTGGTGCAGTGCCGCGAGCGGCACATTCATATACCAGACGAGCGCCACCGAGATTGCGGAGAGCAGCACCAGGAAGATCGGAAACCCGATGACAAGCAAGATCAGCGGCAGAAAGCCGAGCGCGAAACTCATGGGCGCGGCTCACTTTGGACCGGAGACGCCGACGATATGGGGCTGCTGATCTTGCGGATACCAACCAGAACAACCAGCACCGCCATGCTGGCAAATCCGATCATGATCGCGCTGTGCGGAATCCAGGTCGGTATCCGCGCAATGTCGCTGAGCGCACCGAGCGCATGGATCCGTCCAACGTATAGATAGGATTGCCACGCAACAAAGGTGGTGACGACAAACATGACGAGTGTTTCGAATACGGCTTCCGCCTTCCGCACCCACGTGGGGTAGGCCATCAGAAGCACGTCCATGCGCAGATGCTCACCCCGCCACGTCACAACGGCCGCACCCAGGAAGGCAATCCAAATCAGAAAATAAATCTCGATCTCATCGACGCCGGTCAACGTGAATCCGCCGAGATAGCGGCCAACGACATTGATGAAGTTCAGCGATATTCCGAGAATAAGAACGAGCGCCAGGACGCGCTCGACCACGAGGGTGAGCGCGTCAACGAACCTTTTCACGGACGCCATGCGAGCCGCTTTTTTTCTACTTGTTCAGACGCTGCGCAGCCGACGAAAGCACGTCGAAGTCAGACTTGATCGCGGCATTCGCACTCAGCAAGCCCGGGAGCACCGACTTGACCTGATCGAGATAGGTCTTGCTCTCGGTCTCCCGCAAGACAATGCTTTCGCCGCCATTCTTCTTCCACACATCGACGGTGCGATTGACATCTTCCACCGCGAATGCCGCAACCTTCTGCTGCGCCTTGAAAGCCTCATCGCGCACCGCAAGCTCCAGTTCCGGCCCAAGCGACTTCAGGAAGTTCTTGTTGGCCATCACCGGCGCGATCAGAAAGGAACCCGGCAGCGACGTCAGCCCTTTGGCGAGATCGTAATATTTGAAGGCTGTGAATACAGTCGCGCTGGCAATCAGACCGTCGATGGTGCGGTTCTGCATCGCCGAAAGCACTTCGCCGAGTGGCATCGACACCGGCGCGGCGCCGAGCTTCTTGAATGGCTCGATCTGTAGTGGCGCTGCGCCCGGCACACGGATTTTCTGGCCCTTGAAGTCCGCAACCGCACGAATTGGCTTGTGCGACAGCAGCATCAGCGGACCATGCGCCAAAATCGCAATCGGTTCGACGCCCTTGGTACCGCCCAGCGTCGAAAGCTGTTTGCGCACCTCGGGATCCGCGAACACACGCTGCGCATGGGTCATGTCCGCAAACAGGCCTGGCGCGTCGAAGACCTGGAAACGCGGCTCAAGTCCGATAAAGAACCCGCTGGCGGGCACCACCGCCTCGATCGTTCCCATCGCGGTGCCTTCGACCGTCGCCGGAATCTGACCGAGCTGGCTGGCGGGATAGAATTCGACCTTGATGCGGCCCTTGGAGCGGGCCTCGATGCCCGCCTTGAATTCCTTCGCCCATTCCTGCGACAGGTCATTCACCGTCGGCGAGGAAATCTTCATCGTGAATGTCTGCGCATGGGCCATCGCAACGGATGCCCAGGCAATGGCACTGATTGCCAGAGTGCGAGTAAATTTCATGACCCCTCCCCTTTGAAGCGTGCACACCAGAAGCCGCCGCCCCCTGTGTTGATTGAAAACAGGAAAACCGAACGCGCTAGTATTGTCCCTTGGGTTCCAGGCCGAACACATGCTGGCCATACATCGCACTGACCGAATCCCAATTCAGACTGATATGCGAGCTGGCCGCGTGGATATCACGCCAGAAACGCTGGACCGGATGATGCATCCCGAGCGCGCTGCCGCCCATGGCCAGGAATACAGCGTCAACCGCCTCGACCAGAAGACGCGTCGAAAAACTATGCGTCAGGCGATTGCGCATCCGCATGTCGACGTCGACACTATTACCCCTCTCCACGACAGCCCTCGTTTCCTGCAAGTCGCGATGGATCATCAACTGAGCGGCATCAATGGATGCTGTGGCTTCCGCCACCCGCATCTGAACAGTCACAAATTCCGACATGCGGTTATGGCCGCCGGCCACCGCGCCTCGGGTCGTACGACTGCCGACCTGTTCGATGAAGGCCCTCAGCGCGCCGCGCGCCATGCCAAGCGCCGGCGCGACGAGACATTGCGGCACGACGGCCAGCATCGGCTGCCTGTAGATCGGGTTTGTATTAACGGCAGTCCCCGGCCCGCGCCCCGTCAGCATATCCGCGAAGGTGACGACGCGATAAGCTGGCACATAAGCATCTGAGATCACGATCGTCTTACTGCCGGTGCCTGCAAGCCCCATCGGATTCCAGTCGTCATCAATGGAATAATCCGACTTCGGGACAAGGAAGAAGCCCGGTTTAGGGCCGTCCGCGAGCGGAATGATGCCGCCCACAATGCCCCATCGCGCATTGTCAATGCCGCTTGCAAAGCTCCAGCGTCCACTCAACCGATAGCCGTCGCGCTCAGCCACGGCTTTGCCGGCGGGCGCGTAAGACACGGCGGCGATGGCGTCGATGGTGTCGCGCCAGAACTCCTGCTGCGCCTCGTCCGGATAACAGGCGAGCATCCAGGGGTGGACCGCGCCAAGACTGTAGACCCAACCCGTCGAGCCGTCGCCGCCCGCAATGGAGGACACCACCTCGACAAAGACGTCGTATCCGTACTCGAAGCCGCCGTAGCGGCGCGGCTGCATGATGCGGAACAGTTCGGCCTGCCGCATCCTCTCCATAAGGTCAGCAGAAACCTGGCGTGCCTTCTCGGTTTCCACGGCACGTTCGCGCGCGACAGCGGATATCTCATCCGCGCGCCGCAACAATTCGGAAACACTGGGAATGGCCGCATCACGTGCGGCGGCAACAACAGCCACGCTTGCCTCCCTAGGGCTTCCGGAAAAGCCTATTGAAGCCCGTTGTGGGCCGCAAGCATTAATTTGCATTTGCAAGTATTACGTAAGCCGACATGTTGCGTTGCGAAAACAGGCGGAGGCCATTGGGAATTTGCTTGCCCGCTGAAATGATCGTCTCTATTTCGAGAAACAACATCTGGCGCTTCGATGTCCCGCAAGCTCATTCTTCAGGATTTCCTACCCTATCTCTTGAACCGCGCGGGCCTCCGCGTCGGCGTCATGTTCTCGCGCGATATCGAGAGTTATGACGTCACTCTGTCGATGTGGCGGGTTCTGGTCGAGCTTTGGCACAACGGCGATCATCGCCTCGGCAAATTGTCCGAGCGCACCAGCATCGACCTGTCGACCTTGTCCCGCCTGCTCGTCGCCATGCAGCGAAAGAAACTGATCGTGCGCCGCAGGTCCGGCTTGGATGGGCGCGCGCTTAGTCTCACGCTCACCCAGCGCGGCCAGGAATTGACGGAAACGATCGCCCCGTATGCCGTCCGCTATGAAGGCATCGCGATGAAGGGACTGAGTGACAGCGACGTCAAGAAACTCAAGGATCTGCTGAAGACCGTCTATCAGAACCTTGAGACCGCCGACCGCGAAACCTTGCGCCAGCAGAACGACGAGCGGCCGCGCGTAGCCAAAACAGCGAAAAAGCGGCGCGTCAAAGCTTCAGCTTGAACAGCTCTTCGGTATTCGTTCCGCCAATTATGATCCGGTCGCTCTCGCTGATCGTCGCGGCATCGCACCAGTCAGCCGCGTAATCGATGTTCTTGAACAGCCAGTCGGTCGAGAACAGGATATGATCGGCACCGATCTCCAGAGTGGCATCGATCAACGTCTGGGTGTGGAAATTGCCGACGCGGTGATCCAAAAATTTTCCAGGAAATATTCAGCCAAGGGTCGCTGCAAGCATCACGGCGGGCCGATGCTCCATAACCTGTCATTCCGCGAATGCCGCGCTTAAAATGCCCCCGACCCTGCCCTTCCCCGGGCGCTCAGGCTGGCTGCAATGGACGCGTTTCTCACCCCTGAACAGAACATTGCCCTCCGCCTGGTCTTTGCAACCATGGGCGAAACGCCAGTCAATCGGACCCCGCCGAGTCTCTATCAATCGCTGGCCGTGCGCCCAAGCTTACTGCCCTGCATTTCGATATCAACAGGCTCCTCAAACGGATGGCAGAATCCGGCTATGTGCCGTTCGAGGTTTGCACGTTCAAGGGCAGTGGGGCAGGCCGCGATCGGGACCGCTACTACCAGCACAAGAAATTCCCGACGTCGATGTCGATAGAGACCATCCGACTAGCCTGGCTGAGATCCGGCATGAGGGCATTTCAGTTGCAGGCCCGCGCTAACAAAATTAGGACGGCTCTTCTAAGCCGTTGGATTCATTTTAGCTGGTCACGGCCGGTGGCTGAAATCCTTCCAAGGTGGGATTAGCGGAACGACGGTTCACGTCGGCGCGCCACCTTCAACGGTCGTGACGACGCAAACTATTCCGTTGGCTCCGTCCACACCGGCACCGAGCGGTTGGCCCTACAGTTCGTCCTCGTCGCCCGCGCCCGTCGAGTATTCCAACGCCGATTTGGAACAACGCGGCTGGAAAATTCTGTTGGACGCGTTAAAGACGCAGGCTGGCCCTAGCTTGAAGATTTCGGACGCCGTCGCGGCGTCGGCGCGGACGGCGCGATCGATTGGAAGAAGTTCATTGAGTTGAAGGCGAGCGGACGCTCAATGCCCGCGCCCATCGAAATGTCGAACGCGGAATACGAACGCGCCAAGGAAAGAGGAGAAGACTATATCCTTGCGTTGGTGTCCGGCCTGGAAGAGGGACAACAAACGGCAGCCCGGCTGATTTTTGATCCGGCACGCAGCTTGATTCTGAAGCCGTTGAACGGAATCCGATTGACCGGGCTTTCCGATGCGATGGCTGTCGTCGTGCAATTTAAAGAAGATGCGGTGTAAGACCCGAAGGCCACCATGCATAAACAAAAAGCCCAGCAACCAGGCCAGCGCCAACCATTCCAGTTCCCGCCGCCGCATGTCCGCCCCCTTGGGCTTAGGAAGGGGTTGCCGATGTCCCCTCTGGGTCAAAAGCCGACATCGCCCTGACGGATGGGGGGAAAGCGCGAGAGACTTTCCGGACTAACCGGAATTTTGGTTCGAATCCTGGAATTTCAGAGACGGAAGGTCTCGCAAAAAGCCCGTATTTGCGGGCGTTCTTGCGCGTTCTCCCAACAAAAATCGAGAGACCGGACTGGCTGGCTGGGGCGCCTGGATTCGAACCAGGGAATGGCGGAATCAAAATCCGCTGCCTTACCACTTGGCTACGCCCCACCATCGCCGGGCCGGAACAGCGTCGGCTCCAAAGCGGAGGCCCAACCGATTCCGGACCTCGACGGCCGCGACGCGCCCGATATAGCGGGGGCACCGTCCGCAGGCAACCGAGCGGACGGCCAGCCGATTGACGCCGAAGGGTTCGGGTCTAGGATCGCGGACATGACCTATCGGGCGCCGGTTGCGGACATCGTCTTCACGCTCAGGCATATCGCCGGCCTCGACCGGGCGCTCGCCCCGAGCGGCTTGAGCCTCGAAGACATCGATGCCGTGATCGAGGAGGCCGGCCGGTTCGCGGGCGAGGTCATCGCTCCGCTGAACGCCACGGGCGACCGCTACGGCACGCCGTTCAAAGAGGGCGTCGTCACCACCCCGCCCGGCTGGAAAGACGCCTATCGCGCCTGGTCCGCAGCCGGCTGGAACGCGGTTTCCGCGCCCGCCGAATGGGGCGGCCAGGCGCTTCCGCATGCGCTCAACGCCGCCTGCATCGAGATGTGGCACTCGGCGTCGATGGCCTTCGGTCTCGGCCCCCTGCTGACGGCGGGCGCGGTCGAGGCTTTCGCCGCGCACGGCAGCGAGAACCTCAAGCACGCCTATCTGCCGAAGCTGGTGTCGGGCGAGTGGATGGGCACCATGCAGCTCACCGAGCCGCAGGCCGGCTCCGACGTCGGCGCGCTGCGCACGCGGGCCGAGCGCAAGGCCGACGGCAGCTACCGCATCACCGGACAGAAGATTTTCATCACCTACGGCGAGCATGACCTCACCGACAACATCATCCACTTCGTGCTGGCGCGCCTGCCCGACGCGCCGCCCGGAAACAAAGGCATCTCGCTGTTCCTGGTGCCGAAGCTCCTGCCGGGCGCCGACGGCACGCCGGGGGCCCGCAACGACGTGCGCGCGCATTCGATCGAGCACAAGATGGGCATCCATGCCTCGCCCACCTGCACCATGGTGTTCGGCGACGCGGGCGGCGCCGTGGGTTATCTGATCGGCGAGGAGAATCGCGGCCTGGCCTGCATGTTCACGATGATGAACCTGGCAAGGCTGGGCGTCGGCCTGCAGGGCGTCGCCATCGCCGAGCGCGCGACGCAGCAGGCGCTGGCCTATGCGCGGGAGCGGCGTCAGGGCCGCGCCATCGGCGCGACGGGCGAAGGTTCGAGCGCCATCGTCGAATATCCGGACGTCAAGCGGATGCTGCTGACCATGCGGGCGCTGACGCAGGCCGCACGCTGCATCTGTTATGCCACCGCCGCGGCCACCGACGATATGAAGCACGGCGACGAGGCGGAGGCTGCGCGCGAACGGGCGGCGCTTCTGACGCCGGTGGCCAAGGCCTTCTCCACCGATATCGGCATCGAGGTGGCTTCGCTCGGCATCCAGGTCCACGGCGGCATGGGCTTCATCGAGGAGACCGGCGCGGCCCAGCACCTGCGCGACGCGCGCATCGCCTCGATCTACGAAGGCACGAACGGCATCCAGGCTATCGATCTCGTCACCCGCAAGCTGCCGCTTTCCGGCGGCGCGGCCGTGCAACGTTACATCGAGGATTTGCGCCGCACGGCCGAGGCGGTGAAGAACGTCAACGACCCGGCGTTCGGCTGCGCCGGAGACCGGCTGTCCGAGGCTCTCGGCAGCCTCGAACGCGCCACCGGCTGGATGCTCCGGACGATGGAGCGCGAACCGAACGCTGCGCTCGCGGGCGCGACGCCCTACCTGCGGCTGTTCGGCGTCGTGGCTGGAGGCTGCCTGCTGGCGCAGGAGGCCCTGGCGGCGCTGCGGCTGCCGGAGGGCGAGCCTGCGCGCCGCACGGCCATCGCCCGCTTCTTTGCGGAGCACGTGACCGTGCAGGCATCCGGCCTCGAACGCGAGGTGACGGAGGGGGCGGGCAGCGTCAACGGGGCGGACGCCGCGCTCTCATAGCGGCTTCAGCCCGTCCTCGATTTCCTTGCGCCGCGGCTCCAGGAACGGCGGCAGCGCGAGCTTTTCGCCAAGCCGGTCGGCGGGCTCGTCGGTCGCAAAGCCGGGGCCGTCGCTCGCGATCTCGAACAGGATGCCGTTCGGCTCGCGGAAATACAGGCTGCGGAAGTAGAAGCGATCGACCGGACCGCTGTTCGGAATCCCCATCGACTGCAACCGCTCGGCCCATCGGTCGTAGTCGGCATCGGGCGTGCGGAACGCGACATGATGCACCCCGCCCGCGCCCTGCTGCGTCACCGGCAGGCCGCGCTGCACGGCAACGTGCAACTCCGCGCCGGCGCCGCCCTCGCCCATCTCGTAGACATGGATCGTGTCCCGGGTCTGCGGATGCGGATAGTCGCGCACCTTGCGCATTCCCATCACCGAGGTGAGCACCACGTCGGTGGCGCGCAGTTCCGGCACGCTCAGCGTGATCGGTCCAAGCCCGCGGATCTGATGCTCCGCCGGCACGGGGCTGCGCTCCCAGGGTCGGGCGTCGCCCTGGCCACCGTCGTCGACCAGCGCGAGCCGCTGTCCCTCCGGGTCCTCGAACTCCAGCGTGGCGCGGCCGTCGATCCCGGCCAGCGGCCGGTGCGCCACCGACAGCTCGTCCAGCCGCTCCTGCCAGTACGGCAGGCTCGCGCCATCGACCCGAAGCGCCGTCCGCACGATGGCATTGGTGCCGGGCCGCTCCGGCGGCGCCGGCCAGTCAAAGAAGGTCAGATCGGTTCCCGGCCGCGCCTCGCCGTCCGCGTAGAACAGGTGATAGGCGCTGACGTCGTCCTGGTTGACGGTCTTCTTGACCAGCCGCATGCCGAGCGTCTGCGTGTAGAAGCGCAGATTGCCCGGCGCGTCGGCGGAAATCGCGGTCAGATGGTGGATGCCGGTCAGTTGCATGATAAACCTCGCGAGGCGCTTGCCGTCATGTAGGTCATGCCACAAGCAATGCGAGGGCACGGACGTCTCTCCCGGCCTGCCGTCCGGGCCGCGGAAATCATGGCGTCGGGGCCTTCCATCGCGCCGCATCCGCGTCTAGTTGGATGGAAACGCCGCCCGCCGGGGATCGACCCATGACCACCCTGCTCGTCACCCATGCCGCCGGATACAATCACCTGATGCCCGCCGGCCATCCGGAGCGGCCCGACCGCCTGCGCGCCGTCGAGCAGGCGCTGGAGGCGGAGCGGTTCCAACCGCTCGTGCGCGTCGAGGCTCCGATGGCCGGTATCGAGACCGTGGCGCTCTGCCATCCGCTCGACTTCGTGAAGGAGATTCGCGAGATCGCCCCCAAGGAGGGCATGGTGCGGATCGACGCCGACACCACCATGTCGCCCGGCACGTTCGAGGCGGCGCTCCGCGCCGTGGGCGGCGCGACGCTGGCAGTCGACGAGGTGATCGAAAAGCGCGCCGACAACGCCTTCGTCGCGATGCGGCCACCCGGCCACCACGCCGAGACCGCGCGGCCGATGGGCTTCTGCATCTTCAACCACGCGGCGATCGCCGCCCGCCACGCGCAGACCCGGCATGGGCTGGAGCGGGTCGCGATCGTCGATTTCGACGTCCATCACGGCAACGGCTCGCAGGAGATCTTCTGGGCGGATTCGTCGGTGATGTACGCCTCGACCCACGAGATGCCGCTCTATCCGGGCACCGGAGCCGTCGGCGAGCGCGGCGAGCACGACAACATCGTCAACGCGCCGCTGCGCGCCGGCGACGGCGGGGAGCGATTCCGGGAGGCGCTGGAAAGTCGCGTGCTGCCGCGCCTCCAGGCCTTCGGCCCCGATCTCGTCATCATCTCGGCGGGCTTCGACGCTCATGCGCGCGATCCGCTCGCCAATCTGCAGTTCACCGAGGCCGATTTCGGCTGGGCCACGCGCCGGCTGATGGAGGTGGCCGACAAGACCGCACAGGGCCGCGTGGTCTCGGTGCTGGAGGGCGGCTACGACCTGCAGGGTCTGGGCCGCTCGGCGGCCGAGCATGTCGCGGCGCTGATGCGGGGCTAGTTCCGCGCCGCCATCCACCGGCGCATTGCCGCACTCAGGCCGTTGGTAAAAGTCCCGGCGCGGACCTACACTCGCCGCCCCGAGAGGAATGCGCGTGATCCGACGACGCCACGTCATCTACGTCCAAGGCTACGACCCGCGCGGCTACGTCGAATATTATCGGATGTTCCGCGGCGAGTACCGCAAGTTCCTCGACCTCTACGGCCTGCGCGGCACCATCGACCGGGAGACCGACGCTCCGGATCGCCACGCCAGCGTCTGGACCGCCGCCACCGAAGGCGACGGCTGGCAGGTTGCGACCACCTACGAATTCCTGCGCTGGGAGGACATCATCCGCCGCGATTTCGAGCGGCCGGCCTGGCGGACCGTGCTTTCGGCCTGCCGGCTGATCGGGGGCACCCTGCTCAACGGAATGTTCTTCCGCATCGTGCGCGCGCACTGGCGGTTCGGCATGTTCATCGCCTATCCGTTCGTGCTGCTGGCGGCATGGCTGGCGCTCGGTATGGCCGCGGGCGCGGGGGCGGGCTGGACCGCCGGCTCGCTCGGCGTGCCGTTCCCGCTCCGGGAGTTGCTGGCCGTCGCGGCCGGCTGCGCCGTCTTCCTCGTCGCGGTCAGGAAAACCGAAGCCACGACCTATATCCTCTATCTCTTCCAGGACGTGGTCTCGACTGCGCAATATGCGAGGCGGCAGCGGCCGGACTGGGACCGGCGCCTCGACCTGTTCGCAGGCTATGTGGCGGACGCCGCCCGCGCGGCCGAGGCCGATGAGATCGTTCTGATCGGGCACAGCTCCGGGTCGTTCCTCGCGGTCGACGTGCTGGCGCGGGCGCTCGCGCTCGATCCCGACCTCGGACGCCGCGGCGCGCGCATAGCCCTGCTCACCATCGGCGGCAACCTGCCGATCGTCGGCTTCCAGCCGCAGGCCGGCTGGTTCCGGGAACGGCTGGCGCGGCTTGCCACGGACCCCTCGATCGACTGGATCGACTACCAGTCGCGCCGCGACATCATGAATTTCTTCCCGTTCGAGCCGGTCAAGGGGCATCGGCTCCGGTTGGCGGGGCCGGCGGTCAATCCCAAGGTCGTACCGGTCCAGTTCCGCAACATCGTCAGCCCCGAGCGCTTCGCGTGGTTGTGCCGGCATTTCTTCCACCTGCACTTCCAGTTCCTGCGCGCCAACGAGCGCCCCGACGCCTACGATTATTTCATGATCGTGGCCGGCCCCTTTCCGCTGGCCCTGCGCGCCGCCATGCCGGAAGACGTCAAGACAGCAGTCTTCGGCGACCGAAGCGCAGCCCGCGAGGCCTGGCAGCGGCTCGGCGCGCACCACCATGCACAGGCGGCGCCGGACGGCGGACCTCGCGCCGCGGCTCGGATGTGATACAAACTGCGGACAGGCAGCCCTCAGGATCTCAAGCCGGACGACGCATGGCCGAAAGCACCGACATCAAGAAACTCACCTTCGAGCGCGCCATCGAGGAGTTGGAGACGATCGTGAAGCGGCTCGAGGAGGGCAAGGTTCCGCTCGAGGAATCGGTCGCGATCTACGAGCGCGGCGAGGCCCTCAAGCGCCGCTGCGAGGAGCTGCTGCGCCAAGCCGAGGCGCGCGTGGAGAAGATCACGCTCGATGCCTCAGGCAAGCCCGCCGGCACCGAGCCGCTGGACGTGAGCTGACGCGATTGCACCAGCGAAATGGCCGGGACGAGCCCGGCCACACCGCCCGCTCGATCCTACGCCGGCCGGCTTTCAGCGCTTCTTGTAGACCAGCAGCGTCTTGAACTCGCCGACCTTGCGGACCGGCTTGGCCTTCTCCCACTGCTCGATGATCGGCCTTGCCTTATGGAAGGCCATCGAGCGCGTATAGAACAGGATGTAGCCGCCCTTCTTGGTCTTGTCGGTGAACAGGTCCAGCACCTTGCGGTCGGTCAGGCCGCCGTAGGCCTTGCTCGCCGTGTTCGGAAAGAAGAACTCGCAGAGGTGGAACATCGTCACCACGTCGAACTCCGGCAGGAGCGCCGCGTTGGTCAGGTAGATGTCGCCGAAATAGCAGAGGTAGTTCTTCGCCACGCCCGACTTGGCGGTGACGAGATCGACATAGGCGTCGTACTCCTCCTTCGAGGCGGTGATGCAGAAAGTCCGGTTGCCCTTGGCCGCCTGCTTGATGCCCACCACGTGATGCGTGCCGCTGCCGAAGTGGTAGATCTGCTTGTTCTTGAGCTTCTGCTTGGTGACCCAGTCGTTGAAGTGGACGTCGCACGGGCAGATGTCCTCGTGCAGATCCCACTTGTCGGTCCAGTAGTTCATCTTGGGCATTCGCGTTTCCTCCGGAAGGGTCGAATTGTCTGTCGGCAGGCGTGTCAGGCAGGCATCTCAAGCAGGCAAATCACGCAGGCATGGCCGCAAGCGACTGGGGCTGCGCCGGCGCGCCCGGCGCAACGTCCATGTGAAGGGTCCGGTCGTGGAAGTCCTGCAGCACCCCGCGCCTGTCGATCGACAGGATCATCGTCTGCGGCAGGCGTTCGAGCAAGATGCGATAAAGCTCCCGCCCTGCGGCGTCGTCCAGCGTCGAGACCGGCTCGTCGAACAGCAGCATGGCCGGCCTGCTCAGGAGCACGCGGGCGAAGGCGACCCGCTGCTGCTCGCCCCCGGACAGCATCACGTTCCAGTCCGCATCCTCGTCGAGGCGCAACGCCAGGTGGCCGAGCCCCACCGCAGCCAGGGCCTCGCGCACCTCCTCGTCCTTCAGGGCATCCGCCGGGATCGGATACGTCACCGCCTGCCGCAGGGTGCCCAGCGGGAAATAGGGCCGCTGCGGCATCACCAGGACGTCGCCGGTCCCCGGCAACACCACCCGGCCCTCGCCCGGCGGCCATAGCCCGGTCAGCCCGCGCAGCAGGCTGGACTTACCTGCACCGGAAGGGCCGGTGACCAGCACCCGTTCTCCCGGCTTCAGCGCAAGCGAGGGCACCTGCGCGATCGAACCTCCCGACGGCAGCCGCAGCGCAAGACCCGCCACCTCGAGCCCGCCGCCCGCGCCGGTCGTCACCTCGACGATGCCGGCGCCGCTCTTCTGCTGGGCGTCCACGGCCGCCATCGCGTTTTCCATCTGGTACAGGCGATCCATGATCGCACGCCACTCCGCGATCTTGGCATAGGCGCTGATGATGAAGGCGAAGCCGGCCTCGACGCGCTGGAACGCCAGCGCCGACTGCATCAGCGTGCCGAGCGGGATCGCGCCGACCAGATAGGCCGGGCTGACGATCAGCGTCGGCACCAGCGTGGAGACATGGCCGTAGCCCGAGGTGAAGCCGGTCAGCTTGGTCTGCCGGGCCACCAGCGCGGTCCAGTTTCGCACCAGGTTGCCGAACCGGCGGCCAAGCTCCGCGCGCTCCACCGGCTCTCCCCGCATCAGGGCGACCGGTTCGGAATGGTCGGCGGCGCGCACGATGGCGAAGCGGAAGTCGGATTCGTAGCGCTGCTGGTTGAAGTTCAGACCCACCAGCCTCCAGCCGATCCAGTGTGCGAACACCGTTCCGACCACGGCGTAGAGCAGCGCCGCCACGATCAGGTAGCCGGGAAAGGCGAGGTTGACGCCGAACACCGGCAGCGGCGTGGTCGCCGACAGGCCCCAGAGAATATAGGAGAACGACAGCAGCGCGACGACGCTGCCGAGCAGTCCGGTGCCCAGCTCATGGGTGCGCTGGATGAACAGAAAGACGTCGTTGGCAATGCGCAGATGGATGTTGTCGATGCTGGTGTCCACGAAGCGCACGCGGTAGTGCCGGCCCTCGGCCATCCAGACCGAGACGTAGTTCTCGGTCATCCAGCGCCGCCAGCGGATCTGCAGGGTCTGGCCGAAATAATACTGGGACATGTTGGCCAGGATCGCACCGGCGGCGATGAAGCCGAACGTGACCAGCTCGGCCTGGAAGGCGGTCCAGTCGCGTGCTTCCAGCGCGTTGAAGAAGCGCGCGTTCCATTGCGTCACCAGGACCGCGACATAGACCAGCCCCAGTTCGGCGCCCACGACCGCCGCAAGCAGCAGACGCGCCCGCAGCCTGTCGCCTGAGCGAAAATAAGGCATCGCCAGCGCCAGGAACACGCGCAGCGTCTCGACCACCTTGCTCATCGATTCCACCCCCGGAACGGGACGCACTATAGGCGAAATGGCCCGGAACCATCAGCCCGTCGCCGGAACGGCCGATCCCGCGCTCCCCGCGGCTTTCGCCGAATTGCGAAGCATCTTCAAACGGTATAAGCCTGCCGGACGGACGGCCCCAGGGGGCGGGCCTGCGCCGCGGAAGGCCTCGGAGAACTTGGTGCCACACCCCTCGAAGACGCCCCTGCTCGACCAGATCCGCACTCCCGAGGACCTTCGGCGGCTCCCTGCGGACAAGCTCCAGCAGGTCGCCGACGAGTTGCGGATCGAGACCGTCGACGCGGTGGCCGTGACCGGCGGCCATCTTGGCGCGGGGCTCGGGGTGGTGGAACTGACCGTCGCCCTGCATCACGTCTTCGACACCCCCCGCGACCGCCTGATCTGGGACGTCGGCCATCAGGCCTATCCCCACAAGATCCTCACCGGCCGGCGCGAACGCATCCGCACGCTCCGCCAGGGCGGCGGGCTGTCCGGCTTCACCAAGCGTGCCGAGAGCGAATACGACCCCTTCGGCGCGGCCCATTCCTCGACCTCGATCTCCGCCGGCCTCGGCATGGCCGTGGCGCGCGACCTCAAGGGCGGAACCAACCACGTGGTCGCCGTAATCGGCGACGGCGCGATGTCGGCGGGCATGGCCTACGAGGC
>CAZZCV010000032.1:0-6601 GCA_964653225.1 uncultured Rhodoplanes sp. | reverse complement strand
GCCGGCGCCATGGACTCGCGGCTGATCGTGATCCTCAACGACAACGACATGTCGATCGCCCCGCCGGTGGGCGCCATGTCGGCCTATCTGTCCCGCCTCCTGTCGGGCAAGACCTATCTGAAGCTGCGCGACATCGGAAAGCAGCTCGCGCACCGTTTCCCGAAATTCTTCGAGGAGAAAGCCGAGCGCGCCGAGAAGTTCGCCCGCGAGTTCTGGACCGGCGGCACGCTGTTCGAGGAGCTGGGCTTCTATTACGTCGGCCCGATCGACGGCCACAATCTCGACCACCTGCTGCCGGTCCTGCGCAATGTCCGCGACGCGGACAAGGGGCCGGTGCTGGTTCATGTCGTGACCCAGAAGGGCAAGGGCTATCCGCCGGCCGAGACCTCGGCCGACAAGTATCATGGCGTGGTCAAGTTCGACGTCGCCACCGGCGCCCAGGCCAAGACCAAGTCGAACGCGCCGCAATACACCCGCGTGTTCGCCGAAAGCCTGATCAGGGAGGCGCGCAAGGACGAGAGCATCGTGGCCCTGACGGCCGCCATGCCCTCCGGCACCGGCCTCGACCTGTTCGCCGAGGAGTTTCCCAAGCGCTGCTTCGACGTGGGCATCGCCGAGCAGCACGCCGTCACCTTCGCCGCCGGTCTCGCCGCGGAAGGCTACAAGCCGTTCGCCGCGATCTACTCGACCTTCCTGCAGCGCGCCTACGACCAGGTGGTGCACGACGTCGCGATCCAGTCGCTGCCGGTGCGTTTCGCCATCGATCGCGCGGGCCTGGTCGGCGCGGACGGGCCGACTCATGCCGGCGCCTTCGACGTGGCCTATCTCGCCTGCGTGCCCGGCATCGTGGTGATGGCGGCAGGCGACGAGGCCGACCTCGTCCACATGGTCGCGACCCAGGCCGCGATTGACGACCGCCCGTCCGCCCTGCGCTACCCGCGCGGCGAGGGCATCGGCGTGGCCATGCCCGAGGAAGGACGGCAGCTCGAGATCGGCAGGGGCCGCGTCCTCCGAGAGGGCAGCAAGGTCGCGCTGCTCTCCTTCGGCGCGCGGCTCGGGGAATGCCTGAAGGCGGCGGAAGAACTCGCTGCATGCGGGCTGTCGACCACGGTGGCCGACGCGCGCTTCGCAAAGCCGCTCGACACCGACCTGGTGCTGCGGCTGGCGCGCGGGCACGAGGTGCTCATCACCATCGAGGAAGGTTCGGTCGGCGGCTTCAGCGCCCAGGTGTTCCAGGCTCTGGCCGAGCGCGGCGCGCTCGACCGCGGCCTGAAGGTGCGCGCGATGGTCCTGCCGGATGCGTTTCTCGACCAGGACAGTCCGGCGGCGATGTACGCGCAGGCCGGGCTCGACGCCCGCGGCATCGTGGCCAAAGCCTTCGAGGCGCTCGGCCAGGACGGCGCGCTGGCGGCCGGCAGGCTGGCCTGACCCGGAGCGGCCCGCTGGATCGCGATCGCTGATCGCGACATCAGCCGGATTGATATCACCGCGAAATCGTGACCTTTTGGCCGCATCGTTCCGCGATCTGCCGCCGGATCGCCACCGCGCGCTTCCCAATTCCTCCACGATCGGCAATTAAGTCCGCCGCACGCTGGCGCGCCTCCGTCACGCCCGTCCGTCGCGCCCTCGTGCTTCGAGTCCTTACGATCCGATGACCATGCAAGAACAAGCTCTCGCGGGCGCTGCGCTGCCCCCCGCGAGCCGAACCGTCTGGCGCGCCGAGCTGGCCGACACGGCCCGGCTGGCGCTTCCCATTGCGCTGACGCAGCTCGGCCAGATCGCGATGATGACGACCGATCTCGCCCTGCTGGGCCGGCTCGGCGAGCGGGTGGTGGCGGCCTCGGCGCTCGCGCATACGGTGCTGTTCGCGGCCTTCGTGGTCGGCATGGGGATCGTGTCCGCGGTGTCGCCGCTGGCCTCGCAGGCGGTGGGCGCGCGCCAGCCGCGCATGGTGCGGCGCGCGCTGCGCGTCGGCCTGTGGGCCGCCACCTTGCTCGGCATTCCACTCAGCCTCGCGCAGCTCTACGGCGAGGACATCCTGCTCGCACTCGGCCAGAACGCCGAATCCGCGACGCTCGCGGCGCGCTATCTCCAGGGCCTCGCATGGAGCCTCTTGCCGGCGTGGTGGTTCCTTGCGCTGCGCGGCTTCATGCAATCGGTGAACCGGCCGGAGCCGGGCCTGTGGATCACGCTGGTGGCAATCCCGGCGAACGGGGTGCTGTGCTACGCGCTGGTCTATGGCGAGTTCGGCATGCCCCGGCTCGATCTGCTGGGTGCGGGGCTTGCGACCACCATCGTCAACGTGGGCATGTGCATCGTCGGCGTGTGGGTCTGCTACGCCTGCCGCCCGTTCCGGAAATATCGCGTCCTCGGCCGCTTCTGGCGGGCCGACTGGCCGCTGTTCGGCCGGCTGCTGGCCATCGGCGCGCCGATCTCCGGCACCATGATGCTGGAGTACGGCGTGTTCGCGGCGGCCGCCCTGCTGATGGGCCGGCTCGGCACCGCGGAGCTTGCCGCACATCAGATCGCGCTCACCACCGCCTCGATCCTGTTCATGGTGCCGTTCGGTATCGCCATGGCCGCGACCGTGCGGGTCGGCCACGCCGTGGGACGGCGTGACAGTGCGGGAACCCGGCGCGCCGGAATGGCCGCGCTCGTTCTCGGCGCCGGCTTCATGACCGTGATGACGGTGATCGTGATGCTGGCGCGCGACCTGATCCCCGTGCTGTTCCTCGGGACCCGCGAGCCGAGCGCCACGGCGTCGGTCGCCGCGCTCCTGCTGGTCGTGGGCGCGAGCTTTTTCGTCGCCGACGGCGTGCAGACGGTGGCCGCTGGCGCGCTGCGCGGGCTCAACGACACGCGCATCCCGCTGCTGTTCGCCGCGGTCTGCTTCTGGGCGATCGGCTTCACCGTCTGCTACGCACTGGGCTTTCCGATGGGCCTCGGCGCCGTGGGCATCTGGAGCGGCCTGTCGGTCGGGCTTGCGATCTATGCATTCCTGCTGATCGCGCGCTTTCATCTGCTGACCCGGCGCGGCTATCTTCCCGAGATCGCCACGCCGGGTTGAGCCACAATGACCGAGCGCCTCGTCATCACCGGACTCGCCCATCGCGGCGAGGGTGTGGCCGACACGCCCTCGGGGCCGGTCTATGTGCCCTGCACGCTGCCGGGCGAAACGGTCGCAGTCGAGCCGGTTGCAGGCCATCCCGACCGCCGCCGCCTGCTGCATGTCGAGGCCGCGAGCCCCGACCGGATCGATCCGGCGTGCGCGCACTTCGGGCTTTGCGGCGGCTGCGCGACGCAGCACTGGCGCCCCGGTCCCTATCTCGAATGGAAGCGCGGCCTGCTGGTCGCGGCATTGGCGCAGGCCGGAATCGATGCGCCGATCGGCGCGATCCTGGACGCGCATGGGGATGGCCGCCGCCGCGCCACCCTGCACGCCCGGCGCAACACCCTGCATGTCCGGCACGGCGCAGGGGACGTGCTGGAGGTCGGCTTCGCAGCGCTCCGCGCCCACCACGTCGTCGGCATCGACCGCTGCCCGGTGCTGGCGCCCGCGCTCGGGGGTGCGATCCCCGCCGCCTGGGCGCTGGCCGAGGCGCTGAAGCCCGAGCGCAAGCCGCTCGACCTCCAGATGACGGCTACGGAAAACGGCCTCGATGTGGACGTCCGCGGCTCCGGTCCCCTCGCCTCCGCGCGCACCGCGGAGCTTGCGCGGATCGCAGAGCGGCACCGGCTGTGCCGCCTGACCCGACACGGCGAGCTGGTGATCCAGCGCGCGCCGCCGACGCTGACGATGGGCCGAGCGCGGGTGACGCTGCCGCCGGGCTCGTTCCTGCAGGCCACGGCCGCGGGCGAAGCCGCGCTCGCGACGCTGGTTCTGGAGCATGCCAGGGGCGCCAAGACGGTCGCCGACCTGTTCTGCGGGGTCGGGCCCTTTGCCCTGCGGCTGGCCGGAAACGCGCGTGTGTTCGCTGCGGACAGCAGCGCCGATGCGGTGGCCGCGCTCCGGCAGGCGGCCGCCGCCACAGCCGGCCTCAAGCCGGTGGAGGCGCAGGCGCGCGACCTGTTCCGTCGGCCGCTGGTGCCGGCCGAATTGAAAAGGTTCGAGGCCGCGGTGTTCGACCCGCCGCGTCAGGGCGCGGAGGCGCAGGCGCGGGAGCTTGCGAAGAGCACGGTGCCAACCGTGATCACGGTGTCGTGCAACGCCAACACCTTCGCCCGCGACGCAAAGCTGCTGGTGGGCGGCGGCTACCGGCTCGTATCGGTGACGCCCGTGGACCAGTTCCGCCATTCGCCGCACGTCGAGATCGTGGCGAAGTTCGTGCGGTAGAGACGCCCGTATTTTTTCTTATGCATGATCCTGTCCGACAACCGGTTCCCGGTTTTCGGGATCGTGCGCTAATTTCCCCAGCGCTGCTGCCAGATCTGCTCGCCGATGGCGCAGGGTACGCGCGGCTTTTTCGCCTGCGCCTTCATCACCCGCGGCTCGGGATCGAGCCCGGCGATCTCCAGCACCAGCTTGGTGCGGGTCGCCTCCTTGAACTGGTCGCGCTCGCGGATCGGGATCACGAAGGCGCCGGGCCCGCCGATCACGCAATCCTCGTAGTAGATGTCCAGCTCGCCGATATCCATCGTGCTGTAGCTCGGCCGCTTGAGCATGATCGGCAGGCCGTTGATGGTGATGCCCTGCGCCAGCACCTCGTCGCGCGTCGGAGCCACCAGCGGGCCGTTGTTGTTCACGCCGTCGCCGGACACGTCGATCACCCGCCGCAAACCGCGATAGCCGCTCGACTTGAACAGGTCCGCTCCGATCAGCAGCGCGCCCGAAATCGAGGTGCGCGAGGCTCGCCGGTATGGCGCACGTGCGATGTCGGCGGCAAAGGCGTCGGCGCTCTCCGGGCCGTCGATCAACCGCCACGGCACGACCACCTCGCGATGATGCATTCCGGCCCATTCGACATAGGTGATCGCGACCTTGCCGTGGATGCCGTTGCGCAGCGCCTTGAGGAACTCAGGCGAGGTCAGCGCCGACGTGTAGCCCTCGCGCTGGAGCGCTTGCTCGTCCGGGTCCATGGAGTAGGAGACGTCGACCGCCACGACCAGTTCGACGTCGACCGGCACCGCACCCGATTGGCGCTGGGCCAAAAGCCATGAGGCGTTCGGCGCGGCCATGCCGCCGCCGAAGGACGCCGCCGTGAGAACCGCGAGCAGGCCGAGCATCGGCAGCCGTGCGCGCATGGGAATCTCCCTGTGCCCAGCCCGAGGATGGTGGCACGGAGATTCGCCCAGGGAAAGCGTCGATCCCGAATCCTTCACCGTTTCATGGAAACGGTGAAGGGCTTTCGATGGGTCGCACTCAGCCGTCGACGCCTTCGACCGCCTCCATCGCGGCGATCTCGATGCCGAAGCCGGCCAGCCCGACATAGGTGAAGCGGGCCGAGGTGATCAGCCGGATCGAGGAAATACCGAGATCCTTGAGGATCTGCGCGCCGAGGCCGACCTCGCGCCACTGCCGGGTGCGCGCGGCCTCCGAGTTGGTCTCTCCGGACGGCAGCGCATGGGTTGGCACCCCGGCCGCGCCGTCGCGCAGCAGCACGATCACGCCGCGGCCCTCCTGCTTGATGCGCTGCAGGGAAGCATGCACCGGATGGGCACCGCCGAACACGTCGCGGATGATGTCGGCCCGGTGCAGGCGGGCCAGCACGTCACGGCCGTCGCCGATCTTGCCGTAGACGAAGGCCATGTGCTGCACGGCGTCGAACGGCGTGATGTAGGCGTAGCCGGTCAGCGTGCCGATCTCGCTCTCGACCGGGAACTCGCCGATCCGCCTGACCAGCTTCTCCCGCGCCTGCCGGTAGGCAATCAGGTCGGCGATCGAGAGGTACCGGAGCCCGTGCTTCTCCGCGAAAGCCGCCACCGCCCGGCCGCGCATCACGGTGCCGTCGTCGTTCATCAGTTCGGACAGCACGCCGACCGGCGGCAGGCCGGCCAGCCGACACAGGTCGATGCAGGCCTCGGTGTGGCCGGAGCGCATCAGAACCCCGCCCTCCTTGGCCACCAGCGGGAACACATGGCCGGGCCGCACGAAATCGGCCGCGCCCGAGTTGTCGTTGGCCAGCGCCCGCACCGTGTTGGTGCGCTCTTCGGCGGAAATGCCGGTGGTCAGGCCGTGCCGCACGTCCACGGTGATGGTGAAGGCCGTGCCGAGCGGCGCGTCGTTGGACGTGACCATGGGATCGAGCCGCAGCCGCCGCGCCTCGTCGGCGGACAGCGGGGCGCAGACGATGCCGGATGTGTGGCGGATGATGAAGGCCATCTTCTCCGGCGTGCAAAGCGATGCGGCGATGAACAGGTCGCCCTCGTTCTCGCGGTCGTCGTCGTCGGTGACGACCACCAGTTCGCCGGCCTTGAAGGCTTCGATGGCGTCGTCGACGCGCTTGTAACTTTCGAGCACGGATTTCTCGCTCATTGGGGGGGCTGGAACGGCCAGACGGCGCTTTCACCGACCTGGCCGCGATGACGCAGATAATGATCGGCGACCACGCAGGCCACCATCGCCTCGCCCACCGGCACGGCGCGGATGCCGACGCAGGGGTCG
>CAZZCV010000031.1:0-35970 GCA_964653225.1 uncultured Rhodoplanes sp. | reverse complement strand
GCCGGTTCCCGATGCTGGAACCGGCGGATTTCTTCAAGGTACCTCGTCAGGCCGCCTTCGGCGGTGACGACCGGCAGAGCCGCTGCACGGGCCATCGTAGCCCTCCATGTGTTGCCCCCGTTGCCGGCGGGCGATGGCCGCCGCCGCTCGAGGAGCCGGCGACGCCAATCTTGTTGCGACTGCGAAAATCAGGTCGCAGGCGCAGCATACCGGACCCATTGAGGCGAAAGGAAGATTTGCTCCCTTCACACCAGCGTGACCGATTCGCTCCGATGTCGCACCTCTAATCCATTGCCGGATCAAAGGTTTTCCAGAATCCGGCGTCAGCCGGAGCGGTCTGCCAGCGCGTGATGTAAACGAGCAAGATCGGCCGGCAGTTCCGAACGGAACTCCAGCTTTTCCCCTGAGCCCGGATGTTGCACTCCCAGCAGATAGGCATGCAGGGCCTGCCGGCCAAGGGCCTCCAGCGCCTCCCGCGCCGGACCGGCGAGGCGGCTGATCCGGGTCTTGAAGCCGGTGCCGTAGGTGGCGTCGCCGAGGATCGGGTGTCCGATGTGGGCCATGTGAACGCGGATCTGGTGGGTCCGGCCGGTCTCCAGCCGGCATTCGAGCAGGCTCGCCGCCGGCTTGCCGTCGGAGCCCTCGAACCGCTCCAGCACCTGCCAGTGGGTGATGGCCTCGCGACCTCCCTTGCGCACCGCCATCTTCTCCCGGTTGCCGGGATGCCGGTCGAGCGGCGCGTTGACGGTGCCTTTGGCATGGACGGGGACGCCCCAGACAAAGGCGAGGTAGCCGCGCTCCAGCGGCCCGGTGCGGCCGTGGTCCTCGAACTGGGCGGCCAGCCTGCGGTGGGCGCGGTCGGTCTTGGCCACCACCATGACGCCCGAGGTGTCCTTGTCGAGCCGGTGCACGATGCCCGGCCGGATCACGCCGCCGATCCCGGACAGGCTGTCGCCGCAATGGGCGATCAGCGCATTGACCAGCGTGCCCGTGGCGTGGCCCGCCGCCGGATGCACCACCAGCCCGGCGGGCTTGTCGATGACGACGATCTGGTCGTCCTCGTGCAGCACGGCGAGCGGGATCGCCTCGCCCTCGGGCTTCGCGGGGGCGGGCGGCGGGACGTCCACGACCAGTGTGTCGCCGGCGTTGACGCGATGGCCCGGATCAAGGATCGTGCGGGGCCCGATCGTGACGGCGCCGTCCAGGATCAGCGCCTTCAGGCGCGTGCGCGAAAGCGTAAGCCCCGCGGCCAGCACGCGATCGAGCCGATCGCCCGCCTGGTCGTCCGTGACGACGACGCTTTCTCTTTCTCCGCCTGGAAGATGTTCGGCCATGAGCAATATCGATTCCGACGACGAGAAACCGCTGACCGCCGAGCAGCAGGCCATCGTCGCCCGGATGCGGCGGCTGATGGTGGTCTCCGGGCTTGCGACCTTTCTCGGCATCGCCGTGGTGATCGGCGTCATCGGCTACCGCCTTTTCCGCAGCGATGGAAGCCCCGGCCCGGCCGAGGTCACGGCGCTGCTGCCCAAGGGCGCGAAGGTGACGGCCACGTCGGTGTCGGAGGACCGGATCGTCGTGACGGTGGAGACCGGCGGGGCGGTCGAAATCCGCACCTTCGACGTCCGCACCCTGCGGCAGACCGGCCGCCTGCGCTTCGCCCACGAGCCTTGAAGCCGCCGGAATCGGGGCCCTTGAGGTTCCGGTTTCCCGGCGGGTGGAGTAACCTGCCTGCGGATGGCGGACGTGCTTGAAGGAGACGAATGATGGCGGAGGCCCCGGCCGTTGCGGACGATCCCGCGAGCGGCAAGCTGATCGTCGGCAGGAGCGGCAAGTACGAGGTGCTGGACCTGCACTTCGCCAACCGGCACGGGCTCGTCACCGGCGCGACCGGCACCGGCAAGACGGTCACGCTCCAGGTGCTGGCCGAAGGCTTCTCCAGGGCCGGCGTCCCGGTGTTCGCCGCCGACGTGAAGGGCGACCTGTCCGGCATCGCCATGGCGGGCGAGGCGAAGGACGCCTTCGTCAAGCGCGCCGAGGGCATGGGCCTGAAGTATCAGCCCGACGATTTCCCCGTGATCTTCTGGGACGTGTTCGGCGAGCAGGGCCATCCGGTCCGCGCCACCATCTCCGAGGTCGGGCCGCTGCTGCTGTCCCGCCTGATGCAGCTCAACGACGCCCAGGAGGGCGTCCTCAACATCGCCTTCCGGGTCGCCGACGACCAGGGGCTCGCGATCCTCGACCTGAAGGACCTGCGCGCGGTCCTCGGGCTCGTGTCGGAGAACGCCGCCGAGCTGCGCAACACCTACGGCAACGTCTCGCCCGCCAGCGTCGGCGCGATCCAGCGCCAGCTTCTGGTGCTGGAGAACCAGGGCGCGACCGCGTTCTTCGCCGAGCCCGCGCTCGACCTGAAGGACTTCATGCGCACGGACCGCGACGGTCGCGGCTTCATCAACATCCTCGCCGCCGACAAGCTGATCGCCAACCCGCGTCTCTACGCCACGTTCCTGCTGTGGCTCCTGTCCGAGTTGTTCGAGGAATTGCCGGAGGTCGGCGATCCCGACAAGCCGAAGCTGGTGTTCTTCTTCGACGAGGCGCACCTGCTGTTCAACGATGCGCCGAAGCCGTTGATGGAGAAGATCGAGCAGGTGGTGCGGCTGATCCGCTCCAAGGGCGTCGGCGTCTACTTCGTGACGCAGAACCCGCTCGACGTGCCGCAGACCGTGCTGGCGCAGCTCGGCAACCGCGTGCAGCACGCGCTGCGCGCGTTCACGCCGCGCGACCAGCGCGCCGTGAAGGCCGCGGCCGAGACCTTCCGGCCCAACAAGAGCCTCGACACCGCGCAGGTGATCACCGAGCTGGGCAAGGGCGAGGCGCTGGTTTCGTTCCTCGAAGGCAACGGCGTGCCCTCGATGGTGGAGCGCACCATGATCCGTCCGCCGGCGGCGCGGCTCGGTCCGGTGACCGAAGCCGAGCGCGCGGCGACGCTGGCGCGCAGTCCGGTGAAGGGCAAGTACGAGACCATGGTGGATTCGGAATCCGCCTACGAGATCCTCAAGAAGCGTGTGGAGGAGACGGCCGCCGCCGCGGAGCCCACGGGCTTCTGGGCCCGCACCGGCGCCTGGCTCGGTGACCTGTTCGGCACCGGCGGCGCCGGGCGCCGCAACAGGCTCACGCCCTCGCAGCGGATCGCCCGCGAGGTCACGCGCACCGTCACCAACCAGGTCGCGGGCCAGGTTGCCGCCAACGTGGGCAAGTCGCTCGGCGGCTCGGTCGGCCGCTCGGTCGGCCGCGCCATCGTGCGGGGCACGCTGGGCAGCATCCTGCGTCGCTAGAGAAGAAGCCGTTAGACCAAGAAGTTGTCACACGGGGAGAGAGACCGATGCGGTTCCACCATGCGCTTGCTGCTGCGATCCTGTCGTTCCTGATGCTTGGGCCGGCCGTGGCCCAGACCGCTGCTCCGGCGAAGCCCGCGGCCGTTCCCGCGAAACCCGCGGCGACGGCGCAGAAGCCGGCCGCCGCCGCGATCGACATCAATTCGGCGAGCCGGGAGGAGCTGGACACCCTGCCGGGGATCGGCCCGGTGCGGGCCGACCGGATCGTCAAGGGCCGGCCCTACAAGGGCAAGGACGAGCTGCTCCAGAAGAAAATCATTCCCCAGAGCGTCTACGAGAAGATCAAGGACCGCATCGTCGCCAAGCAGTGAAAGGCGGGTCGGACACCCTGGCGTCGCATGGCGCTTGCGCCGCGCCGGGATCGAGTCTATGTCCCGTGCGCGCCGCATGCTCCCTTCGTCTAGCGGTCTAGGACGTCGCCCTCTCACGGCGAAAACAGGGGTTCGAGTCCCCTAGGGAGCGCCAGTCGCTGCTAACCGCTTGAAATGCAAAGTGCTTCAGCAAAATAAGGGCTCTCGTCGGTCAGTTGCTACACGCGACTGCTACACGATGAGCCTTTATCATGGCGTTCATGAGCTACCTGACGCGGCGCGGAGCCACTTGGCATTTCCGATACAAGTTGCCGGATGATCTTCGCGGGCGCGAAGTGCCAAAGGCGTTTCCGGCCAGCCTCAGGCAACTTGTCAATGAGCGGGCGGGACGCTTCAAGACCGAGTGGACGCAGAGTCTCCGAACCCCCGACAACTCGGTTGCTCGTCAGCGGGCTGGGGTGTTGATCGCGGACAGCGAACTGTTGGTGAGGGAAAGCCGTCGCTTTCTCACGGAGGGGCCGCCGCGCACTCTACCGGATGACGTAATTGCGTTCCTGGCGGCACGGCATGTCAACAAGCTGCTGACCGAGGATGATGCGCTTCGGCAGCGCGGAATTGGAATTACGAGCCTCTTGGAGCCGATCAGACGGCAGGCAGCCGCATCATTGGCCATTCCCGGTTCTGAACCGCTACTGCCGCCGTCTCCACGCGCGGGCATGACGTATGATGATCTGGATTTCTGGCGCGTTACGATCGAGAAGCTTGACAGGGGATTGAGGCTAGCGGTCGCACTCCGTTCTTCCCCCAACTGGGTACGATCCGCCGTGGATGAAGCCCTAGCGGAGCAGGGCGTCGAACTTGCTCAGGGTGGTCCTGATCGTGACGCGCTGGAGCTTGGGTTCCTCCAAGCTACGCAGATGGCTGTCCGCGATATGCAGCGGAGGAATGAGGGCGATTTTGTTGCGACGCCCGTACCACCATCAGACCCCCAGAAACTGCAAGGCCCAAGGTTGTCGGAGGCGTTCGAGGCATGGCGCACGGGCAGCCTGCTTCCAGGCATGAAGGTGCCTGCTCATAACTCAGCGGTGGAAGCCGAGTTTGTGGTTCGTCGGTTTCGGGAGCTTCACGGTGACGTGCGGATTGGCGCGATTACGCGCGAACAAGCGAGAGCCTTTCACGACGCCTTGTGGCGGCTACGCAAACGCACAGACCCCGCTACGACCAGACGCTACGCCGATGCGATGGAGGCGGGAGCGGCGTTCCCGCCGATTACCGTCGCAGTGGTCGATGGTGCGCCGTTCCTTATTGATGGTTGGCATCGTGTTGCGGCCGCCAAAGGCATTGGGCGGCGAGATATTGAAGCCATCATTGTCGATGCACCGCCGGAGCAACATGCCTGGCTGGCTGCGCGGGAGAACTTGAAGAATGGCCTGCCGTTACGCAGAGACGAATCGAGGGCGGTGTTCCGAGCCTACATACGCGCGGGACAGCATCGGAAGTCCCGCAAGCGTTTGAAGTCGTCGCGGGAGATCGCTAGCGACCTCAACGGCATTCGTTCGCACGTCACCATCCTGAAGTGGATCGGCCAGGACTTTCCCAAGCTGCGCCATGCGATGCGAGGGGAGGCTGGCTACGACGCTTCGAAATACACGCAAGAGCTTCTGCCCCCTCAGGACCACGAGACGCACATGATCAACGAAACCCTTGGATACCTTGACGAAGCCCGAAAGTGCCATCGGGGTATCAAAGACCCGGTGAAGCGGGGCGAACTGATTGCGGGCGCGGAAGCCCTCGTGGTGGAGATGAAGGCGCAGGGGTCGTGGACGCCCCCGCCGCCAGAAGAAGAACTCGACTTCTGATGCTGTTAAACATTTACAGCCGGGGTTACAGAACGCCGATCTGACCTGAAGAAAAGCCGCGTGGCGTCGGCATTTCTGCGCTTCGGTGCGAGCGCATTGCAAACACCGCTTTCCGAGAGATCGGGCAGAAATTTCCCGCAAAAATCTCTGAAAGCCCCCTTCAACGCCGCGCGCCGCTCATTACCCCCCGTAGGGGCGACGCCGTCCCACTAGGAACATGCTCAACAAGCTCACGCTTCCCTCGATCACTGGTGGCGTCACTCACGGTGGAGCGCCCGCCTTCATGCTGGCCTTCGGCCCGCACCAGCTATGGCCGGTCCTCATTGCCCCCGATGACTTCGCTCTGGTGACGCAGACGACAGGCCATCACGCATGGGGCGTCCAGAGCGGTAACGTGGTCGTGGGCGATCCTCGCAAGACCTATGGGCGGCGGGCGGTGGTGAAGATCGTTGCCGGTCTCACAGGCCGCAGGATGCGCTCCGTGTTCAGGGACGACAATCCTCTCAACCTGATGCGGGAGAACATCGGGGTGCGCGGGCAAGGCGGAACGTTCTGGCTTGCGCTTGGACTGGGAGAGACCGACCCAATCCACTTCGGCGGTGCGTTTCCCAACAGGACGCCGGCGGCGATCATGCGGCAGCGCGAGACGGTTCGGCCGCCCCGTGATCCTTCCAGAAGGGATTATTGGACACAGCGCCATGCGTAGGGTGTTCGGAAAACCCTCCCGTCACGTCTACTGCTAAGTCCTTGATCGGACTCGTTCCGCCCACGCTACGTTTGTTTGTTCCGTAAACACTTGATTTTGGAACACATGAGTTGTAATCTTCCGCCATTATCGGGCGGGAGCGGCAACCATGAACGCACGGAAGCCTAAGCGCGTGGCGCTCTACATCCGCGTCAGCACCAGCGAGCAGAACACCCGCAACCAGCGACGGGAGTTGGAGGCTGCGGCAGAGCGGCATGGCTGGCAGATCGTGTCGGAGTTTGAGGACGCGGGCATCTCCGGTGGGAAGGGCAGGGAGCGGCGGCCCGGCCTCGATGCGCTCATGAAGGCCGTAGCGCGGCGGGACATGGATATGGTGGCGGCTTGGTCGGTGGACCGGCTCGGCCGCTCCCTCCCGGACCTGCTGGACGTGCTCAAGGAGCTTCACGCGAAGGGCGTGGACCTATTCCTCCACCAACAGGGGCTGGATACGTCCACGCCGTCCGGTCGAGCCATGTATCAGATGCTCGGTGTATTCGCGGAATTTGAGCGGGCCATGATTCGCGAGCGCGTGATGGCCGGTCTTGCACGGGCGCGGGCGGAAGGAACGAAACTCGGGCGGCGGCGCGTCGAGGACCGGCAGGACGGCGCACGGGTTGTGAGGGCCATCCTTGCCAAGCGGAACGGCGGCGCGGGCATCCGCAAGATCGCTAGCGAGCTTGGCGTGGGGGTCGGGACTGTGATGCGAGTGCTCGGGACCAAGGAGCGGCCGGCATCCCGCCGAGCGTGAAGTTTCTGCCGTTGACTTCTGTGAAACGGCAACGCCGTAGGCGGCGGCCTCTGGCGCATGGAAAGTTTCAGGCGTGGTTGACCGAGCGTGGCATCCCCTCAGCCTCGCGGCTGCGCTTGTCGCGCATCGGAG
This sequence comes from uncultured Rhodoplanes sp., assembly GCA_964653225.1. Lineage (GTDB taxonomy): Bacteria > Pseudomonadota > Alphaproteobacteria > Rhizobiales > Xanthobacteraceae > Z2-YC6860. The sequence continues at coordinate 28,780 of CAZZCV010000031.1, read as the reverse complement.
CGTAATGCGCTGTGCGGACGCCAGCGCCGGTGCGATCCTCATGCTTCTGGTGCGTAAGCGACGCACACGAGGTCAGCTATTGAACGCACCCCTTGCTTGTTTCCGCTCTGCGTATAGCACTCAGCAGGTTCTGATTTTCTTGTGACAAAGCAATTTGGTTTGTTGCGTCGTATCGACAGCCAGAATTTCCGAACGCGCTGATTGCGCGAGTCGTCTTGAAACAGTAGCCGGCCTCTTTCCAGATGGTATTTCGCCCGAGCCAAAGTTGGTCGCAGCTCAAAGCGAGTAGAGTTTGTTCGGCTTCGCGATCTTCGGGCGCAACGAAGTTTCCCGTAGAACAGCAGAGAAGCCAACTCTTATCGCGTTCTCCACTTTTTACCCAGCCTTCCTGCGCCGTCTCCTTTACACGAATGCGCCACCAGCCATCCGAACGTCTCTCCAGGACGTCAAGCAACGTTCCATTCGGCAATCGGGCAATGCGGTTTCCAGATGAGGCGGAAGGCAAAGTCCGCAGTGCCAAGAAATCGTCCGGCGGCTTAGTATTGGCCACAAAAAAATAATTTCTGGCGGTCGTTCTCTTGCTGGGTGGTTCCGGTCTCATCTCTGTCGCATCGCGAGATCCGGAAGGTGGTTCAAGGTCGAGCATTGCGACTTCGATGCCGACATTTTTAGCGTCATCGGGGGTGAGCCAGGTAATGTCTTTGGGGCCTGCTCTGGTGGCGTATGCCACAGCGGAAAGAGGAAGTCCGAGTCTCGTCAAGTACGCTCCCACAAGAGCGTTACCCATCCCCACTTCGTGCATTTCGCCGTCCCGTAAGCGCCAAGCTGCATGAAACCCGATCAACGAACTGCTCGACATATAACGGGAAGTTCCCCCTAGCCACGCTAGGGCGCACGCGGACGCGCATCGGGAGCCGGGTGCTACGCCGGTTGAGAAGCCACGCAATCGGATTATTTCTCCCATTTGCAACCCCGCATGAAGGTTGCCGCCATCGCTTCTAAAAAGGACCGCGCCTTTGGAATAGTTAGATGCGGCCGCCAGAAACCGCTGCTCATCGCCTAACTCAATCCTGCCAAATACCGTCAAGAATCCAGTGTTGTTCCCTATCGAAGTGTGAGTTATCTCCGCACTTGAGCATGGCATCGTGATGAGAACTAGGGCCGCTGCGGCAAACGCAATGCTCAGACTAGCTAGTCTGGAGAACTTGGGAGAGAGGAGAAACATGCGCGATCGTGTCCTTAGTTGTAGGACGCTAGAATTAAATAAATGCAATCTTAAGGGGAAAGTTGGAGCCCGAGAAGGGCTTAGTCGGCTACAGGCTATGTAGCCCCGTTGCCCCTCTGAGAAATAGATGCCCATATCCATCGTCACGTGATGAAGCTATGAGCCAAGCGTTTTGCGCGGCCTTAATCGCGGAGTTGCGTAGGGAGGGCGTGGTTTCGCTCAGCCGCATTGTGGAGGCATTGACCGCGCGGGGCATTCTCACGCCCTGCTGGGCGATAGCTGGTCAGCGGTTCAGGTCTGCCACTTGATGGTGCAGGCATCTGAGAGAGCGGCCATGCCGAAGGCGGTGGTTCCTTAATTCAATGCGCCGAAATTTTCTGGGGCGGCTACCTGTGCCTCACGGAGACGCGGACGGAAACTCTACGCGCCGGGTTTTTCTTTTTGAAATCGTACTTGAGCCTCTGCGAGCCTCTTTCCAAAATCCGCTAGAGGATCGGTGGGCGGTGCGGGTTTCAATGTGGGCGGTGTAACTGTAGGGGTAGGAGTTACTTGGACAGGACGGGACGCGGAATGCGCTGATGGTGGTGTGGGCATCTGCAAGATGGCAAGCGATCTTGGCGTGGGTATTGAGACTGTGATGCGAAGGACCGGGCTTAGCTTGGCAACGGCCGAAACAAGCCAGGTGCTGCTGCCTGCTGCAACGTAACGGTCGTCGCCCGATGAGAAATAACAAACGTATCGAGCCTTCTGTCCACCAAAGAAGCCCCGGCCTGCATCCTCTTTCACGACTAGAAGCTCAGCTTGCAGCGCTATAGCTGAAACGAACAGTAGGCCGTGAAGCAGGGCTTCGCGTGTTGCGTCTTTCCGGTCTGGAGGCGGAAGATCATGATATGCTGGATCAAACGGTCCGAGCACAACATCGAATCCATCCTTCTTCCACACTGCAATGGCTTCATTTGCTACCCGAAGTTCGCTCGCTTCGTATGGCAAGCGCGCTGTCGTTCGCTTGATTTCGTCAAGCGTCGATGTGCAGGCGACCATTTCGCTGAGCATTCCTCTGGCCATTACACCTGCTAGCTCTTCGTCAATTGACATGCGCCCTCCTAAACCATCTTGGTGCTTCTCGCCGAAGCGCTGCGGCATCTAATCAAATTATCTGAATTTAAGATAGCTGAAAATCAGATTTATCTGAAGGCCCCATCTGATGTCAGGTGGGGCGGCTTGTGGTCAAAACACTTGGGACGGAGCGGCACAGGGCTTTGGTCGCGCTGTTAATCCGGAAGCGTGAAGCGGCGGGGCTAACCCAAAGCGATTTGGCCGCGAAGCTCGGAGAATATCAGTCGTTCGTGGCCCGCCTTGAAAGCGGACAGCGTAGGGTAGATGTCGTCGAGTTTCTTGCGCTCGCGGAGTTGCTGGGATTTGATCCGGAAAAAGCACTTAGGGAGATAAGCCGAAGCAAATAGTCGAGGCCGTGGCGTGTCCATTCGAAGGGAACGGCTACGCCGTAGGCGTCGGCCTCCGGCGCATGGAAAGTTTCAGACATGGTCGCCTGATCCCCTGTTTATTTGCCGCGCCCCTGAGCCCCCCTTTGCGATTCGCCTATCACAGCCCCATCCAGAAGCTCCGTCAGAGGCTCCTCTGCGGAGTCCGTACAGAGGCGTTGCAAGAGAGCTGGGAACAGCTCGCGCTGCGTCGTGGGGCCGACTCACCCAACGACCGCGGAAACTATGGTTGGAGATTGTTTCTTCTAACGACAGGTGGGTGGCTACAATAGGTACTTGCGGCTCGCGTTAGCGCTGCGTTAGCCGCCCGAGTGGATACGTGCTGCCGTCGATGTTGCAATCGCGGAACGTGGGCTGGTCGTAGAGCTTGCCCTTCCTTCTTTCCGAAAATTGCCATCGCACTCCGGGGGCAAATCGCGATGGCGGGATGCCGGATAGTTTGTCCGAAATCTGCGAGACACCCCTTTTCGACGGTTGCGTCGACGCGTCCCCCATCGGGGGCTGCCCCGTTCGCGAGCCTGGGGTCTGTGTTAGCCGATCGCCTCAAGAATTGTCTGACTATGCTCCACGGCAGCTTCCGGCGAACACCGCAGATAAAGCGAGGCGGTGTCCAATGAGATGAGACCGGCTTTCGAAGCTGACGCAACCAGTGCAGCGAACCGACCGCGACGCGAAATTGGTGTATCAGCAATTGGGAACCAGTCGATTGCCATGTTCTCAGCAGCCACCCACTCGTCGGAAGGATTTGGCCCGCGGACATTGGGAACTTCAATGTTCGCAACGTTACGAACATGGTGGCGAGCAGCGGTGAAACTGATGCCGTAATACTCCATTACTCTGGGCAGAACGTCTGCCCGATTGTACCGCCTTACGAGTTCAAGAATTCCCGATGGCGGCGCAAGAAAGCTGATGGCAAAAGCGTTGGTCCTAATCTCCACCGGATCACGTCTAGCGCCCGCGTGAGTGCGCTCATTTTGATTGTCGCTCTGCAAATCGTCGTACTGATCAACTTTGAGGTGGTTCAAGCGAGTGTCGGGATCCCACAAGAGATGGCCCAACTCGTGAGCGATGGTCATCCGCCGAACCCACACATTGTCGTTTTGGCCGCGCTCGTTAACGACGATCCCTCGATCGCCTTCGTTCGCTAAGGTCGCTCCTGCGAACCGATCAGCCATCTGTTGCTGAACAACTGGAATACCCAGCGTTTTTTCTACGAGATTTTTGATGCTTCCGATAGGATCGATATGACCAATCCCAAGTAGCTGCCTCGTTCTTTCTGCCAGGTAGTAGCCTCTTTCCCATGCAGGATAGTTGTAGTCAGGATCAGGCGAGAATTGCGTCCGAAGCGCAAGCGCGTCCTTCTCGTCGAGAGCTTTAGAGAGTTCGCTTTGAGTTGAAATCACCCATGCAGCATCAGCCAAACTGAGTACATCGTTTGCGGAAAAATGCTGTACGTCTTGGTTTTGCGACATCTCGCGAAGTCGCACCCCAAGTTTTGCATCACCGCCCGCGCCTGTTTGGAAGCCGATAAGATGATCGTTGAGCGCAAGAGCCTGAGCTATTTTCTCTAATACTCGAATTGAAGAGACCTTCCCTGGAGTCTCTGCATTCGTAACCGCATCGACGGGCAGGCCGCTGGCCCTCGCGACTTGCGGAATGGTCAGATTGAGCTTGCTGCGTCTTGCCTTTAACGTTGCGGCAGGCTCATTGGCTTCTGTCACTATCGGAGCGAAGCCCACATCCGCAACTTGCTCCAAAATCTCTGGACCGTACGACCGGTACGCCTCGTGGGCCGACATCCGATGACCTGTTGCACGAGCGTTGTCCTCAGCGATTTGGACTTGGCTACGTACAAAAACCTTCTGTGATGAGAGCGCTCTCTCTTCTTCAGTGTCGCCGCGCGAGGCGGGGCCGAAGATTTTTTCCAGCTCAGCTACGGAACGGGGCATTAGTCGATCCTATTCGGTGTTGAGCCGACAAAGGGCAAAGGAAATCCCGCTTCGACATCGAAGCCCGTGCACCACACCGTGTATCCAGAATTCTTGAACGCGTTTGCGACAGACAAAAGCTCGTCTTCAGAGCGCGGACCGTACCGTCCGGAACAGCCGTTCAGAGCGATGGTGTTTTCGTTCAACATCAAAATCTCACCACCGGAATAGGCGGAACCACCGCCCGTTAGATTGCTATGCTTGATGACCTTCGACTTCAAACCGTTGCCGAAAGCGCAAGTTTCGGGCGCATAGGCGACATCGGCCTCGCGCACCACCCAAAGCATCTTCGCAGTGACTTGTTTGGAAGTGAACACGGGAGGAGTACCCAGACCGCTTTTGCATGTCTGAGCTGTACCATCTTCCCACAGGCGTAAACCGTCCGCCTCGTGCATAGGCTTAATCTGATCCTTGTTGGCAATGCGATCGGGCGGCAACTCCTTCGCCGTACGGCGCGCCCTGAATGCTTCGAATGCGGCCGTCGTCTTTTCTGTCGGCATCTTATGGAACTTTGCTTTACGCCCGCTTTACACGCAATAGCTGCGTTTACGCCAGCCCTCGCTCACAAGATTTTCACTAACTGCCCGTTAGAGCCTGCCGCACCGGACATGTACGCTGATCTGCGCAAAAGTGTCCATATGGATGGATCTTGATTTTTGGACATTCACGACTCATAGATTTAAATGTCAATGGACATTCTGGAGTCTGACATGCCTCAAGACGGACACCTCATCGGCTACGCCCGGACCTCGACCACGGACCAGCAAGGGGGCCTCGAAGCGCAGCTTCGCGATCTGAACGCTGCGGGCTGTCGCAAGGTCTTCTCGGAGCAGGCGTCGGCGGTCGGGGAGAGGGCGCAGCTCGACGCGGCGCTCGACTATGCGCGTGAGGGCGACACGCTGGCCGTGACGAAGCTCGATAGGTTGGCGCGGTCAGCTCGGCATCTGTCGGAGCTGGTGGATCGGCTGGAGAGCAAGGGCGTGACGCTCCGCATCCTCAACTTCGGCGGCGACGCAGTGGACACGCGCGGTGCGACGGGCAGGCTCATGCTCAACGTGTTCGCCGCGATGGCTCAGTTCGAGCGCGAGATGATGCTGGAGCGGCAGCGTGAGGGGATCGCGAAGGCGAAGGCCGAGGGCAAATACAAGGGGCGGAAGCCGACTGCGCGGGCCAAGGCCGCGGATGCTGTACGTCTGTTCCGAGAGGGCAAACGCGTGGCGCACATTGCCAAGGAACTCGGGATCGGACGTGGCAGTGTCTATCGCGCACTTGAAGAGGCCCAAGTCCAGTAGAAACGGTCGAGCGCGGCGTATCCGCACGTAGGAGAGGGTACGAATGAACTTGAGAGATGCACTCACGAGAGTGATGGCAGAGTGGCGGGCGGTGCGCGGTGAGCCGTTCGGACAGCATCCGCTGGCCGTCTTCATACGTCGCGATGCTGCGGACGAAGTAGAGAAGAGCCTGATCGACAAGAAGGGCTTAACCGTCAAGGGGAGCGCGGGAGCTGGGCAGTGGGCCGCCGTTCCGTGGGTGTCGATCTTTGACGATGTGGTCACGGACAGCGCCACACACGGCTACTACGTGGTCTATTTGTTTCACGTTGAAGGAGGAGAGGTCCATCTCTCAGTCAATCAGGGGACAACCGCCACCCGAGCAGAGTTCAAGGAGAACACTCGGGCGGTCTTGCGTGATCGTGCTGCGATCATGCGGCGTCGGCTTGAGGACTTCTCGGACCTCCTCCCCATCACCGAGATTGACTTGGGCTCGACGGCCCAGCTTCCCGCAGACTACTGCGCCGGTCACGCAATGGGGCTGACCTATCTGGCGGGTGCATTGCCGGCGAACGAGATGCTCGTTTCCGATCTGAACGCTGCTGTGCGGGCGTATCGATCGCTCACGTTCAGGGGAGGTCTTGATCCGTCCCCTGAAGCTGACGACGACACGCCTACAGGGGCAGCTTCGCTCATTGAGCTGCGCCGCTACAAGATGCACAGGAGGATTGAGCGCAATCCCAAGGCCGCGAAGGAGGCGAAGCGCCATCATGGCCTGCGGTGTGAAGCGTGCGGTCTACAGTTCGAGGAGCGATACGGCGTCCTTGGGAAAGGCTTCATCGAAGCTCACCACCTGCGTCCTATCTCGTCGCTCGAAGAAGGAGCCGCGGTCTCATACGACGTCGCCACAGACTTCGCGGTCCTTTGCTCGAATTGCCACCGAATGATCCACCGCACGGATGATCCCGCGGACCTCGAAGGTTTCCGCGCATTGCTGGTTCTGACCTGAGCTTCTCAAGCCGCCAGCGGCGTGCTACACGGGCACTACAAGCTGACGGAAGCTCTGAGGCCGGATCGGTTGAAGGATCAATTGGTTAGTTGATGTTGGCATCCCTGGTAAGCCGTTTCCCCTAGGGAGCGCCACGCGGCATGGCCGGTCCCCCGCATCACCAGAACGCCGTCTTCGCCCTGCTCGGCGATCCGGCCACGCATGGCGGCAGCCCGGTCCGGCGCATCGACACCCATGCGGCCGTGGTCTTCCTGGCCGGCGAGCGCGCCTACAAGGTCAAGCGCGCGGTCCGGTTCCCCTTCCTCGATTATTCGACGCTGGCGAAGCGCAAGGCCGCCTGCCTCGCGGAGCTTGAGGTCAACCGGCCGTTCGCGCCGGAGCTTTACCTCGGCGTGGCGCCGGTCACGCGCGCGACGGACGGCATGCTCGCGCTGAACGGCGAGGGCGATCCGGTCGAATGGACGGTGGAGATGCGGCGCTTCGACGAGAGCCGCACGCTCGACCACTGGGCCGACGCGCACGGTATCGACGACGCGCTCGCCGCGAGGCTCGCGGGGAGCGTGGCGCGGATGCACGCGGATGCGCCGGAGGCCGACGCCGCGGAATGGCTCGGTTCGCTCGAAGGCATTCTCGCGCAGAACCGCGAAGCCTTCGCGCAGACGCCGGACCTGTTTCCGCCGGACGCGGCAGGGGAGCTGGATCGCGCGTCGCGGGAGGCGCTGCGCGGGCTTCGTCCGCTGATCGAGGAGCGCGGCCGCCTCGGCCTCGTCCGTCGCGGCCATGGCGACCTGCATCTGGGCAACATCGTCCTGCTGGAGCGCGGGCCGGTGCCGTTCGATGCCATCGAATTCGATCCGCGTATCGCGGCAGGCGACGTGCTCTACGACCTCGCGTTCCTGCTGATGGACCTGATCGGGCGCGGGCTCGACCGCGCCGCCAACATCGTCCTCAACGGCTACGTGGCGCGCGCCCGCCGGGCCGAGGACGACAACGCGCTCGCGGCGCTGCCGCTGTTTCTGTCGTTGCGCGCGGCGATCCGCGCCAAGGTGACGGCGGCGCGGCTGGCGAACGCGGAGGCCGGAAAGCGCGAGGCGATCCGGGCCTCGGCGGGGGATTACTTCAATCTCGCGCTGCGGCTGATCGCGCCGCCCGCGCCGGTGCTGGTCGCGGTCGGCGGACTTTCGGGCACGGGCAAGTCGTCACTGGCGCGCGAGGTCGCGCCGCATGTTCCGCCCGCGCCGGGCGCGCTGCTGGTGCGCTCCGACGTGGAGCGCAAGGCGATGTTCGGCGTGGCCGAGACCGAGCGCCTGCCGCCCGACGCCTACACGGAGGACGCGACGCAGCGGGTTTACGCGCGGGTGGCGGCGCGCGCCGCGCGCATTCTGGCGGCGGGCCATTCGGTCGTGGCGGATGCCGTTTACGCGCGGCCCGAAGAGCGGCAGGCGATCACGGCCGTGGCGGCGGAGCGGGGAGCAGGATTCCGCGGCCTGTTCCTGTTCGCCGATCTTGCGACCCGCATGGCCCGTGTCGGCGCGCGAGTCGGCGATGCGTCCGACGCCGATGCGGCCGTGGCCCGCCGGCAGGAGGATTACGCTCTGGGAGAGATTGCCTGGACGGCCGTCGACGCCTCCGGCTCCCTCGACGCCACGCGCGAGCGGGCGCTCGCCGTGCTGGCCTTGCCGCGCGACCGCAAGGGGTGACTCAGGACGACGTGCGCTGCCGCAGCCCCACCATCAGCACGGCCGAGATCGCAAGCCCCACCACCAGCCCGTGCGAGAAATCCGGCAGACGGCGGATTTCGGCCTCGAACATCTTCGACGCGCCCACCAGCGCATCCACGCCGCCCTGGGCATAGAGCATCACGATCGCGCCGGCCGCGAGCGCCAGCGCCAGGTTCCGGAACAGCGACGAGGCGACCAGCGCGCTGATCAGGATCGCGGCAACGGCGATGCCGACGACGAACTCGTGGTTTTCCAGGGCCGACAGGTTGAAGTTCAGCACGTCCACCTCCATGAGCGCCGAACGCCGGCGCGATGGTTTGCGAGGTGGCCTCCCCGTCGCCGCGAAATCTGCAATGCGGCCCGCGTCAACGCAATGGTAGGGTTACCGGCGTCGCCCGGCATGGTTAACATGGCGGGGCCGCGTGGCGCGCAGCCTGCGGCCCGTGGACAGGCGCGGAGGCATCTGGCACATGCTCGGACCGAGCATGTCGCGCCGAAACGGTGCGGAAAACAGGGATTCCGGGAGGATTTGGAATGGCCGACACCAACGTCACCTTCTCGTCCAAGGGTTTGAAGCTCGCGGGCTCGGTCCGCGTGCCGGACGGGCTGCAGCCGGGCGAGAAGCGGCCGGCGTTCATCGTGATGCACGGCTTCGGCTCCAACATGAACTCCAGCAACGTGCTGGAGCCCTGCGCCATGTTCGAGAAGCTCGGCTATGTGACGCTGCGGTTCGACATGCCGGGCTGCGGCCTGAGCGAGGGCGAGCGCGGCCACCTGATCTGCCTCGATCAGGTGCAGGCGGCGAGCGATGCGCTGACCCATCTCGCGCAGCATCCCAACGTCGAGGGGGACCGCATCGGCGTGATCGGCTCCAGCTTCGGCGCGGCCGTGGCGGTCTATGTCTGCGGCGTGGACCGGCGGGTGGCGGCGGCGATCTCGTCCGGCGGCTGGGGCGACGGCGAGCGCAAGTTCCGCGGCCAGCATCCGGGTGCCGAGGCCTGGAAGAAGTTCACCGACATGCTGGCCGAGGGCAAGCGCCACCGCGAGAAGACCGGCCAGTCGCTGATGGTGCCGCGCTATGACATCGTGCCGATCCCCCCGCACCTGCGCGGGCACCTGTCGCAGAACTCGATTGAGATGTTCACCGCCGAGACCGCGCAGAGCATGTTCGACTTCCGTGCCGACGACGTGATCGGCGGGGCTGCGGGCCGGCCGATCCTGCTGCTGCACTCCTCGGTCGATTCGGTGACACCGACCGAGCAGTCGATCGAGATGTTCAAGCGCTCCGCGCAGCCCTGCGACCTGCACCTGTTCGCCGAGACCGACCACTTCATGTTCGCGGAGAGCAACACGCGCGTCCGCAGCGTCATCTACGACTGGCTCGACAAATACTTCCCCGTCAAGGCGCGGGCGAAGGCGGCCTGACCATGTCCGCTGCGAATCGCTTTTCCGTCACGGCGATGCTGGCCTTCGCGCGCGATGCCTTCGTCGCGTGCGGCCTGCCCGACAGGGACGCGGAGATCGTGGCGAAGCAGCTGATCGAGGCCGACGTCACCGGCTTCGACACCCACGGCATCTTCCGGCTCGCGTCCTATTGCGCGACGCTGCGCTCCGGCCGCGTCAATCCGAAGGCGAACATCCGGGTGGTGCAGCGCTCGCCGGCGACTGCGCTGGTCGACGGTGACAACGGCATGGGCCATCTCGTCATGACCTTCGCCGCCGATCTTGCCGTGGAGCTGGCCCGCGAAGCCGGCATCGGCTGGGTCGGTGTGCGCCGCTCCAACCACGCCGGCGCGGCGGGCGTCTATGCCGAGATGCCGGTCGCGCACGGCATGGTGGGAATTTACGCCGCAGTCTCCACCGCCAACCACATGGCGCCCTGGGGCGGCGCGGAGCCGCTGATCGGCACCAACCCGATCGCCGTCGGCATTCCGGCCGGGCTGGAGGCGCCGGTGGTGCTGGACATCGCGACCTCGGTGTCGTCGTTCGGCACCATCCGTGTGCATCAGGTCACGGGCGAGCCGATGCCGGAAGGTTGGGTCGTGCACAGCGAGACCGGAGAGCCGATCACCGATCCGAAGAAGGTCGGCGAGGGCGTCCTGCTGCCGATCGGCGGCCACAAGGGCAGCGGGCTGGCGCTGGTCATCGGCCTGCTGGCCGGCGTGATGAACAACGCCGCCTTCGGCCGCGACGTGATCGATTTCAACCAGCCCGGCACCGAGGAGACCAACACGGGGCAGTTCATCGTCGCGATCGACGTCAGGCGCTTCGTACCGCCGGAGGCGTTCGCCGCCGGTATGGACCGCCATCTCGGCGACTTGCGCTCTTCGAAGCGGTTGCCGGGCGTGGACCGCATCCGCATTCCGGGCGAGGACCGCCGCAAGCGCCGGGCCGAGCGCACGGCGGGGGGCATCGCGCTGCCGGCGACGCTGGTCAAGCAGGTCGACGAGCTGGCGGCGACGCTGAAGATCGCGCCGCTGGGCGGGCGATAGATCGGAACGGTCCGTCTTCGAATCATCGTCTGCGGGCGCCGCAGACTCCGTCTCGCCTTTCCCCCCAAGGGAGAAGCGATCGGAGCGCCTGGCGAAGACTTCCGATCAGGAAAGCCGGAGTCCGCTTCACGGCGGCAGCTTGTTGACCTTCGCCACGAAGGCGCGCACCTCGGGCAGGATCTCGGGTGCGAGCGCCTCGACCTCCGCGCGGGTCATGCCCGGCCGGATGCGCGGATGGTACAGCAGGTTCAGGATGAACTGGTCGTAGACGCCGAAGAATCCGAGCTGGACGTCGTCGTTGAACATGGTCCAGGGCACGCTGGCATCATCGTTGATCGGTCCCAGCGCCTGCAGGATTTCCTCGTAGGCGCAGTCGCGGAAGATCATGTCGCCGGCGTCCGAGACCAGGATCACCTCGGCGTGCTGGATGCGGAACTCCTCGTCCTTGCGGAAGCCGGACAGGCATTGCGGATCGAGCGACCTCTGGATGCGCCGGGCGTGCTCGCGGCCGTAAATCGAGCGGATGGTGCGGTCGAGGTCGTCGTCGCGCACCAGCGTCACGACCATGTTGGCGCCCGCGCGCCGGGGAGCGATGGTGACGTCCAGATGCTGGATGCGGTCGCCGATGTCGAGCACGGTACGGGCCGCCTGCGCGCTGCGGTCGGGCCGGGCGCGGTTGTCGATGAACACCCGGACCGGCCCGTCGAACTTGCGGATCCGGTCGACCCGGCCCGCCGTGTGCAGCTCCGCGCCGAAGGTGATCTTCAGGAACCCGTCGAGGATTTCCGTATCGGTGAAGGCGGTGCGCTGGGCGGCCGGCTGGCCCGGACCCTTGCTCGACGCTGCTTCGGCAAGGGATGCGAGGACGCCGGCGGCGGCGACCAGCAGCCACGCGGCGCAGCGCCATGCGCAGAGGTGGCGGAGCGAGTCCGCGAAGCGCATTGAAAACGTGACGGACGTGCTCATTGCCTCGCGAACCGTAGGCCCTTCGCGTGGCGTCATCATGGCTGCGCGGCCGGCCGGGCGCAATGCCGCGCCCGTTTCAGCACTGCTGGACGCGCCTCAGGTCGCCGGCTGCACGCGCGAGGCCTTGAGCTGGAGCGCGCGAATGCGCTCGGCGAGACTGCCCTTGGTTTCGCCATCCGATCCTGTGACGTCGCCGTTCGTGGCGGGGGAGCCGGCCAGCATATCCGCCGCCAGGATCGCCTCGATCGGCGAGTCCGGGGATTCCAGCGCCACGGTCAGGCGTGCGATCTCGGCCGCGATGTCGTTGATCCGCTCGCGCAGCAGCGCGTTCTCGACCCGCTCTGCGGCCCAGCTTTCCTCGGCTTCGCGCTTCATCAGCGCGATCTGGTTCTGGAACTTGAGCCGCTCCTCCTGCGCGCCGGCGAGCTGTTCCGCGATCTGGCCTTTCTCGGATTTGAGGCTCGCGGTCGCGTTGCGCAGCCGCTCCTCGGACGAGGCGATCTCGGAGCGCAGATCGGCCTCGGTCTTCTGGGCCGCCGTGAGCCGGTCGCGCAATTGCGTGACCTCGAACTCGCGCTCGGCCAGCACCTTCATCTGCTCGGAAAGCCGGCCCTCCAGCTCCTGCGCCCGGCGGGTGAGAAGCTCCGACTCGGTGGTCTGCGCCAGCAGCGCGCGTTCCAGATGGGAGACCCGCTCGCCCAGCTTCTCCACCTTGCCGCGCTCCTCGGCCAGCTCGCCGGTGGCGAGATTGGCCTCCTTGCGCTCGCGGTCGAGCCGGTCCTCGGTCTCCTTGGCCTCGCGCTCCCGCTGGGAGACGCGATCCTTGAGGGCTTCGATCTGGGTGCGCAGCGCGACCACCTCGATACGCTGGCTGTCAGCCGTCACCGAGCGCTCGTCGAGGTCGGCGGAGATTTTCGTCATCTCCGCTTCCTTGTCGGCGAGATTGCGTTCGGCCTCGCGCAGCGACGCGATCTTGACCGAGAATTCGCCTTCGGTGGCGTGGAGCTGCTCGCGCAGCGCCTTCTCGCGCGCCTCCAGCGAGAAGATCGCGGCGGTCTTCTCGCCAAGCTCGATCTTGAGCCGGTTGATGGCGTCGGTCTTCTTGCCCAGCTCCGCGAGCTGGCCCGTGGTCTTGGCCTTCATCTGCTCGACGGAAAGCTCCAGCCGCCGGGTGGACATGGCGAACTCGGCGCGGAGCTGGTCCTTGTCGGCCTGGATCTCGGCCATCGAGAGCGGGGTGGCCGCCTCCAGCCGCTTCATCGTCAGGCGGACCGCGCGGCCGTGGACGAGCGGGATCAGCACGAGCCCGAGCAGGCTCGCGACCAGGAATCCGATAGCGAAGAACATGATCGGCTCGATCATGGACGGGGGCCTCCGACCCGAAATGGTGCCGATGGGGCACCATATGACACGGAGACCCCTACCGGAGCCAGATCAAGAGCGGGTTAACCTGAACGGCCGGGCGCGCGGCGGGCTGCGCGCCGCTCAGAGCGGGTTCCAGGTCGCCTTGGGCGTGAACTTCAGGTAGCCCACGCTGGCGCCCAGACGGAAGCCGACGCCGCTGCGGATCGGCACCAGCACCACGTTGTTGGCGGTCAGCGCGGTCATGCCGAAGCCGCCGATGAAATAGGCGGAGCCGTCGACGCCGCCGAACCGCTCGTAGATCGCGTCGGTGGCAGGCAGGTTGTAGACCAGGATCATGGTGCGCGCGCCTTCGCCGCCGGCGTCGAAGCCGATCGAAGGACCCTGCCAGAACACCCGCAGGTCGCCGGCGTTCTTGGTGTAGAGCACGCCCTCGCCGTAGCGCAGCCCGGCGATGAAGGCGCCGCCGGCCTCTTCGCCGAGGATGTAGCCGTTCGGCAGGCCCCAGTTGCTGATCGCCTTCTCGACGATCTGGGCGAAGCCGCGCGAGACCGTGCCGAAGAAGCGGTGGCCGGAGTTGAGCAACTCGTTCGAGGAGAACCGGCCGGGCTGCTGCTGCTGGGGTGCATGCTGCTGGGCAAGCGCGCCGGGCGAGGGCAGGCCCGCGATCAGGGCTGCGGCAAAGACGAGGCGGTAAACGGCGCGCATGACGTGCTGCTCCATCGTGGGAGGGGCGGGCCGCCCCCTTAACCCGTTGCTCACGCGGCTGCCGTAGCGTCCCGCGGCAGGAACCGAATCGCACCACAGGCCCGGAATATGACCGCAGCGCGGCAGCAACGGAAGCCGGCCCGCCGCCGGACGGTTTTGCTCGCGGCCTGCGGGCTGGTCCTGGCCGTGGGGGGGCGCCCGCCCGGCGTGGCCGGTGCCGCGACCACCGAGCGGGTGGTGATCGGTCATCATACCGGCCTTGCGATCGGCGGGTTCGATCCGGTGGCTTATTTCGTCGACGGCCGGCCCCTGGAGGGGCGGCCGGAGATCGAGCTGCGGTTTGCCGGCGCGGTCTGGCGCTTCCGCAACGTCGGCAACCGGGATGCCTTCGTGCGCGATCCGCAGACTTACCTGCCGCGCTACGGCGGCTACGATCCCACGGCGATCGCGCGCGGCGCGAGCGCGGCGGGGCATCCGGATTTCTGGCTGGTGCGGGACCGGCGCCTGTACCTGTTTCGCGGCGCGCGCGAGCGCGACGCTTTTGCGCGGGATGCCGAGAGCATCGTCGACATGGCCGACCGCAACTGGCCGGTGGTGCTGAAGACGCTGACGCCCTGACCTGTCAGGGGCTGGAAGGCGCGCCGCAGGCCACGAAGCCGCGGGTGCGGAAGCCGGGGTTGCCGTAGCGCAGCGCCGCGCCGTCCACGGCGGTCATGGTGCCGCCGGCGGCCGCCACCAGCGCGTGGCCCGCGGCGATGTCCCACTCCGAGAGCTGCGTAAGCCGCGCATAGATGTCGATCGCACCCTCGGCCAGCCGGCAGAACTTGACGGCGGAACCGATCACCATCCGCCGCGCGCCCGGAAAGCAGCGATCCAGGTGGCGTTCGGTATCCGGATCGCGATGGAAGCGGCTGACTGCGGCGATCGGGTCCCGTGCGGGCCGGGCCCGGACCGCGATGGCCGTCCGCTCGCGCGCCTCGGCGGGCAGCCCGCCCGGCGCGAGCGCCAGCCGCTCCGCGCCCCGGCCCGCGCCGCCACGCCAGACCAGTCCCATGGCGGGTGCGGCGATCACGCCGAGCACCGGCACGCCGTCGCGCACGAGCGCGATGTTGACCGTATACTCCCGCTCGCCGGCCAGCAGCTCGCGGGTGCCGTCGAGCGGGTCGACCAGCAGGAAGGCATCGCCGAGCGCGCCCGGCGTGCTCTGCCCGGATTCCTCGGAGACCACCGGCACGCCCGGCATCAGCCGGGCGAGCCCGTCCAGCACGGCGGCCTCCGCGGCCTCGTCCGCGGCCGTGACCGGCGAACGGTCCGGCTTGGCGCGCTGCGTGCCGCCGGGATCGCCGACCGAAAGGATCGCCGCGGCCGCCCTCGAGGCGATCGCGGTCAGGCCGTCCAGAAGGCCCGCATCGGCTTCGGTCGCGCAGCTCCGCGTCACGATTCGCACCTTGATTCCCGATCCCGCCATGTATCACGCCTCACCGTCGAAGCCCGAATCGCTTACGGTCCCCCCGATTGTTTCGACCCGCACGGAGGCAGCCCGCATGTCCGGCCCGATCGTTCTGGAATCCCTCGACCTCGCCGCGCTGCTGTGCTCGCGCGTGTGTCACGACCTGATCAGCCCGGTGGGCGCGATCATGAACGGTCTCGAAGTCATGGAGGAATCCAAGGACGAGGAGACCAAGACCTTCGCGATGGACCTGATCAAGAAAAGCTCGAAGACCGCGTCGGCCAAGCTGCAGTTCTGCCGCATCGCCTTCGGCGCGGCGGGCTCCGCGGGCGCGCAGATCGACACCGGCGACGCCGAGAAGGTGGCGCGGGGCATGATGGAGGACGAGAAGACGAAGATCGCCTGGAGCGTGCCGCGCGCGTTGCTGCCCAAGAATCGGGTCAAGCTCCTGCTCAACATGCTGCTGATCGCGAACCAGGCGATTCCGCGCGGCGGCGAGCTTGCGGTGTCGGCGGTGGGCGAAGGCGAGGCGGCGGGCTTCCGGATCGCCTCGACCGGGCTCAACGCACGGGTGCCGCAGGCGGCGGCCGGCCTGCTCGCGGCGCAGCCGGCCGAGGGCCACAGCGTGGACGCGCACGCGATCCAGCCGTTCTACACCGGCCTTCTGGCCAAGGATTGCGGCCTGGAGGTCGCGATTGCGGCGGAAGGCGACGCGGTCGTTATCACGGCCCGGTAGAAGTCCGCGCCGCGGTGGCGGATCGTTAACGCCCGGTTATCGGCGCCGCGGCCGGCCTCCGTTCGTGGCGGCCGGCGGGGCCGCCATGCACCCAAAATTAAAGTCTCGCATACCAAACTGACGTTTTCCGAAAGGTGCGGCGGGCCCGCCGCGCCGGTCGCCGAAGGCGTTTGCGATGGACGAGCTGCTCCGCGAGTTCCTGACCGAGACCAACGAGAGCCTCGATGTGGTCGACGTCGAGCTGGTGCGTTTCGAGCAGGACCCCAACAACGCGAAGATTCTCGCGAACATCTTCCGGCTGGTCCACACCATCAAGGGCACCTGCGGGTTCCTCGGCCTGCCGCGTCTTGAGGCGCTGGCACACGCCGCCGAAAGCCTGATGGGCAAGTTCCGCGACGGCATGCCGGTGACGGCAGATGCCGTGACGCTGATCCTGTTCACCATCGACCGGGTAAAGGAGATTCTCGACGCGCTGGAGCGCCACGAGCAGGAGCCCGATGGCGCCGACGCCGACCTGATCGGCCAATTGCAGACGATGGCGGCGGCAGCCGCGCCCGCCGCTCCGGCCGCGCCGCAGCAGACGGTCGGGACCCTGGTGCCGCAGGTCCTGGAGCGGCCGCTGCGCCCCGGCGAAGCGACGCTCGATGAGTTGGAGCGCGTGTTCCGCGAGACGCCGGGACCGCAGCCGGGGACGAAGCCTTCGGCCGCGGCCGCAAAGCCCGCGCCCGACCGCGACGAGGAGGAGCGGGCCGAGGCCCGCGTGGCAGCGCAGTCGATCCGCGTTAACGTCGACACGCTCGAGCAGCTCATGACGATGGTGTCGGAGCTGGTGCTGACGCGTAACCAGCTGCTCGACATCGTGCGCCGTAACGAGGAGTCCGAGTTCCGGGTTCCGCTGCAGCGGCTCTCCAACGTGACCGCCGAGCTTCAGGACGGCGTGATGAAGACGCGCATGCAGCCGATCGGCTATGCGTGGCAGAAGCTGCCGCGCATCGTGCGCGACCTCTCGGCCGAACTCGGCAAGGAGATCGAGTTGGAGATGCACGGCTCGGACACCGAGCTGGACCGCCAGATGCTGGAGCAGATCCGGGATCCGCTCATCCACATGGTCCGCAACGCCGCCGACCACGGCCTCGAAACGCAGGCCGAGCGCCGCGCCTGCGGCAAGCCCGAGAAGGGAACGATCCGGCTCAGCGCCTATCACGAGGGCGGTCACATCGTCGTCTGCGTCGCCGACGACGGCCGCGGCCTCGACGTCGCCCGAATCCGCGCCAAGATGCTCGCCAACGGCGTGGCGTCCGAAGCCGAGATCGCCCGGATGTCGGACACTCAGGTCCAGAAGTTCATCTTCGAGCCGGGGTTCTCGACCGCTGCCACCATTACCAGCGTCTCCGGCCGCGGCGTCGGCATGGACGTGGTGCGCAGCAACCTCGACCAGATTGGCGGCAGCATCGACGTTGCGTCCGTGCGCGGCGAGGGCGTGAGCTTCACCCTCAAGATTCCGCTGACGCTGGCGATCGTATCGGCGCTGATCGTGGAGGCGGGCGAGGAGCGCTTCGCCATCCCGCAGATCGCCGTCGTGGAGCTGGTCCGCGTTCACGACCGGTCCGAGCACCGCATCGAGCGCATCCGGGACGCCGCCGTGCTGCGGCTGCGCAACAAGCTGCTGCCGCTCGTGTATCTGCGCAGCCTGCTCGAACTCGGCGGCGAGGCTTCCGCCGAGCGCGGTTTCATCGTGGTGATGCAGGTCGGCCACCAGACCTTCGGCGTGGTGGTTGACGGCGTGTTCCACACCGAGGAGATCGTGGTCAAGCCGATGTCGAGCAAGCTGCGCCACATCGCGATGTTCTCGGGCAACACCATCCTGGGCGACGGCTCGGTCATCATGATCGTCGATCCCAACGGCGTTGCGCAGGCGATGGGGGCGTCGGCCTCGTCGAACGCCGCCGCCCGCGCCCAGGCGGAGGCCGAGGCCGTGCGCAACGTCGCGCCGGAGAACAACGTCTCGCTGCTGGTGTTCCGCGCCGGTGCGCCGGAGCCCAAGGCCGTGCCCCTCTCGCTGGTCACGCGCCTGGAGGAGATCGACGCGCAGAGCATCGAACTGTCCAACGGTCGCCATATGGTCCAGTACCGCGGCCACCTGATGCCGCTGGTGAGTGTCAACGACGAGGTCCGCATCCGCAGGCAGGGCGCGCAGCCGCTGCTGGTGTTCTCCGACGGCGGGCGCTCGATGGGGCTTGCGGTCGACGAGATCGTCGACATCGTCGAGGACCGGCTCGACATCGAGGTCGGCAGCGACCGGCCGGGCGTGCTCGGCTCGGCGGTGGTGCGGGGGCAGGCCACGGAAATCCTCGACGTCGGCCACTTCCTGCCGCTGGCCTACGAGGACTGGTTCCACCGCCGGGATGCGGCCTCGCCGGACAAGAGGCAGACGTTGCTGTTCGTCGACGACTCGCCGTTCTTCCGCAACATGCTGACGCCGGTCCTCAAGGCTGCGGGATACGAGGTCACGACCGCCGCCGGCGGCCAGGAGGCGCTGGAGCTGCTGCGCGGCGGCGGCCGCTTCGACGTGCTGGTCACCGACCTCGAAATGCCGGGCCTGGACGGATTTTCGCTGGCGGCCGCGGTGCGCGGCGAGCCGCGCCTCGCCGGGATGCCGATCATCGCGTTGTCCTCCTACAACTCGCCGGAAACCATCGAGCGCGGCCGCGAGGCCGGCTTCCACGACTATGTCGCCAAGTTCGACCGCCAGAGTCTCGTCGCGGCGCTCAAGGAGCAGACCGCCGACATGAAGGCGGCCTAGGGGGCGATCATGAGCACCATCCAGGACGTCGCCGGAGAGAGCACCGAATACGTCACGGTGACGATCGGGAACCAGAGTTTCGGCCTGCCGATCTCCCGCGTGCAGGAGGTGTTCGCGCCGGAGCGGCTGACGCGCGTGCCGCTGGCCTCCGCCGAGATCGCCGGCATCCTCAACCTGCGCGGCCGGATCGTGACCGCCATCGACATGCGCAGCCGCCTCGACATGGCGGGGCGGGCGGCGGGCGAGCCCGTGATGGCGCTCGGCATCGAACAGAAGGGCGAATCCTTCGGGCTTCTGGTGGACGCGGTCGGCGAGGTGCTGCGCCTGCCGGACGAGGCCTGCGAGGCGAAGCCGGTGAACCTGGACGCGCGGCTCGCGCGCGTTGCATCCGGCGTGATCCGGCTCGACGGTCAGTTGCTCGTGGTGCTGGACGTCGACCGGGTGCTGGACACGAAGAGCGAGGCGGTCGCCGCCTGAGGCGCGACGGCCGGACGGAAACCGATTGCGGGGCCTGATCCCGCGCAGAGGAGCGAAGAGCGATGAAAATCTGCCTGGTCGTGGACGACTCCAGCGTCATCCGCAAGGTGGCCCGGCGCATTCTCGAGGGCCTGGACTTCCAGATCGTGGAGGCCGAGGACGGCGAGCAGGCGCTGGTCCGCTGTCGCGAGCACTTGCCGGATGCGGTGCTGCTCGACTGGAACATGCCGAAGATGGACGGCTACGAGTTCCTCAAGGCGCTGCGCCGGCTGCCCGGCGGCGATGCGCCGAAGGTGGTGTTCTGCACCACCGAGAACGACGTGGCCCACATCGCGCGCGCGCTGCATGCGGGGGCGAACGAATACATCATGAAGCCGTTCGACAAGGAGATCGTCGAGGCCAAGTTCCAGGAGGTCGGGCTGCTTTGAGCGGTTCGTCCCCGGTGCGTTTCGTTTGTCGAGTCCGCAAGGCGAGTTCCGCGTAGCCCATGAGTGCCAGAGTCACGGTCAGGCCGGCCACGCCGGCGTCGGCCCCGGACGAAATCCGGGTGATGGTGGTCGACGATGCGATCGTGGTGCGCAGCCTCGTGGCGCGCTGGATCGGCGAGGAGCCGGGCCTGCGGCTGGTTGCGGCGCTGCGCAACGGCCGCGAGGCGGTGGAGCGCGTCAAGGAGGCCGATCCCGACGTCGTGCTGCTCGACGTGGACATGCCCGACCTCGACGGCATCTCCACGCTGCCCCTGCTGCTACAGAAGAAGCGCGACCTCGTCGTCATCATGGCGTCCACCCTGACGCGCCGGAACGCGGAGATCAGCCTGCGGGCGCTTTCGCTCGGCGCGGCCGATTACATTCCGAAGCCGGAAAGCGACGGCGGGGTCATGACGTCCGACGAATTCCGGCGGGAGCTGCTCGGGAAGGTCCGCGCGCTCGGCGCGCGCCGCCGTCGTCCGGCTGCCGGTACGCCAGCGCGGCGGCCTTTTGCCGGACCCGCGACGCGCCGGCTGTCGGGCGCGATCCAGAAGGTTGGCAAGTGGCGCGTGCCCGACGACGCATCGCCGTTCAATCTTCGCGACTTCGCGCCGGTCACGCCGCGCGTGCTGCTGATCGGGGCATCGACCGGCGGCCCGCAGGCGCTTGCCCGTCTGGTCGCGGGCCTCGAGCCGGTGATTTCGGCTTCGCCGGTGCTGATCACGCAGCACATGCCACCCACCTTCACCACGATTCTCGCAGAGCACCTGACGCGCGCCTGCGCGCGGCCGGTGCGCGAGGCGGTCGACGGTGAGCCGGTGCTGGCGGGCACCGTCTATCTCGCGCCGGGCGGGCGGCACATGCGCGCGATCCGCAGGAACGGCACTGCCACGATCGCGCTCGATGACGGCGCGCCGGTGAACTTCTGCAAGCCCGCCATCGATCCTCTGTTCGCATCCGCGGCCGAGGTCTGGGGGCCGTGGAACCTGGCGCTGGTCCTCACGGGCATGGGCCATGACGGCACCCACGGCGCGGCCGACATCGTCGCGCACGGCGGCAGCGTGATCGCCCAGGACGAGGCCTCCAGCGTGATCTGGGGCATGCCGGGCTCTGCGGTCGAGGCCGGCGTCTGCTCCGCGGTCCTGCCGCTCGACCAGATCGGCCCCAAGGTGGTCCGCCTGTTCCTGGGGGTGCGCTCATGACGCCCGCGGATTACGAATTCCTCCGCCGGCTGCTCAAGGCGCGGTCCGGCCTGATGCTGTCGGCGGACAAGCACTATCTGGTCGAGAGCCGGCTGCTGCCGGTGGTGCGCAAGGCCGGGCTGCAGAACCTGAGCGGCCTGGTGACACGGTTGCGGAGCCCCAACGCCGAGCCGCTGATCGTCGAGGTGGTCGAGGCCATGACCACCAACGAATCGTTTTTCTTCCGCGACAAGACGCCGTTCGCGCACTTCCGCGAGGTGATGATGCCGGCGCTGATGGCCGCGCGCGCCGGCAGCCGCCGCATCCGGATCTGGTGCGCCGCCGCCGCCACGGGCCAGGAGCCCTATTCCCTCGCCATGTGCCTGCGCGAGATGGGGCGCGAGCTGCGCGGCTGGCGCGTCGAGATCCTGGCGACCGACCTGTCGAACGAGGTGCTGGAGAAGGCGCGGCGCGGCATCTACTCCCAGTTCGAGGTCCAGCGCGGGCTGCCGGTGCTCCTCCTGATCAAGCATTTCTCGCAGATCGGGGAGACCTGGCAGATTGCGCCCGAAATCCGCGACATGGTGAAGTTCGCGCCGCTCAACCTGCTGGGCGATTTCTCGCAGCTCGGTCCGTTCGACATCGTGTTCTGCCGCAACGTGCTGATCTATTTCGATCACGGGACCAAGGTCGACGTGCTGAACCGGATCGCGAGCGTGACCGAGCCCGACGGCTATCTTTCGCTCGGGGCCGCTGAAACCGTGGTCGGTCTGACCGAGGCGTTCCGTCCGGTGCCCGACAGGCGCGGACTCTATGCTCCCCATGCGTCGCCGTCGCCGCGGGCCGGCAACGTGATCGACTTCGCCAGCGCCGCGCCGCGGACCCGGGCCGCAGGCGGCCTCGGCTGAGCCGTCCGGCCGGCCTGGTTCCGGCTCGCCCGGTTTCCGGTCTCGCGGGCGATCCGTCCTCTCCCTTCCGGGCTGCCGACGCGGCGCCCGACGCTTTCATATCGTTTCAAATTCGACCGGCCGGCGTCTGAACCAGCCCGCGTGCCGACGCGACCCATGGGGTGGGTTCCGCTCGCCGGCGGAACGCTTCGGTCGGAAAGGCGTTGTTGCGTTCATGGTGGTCTCGCGCATCCGTATGCCTCTGTTTGCCTATTGTGCCGTTGTGGCTCCGGCGCTGCTGGGGCTGCTGTTCGCGGCGGAGGCGCTGCTGGGGCCGCCGGGTCCGATGGCGCTCAGCTCCGACGGTCCGGTGCTGGTGAAGAGGCAGTCCGCGGAGACCGATTCCGTGAAGATTCTGACCGTGCGCGATTCGCTTGAGGTTCCAGATTCCGCCCTGGCCGCTGCCGGGGAACAGCCGCGCCGGTCAGCAGCCGTCGCGTTACGGCCCGCGAGCCAGCCCGCCGTTCCGGCCCGGCCGGCAGCCAGCGCCGGCGAGTCCCGCAAGCGCGTTGCGGCCGAGACCAAGCGTTCCGCCCCCCGGATCGCGCGCGAGGGCGACCGCCGCGACCTCTACGCTTTCGAGCCGCGCCAGCGTTCGTTCTTCAGCGTGTGGTGACTTCGGCGCGCGGGCGCCTGGGCGCGGCGCGGATCGCAGCAGGCGCTCAGGGCTTGAGCACCACCTTGCCCATGACGCTCCGCGAGCCGATCAGGTCGTGCGCCTTGCGTGCCTCGCCCAGCGGCAGCCTTGCCGCGATGGCGGGACGCACCTTGCCGGTACCGAGCAGATCGACCGCTGCGGCGAGCGCCTCACGGCGCGGTTTCGGCTGGTGGTCGTAGGTGTGCATGGTGAAGCATCGCACGGCGGGGCTCGCCTCGATGCTGCCGCGCATGGCCGCGAACAGGTCGGACTGCGGCACGCCACCCAGCACCGCATAGGATACGACCATGCCGAGGGGCGCGAGCATCTTCACGCCGTTCGTGAACTCCGGCCCGGCGACGTGGTCGAACAGGATGTCCGCGCCCTGTCCGCCGGTGATCTCCTGCACGCGCTTCAGGACGTTCTCGCTGGAATGGTCGATGGCGTATGCGGCTCCGCGCGCCTTTACGAAGTCGCAGCGCTCTTTGCCGCCCGCCACGCCGATCACGGTGGCGCGCGCGAGGCTCGCCACGTCGACCAGCGCGCTGCCGACGCCGCCGGCCGCGCCGTAGACCACCACCGTTCCCGGCTCGACGCCGCGCGCGGCGTGGTGCAGCAGGATCCAGGCAAGCTGGTAGTTGGTGAGCGTGGTGGCCGCGTCCATGTCCACGGTGGGCGGCAGCGGCCAGGCTGCGGTCTCCGGTACGGCGGCGTATTCGGCATAGAGCCCGCCGCGGTTGCCGATCTCGTAGCCGGCGATGAACACCGCGTCGCCGGCCTTGAGCGTCGTCACGCCCGCGCCGACCGCCTCCACGCGCCCGGCCATCTCGTTTCCCGGAACGAACGGCAGTTTCGGCATCCAGCGGTACTTGCCGGTGCGGATCAGGGTGTCGAAGTAATTGACCCCGATCGAGTCCGCCTTCACCAGCACCTCGCCCGGCCCGGGCCGGGGCTTCGGCAGCTCGACGAAGTCGAGAACCTCGCTGCCGCCGGTGCGGGACATCCGGACCGCCCTCATGGCGCGCGCCTCCCAGGTTACAGGCGATAGCGGTCCGGCGCGAACAGGTACATGTCCTGGATGCGCTTCCAGCGTGCGGTGTGCGGCGGGGTCACGCCCCACTGGTCGAGCCGGTTCGGCGGCCACTTCCAGTAGTCCGGCCCGTGGAATTCGTAGGTGTCGTCGATCTGCAGGACGTCGCCCGTGGTCTCGATGGGGAATTCCTCGGGCCCCGCGAAATAGGCGAACACGTTGTCGCCCGCGCCGTGGCGGCCGGGGCCCCACTCGATCGGATAGCCGTTGTCGCGCAGCCGGCCGATGCTGCGCATGACCGCGTCGAGGTCGGGCATCTCGAAGGCGACGTGGTTGAGCGTGGGCTTGGCCGAATGGCCCGTCACCACGGCCGAATGGTCGCCGGAGTCGCAGTGGAAGAAGCGCAGCGGCCCGGAATGGTCGATCAGCTTGAAGCCGAGCACGTCGATCAGGAAGGCGTTGGTCCGGTCCAGCTCGGCCGCGTTCAGGTTCACGTGCGCGATCTTGCGCGGCCGGTCCTTCACGTCGGCGGTGTCGGCATGGTCGTCGGCATCGCAGACCACCGCGATGTTGCGGCCCTCCACGTCCTCGAAGCCGAAGCCGTAGCCGCGGCCCACGCCTTCGAGCGCGTGCGGCTCTTCGGTCCGGCAGCCCGCGGCCGCGACCTTGCCGTGCAGCGCCCGGACGATGTCCTTGCTGGCGGCGTCGAACACCACACGCCGGACCGCAAAGCCCTGGGTCGCCGGATGAACCGCGAGGATGTGGTGATAGGGGCCGGTGCCCCGGAACCAGATCGAGCCGTTCGCGCGTGCGACCTCGGTGAGGTTCCAGACCCGGCTGTAGAAGTCGGCGGCGCGCTCCGGATCGGCCATTTCGATCTCGATGCTGCGCACGTTGCGGACGGTGGGGGCCATGCTTCCTCCGATGATTTCCGCCGGCTTTGTAGCGGGCGTGCCGGTTCCGGTCGAGCGCCGTGGTTTCAGAACCGCGCGTTTCGCAGTTCTGAAACTTGTGCGTGTGGCGGTTTTTGTGTGCGCTGTGCCGGGGAGCAACAAAGACGGAGAGATGCCCATGCTGGAATTCTGGAAGTCGATGTGGAGCGACGCGGGGGACCACGGCGAGCCCGAGCAATGGACCCCATGGGTTATGGCCGCCATTGCCGTGGCCTCCATCATCTACGGTGCCTGGACCAGCTTCGGGCCGTCGCTGGATTCGTTCCAGCACGCGGCCGCGCCTGTCGAGACCACCACCGTCCGCTGAGCGGCCTGCGCGCGAACGGCAAAGGGCGCCCCGAGGGGCGCCCTTTCTGTTCGGAAAGACTCGTCCGTGGATCAGCCGCGCGCCAGAACGGCGCGGGCGCGCTGCGCCACCGGCTCGTCGATCATCTTGCCGTCGAGCGAGATCGCGCCCTTGCCCTCGCGCTGCGCCTGCTCATAGGCCGCGACGATGGCGCGGGCGCGGGCCAGCTCCTCCTCGGAGGGCGAGAACCCCTTGTTGAGCAGCGGCACGACCGCGGGATGCACGCAGGTCGCGCCGTCGAAGCCGAAGGCGCGCGCCTGGCGCACCGCCCTCTCGATGCCCTCCAGGTCGTTGTAATCGGCCACGGTGCGCAGGAGACCCCAGGACAGCACGCCGGCAGCCTTCGCCCCCATGTGGACCAGCAGCTTGGGAAGATGCAGCACCTCCGGCGTGGGCTCCGCGCCCATCGCGGTGGCGATGTCCTCGCCGCCGGTGATCAGCGCGTAGACGCGCGGCGTGGCCCGGGCGAGGAGGCGCGCGTCGAGCACCGCGCCGGCGTCTTCCATCATGGGTACGAACACGGTCTGGTCGCGCGCGGCCTCGCGCTCCACCGGGGCCAGCCACGCGCCCAGCTCCTGCAGGGTCTTCGGCTCCTGCACCTTCGGCACAAACAGGCCGAACGCGCCCGCCCGGCACGCCGCCTCGGCGTCGGGCCGCATCAACTCCGCGTCGGCGTTGATGCGCACGAACACCTTCGCGCCGTTGCGGCCGACGCTCCGGACGGCCTCGGGCAGTTTCCCGCGGGCCGCGACCTTCTCGTCGGGCGCGACCGCGTCCTCCAGGTCGAGGATGATGGCGTCGGCGCCGCGCTCGTGCGCCTTGGCGACGAAGCGGTCGGAGCTGGCGGGGACGTAGAGCAGGGAACGGATCACGCAGGACTCTCCTTCGGTCGCGCCTTGGGCGCGTGCATGACTGCCGCCCGCGCGGCGGCGCCACTTGCAGCTTGAATTTCCGCCATACAATGCCATGAATGCGGCGACAAGCGAGCCTCGGCTGCCGCGGAATTTCGCCGGAAAACGAGCCTTTACAGGGAAGCGCCTTGAACCAGCCCGTGGACATGAAGAACTGGCTCGGCCGCAAGCGGCAGGAGGAGGACGAACTGGCGGTGGGCGCGGTGCGCCGGCTCGCGGCGCTGCTCGACCAGGAGCCCGACGCCTACAGGCGCGGCAGCGAAATCCCGGAAAGCTGGTATGCGATCCTGTTCGGCCCCACAGCGCGGCAGAGCCTGATCGGCCCGGACGGCCATCCCAGGACCGGAGACGACTTCCTGCCGCCGCTGCACAACACGCGCCGCATGTTCGCCGGCCGCCGTGTCGCCTTCCACAAGCCGCTGAAGGCGGGCGACGAGGTGACGCGCATCTCCACGGTGGCGAAGGTCGAGCCGAAGACCGGCCGCTCCGGCTCGTTCACGCTGCTCACTGTCGTTCACGAGATGAGCGCGGGCGCGGGCGTGGCGATCACCGAGGAGCAGGACATCGTCTATCGCGAGATGGTGGCGAACCCGACGGCGTCGGCCGCGGCCGGCGAGAAGAAGGCGGAGAAGCCCGCGGCATCCGCGCCCGAGGAGCCCACCGACTGGTCGGTGGTCTGGACGCCGGACACGGTGCAGCTCTTTCGCTATTCGGCGCTGACCTTCAACGCGCACCGCATTCACTACGATCTGCCGTACGCCCGCGAGAAGGAGGGCTATCCCTCGCTCGTCATCAACGGCGGGCTCACCGCGTTGATGCTGGTGGAGACCGCGAGGCCGCATCTTGCGGGCGCGATCGCGTCCTACGACGCGCGCGCCATGCAGCCCCTGTTCATCGGCCAGACGGTGCGGCTCAACGGCCGGCTCAAGGACGGCGTGGCCGAACTCTGGGCGAGCGGCCCGGAGGGCGCGATCCACTACCGCGTCAACGCCACGGTCGCGAAATAGAAAAGCAGGGCATCATGGCGGGCGGTCCGCTGGAAGGCATTCGGGTCGTCGATCTGACGACGGTGGTGGTGGGGCCGACGGCGACGCTGTTCCTTGCCGACTACGGTGCGGAGGTCATCAAGGTCGAGTCGCCGGCCGGCGACCTGCTGCGCACCCTCGGTGGCCGTTCGAAGAGCGGGCAGCTTTCCGGCAAGTTCACGCACTTCAACCGCAACAAGCGCTCCATCGTTCTCGACCTGAAGCAGAAGGCGGCGCTGGACGCGCTGCACAAGCTGCTCAGGACCGCAGACGTGTTCGTCGCCAACATCCGCCCGGCCGCGCTGGAGCGGCTCGGGCTCGGACCCGAAGCGCTGCGCCGCGACTATCCCAGGCTGATCGTCTGCAACCTGATGGGTTTCGGCCGCGGCGGCCGCTACGACGGGCGGCCGGCCTACGATTCGATCATCCAGGGCATGTCCGGCATCACCGCCTGCAACGCGCGCATCTTCGGCGAGCCGAAGTTCGTGCCGATGGTGATGATGGACCACACGGTCGGGCTGATCGCGACCCAGTGCATCCTCGCGGCGCTGTTCCACCGCGAGAAGACCGGCGAGGGCCAGTCCATCGAGGTGCCGATGTTCGAGAACGCGGCTTCCTTCGTGCTGGTCGAGCAGCTCAGCGACATGAGCTTCGTGCCGCCGCTCGGAGACTGGGGCGACCGCCGCGTGCTCGATCCGCTGGCGCAGCCGATCGCCACGAAAGACGGCTACATCTGCGTTTCCGCCAACACCGACGCACAGGCCTTCGCGCTGTTCGCCGCCATCGGCCGGCCGGAGCTGAAGGACGATCCGCGCTTCAACTCGGTGAAGTCGCGCTACGCCAACGTGCGCGAGTATTTCTCGATCCGCGCCGAAGGGCTGAAGCGGAAGACCTCCGCGGAGTGGCTCGACATCCTGGAAAAGGCCGACGTGCCGGCGGGGCCGGCGCACACCATCGAGAGCCTGCTGGAGGACGAGCACCTTGCGGACGTGGGCTTCTTCCGCCGCATCGAGCATCCGGCCGAAGGGGGGAAGATCGAGCTGAACAACCCAAACAAATTCTCCGCCGGGCTGCGCGAGGACCAGACCCCCGCACCCTATCTTGGCGGCGAGAGCGTCGAAATCCTGGCCGAGCTGGGCTACGGCGAGGACGAGATCGGCGAGATGACGAAGGCAGGCGCCACGGTGGACGGCCGGCGCTGACGGCGGCCGCGCCCGCGGCCGCAAATCTTCGCGCAAACAGGTCTTCGCGCAAACAAAAACCCCGCCTCGCGGCGGGGTTTTTCGTTGTCGCCCGTATCTGCGATCCGGCGTCCGCGATCAGGCCGGAATCCGCGCCTCGTCGTCGGAGGGCTCGCGCAGCACGTAGCCGCGGCCCCAGACGGTCTCGATGTAGTTCTTGCCGCTGGAGGCGTTGGCGAGCTTCTTGCGCAGCTTGCAGATGAAGACGTCGATGATCTTGAGTTCGGGCTCGTCCATGCCGCCGTAGAGATGGTTGAGGAACATCTCCTTGGTGAGGGTGGTGCCCTTGCGGAGCGAGAGCAGCTCCAGCATCTGGTATTCCTTGCCGGTCA
>CAZZCV010000030.1:0-37416 GCA_964653225.1 uncultured Rhodoplanes sp. | reverse complement strand
GATCAGGTAGCACTCGGGGTGATTGGCGGCGATCGCATGCGCGATGTTCTGCAGCAGCACGGTCTTGCCGGTGCGGGGCGGGGCGACCACCAGTGCGCGCTGGCCCTTGCCGATCGGCGCGACGATGTCGATGACGCGCGGCGACAGGTCCTTCTTGGTGGGGTCGTCGTGCTCCATCTTCAGCCGCTCGTCGGGATAGAGCGGCGTCAGGTTGTCGAAGTTGATCTTGTGGCGGGCCTTTTCGGGCTCCTCGAAGTTGATCGTATTGACCTTGAGCAGCGCGAAATAGCGCTCACCGTCCTTGGGCGAGCGGATCTGGCCCTCGACCGTGTCGCCGGTGCGCAGGCCGAAGCGGCGGATCTGGGAGGGCGAGACGTAGATGTCGTCGGGGCCGGGCAGATAGTTCGCCTCCGGCGAGCGCAGGAAGCCGAAGCCGTCGGAGAGCACCTCGACGACGCCTTCGCCGATGATGTCCACCTCCTTGGCCGCAAGCTGCTTGAGGATCGCGAACATCAGCTCCTGCTTGCGCATCGTGCTGGCGTTCTCGATCTCGTGCTCCTCGGCGAAGGCGAGCAGCTCGGGCGGAGTCTTGGACTTCAGGTCTTGGAGTTTCATTTCCCGCATACGGGTGGTCCTTGGGAGAGAAAGCCCGCCGCGCCTGGAGACGAATCAGCGCCGGCCGGGGGACTGCGAAAGTCTGATGCGCAGGTCTTGACTGAGGTGGGTCTTGACTGAGGTGGAAGGCACCCTGGCCTGATGCGTCGGCTGGTCCGGATACCAGGGACCGGAACTCGACAGCATCCGCCTGCGTTCGGTGGGATAACGCCGAAGATACGGAAGGAGACGCTTTTTAGCAAGACCGCACACGATTTCTTGTCCGCGCGGCCGGCGGTTCAGAACGGCTTGACGATCACCAAGATCACGATGAAGACCATCAGGACCGCCGGTATCTCATTGACGATCCGATAGAATTTCTGGGATTTTCGGCGCCTGTCGGCAGCGAAGTCGCGGACGTGGCGCGACAGCACGCCGTGCACGCCGGACAGCAGGAAAACCAGCGCGAACTTGGCGTGAAACCAGGGCGCCTTGAACCAACCGCCCTGCCAAGCCAGCCACAGGCCCAGCACCCAGGTCAGAATCATCGCCGGGTTGATGATCGCCTTGAGGAGCCGGCGCTCCATGATTTTGAAGGTCTCGGACTGGCGCGAGCCCACGTCCGCCTCGCAGTGATAGACGAACAGCCGCGGCAGGTAGAGCATGCCGGCCATCCACGCGATGACCGCGATCACATGGAACGCCTTGAGCCATTCGTACATTCTGTCCTCGTCGGAAGCCTTCCGGTCCCGCTGCTCGCACAGTCGGTCCCGTCCTGCGCCCCTTCAATACTAAAGACTAGATTCTAGGTTGTAGTGGTAGTTGGGCGGTGGATTTGACTCATGAATCGGCCGCCCACAGCTTCGCCGTTGCGCAATCTTCTTTCCCCGCTGTCCGGGAGTTTTCCAGTGAATCGGGACAGAGAAAATTCCCCTTTCTTTTCAGCCCTTAAGGCTAAAGTCCCGGCGGGATAAGCCGGACTTGTCGGTTATCCACTCTTCCGGTGCCGCAGGGCGGTGGTTCTCTCCCCGAAGAACAGCGATGTGGACACCCGTCTGGCTTCCGGCCGCGGCGCGCTTGCACCGGCCTCTCCGGCGTGGCCTCCTCCCCAGCGATCCACAGCTCATACAGCGGTCGTCCATGCCCACGCGCGGCGGAAGCTACTTCCATCTTCATCTGGTGTCGGACGCGACCGGCGAAACTATCATCACGGTCGCGCGCGCGGCCGCGGCGCAATACGCGAATGTCTCCCCGGTCGAGCACATCCACCCGCTGGTGCGCACCCACAAGCAGCTCGACCGGGTGCTGACCGAACTCGAGCAGTCGCCCGGCATCGTGCTCTACACGCTGCTGGAGGAGGACCTGTCCGAGCGGCTGGTCGGCAAATGCAAGGAGCTGGGGCTGCCGCACCTGTCGATCCTCGGGCCGGTGCTGCAACTGTTCCAGTCCTACCTGGGCGGCGGCAGCAAGCCACGGGTCGGCGCGCAGCACACGCTCAACACCGAGTATTTCAAGCGGATCGACGCGCTCAACTATACGATGCTGCACGACGACGGCCAGCACGCGGACGGGCTCGACGAGGCCGACGTGGTGCTGGTCGGCGTGTCGCGCACCTCGAAGACGCCGACCTCCATCTATCTCGCCAACCGCGGGGTGAAGACCGCGAACATCCCGCTGGTGCCGGGCGTGCCGGTGCCGCCGCAGCTCGAGGCGCTGTCGAAGCCGCTGGTGGTCGGGCTGACCGCAAGCCCGGAGCGGATCGTGCAAATCAGGCAGAACCGGCTGCTGGGACTGCGCGCCGAGCACGACGCGGACCAGTATGTCGACCGCCAGGCGGTGGCCGAGGAGGTGGCGTTCGCGCGCAAGCTCTGCGGCCGCCACAACTGGCCGATCATCGACGTGACCCGCCGCTCGATCGAGGAGACCGCGGCCGCGGTCATGGCCTTCCTCGCCGACCGCCGCCGCCATCCCGTGAACTAGGACTTCGGAATGACGCTGTGGCTTGCCGCGCAACCGCTGGTGCTCGCCTCTCAGAGCACGATCCGCCGCACGGTGCTGGAGGCCGCGGGCATTCCGCTCGAAACCCGGCCGGCCGACATCGACGAGCGCGGTATCGAGGCGCGCGCCGGGGTCATCGGACCGGGCGAGGCAGCGGCGCTGCTGGCGCGCGAGAAAGCGCTGGCGGTCGGGGGGGCGATGCCCGGCCGGCTGGTGCTGGGCGCGGATCAGACGCTCGCTCTTGGAGAGCGGCGCTTCTCGAAGCCGAAGGATCGTGCCGGCGCGCGGGCACAGCTCACGAACCTGCGCGGCGCGACCCACGCACTGCATTCGGCCCTGGCGGTGGCGCGCGACGGCGTCGTGCTGTTCGAGCATGTCGATGCGGCACACCTGACCATGCGCGGCTTCTCCGACGATTTCCTCGAGCGCTATCTCGACGCCGTGGGCGATGCAGCGACGAAGAGTGTCGGCGGCTATCAGCTCGAAGGGGTCGGCATCCAGCTCTTCGAACGGGTGGAGGGCAGTCACTTCACCATCCTGGGCCTACCCTTGCTCGCGTTGCTGGACTGGCTGCGCCGCGAGATGCTGCTGGCGACATGAGCATGATCCGGAAAAGCCCTGGACTTTTCGGATAGGATCGTGCGCAAACCAGACGCCATGATCGTCCTCGGTCTCACCGGCTCCATCGGCATGGGCAAATCCACCACCGCCGCGATGTTTGCCGGGGAGGGCGTGCCGGTGCACGACGCCGACGC
Organism: uncultured Rhodoplanes sp.; assembly: GCA_964653225.1. Classification (GTDB taxonomy): domain Bacteria; phylum Pseudomonadota; class Alphaproteobacteria; order Rhizobiales; family Xanthobacteraceae; genus Z2-YC6860. Next base: position 34,069 of record CAZZCV010000030.1, on the reverse strand, counting down.
GACGGTCCATCGGCTCTACGCCGGCGAGGCCGTGCCGCTGATCGAGGCGGCGTTTCCCGGCACGGTCCGGGAAGGCGTGGTGGATCGCGCGCTGCTCGCCGACCGCGTGGTCGGCCATCCGGAGGCGATGAAGCGTCTGGAGGCCATCGTGCATCCCCTGGTGCGCGAGGCCGAGCGGCGTTTTCTGGAAACGGCCAGGGCATCGGGCGCGGAGGCCGCGGTGCTCGACATTCCGTTGCTGTTCGAGACCGGCGGCGATGCCCGCGTGGACGCGGTGGTTGTGGTGACTGCGCCGCCCGCGGTGCAGCGCGAGCGTGTTCTGTCGCGCGGCGTCGCGCCCGAGCGGTTCGAGGCGATCCTGGCGCGGCAGCTTCCCGACGCGGAAAAGCGCGCGCGCGCCGATTTCCTCGTGGACAGCTCGCAGGGAATGGAAGCGGCGAGAGCCCGGGTGCGGGAAATCCTGCACGCGGTTGCTAGGATGCAGCCGAAGCCGCGATGATTCGGAACTGACGCCATGCGCGAGATCGTGTTCGACACCGAAACCACCGGCCTCGACCCGCGCTCGGGTGACCGGCTGGTCGAGATCGGCTGCATCGAGATGGTCAACCGTTTCCCCACCGGAAACGTGTTCCACCGCTACATCAATCCGGAACGTGACATGCCGGAGGCGGCGTTCAACGTGCATGGATTGAGCATCGAGTTCCTCAGCGACAAGCCGAAGTTTGTCGAGATCGTCGAGGAACTGGTGGCCTTCATCGGCGATGACGCGGCGCTGGTCGCGCACAACGCGATGTTCGATCTCGGCTTTCTCAACGCGGAGCTGGAGCGTGCCGGCAAGGCCGGGGTCGCACGCGAGCGGCTGGTGGACACGCTGCTGCTGGCGCGGCGCAAGCATCCCGGCGGCTCGAACAAGCTCGACGACCTTTGCCAGCGCTACCGGATCGACAACTCGCGGCGCACCAAGCACGGCGCGCTGCTCGACGCGGAGCTTCTGGCGGAGGTTTATCTCGAACTGATCGGCGCGCGGCAGGCGATGCTGGGCCTGGCCGAGATTGCCTCCGGCGTCGATGCGGCCGGACCGCGCGGCGTGGCGCGGGCGGTCCGGGTGCGGCCGCAGCCGCTGGCCTCGCGGCTGACCGCCGGGGAGCGCGCGGCGCACGCGGCCTTCGTCGCCACGCTGGGCGGCAAGGACCTGAGCCCGGTCTGGAACAAGTACCGCCCGGCGGAGGGGCCGGGCGGCGAGCCGTAAGTCCGGTTCCGCGCGCTCAGGACGCCAGCGTCGGGGCCTCGCCGGCCTCCTGCGCCATGCGCTGCTGGTAGAGCGAGACGAAGTCGATCGGATCGAGCAGCAGCGGCGGGAAGCCGCCGTTGCGCACGGCGTTGGCGACGATCTCGCGCGCGAACGGGAACAGCAGGCGCGGGCACTCGATCAGGGTCAGCGGCTGCAGCGCGTCCTCGGGCACGTTCTGGATTCGGAACACGCCGGCATAGGTCAGCTCGAAGCCGAACAGCAGCGAGGCCGGAAGCTCCGCCCGGCCTTCCAGCTTCAGCTCGACCTCGACGTCGTTCTCGGACAGGCCCTTGGCGTTGACGTTGATCGTGATGTTGATCTGCGGTTGCTGCTGCGGATTGAGCGAGGCCGGCGCGTTCGGGTTCTCGAACGAGAAATCCTTGATGTACTGGGCAAGGACCATGAGCTGCGGCTGCGGGCCCATTTCGGGCGGCGTGGCCGCCGGGCCGCCGTTGGTCGGCATCGACATGAAATCTCCTTCGGAAACGCGCCGGGCGCATGGCGAGCGCCATCGGCGCGGTGGCTAACACACGGCCCCGGAGCGAACAAGAACGGCCGTCCGGCGAGGTTTATTTCCCGGTGCCGGAGCCTGCGCCGGCATCCGCCGGGTGCCCGCGAAGGCTCCGGCGCCCGCATTTTACCATTCGCGCCGTTTCCGCCCTCGGCCGAGGTTGGCGCGGGAAGCCGGATCGTCTAAGGTCTTTTCGAGGTTCGGACCCGGTCGACCGACGCGCCTCTGGATAGCCCAAGTCGCGTGCTTACATGAGTGCGGCGGAACAGGCCTCCCGTGCCGCGAATCGACCGCGGAAAGCCCGTTCCTTCCAGACCGGTCGGCCTCCCGGAGCATGCGAGACGTGTTCGACATCTACACCATCATTTTCCTGGCGCTGGCGGTCTTCATTTTCCTGCGCCTGCGCAGCGTTCTCGGCCAGCGCACCGGGCGGGAGCGGCCGCCCTACGATCCCTATTCCGCGCGCGACGCCGTGCGGACGCCCGCCGGCGACAAGGTCGTGAGCCTGCCCGGCCGCGGTCCGGTCGATGCCGCGCCGAAGCCGTCCGAGCCCGAGGAGCCGTCCGAGCGCTGGAAAGGCGTCGCCGAGCCGGGTTCGCCGCTGGCCGCTGGCCTCGACGCGATCGCGCGCGAGGACCACGAGTTCGATCCGCAGCACTTCCTCACGGGTGCGCGAGCCGCCTACGAGATGATCGTCACGGCCTTCGCCGCCGGCGACAAGCGCCAGCTCAAGGACCTCTTGGGTCGCGAGGTCTATGAGGGCTTCGAGGCCGCGATCGGCGAGCGCGAGCAGCGCGGCGAGACCGCCGAGACCCGCTTCGTCTCCATCGACGCCGCCGAGCTGATCGGCGCGGAGGTGCGCGGCAAGTCCGCGCAGGTGACGATCCGCTTCGTCTCCAAGCTGATCTCCGCCACCCGCGACCGCAACGGCAACGTGATCGACGGCAACCCCGAGAAGGTGACGGACGTCACCGACATCTGGACGTTCTCGCGCGACCTGTCCTCGCGCGATCCCAACTGGAAGCTGGTGGCGACCGAAGCAGGGCAATGATCGCAGGCCGGAGGCTCTTCCTTCCTCGGACCGGATGGACCGCGGCCCTCGCCGCCGCGCTGACTGCTTTCACCGTTCCCGCGCTGCCCGACGAGATCCGCCCGCGGCTGAAGATTCCCAACAGCCAGATCGAGCCCGTGGCCTGGCCGGCGATGGAGGGCTGGGTCGAGGACGATCACGGCGCCGCGTTCAAGACCTTCATGGCGAGCTGCCGGCCGATCCTTCGCGGCACCCCCGCGATGCGCAAGGCGCGGCCGGTCTATGGTGCGCTCTACGAGGCTTGCCGCGCCGCGGTCGCGGAGAAGCCCGCAACGGCCGCCGAGGCGCGTGCGTTCTTCGAGCGTCACTTCCGGCCCGTGGCCATCGCGCCCCTCGGCGAGCCGGAGGGCTTCGTCACCGGCTATTACGAGCCGATCTTCGAAGGCTCGCGGGTGGCCAGCAACGAGTTCACCGCGCCGGTGCGGCGCAAGCCGTCCACGCTGCTCAAGGGCGGCCGGATGGCGGTGATGGGCGCCGCGACCAGGAAGGGTGCGAAGAAGGGCAAGCGGGTCCGCCGGCTGGTGCCGTTCCACGACCGCGCCGCCATCGAGCAGGGCGCGCTGGACGGCCGCAATCTGGAGATCTGCTATCTCAAGGACCCGGTCGATGCCTTCTTCGCCCAGATCCAGGGCTCGGTCCGCGTCAGGCTGGAGAACGGCAAGATGCTGCGGCTCAATTACGAGGCGCAGAACGGCCATCCCTACACCGCGGTCGGCCGCTTCCTGATCGAGCGCAAGCATGTGCCGAAGGAAGAGATGTCGATGCAGCGTATCCGCGAGTGGATGCTGGCCAACCCGGAGGAGGCCGCGGAAATCCGGCGGCTGAACAAGTCCTACGTGTTCTTCCGCGAGACCGACCTTTCGGAGAACGAGGAGGCGATCGGCGCGCAGGGCATCTCGCTCGCGGCGTGGCGCTCGATCGCGGTCGATCGCAACCTGCACGTCTACGGCACGCCGTTCTTCATCTCGGCGAACCTGCCGATCGACGGCGACCAGCCCACCACGCCGTTCCGCCGCCTGATGATCGCGCAGGACACCGGCGGCGCGATCATCGGCCCGGCGCGCGCCGACATCTATTTCGGCGCGGGCGACAGGGCCGGCGAGATCGCGGGCCGGCTGCGCCATCCGGCGAAATTCGTGATGCTGGTGCCCAACGCGCTCGATCCGAGGGCGGTGGAGAAGAATGTGCCGCTGCCGCAGCCGCGCCCCGTCTTCGCCAAGGTCGACGCGAAACCGGCGGCGAAGTCCGACGGCAAGCCGGCTGAAACCACGGCGAAGCCCGGAGCAAAGCCCAAGGCTGATGCCAAGCCTGGCGCCAAGCCCAGCGCGAAACCGAAGTCCAGGCGGACGTCCAAGCGAAAGTCATGAGCGCGTCCGACGACGGCAGGCCGCGCCGCCGGAGCCGCAGGCTCAGCGACGAGGAGCGGCTGCTCTGGAAGGGGGTGGCGAAATCGGTGACGCCGCTGCGCCGCCACGTGCCCGCCGATCCGGAGCCCGATCCGTCCGGGCCTGCGGCCTCGGCAGAGACCAAGCCGCGCCGCCGCCCGCCGCCGCAGTCTCCATCTTCGCCGCCATCCCCGCGTCCGGCCTCGCCGCCTCTCCTCGAAACCCTCGGCCGCCGCGAGAAGAAGAAGATCGCCCGCGGCCGCGCGGCCATCGACGCCCGCATCGATCTGCACGGCCGCACCCAGGCCGAAGCCTACGACGCGCTGATCGGATTCATCCGCCGCAGCCAGATGCGCGGCGCACGCACCGTGCTGGTCATCACCGGCAAGGGCCGCCGCGAATCGGCGGATGGCGAATCGGGCGGCGGGCGCGGCGTGCTCAGGCGGCAGGTGCCGATGTGGCTCGGGCTGCCGGAGCTGCGCGACTGCGTCGTCGGCTTCGAACCCGCGTCCGTCGGACACGGCGGCGAGGGCGCGCTCTATGTGCGGCTGAGAAAAGATCGCGGCGCGTTAACGCCCTGACAACGTTTCCGGATCGCGAATCCGCGGGCCGCGCGATTCGCGACATGCGAACGGATGAGAACGGCAGGGGCACAGGCGGAGAACACGATTTACCATAACCGGCGTGTCCGTTCTTCCGCCTGTGCGCCAGGCGGCGATTCTACTTCCGCACCCCGGCGGCTTTCACCACCCGCTCCCACTTCGCGACCTCGGACTGGAAGAACGTACCGAAGGAGTCGGGCGTGCCGCCGAGCGGGGCGATGCCGAGCTTCCTGAAGGCGTCCACGGTCTCCGGCTCCTTGAGCGCCGCGTTCACCGCGGCGTTGACCTTGGCCACCACGTCGGCCGGCACGCCCGCGGGCGCGCGCAGGCCGAACCAGACGCTGGTCTCGAAGCCCTTCAGGCCGGCCTCGCCCAGGCTCGGCACGTCGGGCGTGAGCGGCGAGCGTTGGTCCTGGGTGACGGCGAGCGCCTTGAGCTTGCCCGCACGCACATGGGGAAGCACCGTGCTCGCGGGCGAGAACAGGAGATGCACCCGGCCGCCGAGCAGGTCGTTGGTGGCCTGGGCGCTGCCGGTATAGGGCACATGGCCGAGCTTGACGCCGGTCATCTCGTTGAACAGCTCGCCCGAAAGATGCGTCGCGGTGCCCGCGCCCGAGGACGCGAACAGGATTTCGCCGGGCTTCGCCTTGGCCAGCTTGATCAGCGCCGCGACGTTGTCGGCAGGGACGCCCGGATGCGCCACCAGGAGATTGGGCACGCTGCCCATCAGCACGATCGGCGTGAAGTCCTTCACCGGATCGAACGACACCTTGTTGACGACGATGGTGTTGGCCACCGTGGTCAGCAGCAGCGTGTAGCCGTCCTTCGGCGCGCGCGCGACCGCCTCGGCGGCGATGTTGGAGCCCGCGCCGGGACGGTTCTCGATCACGAACTGCTGGCCGAGGCGCTGGCCCATCTTCTGGGCCACGACGCGGGCGGCCACGTCCGAGGCCGCGCCCGGACCGAAGCCGAAGACGATGCGCACGGGCCGCTCCGGATAGGCCCCCTGCGCCTGCGCAGGCACGGCGTGCATCAGCGGCAGCGCGGAGAGCGCGAAAGCCAGTCCCATCATCCGGTGTAGACGCATCGGCGGTATCCTCCCTGGTCTATTTTGCCTAAACTGTAGGTTCCGGCGGCGGAAAACGGAAGGGGCACCGATGACGGCGGACGATCTCGTGGGAGTCTATCGTCAGCTCGGCGAGGACTTCGTGGACGCGAGTGGCGCGGTCACGCAGGGCGAGCCGCGCCTGTCGCAGATCATGTACAGCACGGACGGTTATGTTTCGGTGGTCAGCACGCCGGCCGGGCGGCCGCGCATTTCCGAAACCGCGAGCCGCGTGGATCTCAGCGCCGCGACTGCGGAGGACCGCGCCGCGGCGGCGAGCCACGTGATCTGCTATGCGGGCCGGTTCGAGGTGAAGGACGGCAAGGTGTTCCACCGCATCGAGATGTCGCTCAATCCCAACGCGGCGGGGACCACGCTGGTGCGGCGCATCCACATCGACGGTCCCGACCTGACGCTTTCGACCGAGCCGGACGCGAACGGCGGTTACCGGCGCATCCGCTGGCGCCGCGTCGCCGCAGCCTGAATCGCTACAGGATGAAGCGGCTGAGGTCGGCGTTCTTCGCCAGATCGCCGACGCGCGCTTTCACGTAGCCTGCGTCGATGGTGACGGTTTCGCCGGAGCGTTCGCCGGCCGCGAACGAGATTTCGTCCAGCACCCGCTCCATCACGGTCTGAAGGCGACGCGCGCCGATGTTCTCGACGCTGCCGTTCACCTGCACCGCGATGTCGGCCAGCGCGTCGATGGCGTCCTCGGTGAAGTGCAGCGCCACGCCCTCGGTCTGCATCAACGCGACGTATTGCTTGATCAGCGACGCCTCGGGCTCCGTCAGGATGCGGCGAAAGTCGTCGCGCGTGAGCGCCTGCAGCTCCACGCGGATCGGCAGCCGGCCCTGCAGTTCGGGTAGCAGGTCGGAAGGCTTGGAGACGTGGAACGCGCCCGAGGCGATGAACAGGATGTGGTCGGTCTTCACGGCCCCGTGCTTGGTGGAGACGGTGGTGCCCTCGATCAGCGGCAGCAGGTCGCGCTGCACGCCCTCGCGCGACACGTCGCCGCCGGCCCGGCCCTCGCGCACGGTGATCTTGTCGATCTCGTCGAGGAACACGATGCCGCTGTTCTCGACCGAATGGATCGCCTCCTGCACCACCTGGTCCTGGTCGAGCAGCTTGTCGGATTCCTCGGCGATCAGGATGTCGTGGGATTCCGCCACGGTGACGCGCCGCGTCCGGGTGCGTCCGCCGCCGAGCTTGCCGAAGATGTCGCCGAGATTGACCGCGCCCATCTGCGCGCCCGGCATTCCCGGAATCTCGAACATCGGCATGCCGCCGCCCGCGGCCTGCACCTCGATCTCGATCTCCTTGTCGTTCAGCTCACCGGCGCGAAGCCTGCGGCGGAACGATTCCTTGGTGGCGGGGCTCGCGGCCGGGCCGGTGAGCGCATCGACCACGCGCTGCTCGGCGGCCTGCTCCGCGCGCACCTGCACGTCCTTGCGCTTTTTCTCGCGGGTCAGCCCGATGGCGACCTCCACGAGATCGCGCACGATCTGCTCCACGTCGCGGCCGACGTAGCCGACCTCGGTGAACTTGGTGGCCTCGATCTTGAGGAACGGTGCGCCGGCGAGCCGCGCCAGCCTGCGCGAGATCTCGGTCTTGCCGACGCCGGTGGGGCCGATCATCAGGATGTTCTTGGGGTAGACCTCCTCGCGGATGTCGTCGGCAAGCTGCTTGCGCCGCCAGCGGTTGCGCAGCGCCACGGCGACGGCGCGCTTGGCCTCGCCCTGCCCGATGATGAAGCGGTCGAGTTCGGAGACGATTTCGCGGGGGGTGAGGTCGGTCATGCTCGGTTCAGGCCTTCAACGTCTCGATCGTCACGTTGCGGTTGGTGTAGACGCAGATATCGGCGGCGATGTCGAGGGAACGGCGCACGATGGTCTCGGCGTCGTGCCCGCTGTCGAGCAGCGCGCGCGCCGCCGCGAGCGCATAGTTGCCGCCGGAGCCGATGCCCATGACGCCGGCCTCCGGCTCCAGCACGTCGCCGGTGCCGGTCAGCACCAGCGACACCTCCTTGTCGGCGACGATCATCATGGCCTCCAGCCGGCGCAGGTAGCGGTCGGTGCGCCAGTCCTTCGCAAGCTCCACGGCGGCGCGGGTGAGCTGGCCGGGATACTGCTCCAGCTTCGCCTCCAGCCTTTCGAACAGCGTGAAGGCGTCGGCGGTGGCGCCCGCGAAGCCGCCGATCACCTCGTGGCCCGCCTGGGCCTTGCCGAGCCGGCGCACCTTCCTGGCGTTGGCCTTCACCACGGTCTGGCCGATCGAGACCTGGCCGTCGCCGCCGACCGCGACCGTGCCGCCCTTGCGGACGGTCAGGATCGTGGTGCCGTGCCAGAGTTCGGATTGCTGCTGCATTTGCGGAAAGTCCCTCGGCCGTGGAACGCCGGCCATCCGGGACTTAAGGAGTCGCAGATCGGTTTGCAAATCATGGGGTTGCGGCCGGTTCGGACGGCGTCCGCCGGCGCTTCATTGACAATGCGGGCTTCCAGCCTAGATTTAAGGGCATGAACGCTCCGTCGCGCGCCCCGGCACGTCTGTTCGCCCGCGCGGGCCACCTGCACGCAGGCAGGTAGCCCGGACGCGGCTGTTCGTCCGTCGTCCGGGCGTTTCGTTCGACCCCTTTCCACCCATCGACAGAAAATGCCGCGCCCTGCCGCCGATGCCCGCATCGGGCAGCGTCCGGTCGAGACCGGCCGGAGCCGGAGAAGGAGACCGATCATGGATCAACTGAACACGGGCCTGCCGCCCATCACGCTGAGCGCCGACGATTTCGAGCGGCTGAACCGTCTGGCCAACGCGGCGCTGGATACCCTGCCGCGCACCGCCGAATTTCTCGCTCGCGAGGTGGAGCGCGCCAATGTGGTCGATTCCTCCGCCATGCTGCAGGGCGTGGTGCGGATGGGCTCGCAGGTCGAGTTCCGGGACGACACGACCGGTCAGGCGCGGCGCGTCACCCTGGTCTATCCCGACGAGGCCGATATGGACGCGGGCCGGATTTCCGTGCTGACGCCCATCGGCGCGGCGCTGGTCGGCCTGTCGGCCGGCCAGTCGATCGAGTGGCAGACCCCGTCCGGCGGCTGGCGGTCGCTGACCGTGCTGGGCGTGTCCGGCCCCGCCGCCTGAGGGCGGCGGGAGCGGCCGCCGGTGGCGAATCCCGTGGGCCCCTGTTAAAAGGCCGGCAAATCGAACCAGGGGCATCCTCGTGGCCAAGCGAGCCGTCAAATCCTCCCGGAAGACCCGGCCCGCCGGGAAGGCCCTGACGCCGGTGGTGCGCACGGCCGGCCGCGCCGGCGCGGTCAAGCGCGCCACCAAGGAGACCGACATCGAGGTCGCCGTCGACCTCGACGGCACCGGCAAGTCCGACGTCTCCACCGGCATCGGCTTCTTCGACCACATGCTCGACCTGCTGGCGCGGCACTCGCGCATCGACATCCGGGTGCGCGCCAAGGGCGACCTGCACATCGACCACCATCACACCACCGAGGACGTGGGGATCGCGCTCGGCCAGGCGGTGAAGCAGGCGCTGGGCGACATGAAGGGCATCACCCGCTACGCCAGCCTGCACATGCCGATGGACGAGGCGCTGACGCGCGTGGCCATCGACGTGTCGGGCCGGCCGTTCCTGGTGTTCAAGGCGACCTTCGGCAAGGACAAGGTCGGCGCCTTCGACACCGAGCTGGTGCAGGAATGGTTCCAGGCGTTCGCGATGAACGCGGGCGTGACGCTGCACGTCGAGACCCTGTACGGGACCAACGATCACCACATTGCCGAGTCCTGTTTCAAGGGTCTGGCGCGGGCGCTGCGCGCGGCCTTCGCGATCGACCCGCGCGCGGCGGGCGAGGTGCCTTCGACCAAGGGCTCGCTCGGCGGCTGACAAGCAACGGGTCTGATTCAACGCCGCGGAAGCAGACCCTGCGCAGCCGTGCGAGGCGGCCGGAGAGTGACGATGAACGTCTACACGGTGCATGAGCCGCGCAGGCTGACCGGCGATCCGGCGGGCGACGCTGAACGCTTCGTGTTCGTGCGCGACGGATTCCACGTCTGGGCGTTCCTGCTCGGGCCGCTCTGGATGCTCTGGCATCGCATGTGGCTGGTGCTTCCGGCCTATCTGGTTCTGGTCGCGCTCGTGCTGGCCGGGCTGGCGGCGGCCGGCCTTTCCGGACCGGCGCGGTTCGCGGTCGGCGTGCTGCTGGCGCTGCTGGTCGGCTTCGAGGCCGCGACGCTCCGGCGCTTCACGTTGCGCCGGCGGCGGCAGGTCGGCGTCGTGGTCGGCCGCGACCGCGAGGACGCCGAGCGGCGCTTCTTCGATTCATGGATTGATTCTCGGATCGCACGCGATGCGCTGCCGTCCTATCCGCCGTCGCCCGCAGTGCCGCCGTCGTCGCGGTCGCAGGGACCGTCGGACGTGATCGGCCTGTTCCCCGAGCCCGAGCCGCGCCGATGAGCGTCGCCATCGTGGACTACGGCTCCGGCAACCTGCATTCGGCGGCCAAGGCGTTCGAGCGCGCGGCCCGCGACAGCGGGCACCAGCAGCCCGTCGTGGTGACGCGCGATCCCGAGGCGGTGCGCAGCGCCGACCGCGTGGTGCTGCCGGGCGTCGGCGCCTTCGCCGACTGCAAGCGCGGGCTCGACGCGGTGCCCGGCATGGTCGAGGCGATGGAGGAGGCCGTGCGGCGCAGGGGCCGGCCGTTCTTCGGCATCTGCGTCGGCATGCAGCTCATGGCCGAGCGCGGCCGCGAGCACCGGGTGACCGAAGGGCTCGGCTGGATTGGGGGCGAGGTGGACCGGATCGCGCCCGCGGACCCGGCGCTGAAGATTCCGCACATGGGCTGGAATACGCTGGACGCCCGCCCGCATCCGCTGCTGGACGGCATTCCGCTCGGGCCGTCCGGCCTGCACGCCTACTTCGTCCACTCCTACAGCCTCAAGCCCGCCGACCGGGCCGACGTGCTGGCCGAGGCCGACTACGGCGGGCCTCTGACCGCGATGGTCGGCCGCGAGAACATGGCCGGCACCCAGTTTCACCCGGAGAAGAGCCAGAAACTTGGACTTGCGCTGATCGCCAATTTCCTGAAATGGAAGCCGTGATCCCCGGCGACCCGACCGGGCGCGTGCCAGCCTCGTGAGCGTAACGTGATCCTGTTTCCCGCCATCGACCTCAAGGACGGCCTGTGCGTGCGCCTGCAACAGGGCGACATGGCGCGCGCCACGGTGTTCAACCGCGATCCGGCGGCGCAGGCGCATGCCTTCGAAACCCAGGGCTTCTCCCATCTGCATATCGTCGATCTCGACGGCGCGTTTGCCGGCAAGCCGGTGAATGCCGCCGCCGTGGAGCGCATCCTCGAAGCGACCTCGATGTCGGTGCAGCTCGGCGGCGGCATCCGCGACATGCGCACGGTCGAAGGCTGGCTGGAAAAGGGCGTCAACCGCGTCATCATCGGCACCGCTGCGGTGCGCGATCCGGCGCTGGTGAAAGAGGCGGCGAGGGCGTTCCCCCGGCAAGTTGCCGTGGGACTGGATGCGCGCGACGGCAAGGTCGCGGTCGAAGGCTGGGCCGAGCAGTCGGAGCTGACCGTGCTCGACATCGCGCGGCGGTTCGAGGACGCGGGCGTGGCGGCGATCGTCTATACGGACGTGGCCCGAGATGGCATGCTCCAGGGCATCAACTGGGACGCCACCATCGCGCTGGCGGACGCGGTGTCGATTCCGGTGATCGCTTCGGGCGGCCTTGCGTCGATCAAGGATATCGAGGTGATGACGGAGACGCGGGCGCGAAAGCTGCAGGGCGCCATTGCCGGCCGCGCGCTCTACGACGGCCGTCTCGATCCTGCCGAGGCATTGAAGCTGCTGCGCGAAGCGAAGCTCCACGCATCCTAAGGGAGGGGCACATGCAGGGGATTATGAGGATCGCGGCCGTGGCGGTCGCGCTCGGTCTGGGTTCGGCTCCGGCGTTCGCCCAGGCAGGCCGGCTTGCGGTGTTGATGCCCGGCGCCGGCGGCGCCTCGCCGATCGACTTTCTGGTGCGCAATGAAAGCCGCATCCGGGCAGCCGGGATCGAAACCGTCGTCACCACGTCGCCAAGCCAGGCGGCATCGCTGGTGCAGGAGGCGGTGGCCAGGAAGCGGAAGGTCGTGCTCGTGGGCATGAGCCGCGGCGCACGCGACGTCTCGCAGGCCATCCGGGCCGGCGCGCGGCCGACCGGAGTTGTGTTCGTCTCGGGCGTGCTCAACCGGGCGCGGGAAATCCTCGATTCGCCCGCGGTGCTTCCGGCGACGCTCGTGATCCATCACAGGCGCGACGAATGTCAGCACACCCTGCCCGCGCACGCGCAGAGCTTCGTCGCCTGGTCGCGCGGCAAGGCGACGCTGCGCTGGGTGGACAACAAGGGCCAGCCGCATCCCAATCCCTGCGGGCCGCGCGGCGCGCACGGCTTCTTCCTGCAGGATGGCGCGGCGGTGTCGGCCATCGTCGGCTTCATCCGTTCGCGGTAGGTCATGTTCAAGGTCCGCGTCATTCCCTGCCTCGACGTCAAGGACGGCCGAGTCGTCAAGGGCGTCAAGTTCCTGGAGCTGCGCGATGCCGGCGATCCGGTGGAGGCCGCCATCGCCTACGATGCCGCCGGCGCGGACGAATTGTGCTTCCTCGACATCACCGCGAGCCACGAGAACCGCGACACCATCTTCGACGTGGTGCAGCGGACCGCCGAGGCCTGCTTCATGCCGCTCACGGTCGGTGGCGGCGTACGCACGGTGGAGGACATCCGTAAGCTGCTCGCCTGCGGCGCGGACAAGGTGTCGATCAACACCGCGGCCGTCTCTCGCCGCGCCTTCGTCAAGGAGGCAGCGGAGAAGTTCGGCGACCAGTGCATCGTGGTGGCGATCGACGCCAAGAAGGTCTCGCCCCCAGGCGAGCCCGATCGCTGGGAGATCTTCACCCACGGCGGCCGCAACGCCACCGGCCTTGACGCGGTGGCCTACGCCCGCGAGGTGGTGTCGCTCGGCGCGGGCGAAATCCTGCTCACCTCCATGGACCGCGACGGCACCAGGTCGGGCTTTGACATCGCGCTCACGCGCGCGGTGGCGGACGCGGTGCCAGTGCCGGTGATCGCCTCGGGCGGGGTCGGCGACCTCGACCATCTGGTGGCCGGCATCCGGGACGGCCATGCGACCGCGGTGCTGGCGGCCTCGATCTTCCATTTCGGGGAGTATTCGGTGCGCCAGGCCAAGCAGCACATGGCTGCGGCCGGGCTGCCGATGCGCCTCGACCCTTAAGCATCGGCCCGTTCCGCCGCGTTCCGCGACTCCCGGCCCCTGCCGGGAGATGCTATGCACGTTCCATGAGCACCGACCGTTTCACCCTCGCCGATCTCGAACAGCGCGTGCGCGAGCGCGCCCGTGCGGACGCGGGCCAGTCCTACACCCGCCAGCTTCTCGACAAGGGCGTGGCGCATTGCGCCAAGAAATTCGGCGAGGAGGCGGTGGAGACCGTTCTCGCCGCGGTGGGCGAGGACCGCGAGCGTCTGACCTCGGAGGCCGCCGACCTGCTCTACCACCTGCTGGTGGTCCTGCACGCGCGCGGCGTCGCGCTGGCCGATGTCGAGGCCGCGCTGGCCGCGCGGCAGGCGCAATCCGGCCTGCAGGAAAAGGCGTCGCGCTCATGACGGAGCAGCAGGCCGGCGACGGGCTGTCGCCCTATCGCGCCTACACGCGCGCGGCCTGGGCCGCGCTGCGCGAAGACATGCCGATGACGCTGACGCCGGACGAGGTCGCCCGGCTGCGTTCGCTGCACGACCGCCTCGACATCAAGGAAGTCGAGGACATCTACCTGCCGCTGTCGCGGCTGCTGTCGCTCTACGTCGCGGCCACGCAGCGCCTGCACCGCGCGCAGCAGCGCTTCCTTGGCTCCGAGGATGCGAAGACGCCCTACATCATCGGTGTGGCCGGCTCGGTCGCGGTCGGCAAGTCCACCACGGCGCGCGTGCTGCAGGCCTTGCTGGCGCGCTGGACCAACGTGCCCAAGGTCGATCTCATCACCACCGACGGATTCCTTCTGCCCAACGCGATGCTGGAGCGCGAGGGGTTGATGGAGAAAAAGGGCTTCCCGGAGAGCTACGATCTTCCCGCGCTCCTGCGCTTCCTCTCCGACGTGAAGGCCGGCCGCCGGCCGGCTCGCGCGCCGGTCTATTCGCATCTGATCTATGACGTGACGCCCAACCAGTGGATCGAGGTGGACCGGCCGGACATTCTGATCGTCGAGGGGCTCAACGTGCTGCAGACCGGGCGGCTGCCGCGGGACGGCCAGGCGATCCCCTTCGTGTCGGATTTCTTCGACTTCTCGGTCTACATCGACGCCGCCGAGGACGTTCTGAGATCCTGGTACGTCGACCGCTTTCTCACGCTGCGGGGCACGGCGTTTCGCGATCCGAAGTCCTACTTCCACCGCTATTCGGCGCTCTCCGACGCGGAGGCCACCGCAACCGCGACCTCGATCTGGGAGCGGATCAACCTCGTGAACCTGCACGAGAACATCCTGCCCACGCGCCAGCGCGCCGACCTGATCCTGCGCAAGGGCGAGAGCCACCGCATCGAAAGCGTGGCGCTGCGCAAGCTTTAGAACGTTACGCCGCTTCCCGCTGCGCGTTGAAGTGGCTCAGATAGCGCGACTTGATCTTGGCCACCGGAAGGATGATCAGCACATCGGTGGTGCCGAACTGGTGGTCCACCACCGCGCCCTCTCCGATATAGGCGCCGAGCCGCAGATAGCCCTTGATCAGCGGCGGCAGCGACCGCAGCGCCGCCTTCTGGTCGATCGCATCCGCCGGCATCCGGTTCATCTCGACATAGCGGTCGGCGTGGGCATTGGCGCGCCAGCCCTCCGGCGCGCGCGCGTAATGGTGCAGGAACGACAGCGGCAGCGCGAGCTGCGCCGGGTCGGTGCCGTCAAGGCTGGCGCAGCCGATCATCACGTCCGGACGATGCCGGGTCGTATAGGCGCCGATGCCGTGCCACAGCAGCTCCAGCGTGCGCTTGTTGCGGTAGGGCGCGAGCACGCAGGAGCGGCCCAGCTCGAGGAAGCGCAGCTCGGGATGGCCGCCGACCAGTGCATCGACGTCGTACTCGATGCCGCTGTAAAAGCCGCCGTGCCGGCGGGCCACCTCCTGCCGCAGCAGGCGGTAGGTGCCGACCACGGCCGGGGCGCGATGTCCGTTGTGCTCGTTCGGCTCGTGGTCGATCACCAGCAGATGGTCGCAGACCGCATCGAAGGCGTCGACGTCGCGCCGGACCAGCGTGGTGGCGGCGTCGGCGGTCGCGCCGCCTTCGTCGTAGAAAACCTGATAGCGCAGCCTCTGGGCCTGCCGGACCTCGGCGGCCGTGCGGGCGATCCGCACCTCGAGCGAGCCGATCCGCTCCAGCGGAGCCGCGCCGTCGTCGCGCCGGTCGAGAACCGACAGCCCGCCGAACGCCTTGAGGCCCGGCCATATCCCGACGATGCGCGCCGACGGCCAGAAGCCGTCGAGCAGGCGACGCGGCGAGATCGGCGTGCGGCTCAGCATTCGTCCCCTCGACGCCCACGATTCACGATCGTCCCCCGGCGTCCCGGATACAACATGGGGCTGGGACCGATTTATGACAAGCGAATCCGCTCCCGCGCGCGGCCTTTTAGGCCGCAATCGTCGTCCGCCCGGCCCGTTGCGCCAGCACGGCTGCGAGACGCTCCCGGTCCAGCGGCTTGATCAGGAAGCCGTCCATGCCGGCGGCCAGCGCGGCCTCGCGGTCCTCGTCGAAGGCGTTGGCGGTGAGCGCCACGACGGGCGTGCGGGCGCCGTCCTCCGCGGCTTCGGCGCGACGGATGCGCCGCGTCGCCTCCAGCCCGTCCATGCCGGGCATCTGCACGTCCATGAGAACGAGATCGAATGCAGCATCGGCGTCGCGCGCGGCGTGCCAGGCTTCAAGGGCGGCTTCGCCGGTCGCGGCGAGCGTCGGACGATGCCCGAGCCGCTCGACCAGCACGCGCGCGAGCAGCGCGTTGATCTCGTTGTCTTCCGCGATCAGCACGGAAAGGCCGTGCGGCCGTGCGGTCTCGGGCGCGGCGGCGGGCGCGGGAGCAGCGGCACGCGCACCGTGCTCGAATGTCTGGTTTCCCGCGAGCAGAGAAGCCAGCGACTGCGTCCGCACCGGCTTGACGAGGTATCCGGTGAAGCCCGCATCCTTCAGCGCGTCGAGGCCGGGCCGGTCCCCAGGCGCGAGCAGCACGATGCGCTGCGCCGCCGCCGGGCTGGCTTCGGCGGCCAGCCGAGCCACGGCTTCCGCGCCGAGCGCATGGTCCGCCAGCAGCGCGTCCCAGCGCCGTTCGCGCAGCAGCGCGGTCGCGCCTTGCGGATCGCAGATCGTGGCGGCTGCGCCCCATCGCGTCAGCTTGCGGGCCAAGAGACCGGCTTCGATCCCCTCTGCGCCGACGATCAGAATCGTCCGGCCGGCGAGGTCGGGGGTGGCGGCCGCCGCGGCGTCGCTTGCGCCCGCCAGAGGCAGGCTGACGCGGAACGTGGTGCCCTGCTCGGGCGCGCTGTCGAGCGCGATGCGGCCCCCCATGCGCTCGACGATCCGCTTCGAGATCGCAAGGCCCAGTCCCGTGCCGCCGAACTTGCGCGCGCTGCCGCCTTCGGCCTGCTCGAACTCATCGAAGATGCGCGCCTGCTCCGCGGGCGCGATGCCGATGCCGGTATCGCGCACCGCGATGACGATCTCGCCCGGCACAGCGCCGCGCTCCACCGTGACGCCGACGCCGCCGGTCTCGGTGAACTTGATCGCGTTGCCGGCGAGGTTGAGCAGCACCTGGCGCAAGCGTGCGGCATCTCCCGTGAACGTCTCCGGCAGGCCCTCGTCCGTGTCGGAGGCGATCTCGAGACCCTTGGCCTGGGCGCGCGGCGCGAGCAGCTCCACCACCTCTTCGACCAGCGGCAGGAGCGCGAAGGGCTGCGGCTGAAGATCGAGCCGGCCGGCCTCGATCTTGGAGAAGTCGAGGATCTCCTCGATCAGCGACAGCAGCGCTGCACCGGAGGTCTTGGCGGCGCCGACATAGGTGCGCTGCTCCGGCGTCAGCGGCGTGTCGAGCAGCAGGTCGGCCATCCCGAGGATGCCGTTCAGCGGCGTGCGGATCTCGTGCGACATGACGGCGAGGAAGCGGGACTTGGCGCGGCTGGCGGCTTCCGCCGCGTCGCGCGCCTCGGCGAGCGCCTGCTCGGCGCGGGTGCGGTCGGTGACGTCGCGGCCGACGCTGAGGAATTCGGTGCGCTCGTCGGAGCGCGACCGCACCGCGACCTCGCGCCAGGCCAGCCAGCGAGGACCCTCCGGCGTCGCGATCCGCTGGTCGTGGACGCGGGTGCCGTCCGCCAGCACCTCGATGTCGCCCTGCTCCAGCACATCGAGGCCGATGCGCGATCCGAGCATGATCTCGCGCGGCGTGCGCGTGCGTGCGCAGAAGGCGTCGTTGGCGTAGGTGATGCGGCCTTCGGCGTCGCGCTGAACGATCAAGTCGCCCTGGGCCTCGAGCAGGTTCGAGGCGCGTGCCTCGGCCTCCTTCAGCTCCCAGACGCGATCGGCCAACTCCTCGCAGCGTGCCGCCGCGCGCCGCAGCTCGATGCGCTGCCCGCGGTTGCGGGCCAGCACCATCAGCATGACGCCGCAGCCCATCGCGAACAGCCCGGCGACGCCGATGGCGAACAGGGAAGGATCGTAGACGGCTTCGTTGACGGCGTAGAGATGTCCGAGCACGACGACCGCCGTGGTCAGGGCGCCGATGGTGATGAAGGTCCACCGCAGGACCCAGAGCGCGATCTTGTACAGCGGCATCCAGCGCCGCCTGCCCGATGGGGGTCGCACCTGCATTCGACGCCCGGTCCCTCGCAGCAGGCGCGCGCCCGGCGGGCGTCGCCTGCTCGTTGCCGATGATACGGGCGGATGATCGGGCGCAGACCCTTGCGATTCCCTTCCCGCCGCAGCCTGCCACGACGGTAGGGTTGACGCGGGCCTAACCGGATCGACCGGATTCGATCAACCGGAGGGGATCAGCGCCGCTGGGCGAGCCGGCGCTTCTGCTCGGTCTTCCACATCGCCGCCTGCAGGGCGGCGGCGTCCTGGTGCGAGAACCGCACGGAGCGGACATAGACCGTGACGTCGGGCGAGGCGATGTCGGCCGACATGGCGACGACCACGTCGGGCGTCGGGGTTTCGGAATCGATCCGCACGGTCTTGACCGGCCCCGGCGTGCGGCAGGCGTTGCGCTCGCGCGGATCGTAGTCGTCGGCCAGCACGAAATCCGCGGTCTCGGGGCGGTCCACCAGAAGGATGCGCAGGTCCGGGCTCGCCGCGGTGTTGTCGATCCGGACCCGGAGGTCGGGGCTCGCCGCGGTCGCGGACACGCGATAGGTGGTCGAGCCGTTGGCAAAGCACACGGCCTCGGGCTTGGCGAAATAGCTGTGCGCCGCCGTGCCCGCCACCGGCACGGCGAGCAGCGCCAGCGCCAGCAGGATCTTCTGGTTCGTGTCCACGTCCGCTCCCCGACGCGATGGAGCGACGCTAGTCGTTTATGGTTAATGTCGCCTTAAACGCCCGTCACGCGGCGCGCCGGATGCCGTCCGCGAGCGCGCGATACGACAGCGCCTCGGCCAGATGCGCGCGTCCGACCGTGCGGGAGCCTGCGAGGTCGGCGAGCGTGCGGGCCACGCGCAGAACCCTGTGATAGCCACGCGCCGAGAGCGGCATGGCGTCGGCCGCGTCGCGCAGCAACGCGAGGCCGGCCGCGTCCGGCTTCGCCGCCTCTTCGAGCAC
Source organism: uncultured Rhodoplanes sp. (assembly GCA_964653225.1). Classification (GTDB taxonomy): domain Bacteria; phylum Pseudomonadota; class Alphaproteobacteria; order Rhizobiales; family Xanthobacteraceae; genus Z2-YC6860. The sequence continues at coordinate 15,249 of CAZZCV010000030.1, read as the reverse complement.
GGCCGCGGGCGCGGTGGCGTTGGTGAGGACGCCGTCCAGGCCGAGCGCGGCATAGCGGTCCGCCTGCACCGCGCGGGCGTGCGCCACGCGCGCCGCCACCTCGTGGCTGCCCTCGGCGGGCGGCGGCAGGATCAGGTCCGCGGCGGTGACGGCCGGCACCTCGATGTTGAGGTCGATGCGGTCGAGCAGCGGCCCGGAGAGTCGGGACTGGTACTCCGCCGCGCAGCGCAGGTTGGGCCCGCGCCGGCAGGCGAAGCCGGGATCGGCGGCGCGGCCGCAGCGGCAGGGGTTCATCGCCGCCACCAGCATGAAGCGCGCCGGATAGGTGACGCGGTGGTTGACGCGGGCGATCGCGACCTCGCCGGTCTCCAGCGGCTGGCGCAAGGCGTCGAGTACGCGCGGCTCGAACTCCGGCATCTCGTCGAGGAACAGCACGCCGTGATGCGCCAGCGAAACCTCCCCGGGCCGCGCACGCAATCCGCCGCCGACCAGCGCCGGCATCGAGGCGGAATGGTGCGGTGCGCGGAACGGCCGCCGGTCGGTGAGCGCGCCATCCTCGATCTCGCCCGCGACCGAGGCGATCATCGAGACCTCGAGCAGCTCGGCCGGCGTCAGCGGCGGCAGGATGCCGGGCAGCCGGGCCGCGAGCATGGATTTGCCTGAGCCGGGCGGACCGATCATGAGCAGATTGTGGCCGCCCGCGGCCGCGACCTCGAGCGCGCGCTTGGCGCTCTCCTGGCCCTTGATGTCGGCGAGGTCGAGCGTGGTCCCGGCGGCGGCCCGCATGGCGGGGCGAGGGCGTGACAGCACCTGCGTGCCCTTGAAGTGATTGGCGAGTTGAATCAGCGACGAGGCCGCGACGATCTCCATCTCCGGGCTCGCCCAGGCCGCCTCCGGTCCGCAGGCTGCGGGACAGATCAGGCCCTCGTTGCGTGCGTTGGCGCCGATGGCGGCCGGCAGCACGCCGGCGACCGGCGCGATCGAGCCGTCGAGGCCGAGTTCGCCGAGCACGCTGAAGCCGCTTAGGGCGTCCGGCGGCAGTGCGCCGATCGCGGCCATCAGGCCGAGCGCGATGGGGAGGTCGTAGTGGCTGCCCTCTTTCGGCAGGTCGGCGGGCGCGAGATTGATCGTGATGCGGCGCGCGGGCAGCGCGAGACCCGACGCCACCAGCGCGGCGCGCACGCGCTCGCGGGCCTCGGACACGGCCTTGTCGGGCAGGCCGACGATGGTGAAGGCCGGCAGGCCCGGCGCGACGTGGACCTGCACGTCCACTGCGCGGGCGTCGATGCCCTCGAAGGCCACTGTCGCAACGCGCTGAACCATTTCGCCCCTCGCTGCACGCCAAGGTAGCAGAATCCACAAGAGCAAACAAGAACATTTGCAGAACAAAACGACTCGGCTACAATCCGCCGCATCGAAATCCGAGAGGTTGCCGAGAGGTTGCGATGATCGACCTGAAGACGATCGAGAACGAGCTGCATCAGGCCCGGCTGGCGCGCATCGACGCGGAGGCCGCGACCACCGATGTCGAGGACATGATCTGGCACGTCCAGCATCTGGAGCCCGGCCGCGGCCGGCTGTGCTTCTTCATCGAGGGGCTGGATCCGGAGCTGGGCGTCGCGGCCTGATCAGGCTGCCGCCGCCCGCCGCTTCTCGATCGCGTCCCATGCGATGGCGGCCACGTCCGGGCCGCCGAGATTGCGGATCGCGCGGATGCCGGTGGGCGAGGTGACGTTGATCTCGGTGAGCCAGCCGTCGATCACGTCGATACCGACGAAGATCAGCCCGCGTTCGCGCAGGCTCGGCCCGATGGTCTCGCAGATCTCGCGCTCGCGAGCCGACAGTTCGGTGTCCTTGGGCGATCCGCCGCGCACCATGTTGGAGCGCAGGTCGTCGGGTGCGGGCACCCGGTTCACGGCGCCCGCGAATTCGCCCTCGATCAGGATGATGCGCTTGTCGCCCTGCTTCACCTCCGGCAGGAACCGCTGCACCACCCATGGCTCGCGGAAGGTGCTGGCGAAGAAGTCGTAGAGCGAGCCGAAGTTGAGGTCCTCGCGCGTCAGCCGGAACACGCCGCCGCCGCCGTGGCCGTACAGCGGCTTCATCACGATGTCGCCGTGCTCGGCGCGGAACGCCTTGATCTCGGCGAGGTCGCGCGTGATCAGCGTCGGCGGCATCAGCGCCGGGAATTCGTTGACGAACATCTTCTCCGGCGCGTTGCGCACCTCGCGCGGGTCGTTGACCACCAGCGTCTTGGGATGGACGCGCTCCAGCAGGTGCGTAGCGGTGATGTAGTTCATGTCGAACGGCGGGTCCTGGCGCATCAGCACCACGTCGAACGACGACACCTCGACCCGCTTTCCCTCGCCGAGGGTGAAGTGGCTTCCCATCTCGTCGCGCACGGACAGCGGCTGCGCGGTGGCGAACACCCGGCCCTGCACCATCGCGAGCCTGTCGGTCGTGTAATACGACAGCGCATGGCTCCGGGCCTGCGCCTCCAGCAGCAACGCGAAGGTGGAATCCCCACGGATGTTGATCCGCTCGATCGGGTCCATCTGGACGGCGACGTTCAGCTTCATGACCGGCAAGTCCGCATCGGGATCGTCCGCGATTTTTCCTGCAATCCAGGCGTGCGCAAAGGTCTGGTTAACATCTTATGGCCAGTCTGGCCGGGAGGGGCGTCCGTTGCGGGAATCGAGATGAGCATTCTGTCGAAATTCTCAATCGCGACCAAGCTTTACGCGATCTTCGCGTCGCTGGCCACCGTCACGGTCATCCTCGCCGTGGTGGCGGCCGTCAACGCGCGCCATCACGCCCGGCTGACCGAAGAGTTCGACGCCGCCATGATCGCCGGCCGCAGCGTCGCCAGCCTCAACGGCCTGATTTATGCCGTGACGATGGAATCGCGCGGCATCTACATGTCCGAGACCGCCGATGCGGCGCGGCCCTTCGCAAACAGCTTGATCCGGCTGAACGACCGGATCGGCGACGTTCTCACCGAATGGCGCTGGGTGGTGCGGCCGCAGGATTCCGCGCGGTTCGAGGCGTTTGCCCAGCGGGTCGACGGATTTCAGGAATTCCGGCGCGAGCTGCTCCGGGCAGGCATGCGGGACGGTCCCGCCGCGGCGCGACGGCTGGGCGACAATGACGAGAACCGCGGCAACCGGCAGGCGCTCAACGAGGAGCTGGACGCCTTTGCGCTGCTTTACAGCCATCGCGCCAAGCAGGCCTATGCCGCGATCGAGAGCGGCATCGAGATCACGGCGCTGGTGATGAGCCTCCTGGCCGGGCTTGTGGTGCTGCTGGCTGGCCTCGGCGCCTTCGTGATCCGCCGGGCGGTGGCGCGGCCGCTGCGCGACATCGCGCGGGTGACGGAAAGCGTGGCCGGCGGCGCGTCGGTCGTGATCCCCTACGGCGAGCGACGCGACGAGATCGGCGCGCTGTCGCGCTCGATCGCGGTGTTCCAGCACGCCATGACGCGGAACAAGGAGCTGAGCGACACGGTGCTCTCCGATGCCGAGGCGCGTGCGCGCCGGCAGGAGCAGGTGACGGCGGAAATCGCGGGCTTCTCCAGCGAAGTCGAGGCCACCATCGCGGAGTTGGGCCTGATCTGCGAGCAGATGCTGGATGCATCCCGCAACCTGACCGAGGCTGCCGACCGGGCATCCCGCCGCAGCGCCGGAGCGGCGGCGGCCTCCACGGCGGCGTCGGGCAACGTGCGCGACATCGCGTCGGCGGCCGAAGAGCTGGCCGCTTCGGTGATGGAGATCGACCGGCAGGTCTCGCAGTCGAACGAGATCGCGGCCAAGGCGGTGGGCGAGGCGGAGCGCACCAACGCGGCGGTGCAGGAGCTGGACGAGGCGGCGCGGCGGATCGGACAGGTAATCGGGCTGATCACCGACATCGCCGAGCAGACCAATCTGCTCGCGCTCAACGCCACCATCGAGGCGGCGCGCGCGGGCGAGGCCGGCCGCGGCTTCGCGGTGGTTGCCGGCGAGGTCAAGGCGCTGGCGGGCCAGACCGCCAGGGCGACCGACGATATCGCCGCGCAGATCGCCGCGATGCAGCACGCCACCGAGCGTTCGATCGCCGCGATCGCCGCGATCGAGCGCACCATCCGCGACATCGGCGCGATCAGCGGCGCGATCGCCGCCGCGGTGACCGAGCAGGGCTCCGCAACCCAGGAGATCGCACGCAGCGTCGACATCGCGGCCCGGCGCACGGTCGACACCGCCGAGGAGGTCAACCGCGTCAGCGACGCCACCGACAACACACGCACGAGCGTCGAGACCATGCGCACCGTGGCCGACGAGCTGGGCGCGGTGTCGGGACGCATCCGCCATCAGGTCGATGCGTTCTTCGAGCGTCTGAAGGCCGCGTAGAGCCGTTCCCGGAAAAGCGGGAAGCGGTTTCTGCGATAAATGGAAGGCCGCCCGCGCTATTCGGCTTCGAAAGCGCCCGGAATATGCTGCGGCAGGCGCCGCGGCGCGACCAGCACGGCGTCGAAGCGGATGTCGCCCCGCGCGTCGTCCGGATTGCGCGCCAGCCACGCCTCGGCCGCCGCGACGATCCTGCGCCGGCCCTGCGGCGTGATCGCCTCCGCCGCATCGTCGAGCCTCGCGCGCGCCTTGACCTCCACGAACACCAGAAGGTCGCGCCGGCGCGCCACGATGTCGATCTCGCCGACGGGGGTGCGGAAGCGTCGGGCGACGATCCGGTAGCCCCTGGCGACGAGGTAGGCCGCGGCGCGGCTTTCCGCCGAGAGGCCGGTGTTGAAGGCGGCCACGCGTTCCGGGCGCGGAGCCGGCCGGTCCGGCGCGCCGCCGTCGCTACCCCGCGTCGCCATCGCCGTTCCCGCCTCCGCTTCCATCCCCGGCGCTGAGCGCCAGCGCACGCTGATAAATCTCGCGCCGCGGCCGGCCGGTCGCGGTTGCGACCTCGCCGACGGCGTCCTTCACCGATACGCGGCCGAGCGCCGCCCGCAGCATGTCGTCCACGTCGCCGTCGCCCGCGAGCCCGGCTTCGTCCGCCGGCGGCGCGATCACGACCACGAACTCGCCGCGCGTCTCCGCGTCTCCGGCGTAGTGCCGCGCCAGCTCCGCAAGCGAGCCGCGCCGCACCTCCTCGTGCAGTTTGGTCAGCTCGCGGCAGATCGCCGCTTCGCGCGGGCCCAGCGCGGCCGCGAGGTCGTCGAGCGTCCGTTGCAGCCGCGAGCCGTTCTCGAACAGAACCAGTGTCGCGGGGATGCGTGCAAGCTCGCCGGCCCGCGCGCGGCGCTGGCTTTCCTTCGGCGGCAGGAAGCCCTCGAAGAAGAAGCGGTCGGTCGGCAGGCCTGCGACCGTGAGGGCCGCGAGCGCGGCGGAGGGACCGGGAAGGGCCGTGACGGCAAGGCCGGCCTGTCGCGCCTCGCGAACCAGCTTGAAGCCCGGGTCCGACACCAGCGGCGTGCCGGCGTCCGAGACCAGCGCCACCGCCCCGCCTGCGGCGATCCGCGCCAGCAGCCTGGGCCGGGCGGCCGCGGCATTGTGTTCATGGTAGGGTGTCAGCGGCGTCGTGACGCCGTAATGATCGAGCAGCTTGCGGGTGACCCGCGTGTCCTCGCAGGCTATGAGATCGGCGGCGGCCAGCGTCTGGAGCGCCCGCAGCGTGATGTCGCGCAGGTTGCCGATTGGCGTCGCGACGAGGTGCAGCCCGCCGGGCAGGCGCGCGGCCTCCACCGTCTGGCCGGCCAGCAGGAACTCGCGTCGGCGCTGTTGCGTCATGGCGGGCACTCTAGCCGGCGTCGCGGCGGGCGGCCATCGAGCGGGAGGGATTTGTTATCCTTTTCATTTGTTTAAGCATTCGCCGGCAGTATGGCCGGCTGCGAGCCCGTAGTGACGGGAACCGGCGCGGTCAGCGGCCCTGTCAGCGTCCGTCCCCGGCGTCGAGGAAACCGGCCATGTTCCGTAGCGAGTCCGACCCGATCCGCGCCTCCCGGCGCCTCGCATGGCAGGGGTTTGTCGCGGTCGGCGCGCTGGCGGTGCTGGCGGGCTGTGCGGGCGGCTCCTCCGACATGTTCGGCTCCTCGCAGCCGCCGGCCCAGCCGGCCCCCGCCACCGCCATCGGCGCGGGGCAGGTCCGGGCCGGGCTCATCCTGCCGCTGTCGGCGGCCGGCAATGCGGGTGCGGCCGCGCAGTCCATGAAGAACGCCGCCGAGCTGGCGCTCGCCGAGTTCAACAGCCCCAACATCCAGCTTCTGGTGAAGGACGACGGCGGCAGCTCCGGCGGTGCGCAGACCGCGGCCCAGCAGGCGCTCGACGAGGGCGCGGAGATCCTGCTCGGCCCGCTGTTCGCCCAGTCGGTCAGCGTCGCAGGCCAGGCTGCGCGGGCGCGCAACGTGCCGGTGATCGCGTTCTCCACCGACGCCAGCGTCGCCGCGCGCGGCGTCTATCTTCTCAGCTTCCTTCCGGAATCGGACGTCGACCGGATCGTCGATCACGCGGTGTCGAGCGGCAAGCGCTCGTTCGCGGCGATGATTCCCGACAACGCCTATGGCTCGGTGGTGGAGGCGGCGTTCAAGACCGCGGTGGCGCGCCGCGGCGCGCGCATCGTCGCGCTGGAGCGCTATTCGCAGGATCCCGCCAGCATGGCCGCGCCCGCGCGGCTGGTGGCGCAGGCCGCGCGCAGCGCGGACGCGCTGTTCATTCCCGACGGCGCGGATGCGGTGCCGACGGTGGTGCAGGCCCTGACGGCCGCGGGCTTGCAGCCGCGCCGCATCCAGCTTCTCGGCACCGGCCTGTGGGACGATCCGCGCATCTTCAACGACGGCGCGCTGCAGGGCGCGTGGTACGCGGCGCCCGATCCGGCCGGCTTCCGCAACTTCGCGGGCCGCTACCGCGCGAAATACGGACAGGACCCCGGCCGCACGGCGACGCTGGCTTACGACGCGGTGGCGTTGGTCGCGGCGCTGGTGAAGACGCAAGGCGAGCAGCGCTTCACCGAGCCGGTGCTGACCAACCCTTCGGGTTTCGCAGGACTGGACGGCGTGTTCCGCTTCCGCTCCGACGGCTCCAGCCAGCGCGGGCTTGCGGTGATGCGCGTGGCCCCCGGCGGCGGTCAGGTGGTGAGCCCCGCGCCGCGGACGTTCGGCACCGGGACGTAAGTCACGTTTTTGGTTTGCGCATGATCTGGTCCGAAAACCGGTCCCCGCTTTTCGGGATCATGCGCTATGCCGCGAGGTCGGCCACCACCGCGTCGAGCACCGGGAACCCGGCCTGCGTCACGCGCAGCGAGCCGTCGGTGCGGCGCTCCACGAAGCCGTGCGAGGTCAGGAAGCCGATCCGCGCGTCGTCCAGCGGCTTGCCGGCGATGGCTTCGTAGCGCGCCGGGTCGATACCCTCGGCGAGCCGCAGCCCCATCAGCAGGAACTCGTCGGCGCGCTCCTCGCGGGTCAGCGTCTCGTCGGTGACGAGGCCGTGGCCGAGCGATTCCACGCGCATCAGCCATGCCTCCGGCTTGCGCTCGGTGGCGGTGGCACAGCGCACGCCGCCGGCGTGCAGGCGGCCGTGCGCGCCGGGACCGATGCCGGCGTATTCCCCGCCGCGCCAGTAAACGAGGTTGTGCCGGCACTCCGCGCCGGGGCGGGCGTGGTTGGAGATTTCGTAAGCCGGAAGGCCGGCCTGCGCGCAGACCTCCTGCGTCACGTCGTAGAGCGTGCGCGCGGCATCATCGTCCGGCACCACGAGCTTGCCTGCGCCGTGCAGCAGCGAGAACGGCGTCTCGGGCTCGATGGTGAGCTGGTAGAGCGACAGATGCTCGGCCGCCTCGGAGATGGCGCGCGACAATTCGGCGGTCCACTGCTCCGGCGTCTGGCGGGGCCGCGCGTAGATCAGATCGAAGGAGTAGCGGTCGAACACCGAACGCGCGATCGCCACCGCATCGAGCGCCTCCTGCGCGCTGTGCAGGCGGCCCAGCTCCTTCAGCGAGGCGTCGTCGAGCGCCTGCACGCCGAGCGAGACGCGGTTCACGCCGGCTGCGCGGTAGCCGCGGAAGCGGGTGGCCTCGACGCTGGTCGGGTTGGCTTCCAGCGTCACTTCGACATCGGGCGCGACCGACCAGTGCTTCGCCACGGCGTCCAGGATCGCGCTCACGGTCGAGGGCTGCATCAGCGACGGCGTGCCGCCGCCGAAGAACATCGTCGTGACCGTTCGCGGGCCGATGCGCGCGGCGGTGGTGGCGATCTCGGCCTCGAAGGCGCGCACGAACCGCGCCTCGTCCACGCCGCCGTGGCGGACGTGGCTGTTGAAGTCGCAATACGGGCACTTCGACAGGCAGAACGGCCAGTGGATGTAGACGCCGAAGCCTGATTCGCCGGGGGTCGTCATGGCCCCAGCATATGGCAGGTTCGCTTCGCCCGCGCTAGGCGCGCGGTTCGCCGAGGCAGGCTTCCGCCAACATGATGAACGCCCGCGCCCGGTGCGACAGGCCCATGCCGCGCGGCGGCAGGCCGTGCTTCTCGTCGCTGGTCATCTCGCCGAAGGTCCGTTCGTGCCCGTCCGGCAGGAACATCGGATCGTAGCCGAATCCGGCCGTGCCGCGCGGCGGCCAGACCAGCGTGCCGTCCACCTTCGCCTCGAACTCCTCGCGGTGGCCGTCCGGCCACGTCACGCACAGCGCCGAGACGAAATGCGCCCGGCGCTGTTCCGGCGATTTCGCGCCGAGCTTCATCAGCCGGGTCTGGATCGTGTTCATCGCGGCGCGGAAGTCCTTCTCGGGACCCGCGAGCCGCGCCGAGTGGATGCCCGGCTCGCCGCCGAGCGCCGCGACCGCGAGCCCGGAATCGTCGGCGAAGGCCGGCATGTTCGCAGCCTTCGCGGCGGCGTCGGCCTTGATGCGGGCATTGGCGCGAAAGGTGCTGCCGGTCTCGTCGGGTTCGGGGAGGTTCAGCTCGCCGGCGGAGGTCGCCTCGATGCCGTAGAGCGCGAGCAGTTCGCGCATCTCGGCGAGCTTGCCGGAATTGTGGGTGGCGATGACGAGCTTTCCGGTGATTGGACGATGCGGCATCGCGCTCACATCACCGCCATCTTCTGCAGGTCGACCAGCTTGCCGACGCCCTTGCGGGCGAGCGCGAGCAGCGCCAGCAGCTGCTCCTCGGTCATCGCGACCTTCTCGGCGGTGGCCTGCACCTCGATGATATTGCCCGTGCCGGTCATCACGAAGTTGGCGTCGGTCTCGGCTTCGGAGTCCTCGGCGTAGTCGAGGTCGAGCACCGCGACGTTCTGGTGGATTCCGCAGGAGATCGCGGCCACATGGTCGCGCAGCGGGTCCGCACCGCGCAGCATGTCGCGTTTCTTCATCCAGGCGATGCAGTCGTGGAGCGCGACCCAGGCGCCGGTGATCGAGGCGGTGCGGGTGCCGCCGTCGGCCTGCACCACGTCGCAGTCCACGGTGATCTGGCGTTCGCCGAGCGCCTCGAGATCGACCACGGTGCGGAGCGAGCGGCCGATCAGGCGCTGGATCTCCACGGTGCGGCCGCTCTGCTTGCCGGAGGCCGCCTCGCGCCGCGTGCGCTCGGAGGTGGCGCGCGGCAGCATGCCGTATTCGGCCGTGACCCAGCCGCGGCCGCGGCCCTTGAGCCACGGCGGCAGCTTGTCCTCCAGCGTCGCGGTGACGAGCACATGGGTGTCGCCGAACTTCACGAAGCAGGAGCCCTCGGCGTATTTCACCACGCCGCGCTCGAGCGAAACGGCGCGCAGCTCGTCGGGTTGTCGGCGGCTGGGCCGCATGTCGTTCTCCTAGGATCGGGTCCGATCCCTATGGAGCCGCGCGTGGCAGGGGTCAAGCACCGGTGGTTGCGATCGGCTCTTCATGAGCGTGACCGAAGCCGCTAGGGTCTCTTTCGGAAGCGGCGGCCGTACAGGCAGGCCCGCGAAAAAAGAATGATGCAAGGGGAGGAGAGGACGATGAAGGCCTATTTGCGAATGGCGACGGTGCTGGCAGGGCTGGTCGTCCCAAGCTTGGTCGTCTCATGCCTGGTCGTCTCAAGTCTGATCGTTGCGGGACCGGCCCTTGCGCAGACCGCGGCTCCCGGCAAGCCGATCCGGATGATCGTCCCGTTCGCGGCCGGCGGCGCCACGGATGTCGTCGCGCGACTGGTCGCCCAGCAGCTCTCGGCCAATCTCGGCCAACCATTCAACGTCGAGAATCTGACCGGAGCGGGCGGCAACATCGGCATGGGCGCCGCGGCGCAGACGCCGCCGGACGGCCAGATGCTGATGACGGTCAGCAACAGCTACTACGTCAACCCGAGCCTGTTCGATAAGGTGCCGTACACGCTCGACGACTTCGCGCCGGTGACGATGGTGGCGACCTCGCCCTATCTTCTCGCCGTGCACCCTTCGGTTCCGGCGAGAAACCTGCAGGAGCTGATCGCGCTCCTGAAGGCCAATCCGGGAAAATACAGCTACGGCACCCCCGGCCGGGGGACGCCGGGGCATCTGGCGGGCGAGCTGTTCCGGCTGCCGCTGGGGATCGACATCACCCACGTGCCGTTCAAGGGCGGCGGTCCGGCCATTGCCTCCACGGTGGGCGGCCATACGCCGATCAGCTTCACGTCGCTGCCGAGCGGCGCTCCGCACGTGCGGGAGGGCACGCTGCGCGGCATCGCGGTGCTGAGCCCGAAGCGCTCGCCGACGCTGCCCGACGTGCCGACCTCGGCGGAGGGCGGGCTTCCCGACCTGCAGATGGAGATCATCAGCGGCATGCTGATGCGGGCCGGCACGCCGCAGGCCCAGGTCGACCGGATGCAGCGTGAGATCGCGAAGGTGGTGGCGATGCCGGAGATCCGTGGCCGCATGGCCAAGCTCGGTTTCGATCCGGTGGCCAACACGCCGGCGGCGTTCGACGCCTGGCTGAAGGCAGAGTTCAGGAAATGGGCCAAGGTGATCAAGGAGGCGAAGATGTAAGGTCGGGAGCAGCCGCTTCGCCTCCGGTTTCCAGTCCAAGGATTGCTCTCTCGATGATCCCGACCTGTCCCGCGCCGCTGCCTCCGACCCGGCCGCAGCGCCCGCCGCCGCCGCGGTCGTGCGACTGCCACAACCATGTGTTCGGGCCGGCCGACCGCTTTCCCTACGCGATGGACCGCAGCTACACGCCGCCGGACGCTCCGCTGGAGAAGTTCCTCGGCATGCTCGACACGGTCGGTTTCGACCGTGGCGTCCTGGTGCAGGCGAGCGCGCACGGCTCCGACAACTCGGCGATGCTCGACGCGCTGGCGCGCGCGCCGCAGCGGTTGCGCGGGGTGGCGGTGGCGGACGAGAGCGTGCCGGTCGCGGAGCTGAAACGCTGGGACGCGCTCGGGGTGAAGGGCCTGCGCTTCAATCACTATTTCCGTGGCGGCCAGCTTCACTACCGTGGCGGCGTGACGCTGGACTCCGCGCGCCGGCTCGCGCCGGCGATGAAGGACCTCGGCTGGCATCTCCAGCTCTGGATCGATTGCAAGGACCTGCCCGACACGATCCCGACGCTGAAGGACATCGGCCTGCCGGTGATGATCGACCACATGGGACGCACCGACGCGCGCGCCGGCACCGGTACGCCGGGATTCCAGAGCCTGCTGCGGCTGGTCGGCGAGGGCGGCTGCTGGGTCAAGCTGTCCGGCGCGCACCGGCTGAGCAACAATGCGCCACGCTATCCGGAGGCCCGGCCGTTCCTGGAGGCGCTGGTGCGCGCCAACCCCGGGCAGCTGGTGTGGGGCAGCGACTGGCCGCACCCGCGCATCGAGGGTGACATGCCCGACGCCGGCCGGCTCTACGAGCTGTTCGCCGAGTGGACGCCGGACGAGGCCGTGCGCCGGCGCATCCTGGTGGACAATCCGGCGCGGTTTTACGGCTTTCCTGTCTGACCGCGGCCGCGGGCTTGCGCGGCCGCGCCCCGATGGACAAGTCTTGTCCGGTCTGAAGGGAGCGTTTGCGTCTTGGCCCAGGATGTTCCGATCGGCGCCTCGCAGGTCAGCCTCGCGCAGCTCAACGAGCGCTCGCGCGAGATTTTCCGGCAGATCGTCGAGAGCTATCTCACCACCGGCGAGCCGCTCGGCTCGCGCAATCTGTCGCGCCTGATCTCCACGCCGCTGTCGCCGGCTTCCGTGCGCAACGTGATGGCGGACCTGGAGCAGCTCGGGCTGGTCTATGCGCCCCACACCTCGGCCGGCCGGCTGCCGACCGAACTGGGCCTGCGCTTCTTCGTGGACGCGCTGATGCAGGTCGGCGACCTCAACGAGAGCGAGCGCCGCAGCATCGAGGCGCAGGTGGCGGGCGCGGGCAAGTCGGTCGAAAGTGTTCTGAACGAAGCGTCGGGGCTGCTGTCCGGCCTGACCCGCACCGCGGGCGTGGTGCTGGCCACGAAACTGAACGCGCGGCTCAAGCATGTGGAGTTCGTCCGGCTGGAGCCGGAGCGCGCGCTGGTGGTGCTGGTGGGCGAGGACGGACAGGTGGAGAACCGCATCCTGCCGGTGCCGGTGGGCCTGCCGACCTCGGCGCTGACCGAGGCCGGCAACTTCCTCAACGCGCGCATCCGCGGCAGGACGCTGGCCGAGGCGAAGGCCGATCTCGAGACGGCGCTGGCCGCGGGGCAGGCCGAGCTGGACCAGCTCACCCAGAGGGTGGTGGCGGACGGGCTGGCGAGCTGGTCCGGCGGCGACGGCGCCGAGCGCCAGCTCATCGTGCGCGGCCAGGCGCATCTGCTGGAGGACCTCAAGGCGCTGGAGGACCTGGAGCGCATCCGGCTCCTGTTCGACGACTTGGAGACCCGCCGCGAGGTCGTGGACCTGCTCGGCCGGGCCGAGCGCGCCGACGGCGTGCGCATCTTCATCGGCTCGGAGAACAAGCTGTTCTCGCTGTCCGGCTCCTCGACCATCATCGCGCCCTATCGCGACAAGCAGGGCCATATCGTCGGCGTGCTGGGGGTGATCGGGCCGACCCGGCTGAACTACGCGCGCGTGATCCCGATGGTGGACTATACCGCCAAGGTGGTCGGCAAGCTGATCGCCGGCTGAGCGGGCGGCGCATCCCGGCGATGCGCGATGCGTGCCTTGCGGCTTGATTTTTCGGTTCGCAACGCTGATATCCCGGACGCCATGACAGACCCGAACGCCCGCCCGGCCGCAGACGCCGCCGCGCAGCCGGAGCCGCAGGCTCCCGCCGCCGCACCCGAGCCCGCTCCCTCCACCGCGCTGGAGCGCGACCTGTCCGACATGAAGGACCGGCTGCTGCGCACGCTCGCGGAGATGGAGAACCTGCGCAAGCGCACCGAGCGCGAGGTCGCCGATGCCCGCGCCTACGGTATCGCGTCGTTCGCGCGCGACATGCTGTCGGTCGCCGACAACATGCACCGCGCGCTGCATGCGCCGGACGCCGAGCAGCTCCGCGCGGCCGACGGCCCGGCCAAGGCGCTGCTGGAGGGCGTCGAGCTGACCGAGCGCGAGCTGCTCAACGCGCTGGAAAAGCACGGCGTGAAGCGGATCGATCCGCTGGGCGAGAGATTCGACCCGAACCGCCATCAGGCGATGTACGAGGTGCCCGATCCGTCTGTGCAGGCCGGCCAGATCGTGCAGGTGGTGCAGTCCGGCTACCTGATCGGCGAGCGCGTGCTGCGCCCCGCGCTGGTGGCGGTCGCCAAGGGCGGCCCGAAGCCGCAGCCCAGGGATAGGTCCGGCGAGACGCCGGCCGACGCGGCCGACAGGGATTCGCAATCCGGCTGATCGTCCCTACCGGGGCGTGATGCTGTCGCGCACCGTGCGGAAGCGCATGAAGGCGGCGGTCCAGCCGTCCTTGGGCGCGAAGCCGATCAATTGCAGGTGCGCGCCGCCGCCGAACCGGAGCCACTGCACGATCTCGATGTCGACGCCGGTGCCGGCGTCCTTGCCTGTGGCGCGGATCTCGTGGCCCTGCTGGCCGCCGATCCGCATCGCTTCCGATCCGGTGATGCGCAGCTCCTTAAGCGGCGGCAGGCCGCCGAGCGCGCCGCGCGCGACCGCTTCCCGCTCGTTCGGCCGCGGCATCTGGCCCGGAATGAGCCCCGCGATCAGGTGCGGCTGGTCGATAGGCCCGGCAACGTCCTTCGGTCCGTCGGTGAGCTGCAACGCGCGTCCCGGCACCACGCCGACGATGCGGAAGCCGGCCAGGTCGCCGAGCCTGAACGGCACCAGCGAGAGCTGCTCCTCCGCGGGAATCGCGTCGCGCGTGGTCAGGGAGGCGAGCGCCGCGCGGATCGCGGCTTCGGGATAGGCCTTCGACGCGACCGGGAGTTCGAACGTCACCATGGCGGTGGCGTCCGGCACCGGAGCGACCAGCAGCCATTTGCGGATCGTGCCGCCGGGCGTGTCCTGCCGCACCGATAGCAGGATGCCCTGGCCGCCGGGCAGGGGCAGCGCGCTGCGCCGGTCCAGGATCATGCCCTGCTTCTTCAGCAGGCTCGCGGACATGGTCTTCTCGATCTCGGCGAACGCCGCCTGCGGCAATTCGATCAGCCGGATGAAAGCCTTGTTTCGGGCGTCCTCGAAGCCGCGGACGGCCTGAGCGGGCGACATGCCGGCCGGCGGGGCGAGGCCCAGGCGCGAGCCGGGCGGGAATTGCGCGGCCGCGGTCTGGCTCTGGGCCTGCGCGGGGCCGGGCGCGGCGAGGGTCCCGGCCGCGAGCGCGGCCAGTCCGAGCCTGAAAAGGACAAGCCGGGCTTTGGCCCGGGGCTGGATCCGGGCGTGAACGAAGCGGCTGATCATGGAGCGAGCATATGCGCGGTTGCCCCGCGAAACTCAACCCGCCGTCCGGCCGGCTGGCTGCCGCTTCCGAAGCCGGGGCGGAGGCGGGCGGCCGCGGTCCCGCCTCCGGGAGATTACGGAGGTGCGCATCAAGTCCTTGCAGCGAAAGGGGCCTGTCCTATATGAGCCATGACGCCGCAGGGGGCTGCGTCGAAGCGTAAATTTGGGGGCCGGACAGGAGGCTTCGCGGGTGGGCCGCGGACGTCTCGTCGGGAGCCGCAAGGGCCCGGCCGGCCTGCCGTGAAAGAGAGGACATCCTATGGGCAAGGTCATCGGCATCGACCTCGGCACCACCAACTCCTGTGTGGCCGTGATGGAGGGCAAGACGCCCCGCGTGATTGAGAACGCGGAGGGCATGCGAACCACCCCATCCATCGTGGCCTTCTCCGACGACGGCGAGCGCCTCGTCGGCCAGCCGGCCAAGCGCCAGGCGGTCACCAATCCCGAGAACACCATCT
>CAZZCV010000029.1:224-38146 GCA_964653225.1 uncultured Rhodoplanes sp. | reverse complement strand
GGCAAGCGCTACAACCGCGAGACGCTCGACGTCACCTTCAAGGGCAAGTCCATCGCCGACGTGCTCGACATGACGGTCGAGGAAGGGCTGGAGTTCTTCAAGGCGGTGCCGAAGGTGCGCGACGTGCTGGCGCTGCTGCACCGCGTCGGCCTCGACTACATCCACATCGGCCAGCAGGCCACGACGCTGTCCGGTGGCGAGGCCCAGCGAGTCAAGCTTGCGAAGGAACTTAGCAAGCGGGCAACGGGCCGCACGCTCTACATTCTCGACGAGCCAACCACGGGCCTGCACTTCCACGACGTGGCGAAGCTGCTCGAGGTGCTGCACGAGCTGACCGACCAGGGCAACTCGGTGGTTGTGATCGAGCACAACCTCGAGGTCATCAAGACCGCGGACTGGATCATCGATCTCGGCCCCGAGGGCGGCGACGGCGGCGGCGAAATTGTCGCGCAGGGCACGCCCGAGGACGTGGTGAAGGAGAAGCGCAGCTATACGGGAGCGTTCCTCAAGCCGGTGCTGGCGAGGAAGCCCGCGGCCGCTGCCGGAAAGCGGAAGAAGGGAATGGAGGCGGCGGAGTGATCACGACGTGCATTTCGCACGAACGGCGGCGTTCACTGGATCTGCATTTCGGGGAGCCTGCTGCCTGTTGGCTTCGTGGTATATGAGATTCCCATGAGTCGTTGTTTCTACAGCGACTTGCGCGCAGCATCACAAAAGCGGGCCGTAGCAGCGCGAAGCGGACCGTCGCGCGCCGGCCTGGCGCGCTGATCGCCGCCCTGCCGCCGCCCGAGAAGGAATATCGCCATGAACAAACATCTCGCCGCCACGCTCGGTATCGTCGCCCTTGCGGCTACGCCGGTCGCGGCGCAGGACGCCTGCCCGATGAACTACGAGTTCTTCGAATACGCGGTGCCGCACCTCGATCTCGAAACCTGCCCGGCCGACCTTAAGCGCGAAGACGCCTTCTGCCGCGCCAGCGTCGGCAACGACAAGGTGCACGTCTACGTGTTCAGGGAATCCGGCAGCCAGTGCCTGGTCGCGACCAAGAGCTACGGCCCGGACGACTTCAAGCTGAGCCTGAAATAAACGCGCAGCAGGATCGCAGGGCGGACGGGACGACGCCGCATCTGCGTTGAACCGGACCGCTGCTCACGAACGTGGGCGCTGCTCAAGGACGTGGGCTGCGCGGAGGTCGACACCGTCGGCGACTTCAAGAATTGGGTCGAGGCCCGGCGGCAAGGCGGAGAAACACGCGCGAAACGCGGGCGGCAGGGAATCCTGCCGCCCGTTTCGTCTCAGGTCACTTGCCGTCCGCGGACAGAAGCCCGCCGGCCCGGAACAGCATGCCCGCTGCGGCCGCGCCGAGCAGCGGCGCCACGATGAACAGCCAGAGCTGCGCCACCGCGCCGGGGTTCGTGCCCGCGCCGATCAGCGCCGGACCGATCGAGCGCGCCGGGTTGACCGACACGCCGGTCACGTTGATGCCGACGATGTGGATCACGGTGAGCGTGAGCCCGATGGCGAGGCCCGCGAGCTGCGCAGGCGACCCCGGCTGGGTCACGCCGAGGATCACCACCAGGAACAGGAACGTGGCCACGGCTTCGAACACGAAGGCCGAAACGAGATTGTACTGCCCGAGATAGCCCGTGCCCCAGCCGTTCTGGCCGAGCCCGCCGGTCCAGCCGGACGCCTTGCCCGACAGGATCAGGTAGAGCACCGCCGCGCCCGCGATCGCGCCCAGCACCTGCGCAATCACATACTGCACGAACTCCGCGGTGGTCATGCGCCCGGCCAGCAGCACGCCGAAGCTCACCGCCGGGTTGACGTGGCAGCCCGACACGGGACCGATGCCGTAGGCCATCGCGACGATGGCGAGTCCGAACGCGAAGGCGATGCCGAGCACGTCGATGGCGGTCGGCCCGGTCCCCATGCCGGCGATCACCGCCGCACCGCACCCGAACAGGACGAGCGTAAAGGTTCCGATGAATTCGGCTAATGGCTTCTTCATTGTCGCACCCCGGATTTCAATCCGGCGCGCCGGGGCGAATCAGCCCGATTCGCCCGGCCGCCGAGTCGTGACCATAACTTTCGTCCAACGACTCGTCACGACGGCAGCGGCGCTCCTGGAGCTATGCCAGACTGGGGCCGGTGCGGGCCCGTCAGCGCACGATCAGCGTCGGCACCTTGGTGTGGGTCAGCACCTCCACGGCCTGGCTGCCGAGCAGGATGCGGCCCAGCCCGCGCCGGCCGTGCGAGGCCATCACGATCAAGTCGCAGCCGTTCGCGCGGGCGGTCTCCACGATGCCCTCGGCCGGATGTCTGTCCTTCACGTGCAGCGTCGTGCAGGTCACGCCCGCGGCCTTCGCCTTCTTCTGCGCGGCGTCGAGGATCGCGCCGGCGGACGCCGCCATCGCGGCCTCGTAATCCTGAACCGGATTGGGCCGGCCGACGCGGACGTCGTGCGCGACATCGAAGGCGGACCACGGCTCGGTCACGGTCGCGACCGTTACTGCGGCTTTGGAGCCTGCGGCGAGCGCGAGCCCGTGGTCCAGCGCCCGGGCCGCGATCTCGGAGCCGTCGGTGGCGATCAGGATATGCTTGTACATTCCCCTTCTCCTCTTCTCTGGTGGCGTTTCCGGGAGCACATTAGGCGCGCGCGGCGGGCGGAGTCTTGTCTCAGATCAAAGGAGGCGGCAAAGGATGAAGGACGCCTTGCACCGGGAGCGCTTCGGGTCCACATCAGGAAACAGCGCCGGCCCGGTCCCGGCCTCCTCCGCCCCGGTGTCCCCCTCCATGAGCGACGTCCGCAATAACAAAGCTCTCAACCGCTTCGAACTGGACGCCGATGGGGAAATCGCCGTGGCCTATTACCGCGCCGGCCCCGGCACCCTCACCTTCACGCACACCGAGGTCCCGGCCCATCTCAACGGCCGCGGCATCGGCTCGCGCCTGGTGCGCGGCGCGCTGGAGGCCGCGCGGGCGGACGGGCTCCAGGTGATCCCGCGCTGCTCGTTCGTGGCGGCCTTCATCGCCCGGCATTCCGAATTCAGCGATCTGCTCGCATGAGCCGCGTCGAGCCGCCGAAGGACCTGGCCGCTGCCTTCCGCATCGAACCGGGAGAGCGCGTCAGCCTGCGCAAGCGCGATCCGGCGGACATCTCCCGCCTCCCGGACAAGAAGGCCGCGCGCAAGGAGACCGAACGCGACGCCGAAGCGATCAACACGCTGCAGGACAAGCTATACGCGGAAGGCCGGCGAGCGCTGCTGGTGATCCTGCAGGGCACCGACACGGCCGGCAAGGACGGCACGATCCGCGGCGTGTTCAACGCGGCCGGCCCTCTCGGCGTCACGGTCACCGCGTTCCGGCGGCCGAGCGAGGAGGAACTGGCGCACGACTTTCTCTGGCGGGCGCACCTGGCCTGCCCGCGCCGCGGAACCATCGGCCTCTTCAACCGCTCCCACTACGAGGACGTGCTGGTCGGCCGCGTCCGCAAGCTCGCACCCGAGAGCGCCATCGAGCAGCGCTACGCGCAGATCAACGACTTCGAGCGGATGCTGACCGAGAACGGCACCACGATCCTGAAGTTCATGCTGCACATCTCCAAGGACGAGCAGCGCAAGCGCCTGCAGGCGCGGCTCGACGAGCGCGAGAGCCGCTGGAAGTTCAACCCCGGCGATCTGGAAGACCGCAAGCTCTGGGACGCCTATCAGTCGGCCTACGAGACCATGCTGGAGCGCTGCTCGACCGCGCACGCGCCCTGGCACGTCGTCCCGGCCGACCACAAATGGGCGCGCAACGCCGTGATCGCAGCCATCGTGCGGGCGAAGCTGGAGGAGATGGCGCCCGACTATCCGGCGGTGGACTGGCAGCCTTCGGACTACAGGATCGTCTGATCGCGAGCGGCCGCCGTCGCGTCGGCAACGGCGGCCGGAACCGCGGCGTGCGATCAGCCGCCGACCGCGTCGGTGACGCACTTCTTCACGAAGCTGTTCTTGGCCGCGCCCGCGAGCTTGCGGCTCGTGGAATCGACCTCGCACTTGCTGCTGGCGTCGGTCTCGCACTTCTTCATGAAGCTGGCGAGCGCAGCACCCGCAAGCTTCTTGTTCGCGGCTTCCGACTTGCAGCTCGCGAACGCGCCCGTGCTGGCGAGCGAAAGGGCGGCGGCAAGGATCACGGCTTTCATTTCAGTCCTCCTCGGTGGGCCTGGGCGGCGGCCGACAGGGAATCGCGGCTGCGGCCGGCTGCCGCATCGTACCTTCCGATCTGCGGCAAAGTCGCGACAGGAGGAACCGGACGAACAGCAAAAAGATTGCTGCGGCGCATCAACCGCCGGAAGGCGGCCGGGCAACAGCGGCCGGCGGGACCTGCCCGGTCCGCCGCCGGTCCTTCCGCGCCCGCAAGAGATCCAGCCCCGCGACCAGGAGGCCGGCGGCCAGAACGAACCAGCCCGGTCGGACCGTGTACCAGTCGAACTCGAGGGCACTCCGGAGCACCCTCGACAGCGGCGCATTGAACGCCAGCGAAAGGCCGACGGCCTCGGCAAGGAATGTTGCCAGCGCCACCCCAAGGGTCAGCAACAGGAGCGCCGGCGTCGGCGGCTCGCCGCGGCGCCGCTTGTAGCGGATCACCAGCCGGTACCCGACCAGCCACGCCAGCAGCCCGGCCGCCAGCGTCGGCGCCCAGACGTCGGCCTTGTTCTGCTGGAAGTAATGGACGATCGCGAGCGGGACGAGCAGATAGACGACGTTGTGCAGCCCCTGCCAGCGACGGCCGCCGAGCCGGCGCACCATGCCATCGGTCGATGTCGCGGTCAGCACAGCGAGACCGACGAAGGCGACGAATCCGATCGTCAGATAGAGCCGCCGGACGATCTCGCTTGCGACCTTGACCAGGTCGTATTGCTGGTCCGCCACATAAAGCAGGACATGCGCGACGGCGTAGGCGAAGGCGCCCACGCCGATCATCCGCCGCACGTCGAGCAGCATTCCGAGCCGACCGATCCGGCGCAGCGGCGTGACCGCAAGCCCGGCCACCAGAAACACCAGCGACCAGAAACCGGTGCGGTGGATCACGTCGTTGAGCGGGCGCGGCCCGAAGCCCACGGTGAGCCCGTCGTGGACCGCGATCCCCAGCGGCAGCAGCAGAACGGCCAGCGCGACGATCCGCAGGGCCGACAGCCGCCCCGCGGGATCGCGCCAGACCGCGAGCGGGTGCCGCCTTGCGCGCGCGCCGGCCGAAGAGAGTGTCGAAGCCGCCATGCGCTGCGAGTACCACGGCGCCGGCGGCCCCGCCAATCACCGGCCGTCCGCAGAGCCGACTCCATCCGATGACGCCTGCGTGATGGAACGCTCCGGAGCGCGAGGTTCGAAACCTCTCTTCCTAGGTCGCAACCGCCGCAGGCGCGATCTCGAACACCTGCGTCGCCGGCTCCACGCTGTCTCCGTCGGCGCTGCGCTCGTAGCCGACCACACGCAGCAGGCCGCTACCCGGCGACATCTCGACCGCAAGCCGGGTGTATTTGTTGAGGACCGGCGGAGTCACCCAACCGAAGCTGTCGCGCCGGAAAGCGCCGGGCCAGGCCGCGAAGCTGTCCTGCCGCAGGCGGCTCTTCTCTCCCGCCTCCTCGAAGCGTCGCGTCACCAGTTCTTCGCTGCCGATGCGGCCCTCCCAGCCCTCGCGTGGCTGATGCCAGTCGTTGGCGGCGCCGGTGTCGTGCTCGCGGATGCGCGCGCCGGTCTCCGTTCGCTCGATCACGCAGCGTTCGCCGGACGCGCAGCCGACCAGCGTGTAGATCACCGGGCGCGCGACCGGCACGGTTTCGAGCCGGACGCGCGCCTCGGCGTAAGTGGCGCATTCCTCGAACACCTGCCGCAGCAGCTGGTCTGGCGGGATCGCGCGGGCCCGCACGAAGGTCAGGACCGCGTTGACCGCGAGATCGCAGGGCCGCAGCCACGGATGGCGGGTGCGTCGTCGCAGCGGCGCCTGGTTGATACAGGCGGCGAAGCGGCCCGGCGCGCTGGCGGTCAGCGCGCCGACGAAGCCCGGCCAGGTCACGTTCAGGAATTCGCCCTTCGGACCGCGCATGCGCGCGACCTCGACGTGGCGGCCGAGTCCGGGAAACGGCCAGTCCAGCGTGCGGCCAAGCCAGGGCGCACCGCCCTCCTCGCGCGCGCAGGAGGTGCAGGACCATTGATAGGAACCGTTGAGGAACCAGACGCCGGGAAAGCCGAGCAAGGCCGCGATCCGGGAAATCTCGCCCACATAGGGCGAGGCCGAGCGCGTCAGCCAGCGCCGCGCCAGCCGGTCGAGCAGCGGCAGCAGCGGTCGCGCCGGGGCGGGAAAGAACGCGAGACAATCGTCGCGCAACGCGCGGGCAGCGGCAGCGCGCTCGCGGGCATGACCCAGCGGCCCGCCGTCGCGGACGTCGACAAGCGGAATGGCGGACAAAGGCTCTCTCACGAAACTCTCGGGCACGGCTTGCGATTCCCCGCATGCAGCATGTCAGATTCCGGACCTCGCCGCCCGGCAGAGAAACCACAGCCCTGCGATCAGCGCCATGTTGAGCAGAGCGAAGCCGCTCAGCACGACCAGCGCCGCATCGGCTCCCGTCCGCTCGATCAGCAACGCGCCCGCCGAAGGGGCAAGCGCCTGCGCGATCAGGCTCGGCAGCGCGAGCCGGCCCATCAGCGACGCATAGCGTTCCGGCCCGAACAGCGCGAGCGGCAGAGTGCCGCGCGCGATCCACATGATGCCGTAGCCCGCGCCATAGATCAGGATCGCAAGCGCCAGAAACGGAAAGGCCCCCGTGAGCAGGCCGAGTCCGGCGGCCATCAGCGCGCAGGACGCGATCATGGTCCAGATCGGATGATAGCTCTGGCCGAACAGCCGCTCGACCAGGCGCGCGCCGACCTGCGCGGGGCCGAACAGCGTGCCGAGCGCGACCGCAACCGCAAGCTCCGCGCCTCTCGCCTGCAGGAAGATCATGAAGTGAACGATGACGATCGAACCGATGCCGGCGGCGACCGTCATCACCAGCGCCAGCAGCGCGAAGATGGCGGCCTCCCGCCGCAGCCGCGGCTCGGCGGGAGCCGATCCCGGCGCAGGCGCGGCACCGGCGCCCGCGACCGGCTCCGCCCTTGCGAGCGGTGGCATCACCCCCATTTGCAACGGCAGCGCCACCAAGAGATGCAGCGCAGCATAGGCCCAGCACGCGCCGCGCCAGCCGAAGGTCTCCGCCAGCAGCGCGGAAAGCGGCCAGCAGACCGTGCTGGCAAATCCGCCGATCAGCGTCAGGTTGGTGATGGGCGCGCGCGCCGCTCGGCCATAGAGCTTGCCGAGCGCCGCGAACGCCGCGTCGTAAAGGCCGGCGCCCATGCCGCCGCCGATCACCACCCAGCCGGCGAGGTAGAGCGGCAGATTCGGCGCGACGGCCAGCATCGCGAGCCCCGTCGCATGCAGCAGCGACGACAGCGCCAGCACCGGACGGCCGCCATGATGCTCGATGGCTGCCCCCACCTGCGGCGAGATCAGGCCCGCCACCAGCAGGCCGAGCGAGGTGCCGCTGACCACCCAGAACAGCGACCAGCCGGTGTCGGCCGCAATCGGCTCCGCCAGCACCGCTGGGAAATAGAACGAGCTTCCCCAACCGAGAATCTGGGCGACGCCGAGCGCGGCGATGGTCACGGGACGCGAGACGGCAGGCATGACGGCGGATTGTGCCCGCAGGAACACTGTCGGAGCCAGGGGAAAAGCCCCGGCTTGAAAGCTGCCGGCCGGGTGGCTTCAAGACTATTTGAAATGCCAACCGGCCACCGTCGTCCCCGCACACGGGTCCGGCCTTTGGCCGGCGCATGAACCGTGGGCCGGGCATCGCGTCTTCTTCATTTCCGGCGGTTTGCAGGTCATGGATGGCCGGATCACGGGCAAACGAAGCAAGGCCATCGTTCGGGCGCCTATCCGCGGCCATGACACGGTCGCTCCGTACTTGCCCGGCTTTTCAAACCGTCTGTGGGCGGTGCTGCGATCCCGGGATATGAGCTTTTGAAGACAATCCAAGATTGATATTTTTGCAATAACCACCAAAAAGGCTAAAAAGCCTCGGGATCCGGCCACCTGGCTCAACCGCCGATTCGCTCTCAAAAAGACGTGTTTCCGTCACATAAATTAATCTCTGGTTGTATTTGATATGCGTATTATGCAAAGCTGCGGCGCAACATTATCTGTTTCGCAATGCAGCATGTGGACTTATGTTCCCTCTCGAAACGGAAGGGAATCGGCCCTTACGAGCAGAGGGTTAACAGTCATGATCCTGTCGCACATCGTTCGCGCTTATCAGCAGTGGCGCCGCTACAACGATAGCCTCCGCGAGCTGAATCGCCTCGGAGACCACGAACTCGCCGATATCGGCATCAGCCGGTCGGATATTCCGCGCGTGGCTTGGGAGCACTCCGAGCGCTGAGCGCATAGGTCGTCAAGTCTGACAGCGCCCGCCCCCAAGGCGGGCGCTTTCGTTTTGAGCAAATTTCGCTCATGACTTTCTGGCAAACGGATCAATCCAGCTCCAGCCAGCGGTCGAGCGGCATCACCTCCGGCAGCTCCCCGTGGTTGCGGGTCCAGGAATCGACCGCCCATTTCCGGCCGCTCGATCGCTCCTGGAGCACCGCGGTCGAGTGCGGCGCGCCGACGAACGGGACGAAGGCCCGCGAGGTCGGCTCCGCGACGACGTGGTGCCGGAGCAGCCCGAGCTGCTGCATCACCAGAAACAATCCTGCCGTATTGGTGGTGCGGTCGATGCAGTCGAACTGCGTCCGGTCGCCGACCAGTCCTCTGGCGAAAGCCCGGGCCCCGCTGGTGCCGGTCTGCCGCCCGGTGCGCCTGTCGAACCAGGCCACCGCCCGCGCGATCCCGCGGCGCTCCGCCTCGGCCGTGGCGCCTCTCACCAGTCCGGCCAGCGTCGTCCGGTCGCCGTCGCCGAGCGCCACGGCCGTCCGCGTGTGGCAGGCGAAGCCGTGACAGATCACGATCGAGGCGCGGGTCGGAATCGGAACCGAGTGGGTGGCGAACCATGAGGCCAGCGCGGCCGGCGTTTCGGCCGCGGCCGCGGCCGGAACCAGCAGCGCGAGCGCGGCGGCCGCCGCCCATCGCAAGCCCGGACCTTTGAACCGCGCCATTCGCGCCTCGCATCGGTCGCGCAGCGAAATCGTTGCCGCCCCTTGCGCGGCAGCCTAGTTATTCTCCATGACAGGCGCATCGATGCAAGCCGTTCACATTGTCGGCGGCGGCCTCGCCGGCTCCGAAGCCGCATGGCAGGTGGCCCGGCGCGGCGTTCCGGTGGTGCTGCACGAAATGAGGCCGGTGCGCACCACCGACGCGCACCGCACGGACGGGCTTGCCGAACTGGTGTGCTCGAACTCGCTGCGGTCGGACGACAAGGACACCAACGCCGTCGGCCTCCTGCACGCCGAGATGCGCCGGCTCGGCTCGCTGGTGATGCAGGCCGCGGATGCGAACCAGGTGCCCGCCGGCGGCGCGCTCGCGGTGGACCGCGACGGATTCTCCGCCGCGATCACGCAGGCGCTGAACCAACATCCGCTGATCGAGATCCGGCGCGAGGAGATCGCTCCGCCGCCCGAGGAATGGGACAGCGCCATCGTCGCGACCGGCCCCCTCACCTCGCCGGCGCTGGCCGACGCCGTGCGCACGATCACCGGGGAGGATTCGCTCGCCTTCTTCGACGCCATCGCGCCGATCGTGCATCGCGACTCCATCGACATGGGCACGGCCTGGTTCCAGTCGCGCTATGACAAGGCCGGCCCCGGCGGCACGGGCGCGGACTACATCAACTGCCCGCTCGACCGCGCCCAATACGACGCCTTCGTCGCCGCGCTTTGCGCCGGCGAGAAGGTCTCCTTTCACGAATGGGAGGCGACGACGCCCTATTTCGACGGCTGCCTGCCGGTCGAGGTGATGGCCGAACGCGGGCCGGAGACGCTGCGGCACGGGCCGATGAAGCCGGTCGGGCTCACCGATCCGCACCGGCCGGACCGGAAACCCTATGCGGTCGTGCAGCTCCGTCAGGACAACCGGCTCGGCACGCTGTTCAACATGGTCGGCTTCCAGACCAAGCTGAAGCACGGCGAGCAGGTGCGCATCTTCCGCACCATTCCGGGCCTGGAGCGCGCCGAGTTCGCGCGGCTCGGCGGCCTGCACCGCAACACCTTTCTCAATTCGCCGAGGCTGCTCGACGGCGTGCTGCGCCTTCGGGCCGCGCCGCGCCTGCGTTTCGCGGGCCAGATCACCGGTTGCGAAGGCTACGTGGAATCCGCCGCCATCGGCGGGCTGGCGGGCCGCTTCGCCGCCGCCGAACGGCGCGGCGAGCCGCTCGTTCCGCCGCCGGCCACGACG
Organism: uncultured Rhodoplanes sp.; assembly: GCA_964653225.1. GTDB lineage: Bacteria > Pseudomonadota > Alphaproteobacteria > Rhizobiales > Xanthobacteraceae > Z2-YC6860. The sequence continues at coordinate 27,742 of CAZZCV010000029.1, read as the reverse complement.
GCGCACGGCGCGCTGCTCGGACACATCACGGGCGGACACGTCGAGACCATCGACACCGGTCCGCGCTCGTTCCAGCCGATGAACGTCAACTTCGGCCTGTTCCCGCCGGTCGACGTCCCGACGCACGGACCGGATGGCCGGCGGCTGCGCGGCCCGGACAAGGCGCTGGCCAAGAAGCGCGCGCTCACGGCCCGCGCGCTCGCCGATCTGGACCAATGGATCGTCGGTTTCCGCGCCGCCGCGGAATAGACACTCAGAATCCGCTGCGCAGCCCGCGGCGTGCGGCGCTCCACAGCGTCCATTGCCTGCGCCATTGTGGAATCTCGTCGGGCGCAAACGGCCGGTAGCGCCGCGCCTCCATGCGCGCGAGCGCCGGCCGCACCAGCGCCGCCGGCAGGAGCGCCGGCGCGATCCGCCCGGGCGCGCCCGCCGCCTGCTCTCTCGCCGCATCGAGGTGGCCACGCACGCGCAGCCGCATCTCCGCGAGCGCAGCGCGCAGTTCGGGCGTATCGCGGCCCGCCAGCACGTTCTCCGGACTTGCACCGTGGCGCGCCAGCACGTCGAGCGGCAGATAGAGCTGGCCGCGCGAGGCGTGCAGCGGCAGAGCGCGCAGCAGCCCGGCCATGGCAACGGCCAGGCCGAGGCTGTCGATCAGGCCGGAGGCGTCCGCCGGCACGCGGCCGTCGTTGAGCACCCGCGCCGCCAGTCCCATCAGCGCCGACGAGGTCTTGCGGGCGTAGCCCTCCAGCTCGTCGAGCGAGCCCATCGGATCGTCGTAGAGATCGAACGACCGGGCGTCGATCAGGTCCGCGAGCGTCCGCGGCGGCAGGCCGTAGCGGACCACGGTGTCGCGCAGCGCGGCCGCCACCGGATGCGCCGAGACGTCGCCGTGCCCGGCCCCGCCCAGCAGGTCGCGCCACCATTGCAGGCGGATCTCGCCCGGCATCGGCTCGCGCGCAAGCTCCCGCACCCGCGCCACCTCGAGGTTGAAGGCATAGAGCGCGAACAGCGCGCGGCGATGCTTCTGCGGCGCGAACAGCGTGGCGAGGAATCGGTCCTTGTCGGCCTCTCGCACAAGCTGCTCGCAATGATCGAAGGCGTCCGGCATGGCCGTCCAAAGACTTTCCGGGGCCGCGCAGCCTACCCGACCGCGATCAGGGCGGCGGCGACGCGGCGGCCCTCTTCGAGCAGGATGTTGTAAGTGCTCACAGCCGTGCCGGTGCGCGCCACCTCGACCTCCACCCTGCTGTCGCGCAGCCGCAACCGCAAGTCGTCGGGCAGGATCCAGCGATCCCGTCCCGCCCCGATCAGCAGCAGGCCGATGGCGGCGGCCTCCTCGAACACCGGCGCGAGCGACGCCTCGGTGATGTCCTGCGGGCCGGCTGCGGGCCAGGCCCGGATTCCGCTCGGCAGGCACAGGAGCGAGCCGCGGTGCGACATGCCGGCGAAGCGGAACCCGCCCTTGCCGTAGCCCTCGATCGGCGCCGGGCGCGGATAGTGCGGCGCGGGCCGCGACTCCGTCACTTGCTCGGCTGGTCGGTGATCGCCGCGTCGCGGCCGTGGCCGACGCCGAGATAGATCAGCAGCGGCGCCGCGATCAGGATCGACGTGTAGCTGCCCACCAGCACCACGCCGAACAGCATGGTCGCCACGAAGGAATGGATCGCGTTGCCGCCGAAGAAGAACAGCGCGAGCAGCGCCAACGTCACGGTGACGTGGGTGATGACCGAGCGCGACATGGTCGAGTTGACCGAGACGTTCAGCAGCTCCGGCATCGGCATGCGCTTGTAGCGCCGCAACATCTCGCGGATGCGGTCGTAGATGACCACCGTATCGTTGAGCGAATAGCCCAGGATCGTCAGCAGCGCCGCGATGCTCGTCAGGTCGAAGTCGATCTGCGTGACCGCCATGAAGCCAATGGTCAGCACGATGTCGTGCACGTTGGCGATCGAGGCGCCGAGCGCGAACTGCCATTCGAAGCGGAACCAGAGGTAGATGAGGATGCCGACGATCGCGAGCACCAGGCCCAGCGTGCCGTAGGCGAGAAGCTCCGACGACACGCGCGGGCCGACGACCTCGATGCGGCGGTATTCGACGGAATCGCCCAGCACCTCGCGCACCTTCACCACCGCGGCCTGCTGCGCCTCCTCGCCGCCCGGCTGCTGCGCGATGCGGATCAGCACGTCGGCCGGGGAGCCGAACTGCTGGAGCTGAACCTCGCCGAGGCCGAGTCCGCCCAGCGTGTCGCGCATCTTGGAGATGTCGGCCGGGCCCGCCTTGGACTGCACCTCGATCAGCGTGCCGCCGACGAAGTCGATGCCGAGGTTGAGCCCGTAATGGAAGTAGAGCCCGATGGCGATCAGCGAGAACAGCGCCGACATGGGAAAGCTGAAGCGCCGGAAGCGCATGAAGTCGAACTTCGTTTCATCCGGCCAGAGGCGAAGAAGGCGCATGTTTTCTGCGAAGCCTTGATGTTCGACGTCAGATCGGGATCACTTTGGGCCGCCAGATGCGGTACCAAAACACGACCATCAGCCGCGTGAGCGTGAAGGCCGTGAAGACCGTGGTGATGATGCCGATGCCGAACGTCACGGCGAAGCCTCGCACGGGGCCGGTTCCGACATAGAACAGGACGGCGGCCGCGATGAAGGTGGTGATGTTCGAATCCAGGATGGTGGCGAGCGCGCGCGTGAAGCCGGCGTCGAGGGCCGCCAGCGCCGAGCGGCCCGCCCGCACCTCCTCGCGGATGCGCTCGTAGATCAGCACGTTGGAGTCCACCGCGATGCCGACCGTGAGCACGATGCCGGCGATGCCGGGCAGCGTCAGCGTGGCGTTGAGCAGCGACAGGATGCCGAAGATCATCGCGACGTTGATGCCGACCGCGATGTTGGCGAACAGGCCGAACAGGCCGTAGGTCACAAACATGAAGAGCACAACCATCGCCGAGCCGATGTAGGAGGCGAGCTTGCCCTTCTCGATCGAGTCCTGGCCGAGGCCGGGACCGACCGTGCGCTCCTCGATGATGGTCAGCGGCGCGGGCAGCGCGCCCGCGCGCAGCAGGATCGCCAGGTCGTTGGCCTGCTGCACCGTGAAGCTGCCGGAAATCTGGCCCGAGCCGCCGAGAATCGGCTCGCGGATCACGGGAGCGGAGATCACCTCGTTGTCGAGCACGATGGCGAATGGCCGGCCGACGTTCTCCTGCGTCACCTGCGCGAAGCGCCGCGCGCCGTTGTTGTTGAAGCGGAAGGTGACGATCGGCTCGCTGGTGCGCTGGTCGAATCCGGGCTGCGCGTCGGTCAGGTCCTCGCCCGACACGAGAATGCGCCGCTCGATCAAATAGGGCGTACGCCCCTCCGAGCGAGAGCCCATCAGAAGCTCGGATTCGGGCGGCACCTTGCCTTGCGACACCTGATCCGGTGGCACCGATTGGTCCACCAGACGGAACGCGAGCTTGGCGGTCTTGCCCAGCAGCTCTTTCAGCCGTGCGGGGTCCTGTAGTCCGGGCACCTGCACCAGCACGCGGTCCACGCCCTGGCGCTGGATCGAGGGCTCCACCGTGCCCAGTTCGTTGATGCGCCGGTCGATGATCTGGATCGACTGCTCGACGGACTGCCGGATGCGCTCGACGATGGCCGGCTGGGTGGGGGCCAGCCGGATCAGCCCGCCGCCCATGTCGGTGACGTCGAGGCTGCGCTGGCCGGTGGCGCTGAGCAGGCCGCCGAGCGGCTGCGACAGCTCGCGCAGCTTGGTGAGCGCCAGCGCGCGGTCGGCGCCCTCGCGGACGCGAAACTCGACGACCTCGCCGCGAATCACGACCTGCGCCGGACTGCCCAGCCGGTTCTCGCGCACCACGCGGCGCACGTCGTCACGCAGGGTCTCGATCTTCTCCTTGCGGACGGCGTTGGAATCCACCTCGAGCAGGATGTGCGAGCCGCCCTGCAGGTCGAGGCCGAGCACGAGGTGGCGCTGCGCCCATTTGGGCAGCGCGTTCAGCGTGGCCTCGGAGAAGAAGTTCGGGACAGCGAACAGGCAGATCGCCAGCGTGAGCAGGATCGTCGAGGTCGCCTTCCAGCGGGAAAAATACAGCATGGGTTCGAGCCGTCTGCGCCGACCGCCGGGGCGGTCAGGAGGCGGCGCCCTCCTCCTTCACCGGCTCGCCCTTGGCGCGCACGTCGGCCACCATCGAGCGCATCTGCTGAACGCGCACGCCGTCGGCCAGCTCGATCTCGATCTTGTCGTCGTCGATCACCTTGGTCACCTTGGCGATCAGGCCGCCCGAGGTGACCACGGTGTCGCCGCGCCGCACGTTCTTGACCATCTCCTGGTGGGCCTTCACCCGCCTCTGCTGCGGCCGCAGGATCAGGAAGTACATGATCACGAAGATCAGGATAAACGGCAGCAGCGACATCAGCATGCTGTCGCCGCCGAACGGGGACGCAGCCTGGGCATAGGCGGGGGTGATCAGCATCAAAGCCTCTGCAAGCGGCGACGGACCCGACAGCGCCTGCCGCCGCAGCGGGCGCGCGAAATGTGCGCGGAATATAACGGCCGGGAGCCCAATTGCAACGCCGCGAGGCCTGCGGCAAAGCGATCAAGGCTCTCTAATCCGCTGGTTTTTTCCGATTCCCGTGGCTTGCAGGGTGCCTTGCGGCCCGCTAAGGGAGCGCCAAACGAAGGAACTCCATGTCCCCGTCCTCGCCAAAGCCCTCGCCCCGCTCCGGACCGGCCGCCGCTCCGAACGCCGCCGGAGCGGCCGTGACCGTTCCCGCCGACGTGCTCGAGCGGATCGCCGCAAGCCTGGAGCGGCTGGCGCCGCCGCCGCCGGCCCCCATCGACTTCTCCGCCGCCGACGCCTTCGTCTGGCATCCGCAGAGCCACAGCCTGACGCCGGTGCCACGGGTCAACCGGGTCGACATGGGACTGCTCAAGGGCATCGACCGGATGCGCGACATGCTGGTCGAGAACACCGAACGCTTCGCCCGCGGCCTGCCGGCCAACAATGCGCTGCTCTGGGGCGCGCGCGGCATGGGCAAGTCGTCGCTGGTGAAGGCCGCCCACGGCGGCATCAACGCGGCCGCCGGCCGCAAGGACGGCCAGCTCAAGCTGGTGGAGATCCACCGCGAGGACATCGAGACCCTGCCCGAGCTGATGGGGCTGGTGCGCGGCACGTCCTACCGCTTCATCGTGTTCTGCGACGACCTGTCGTTCGACGCCGAGGACACCTCCTACAAGTCGCTCAAGGCGGTGCTGGACGGCGGCATCGAAGGCCGGCCGGAGAACGTCATCCTCTATGCGACGTCGAACCGCCGCCACCTGATGGCGCGCGAGATGATGGAGAACGAGCGCTCGACCGCGATCAATCCCGGCGAGGCGGTCGAGGAAAAGGTGTCGCTGTCCGACCGCTTCGGCCTGTGGCTCGGCTTCCACAAATGCAGCCAGGACGAGTTCCTGGCGATGGTCGAGGGCTACGTCAGCCACTTCGGGATCCCGATCGCGCCGGACGACCTGCGCCGCGAAGCGCTGGAATGGTCCACCACGCGCGGCTCCCGCTCGGGCCGCGTGGCCTGGCAGTACATCCAGGACCTGGCCGGGCGGCTCGGCGTGAAGCTGTCCGGACCGGCTTAACTCCATCGCCGCCCTGCCCCGCAGGCGAGGCATTCATTCTCCACCGATCGAAACGAGATCGCCCGCTTGCGCGGGCGATGACGTCGAGGGCGTCTGGAGGACCGAACCGCTCCTGCGCGACGGTCAGGTGCTGCCGCCGCGATCCAGGAACGGCATCGGGTCGACCGGCGACGAGCCCTTGCGGATCTCGAAGTGGAGCTGGGGCGCAGAGACGTTGCCGGTCTGGCCGGCCTTGGCGATCACCTGGCCGCGCTTGATCGGCTCGTCGCGCTTGACCATGATCTCGCTGGCATGGGCATAGGCGGTGACGTAGCCGTTCGGGTGGCGGATCAGCACCAGATTGCCGTAGCTCTTCAGCTCGTTTCCGGCATAGGCCACGACGCCGTCCTCGGCGGCGCGGATCGGCGTGCCCTCGGGGACCGCGACGTTGATGCCGTCGTTCTGCTGGCCGGTCGTCTTGGGACCGAAGCCGGCAATCACCCGGCCGCGCACCGGCCAGCGGAAGCCCGGCATGGTCGATGCGGTGGTGTCGGCCCTCGGCTTCTCGGCTGCGGCCGGCGGAGCAGCGGGCGTGATGGCGCGCGCGGTCGGCGCGGGCTGGCTTGTGACCGAGGCGACCTTGGGCGGCGCCGGCGGCCAGTTCTGCTGGACCACGGCCGCGGGTGCGGGCGCAGGCTGCGCCGCGGCGACCGGCCGGGGCGCAGCCGCCGGAGTCGCGGCGGCGACGGCGCGCGGCATGCGGGCCGCGCCCGGAATGACGATCCGGTCGCCGATCTTCACCTGGGTGTGCGGCGGGATGTTGTTGGCGCGGGCGATCTCTCCCAGCGACTTCTTGTACTGGCGCGACAGCTTCATCAGCGTCTCGCCGGGAGCGATCGTGTGCACCACCTGCCCGGCCGGGGCCGTGACGGCGGGCGCGGCCACCACCGGAGCGGGCCGCGGCGGCGCGCTGGCCGTGGTCCGCGGCATGGCGGAGCCCGTGGTCAGCGAGGCGTCGTAGCGCGGGATCACCAGCCGCTGGCCGGGTCTGACCGCACCCGCATTCGGGAGATTGTTGGCCTGCAGGATCGCCGAGGCCGGCACGCCGTAGCGCTGCCCCAGCGTGGCCGCGGTGTCGCCCGGACCGACGGTGACGGGCGTGCCGCCCTCCCACGTCCATCCGGAATGGCTGGCGACCGGCCCGGTCGCGGATCGGGAAACCTGGGGCGGCGCGGGCAATGGCCCGGCCTGACGCGAAACCGAACCCGTCACCTCGGGCGCGGGCTGTGCCGGCGGATGATAGGACGCCATGCCGCGCGATCCGCCCGCGGTGGAATGGACCACCGGGCGCGTCGCCGGCGCGGACACATGCGGAGCCGGCAGCGGCTGGCTCTGCACCGCGGTGCGGGGCGCCCGTTGCGCGACCGAGCCCGTGACCTCGCCGGAGGCGCGCGGCTGGGATCGCGATGCGAAGGGATTTTCGGCGAAGCGCGTGGCTTCGGAGCTGCAGCCCGCTGCCAGCACCGAAAACGCCGCCACCATGACCGGGCGGGACCAGAACGAGAGCGAGCAGCGAAGCTCGTTAACGCAACGCATAGGACAACCCACTCGTACGCACCAAACTGCGTCGGACAGTAAACACGGAGCGGGTAAATAAGGCTTTAAGCCATCAAGACTTCCTCAACCCTAACCAACTGCGGCCAAAATCCCGACAATCGGCGGCCGCAGGTCCTGACGGCGGCCGGAGAGGATCAGAGTTCGCGCGCCTGCCCGGCCAGCAGCGGGACGAAGCGGACCGCGATCAGATCCTCGCGCCGCAGACCCTCGCGGGCCGCGGTCAGCCGGACGAGTTGCTGGGTGCCGTCGTGCGGGCCGAGCGGCAGAACCATGATCCCGCCGTCCGCGAGCTGCTCGACCAGCGCCTGCGGGACCTCCTCGGCCGCCGCCGTGACCATAATCCGGTCGAACGGCGCGCGCTGCGGCACGCCGGACAGGCCGTCGCCCGTGACTACCTCGACGTTGTCGTAGCCGAGCGTCGAAAGCCGCGTGCGCGCGGCGTCCGCCAGCGTGCGATAGCGCTCCACGCTGACCACCTCGCGCGCGAGCCGCGACAACACCGCGGCCTGATAGCCCGAGCCGGTGCCGACCTCCAGCACCCGATGCTCCGGCTTCACGCCGAGCATCTCGGTCATATAGGCGACGACGTAGGGCTGGCTGATGGTCTGGCCGCATTCGATCGGCAGCGCCCGGTCGGCATAGGCGAGGCCGTCCTGCCCGCGGCCCACGAAATGCTCGCGCGGCACCTCGTCCATCGCGCGCAGCACGGCCTGGTCCATGATCCCCCGCCGGCGCAGCGCCAGCAGGAACTCCATGCGCTCGACGCTCTCGCTCACCGACCTCTACCGGAACACCGACGCGAGCTGCGTCATGAACGGCTCGTCGGTGAGGTCGAGCCGCAGCGGCGTCACCGCGATGCGGTCGTCGGTCAGAGCGTTGAGGTCGGTGCCGTTCTTGCCCGTGGCCCTGGCCCCGCGCGCGAAGGCGATCCAGAAATAGGGATTGCCGCGGCCGTCGTGGCGCGGCTCGATGTGCAGGAGCTGCTGGTCGCGCTTGCCCTGCGAGGCGACCGCGATGCCCTTGACGGCGCCGGGCGCGCAATCCGGAAAGTTGATGTTGACCAGCACGTCCTTCGGCATGCCCTCCTCGAGCACGCGACGGATGATGTCCGGCGCGTGCCGGATCGGCGTCTCCCAGTAAGGCTCGAGCCCCTTCGACGAGTTGTAGGCCTGCGACAGCGCGAAGGCCGGAATGCCGAGCACGGTCGCCTCCTTCGCGCCCGCCACGGTGCCGGAATAAAGCACGTCCTCGCCGGCGTTGCGGCCGCGGTTCACGCCGGACAGCACCAGGTCCGGCACGCTCTTCATGATATGGCGCGCGCCCATGATCACGCAGTCGGTCGGCGTGCCCTTCACGGCGTATTTGTTGCCGCCGACCTGCCGCAGCCGCAGCGGATCGTTCAGCGACAGCGAATGCGAGACGCCGGACTGGTCGTACTCCGGCGCGACCACGGTGACGTCGTCGGAGAGCTGCGCGGCGATCTTCTCCAGCGCGCCGAGCCCTGGCGCGTGGATGCCGTCGTCGTTGGTGATGAGAATGCGCATCAGGCCTTCCGCTCGATCGTCGTCATCCCGCCCATATAGGGCGCGAGCGCGTCCGGCACCACGATGGAACCGTCGGCCTGCTGGTAGGTCTCCATCACCGCGATCAGCGCGCGGCCCACGGCCACGCCCGAGCCGTTGAGCGTGTGCACGAAGCGGTTCCTGCCGTCCCTGCCCTTGACGCGCGCGTTCATGCGCCGCGCCTGGAAGTCGCCGCAGACCGAGCAGGAGGAAATCTCGCGGTAGGCGTTCTGGCCCGGCAGCCAGACCTCGATGTCGTAGGTCTTCTGCGAGGCGAAGCCCATGTCGCCGGTGCAGAGCGTGACGACGCGATAGTGCAGGCCGAGCCGGCGCAGGATCTCCTCGGCCGAGGCCAGCATCCGCTCGTGCTCGTCCCTCGACTGCTCCGGCGTGGTGATCGAGACCAGCTCGACCTTGGTGAACTGGTGCTGGCGGATCATGCCGCGGGTGTCGCGCCCGGCCGCGCCGGCTTCCGCGCGGAAGCACGGCGTGCAGGCGGTGAGGCGCATGGGCAGGCGGGATTCGTCGACGATGGATTCGCGGACGAGGTTGGTCAGCGGCACTTCGGCTGTGGGGATGAGCCAATAACCCTCGTTCGTCCCCGCTTCCATCTGCTTTCTGTTTCCGGAGAAAAACTGGTCTTCCTCGAACTTCGGCAGTTGCGCCGTCCCGAACATCGCATCGTCGCGCACCAGGATCGGTGGGTTGACCTCCTCATACCCATGCTCGCCGGTGTGCACGTCGAGCATGAACTGGCCCAGCGCGCGCTCCATGCGCGCCAGCGCCCCCTTGAGCACCACGAAGCGCGCCCCCGAGAGCTTTGCAGCCAGCTCGAAGTCCATCATGCCGAGCGCCTCGCCCAGCTCGAAGTGCTGCTTCGGGGCGAACGCATAGTCGCGCTTCGCCCCGTATCTGTGATGCTCGACGTTGCCGTGCTCGTCCTGCCCCTCGGGAACCTCCTCCAGCGGCAGGTTCGGGATCGTGGCAAGCAGCTTGTTCAGCTCGTCCTCAGCGGCCCTTGCCTCAGCCTCCAGCGCCGGCAGCGTGGTCTTCAACTCGTTGACCTCGGCCATCAGCGCGGAGGCCCGCGCCTCGTCCTTCGCCTTCTTCGCCTCGCCGATCTCCTTCGATGCCGCGTTGCGCCGCGCCTGCGCCTGCTCGGCCTTCAGGATCGCCGCGCGCCGGCGCTCGTCGATGGCAAGCAGGCTCGCGGACGAGAACGCCGTGCGCGCCGCCTCGTCGAGCGAGCGGCGGCCGAGCGCCCTGTCGAAGGCTGCGGCATTCTCACGGATGAAGCGGATGTCGTGCATGGCAAGATCTTCGGTTGTCACGCCCCGCGAAGGCGGGGCATCCAGCTTAAAACCGCGAGAATCGCGGCATTTCGGTCCGTTCCCGGAGGTTTTGAGAGCAACTGGATCGCCCGGTCAAGCCGGGCGATGACAGCAACGCTATTCCGCCGGCTTGGCCGCGCCGTCCGGCGGCCCGCCATCCGCATCGGCGGGCTTGGCGTCGCCGGCATCAGCGGGCTTGGCCTTGTCCTCGACCAGCTTCACCGCGAAGATCGCCAGCTCGTAGAGCCCCATCAGCGGGATCGCCAGCGCGAGCTGGCTGATCACGTCCGGCGGCGTCAGCACCGCGGCGATGACGAACGCGCCGACGATGAAGTAGCGCCGCTTCTCGCGCAGCATCTGCGAGTTCACGATGCCGATGCGGCCGAGCAGCGTCAGGATCACCGGAAGCTGGAACGCGACGCCGAAGGCCAGGATCAGGCTCATCATCAGCGACAGATATTCGCCGACCTTGGGCAGCAGCGCGATCTCGGCCTGCCCGTCCGCGGGCCCCTGCTGCATGCCGAGCGAGAACCGCACCAGCATCGGCATGACTACGAAATAGACCACCAGCGCGCCCAGCACGAAAAAGATCGGCGTCGCGACGAGATAGGGAATGAACGACTGGCGCTCGTGCCGGTACAGGCCCGGCGCCACGAACATGTAGATCTGCGTCGCCACGATCGGGAACGAGATGAAGGCCGCGCCGAACAGCGACAGCTTCAACTGCGTGAGGAAGTATTCGAGCAGCGCGGTGTAGATGAACTTGGTGTTCTCGATGCCGGCGACCCAGACGTAAGGCCAAACCAGGATGTTGTAGATCGGCTTGGCGAAGAAGAAGCAGACGATCATCGCGACGAAGAACGCCGCCACCGCCTTGATCAGCCGCGAGCGCAGCTCGATCAGGTGGTCCATCAGCGGGGCCTTGCTGGCCTCGATCTCCTTCTCGTCGGCTTCGCTTCTCATGCGCCCTGCCCCGGTTTGGGTTCGGCACCGGGCTCGATCCTGGGCTCGATCTTAGTTTCGGCCGACGGCGGCGCGACCGGAACGTCGGCGGCCGCGGCGGTCGAAGGCGGCAGGTTCGCGGCATCCGGGCCGGGCGCGCCGGGCGTCGCCGTGACCTCGGGCGCTGGGATCGCGGCCGACGAGGTCGGGCTCTGCGCGCCCGCCGAGGTCACAGCGTCGCCGGGGTAGCTGTCGAAGTCCTTCTTGATGTCGGCCAGCGGATCGAAATCCGTGTAGCTGCGGGCGGTGTCGGTCATCTCGTCGACCTGCTTCTTCAGATCGGCGACCTCGGCCTCGCGCATGGCGTCGCGGAACTGATCCTGGAAGTCGGAGGCCATGCGGCGGACCTTGCCCATCCAGTGGCCAAGCGTCCGCAGCGCGCCGGGCAGCTCCTTGGGCCCGATCGCGATCAGGGCCACCACGCCGATGACCAGAAGCTCACTCCAGCTCAAGTCGAACATGAGACGTTTTCTGGGACGTTGTCCGTGTCGTTGTCATCGTTGGCCGCTTGCGAACCCCGGCGGCTCGAGCGGCGCAGCGGGCTCCGAGACTTCAAAGGGCGCCGGCCCTGCGGCCCGCGCCCCTCCCCGGTCCGGACGCCGCGCGGCACGGCCATCGCCGGGCCGCGCTCAGCCCGGCTTGCGCTCCGCGGAGGGCTGGGGCGCGGCGGTGGAGGCCACCGGCTGGTGATCGATGGTCTTGGGATCGACGGGCGGCGTGTCGGTCTTGGCCGGCTCGTCGTCGGCCATGCCCTTCTTGAACGACTTGATGCCCTGGGCCACGTCGCCCATCAGGTCCGAAATCTTGCCGCGGCCGAACAGCAGCAGGACCACGGCGATCACCACGATCCAGTGCCAGATGCTCATCGAACCCATACCGAACCCTCCGGACCGGACGGCCAATCCCCCAAAACCATGGCCGCACCCGGATTTTCCTCGAACCTAGGCCCCCGGCCCGGCAAAAACAAGGATGACCATACGCCGCGAGGCAGCACCCCGCGGCGTATGACTAACTCCCTAGGATTTCTGGAAGAGTCGGGCCAGCGCCCTACTCCTCGACGCGCTCGGGCGGGGGCGCGAGGCCGAGGTCCAGATCGCCAGGCTCGAGCGGGTCTTCATCCTCGCGCAGCGCCGGATCGTCGGACGGCATCGGCACGGCGAAGCCCGGCGGCAGGCGGCCGTCGAGCATGCCGGAGCCCTTCAGCTCCTCCACCCCCGGCAGGTCGGACAGCGCCTCCAGCCCGAAGTGCTGCAGGAAGCCCTCGTTGGTGCCGTAGGTGATCGGCCGGCCCGGCGTCTTGCGGCGGCCGCGCGGGCGGATCCAGCCGGTCTCCATCAGCACGTCGAAGGTGCCCTTGGACATGGCGACACCGCGGATCTCCTCGACCTCGGCGCGGGTCACGGGCTGGTGGTAGGCGATCACGGCCAGCGTCTCGATCGCGGCGCGCGACAGCTTCTTGGAGACCGTCTGCTCCTTGGTCAACAGCCACGACAAATCCGAGGCGGTGCGGAACGTCCACTTGCCGCCGACCTTGACCAGGTTGACCCCGCGCGGTGCGTATTCGAGCTGGAGCGCGCGCAGCGCCTCGCGCACGTCCACGCCTTCGGGCAGGCGAGCGCCGAGCGTCTTCTCGTCGAGCGGCTCGGAGGCCGCGAACAGCAAGGCCTCGAGCAGCCGGAAGTGCTCCGGCCGCGCCTCGACCGCGACTTCGGTGTCGGCACCGTTTTCGGCCACGGCATCGCCCTCCGCCTGCGACTCAGCCTCCGCGACCGCTTCCACGGAGGTCTCGACGGCCGTCTCCTCAACCGGAGCCTCCTGCCGGGCCTCGGCTTCCGCCCTGCGCTCCGACCGCGATTTCAGCTCCTCGTGAGGAATGATCTTCCGCTCCGCCAAGGCCGCCATGAAGGTCCGTCTCCCTACTTCAACTTGCACTTTGGATTATTCGACCACGCGCAGCACCGGCGCGCCGGCCGCAGCCTGCCGGTCGCCGGCGGCCTCGCGGCGGCGCATGTAGATCGGCGCGAAGGCCTCGTGCTGGTGCACCTCGATCTGGCCCTCGCGGATCAGCTCCAGCGTCGCGGCAAGGCTCGACGCCATCACGCTGGCGCGCATCGACGGCTCCACCAGATAGGACGTGAGGTACGAGTCGAGCGTGGCCCAGTCGCCGGCCTGGCCGACCAGCCGGCTCAGCGCCTCGCGCGCCTCCGCCAGCGACCAGACGTTCCGGGCCTTGAACTGGACGTGCTCGAACACCGCCTTCTGGCGCTGCGCCGCATAGGCCGAGAGCAGGTCGTAGAGCGTGGCGGTCCATTCCGGATGCTTGATGTCGGAGATCGGCTCCGGATCGCCGCGGCCGAACACCTCGCGATTGAGCTGCGGCCGCTCCATCAGCTTGTTCGCGGCCTCGCGGAACGCCTCCAGCCGCTTGAGCCGCCAGGCCAGCGCATTGGCCATGTCCTCGGCGCTGACGCCGTCCGGCGCGGCCTGCGTGTCCGGCAAGAGCAGCCGCGACTTGAGGTAGGCGAGCCAGGCGGCCATCACCAGGTAGTCGGCGGCGAGTTCCAGCCGCAGCTTGCGCGCCTCCTCGATGAACACGAGGTACTGGTCGGCCAGCGCCAGGATCGAGATCTTGGCGAGGTCCACCTTCTGGCTGCGCGCCAGCGTCAGCAGCAGGTCGAGCGGACCCTCGAAGCCCTCCACGTCCACCACCAGCGCCGGCTCGTCGGCGGCGCGGTCGGCAAGGTCCTGCTCGAATCCGGTCGTGTCTGCGTTCATCGCACCGCCTATGCCGCCGTCATCGCGGCGAATTGCTGACGCGTCGAGGCCAGATCGATGGCCGAAGCCTGTTTGCGGGCCGCGAGCGCCGCGGCCGTCCGCCGGGCCGCCTCGCCGGCCAGTTCCGGGGCCTCCGCGGCCACCGCCTGCATCTCGGCCAGATCGCCGTTGCAATGCAGGACCAGATCGCAGCCGGCCCGCAGGCTGTCCCGCGTCCGCTCCGCAATCGTGCCCGCCAGCGCCCCCATCGAAACGTCGTCGCTCATCAACGCACCGTCGAATCCGATGAAGCCGCGAATCACTTCGCCGATCATTGTGGCCGATGTGGTCGCGGGCCGCACCGGATCGATGGCGCTAAACACAACATGTGCGGTCATGCCGAGCGGCAGGCCGGAAAGCGGCCGGAACGCGGCGAAATCGGTGCGCTCAAGGGTGGCGCGGTCGGTGTTCACCACGGGCAGTTTCAGGTGGCTGTCCACCGGCGCGCGGCCGTGGCCGGGAATGTGTTTGAGCACCGGCAGCACGCCGCCCTCCGCGAGCCCCTCGGCCACCGCCTGCGCGATGGCCGCGACCTTCTCGGGGGTGTCGCCATAGGCGCGGTCGCCGATGATGCTGTCCGCGCCTGCCACCGGAACGTCGGCGAGCGGCAGGCAGTCCACGGTGATGCCCAGCGCTGCGAGGTCGGCGGCGATCAGCCTGGCCCCCAGCCTCGCCGCGGCCAGTCCCGTTTCGGGATCGTGGTCGTAGAGCCGGGCATAGGTCGCGCCCGGCGGATAGGCGGGCCAGTGCGGCGGCCCCAGCCGCTGCACCCGGCCGCCCTCCTGATCGACCAGCACCGGAGCGTCGGCCCGGCCCACTATTTCCAGAAAATCTGAAACAATCCTAGAAACTTGATCCTTATTCTCAATGTTTCTCTTGAACAGGATCAGACCCCACGGCAGTGCATCGCGCAGGAACGCGCGCTCGTCCGGGGTGATTTCCAGACCGGACAGGCCGGTGATGAACGCACGGGGAGACATCCCGGCGAGTTAGCGCGCCCCATTTCTAGGGGTCAAGGCAGGGCATAGGCCCAATTAGTTGGTTTGCACAACGCAATCGCCGCCGGCGGCCTTCAGGCTGGCGCAGAGCTGCACGGCCTCGGCGCGGCTCCCGAATGGCCCAACCACCGCGCGATAATAGGTGCCCCGCTCGCCGAGGTCCGCCCGCTTGACGAAGGACTTTTGGCCACCGAGCACCCCCGAATAGCGGGACTGGAGGCTGCGGTACGCGCTCTGGGCGTCCGCCTCGCTGCGTTGCGACGAGACCTGGACCACGAACCCGCCGCCGGGAGCTGAGATCGGCACCGGAGCCGCCGCCACCCGCGTCGGCGGAGCCACCCGCGCGGCCGCCGGCGGCTGGGCGGCATCGGGGATCAGCGCGAGCGGCCCGGAGGTTGCCGCGGGCCGGGCCGACGGCGGCAACGGCGTCTGCCGGGCCGACGGAATGGCCGGCGTCACCTCGAGCGGCGCATTCGCGGGCAGCGCCGAGGCGACGGCGGTGCGCGGCGCGGAGGGCGAAGCGCCGGCGGGGGGTGGCGCCGGCAGCGGCGTCATCGCCTGCGGCCGGCTGCCGTTGCCGTCCGGCTGGTCCGGGCGGATCGGAACGGTTCGCACGCGGCGCGGCTCCGCGATCACGTTCGGGGGCAGCACACCGGCCGGAGCCGACGCCAGCGCCGGAGCACCCGGCGCCTGCGTCTGCGGCCATACGGCCGGCGCACCCGGAGGCCCACCGCGCGGATCGCCGTTGCGGATCAGACTGTTGATGTCGACCGGCTTCTCCTCACGCGACACGACCTGCTCGTTCTGGCTGCGGTCGCCGAAACGGTCGAAGGTCAGGCGGGAGGCGTCGTTCGCGGGCGCGGCGGGCGGCACCACCTTGGTCGGCTCGGTGCTGGCGCGGATCACCGGCGGCGGCGACGACACGCCCGGCCCGCCGAACACCGTCCGGTAGGCGAAAGCCCCGGCGGTCCCCAGCACGGCCAGCGCGAGCACGGCCATCACCGTGACGAAGCCCGGATTGCGGCGGCGCGGCGCGGCATCGTCGTAGAAGTCGTCCGGCGGCGTCCGCCCGCCCGCGATCGGAAACGGCGCGGGGGTTTCCGCGGAATCGTCCGGCGGCACGGCATCGTAGGCTCCGGCCTCCCGGCGCGGAGCGAACGGATCGGCCCCGCGTGGCGCGGGCCGGTCCCGCGGCACGGCCTGCACGGGATCGGCCGGCTCGAAGTCCGGTCCGCGCGTGGCGAAGGTCCTTGTGTGGAAGGCCCGCGGATCGGCCGCCGGCTGGGCCGCCCGCGGATCGACATAGGAGCGGCTGTCGTAGCGGCTGTCCTCGGGCAGCGGCGCCTGATGCACGGGAGCCGCGAACGGATCGTATGCGGGCGGCGGCTGCGGCGCGGCGGGCTCCCGCCAGTCGTCCTGCGCAGACAGGGCTGCGTAAGGCTGCGCGGACGACGGATCGTAAACCGGCTCGTCCCCCCCGTCGTAAGCCTGCTCCTCGGGGAGCGTCGCATCCTGGTAGGGATCGTCATACGCGGCGGCATCACGGCCGTCGTCACCGTCCTCGCAACGGTCGTCGCGGTCGTATCCGTCGCCGTATCGGGGCTGAACCTCGAAGGCCGGCTCCGCGCGGAACCGGTCGTGATCCTGCGCCGGATCGTACTGATAGGCGTGCGGCTGCGAGGGAGCGGCGCGCCCGGTGTGCGAAAACGGATCGCCCTGCCCGATGAGCCGCGCCAGCTCCGCCAGCGGATCGCCCTGCGAAGCGGACGGCTGCGGCGAGCCATAAGGGTCGTCGCCCGCCATCCGGTCGTGCGAATCGCGAACTCGGTAACGCGGGTCGTTGTATTCGGCCATCTGATGTTCCGGTGACGACTCGGTCAGCCTCGGTCGCAGTGGACCATGTCCGACGATGCCCGGCTACCGCATCTCCGTCGGCGCCTCGACCCCGAGCAGCGTCAGGCCGGAGGCCAGAACGGCCACCACGCCCTGCACCAGCGCCAATCGCGCCAGGGTCACCTCCCGATCATCCGGAATAATGAAGCGCAAATGAGGCGCGTCGTTGCCCTTGTTCCAGAGCGCGTGAAATTCGCTCGCCAGCTCATAGAGATAGAAGGCCACCCGGTGCGGCTCGTGGGCCTGCGCCGAGGCTTCGACGAGGCGCGGGAAAACCGCGACCTTGCGCAGGATCGAAAGCTCCGCCGGGTCCTGGAGCGGGGTGAGCGCGGCCCGCGACAACAGCGCCGCGCGCGCCGCCGCGTCATCCACAGGCCAGTCGGGCAGCACCTTGGCGGCGTTCCTGAACACCGAATGCCCGCGGGCGTGACCGTACTGGACGTAAAAGACCGGATTGTCCTTCGACTGTTCGATCACCCGCGCGAGGTCGAAGTCGAGCGCGGCGTCGTTCTTGCGGTAAAGCATCATGAAGCGGGTGGCGTCGCGGCCGACCTCCTCCACCACCTCGCGCAGCGTGACGAACTCGCCCGAGCGCTTCGACATCTTCACCTCGACGCCGCCGCGCGTGAGCTTCACGAGCTGGACAATCTTCACGTCGAGGTCGGCCGCGCCGCCGCTGACCGCCTTGACCGCCGCCCTCATGCGCTTGACGTAGCCGCCGTGATCCGCGCCCCAGACGTCGATCATGTCGCGGAAGCCGCGGTCGAACTTGGACCTGTGGTAGGCGATGTCGGAGGCGAAGTAGGTGTAGCTGCCGTCAGACTTCTTCAGCGGCCGGTCCACGTCGTCGCCGAAGGCCGTCGCGCGGAACAGGGTCTGCTCGCGGTCCTCGTAGTCCTCGACCGGCGCACCCTTTGGCGGCGGCAGGCGGCCCTCGTAGACCTCGCCCTGCGCGCGCAGCAGGGCGATGGTGGCTCCCACCTGATCGACGCTGCCCTCGATCAGGGAGCGCTCGGAGAAGAACACGTCGTGGCGTACGTTGAGCGCGGCGAGGTCGCCGCGGATTTCGTCCATCATCATGGCGATGGCGCGGGCACGCACCAGCGGCAGCCATTCGGCTTCGGGCCGACCGCGCAGCTTCGGTCCGTACTCGGTCGCCAGCGCCTGCCCCACCGGCTTGAGATAGTCGCCGGGATAGAAGCCCTCGGGAATCTCGCCGATGTCCTCGCCCAGCGCCTCGCGGTAACGGAGGAACGCGGAGCGCGCCAGCACGTCCACCTGCGCGCCGGCGTCGTTGATGTAGTACTCGCGCGTCACCTCGAAGCCCGCGAAGTCGAGCAGGTTCGCGAGCGCGTCGCCGAACACCGCGCCCCGGCAATGCCCGACGTGCATCGGCCCGGTCGGATTGGCGGAGACGTATTCCACGTTCACCGCCCGGCCGCCCTCGCCCCGGCCGAACGCCGGGCCGGCAGCGATCGCGGCCGCGAGCGCGTCGCGCCACACGTTCGGATCGAGGGTGAGGTTGATGAAGCCCGGCCCCGCGACATCGGCCCTGACGATCTCGGGCCGCTTGAGAAGGGCTGCCGCGATCTCCTCGGCCAGCTCGCGCGGCTTGCGGCCGGCGTCCTTCGCCAGCGCCATGGCGGCGTTGGTGGCGAGGTCGCCGTGCGAGGCCTCGCGCGGCGGCTCCACGACGATGCGGGACAGGTCCGGTGCGCCGGGGAGATTCAGGCTCCCGACGGCCGAACGGACGTGGGCGGTGTAAAGGGCGAAGACGTTCATGGGGCCGCTGCATAGCATTTGCGCGGCCGGATTCAATCCGCGCCTTCAGTGCAGGCCGGGCGGCGCGCCGGCGAACAGCCGGCCGTGCTCGACCATCGCGTAGCGGTCGGTCATGCCGGCGATGAAGTCCGCGATCCGCAGCGCCAGCCCCGGCCGGTCGGCCGGGTCGAGGCCCGCCAGCCAGTCCGGCGGCATGTCCGCGGGGCGCTCGACGTAGCGGGCGAACAGATCGGCCACCACCTGCTCGGCCTCGCCCATGATCTGCATGATGCGCGGATGCCGGTAGAGCTTCGGGTAGAGGAACCCCTTGATCGCCCGGTCGGCCTCGGCCATCGCGGGCGAGAATCCGACCAGCGGCTGGCCCGCCGCCCGCACCGCTTCCACGGAGCCGATGCCCGCGGCCGCGATCCGCCGCCGGGTCTCGGCGATCACGTCCTCGATCATGCGGGTGATCAGCCGCCGCACCAGCTCGTGGACCCGACGCACCGGCTCGATGCCGGGATGCTCGCGCGCGATCTCGCGCAGGATGTCGCCCGCCAGCGGCAGGCCCGCCAGTTCGTCGATGCCGAACATGCCGGCGCGCAGGCCGTCGTCGATGTCGTGGGCGTCGTAGGCGATGTCGTCGGCGATGGCGCCGGCCTGCGCCTCCGCGCTCGGATGGCTCCACAGTTCGAGGTCGTGGCGTGCGACGTAGTCGGCGATGGCGCGCGGCACACCCTTCTCCGCGTGCGGGCCGAGCGGGCGGCCGTCGCGGCCGGTCAGCGGGCCGTTGTGCTTGACCAGTCCCTCCAGCGTCTCCCAGGTCAGGTTGAGGCCGTCGAAGCCCGGATAGCGGCGCTCCAGCAGGGTGACGATCCGCAGCGTCTGGGCGTTGTGGTCGAAGCCGCCGAACGCCGAAAGGCAGCGGTCGAGCGCCCGTTCCCCGGCATGGCCGAACGGCGTGTGGCCGAAGTCGTGACCGAGCGCGCAGGCTTCGGCCAGGTCCTCGTCCAGCCCGAGCGCCCGCGCCAGCGAGCGCGCCACCTGGGTCACTTCCAGGGTGTGGGTCAGGCGGGTGCGGAAGTGGTCTCCCTCGTAGAACACGAACACCTGGGTCTTGTGCGCGAGCCTGCGGAACGCGGTCGAATGGATCAGCCGGTCGCAGTCGCGCCGGAAGGCGCTGCGGCTGCCGCCCGCGGGCTCGGCATGGAACCGGCCCCGGCTCCGCGCCGGGTCTGAGGCAAAGGGCGCACGGATGGGGGCGTCGACCGCCATGAAACCGGCTCGATTGACGTTCGGGATGGCCGCACTTAACTATCGACGGGACGTTCTGGCAACGTCCCCGGCGATTCCGAGGGCTCGATCCCCGACGCGAAGGACCCTGACGATGACCGGCCCCGCAAGCACGACCGAAGTGACGGCATCCGAAGTGACGATGACCGAACGCGCGGCGCGGCGGATCGGGGAGATTCTCCGCTCGGAGCCCGGCGCCAAGCTGCGCGTCAGCGTCGAGGGCGGCGGCTGCTCCGGCTTCCAGTACAAGTTCGACGTCGAGCGCGAGCAGGCCGACGACGACGTGGTGGTGGCGCGTGACGACGCCACCGTGCTGATCGACCAGGTGTCGCTGCAATACCTGGCCGGCTCCGAGATCGACTTCGTGGACGACCTGATCGGCGCGTCGTTCAAGATCCAGAATCCGCAGGCCAAGGCGTCCTGCGGCTGCGGCACCAGCTTCACGCTCTGAACCGGAGCTTCACGCTCTGAGCCGGCGTCCGGCAGGTCGGCCGGGCGCCTCGCCCCGAGGAGCGGTCCGAAGGACCGCGTCCCGAACGATGGGCCTCGCCTGCAGGGCCATGCCGGCGGCGGCGCTACTCCGCCGCAACCGCCGGCTTCAGCGGCTGGTCGTCCATCTCCTCGACCTGCGGCTCCAGACGCCGCTTGAGCTGCCGGTCGATCCGGTCGAGATAGATGTACACCACCGGGGTGATGTACAGCGTCAGGAACTGCGACAGGCACAGGCCGCCGATCACCGCGATGCCGAGCGGCTGGCGCAACTCCGCGCCCGCCCCCGATCCGAGCGCGATCGGCAGGATGCCGAAGATCGCGGCGAAGGTCGTCATCATGATCGGCCGGAAGCGCAGCAGGCACGCCTCCCGCACCGCGGGCTCCGCCGCCATGCCGAGCCGTCTTCGCTCGATGGCGAAGTCGATGATCATGATGGCGTTCTTCTTCACGATTCCGACCAGCATCACGATGCCGATCATCGCGATCACCGACAGGTCGATCTTGAACAGCAGCAGCGTCAGCAGCGCGCCGACGCCGGCCGACGGCAGCCCGGAGATGATGGTGATCGGGTGGATGAAGCTCTCGTACAGGATTCCGAGCACCACGTAGGCGGCGAACACGGCCGCGAGGATCAGGATGCCCTGCCCCTTCAACGATTCCTGGAACACCTGCGCGGTGCCCTGGAATCCGGTGGCGATCGTCGCCGGCAGGTTGGCCTCGCGCTCGATCCGCTGGATGGCGGCAACCGCGTGGCCGAGCGAGACGCCGGGCGCGAGGTTGAACGAGATCGTCACCGCCGGCTGCTGGCCCTGGTGGTTGACCTGCAGCGGGCCCACGCTCGGGACCAGCCGCGTCACCGCGCTGAGCGGGATTGGCGGGCCGGCCAGCACGCCGACGCCGCTGACACCCGACGACGCGCCGCCGGAGGCCAGCCCGCCCGCGGCACCGCCGCCCGCGGCATTGGTCTTGAGGAAGATCTTCGACAGCGCGTCGGTGTTCTGGCTGAACTCCCTCTGAACCTCCAGGATCACCTGGTAGTCGTTCGACGAGGTGAAGATGGTCGCGACCTGGCGCGAGCCGAAGGCGTTGTAAAGCTCCTGCCGGATCTGGTCGGTGGTGATGCCGTAAATTGCCGCTTTCTCGCGGTCGATCTCGACCGTCATCTGCGGATTGCGGATGTACAGGTCGGTCTCCACGTCCTGCAGTCCGGGCACCTTGGCGATCCGGTCGCGCATGTCGGGCGCGGTCCGGTACAGCGTCTCGGTGTCGCTGCTCTGGAGCGTGTACTGGTACTGCGCCCGCGAGATGCGGCCGCCGACGTTGATGTTCTGGATCACCTGGAACGAGGTCCGGATGCCGGTCGCCTGCGACACCGAGCGGCGCAGCCGCTGAATCACCTGCTGCACCGGCTCGCGCGCCGTCTTGGGCTTGAGCGCCACGAACATGCGGCCGTAGTTCGTGGTCGGGTTGGGACCGCCCGCCCCCACCGTCGAATTGACGTAGTCGACCGCGGGATCCTTGCGGATGATGTCCATGACGCCGCGCTGGCGCACGATCATGGAATCGAACGAGGTGTCGGACGCCGTTTCGGTGACCACCGCGATGAAGCCGGTGTCCTCGACCGGGAAGAATCCCTTCGGCACCACCACGTAGAGCCAGGCGGTGGCGGCGATGGTGGCGAGCGTGACCAGGATCGTCACGAACTTGAAGGCGAGCACCTTGTCGAGCGTCCATTCGTAGGCGCGCAGCGCGCCCTTGAATCCGGCCTCGAAGCCACGCAGCACGATGTTCTGCTTCCCCTCGCCGTCGTGGTGGCCCTTGAGCATGCGCGCGCACAGCATCGGCGTCAGGGTGAGCGCGACGAATCCCGAGATCACGATGGCGGCCGAGATCGTCACCGCAAACTCGCGGAACACGCGGCCGACCACGCCGCCCATCAGCAGCACCGGGATGAACACCGCGATCAGCGAGAAGGTGATCGAGACGATGGTGAAGCCGATCTCGCGCGCGCCCTTGAGCGCAGCCTCGAACGGCCGCATGCCGCCCTCGATGTGGCGAACGATGTTCTCCAGCATGACGATAGCGTCGTCGACCACGAACCCGATCGAGAGCGTGAGCGCCAGCAGCGTCATGTTGTTGATCGAGAAGCCCAGCGCATACATCGCCGCGCACGTCCCGATCAGCGAGATCGGCACCGCGAGGCCGGGGATCACGGTGGCCGACATCGAGCGCAGGAACAGGAAGATCACCAGGATCACGAGCGCGATGGCGATCGCCATGTGGCCCTGCACGTCGACCACCGACTGCCGGATCGAGACCGAGCGGTCCATCAGCGGTCGGAGCTGGATCGAGGCCGGAATCTGCGCCCGCAGCGTCGGCAGGCGGTTGAGGACCGCGTCCACCACCTCCACCGTGTTGGCGTCCGGCTGGCGCTGGATCGCCAGCACGATCGAGCGCTGGTCGTTGTACCAGCTCGCGACCTTGTCGTTCTCCACGCCGTCGACCACGCGGGCGATCTCGTTGAGCTTGACAGGCGCGCCGTTGCGCCAGGCCACCACCACCTCGCGATAGGCCGAGGCGCGGTCGAGCTGGCTCGAAGCCTGCAGGGTCACGCTCTGGTTCGGCCCCGACAGCGTGCCGACCGGCACCGCCGAATTGGCCTTGGCGACCACGCCGCGCACGTCGTCCAGCGAGATGCCGCGCGCGGCCGCCGCCACCGGATCGACCTGCACCCGCACCGCGAACTTCTGCGCGCCGTAGACCAGCACCTGGGCGACGCCGCTGATCTGGGAAATCTGCTGCGCCAGCACCGTGTCGGCATATTCGTGAACCTTCGAGAGCGGCAGGTTCTCCGAGACGTTGGCGAGGAACAGGATCGGGAAATCGCCTGGATTGACCTTGCGGAAGCTCGGCGGCGTCGTCATCTCCGCCGGCAGACGGCGCTGGGCGATGGTCAGCGCGGTCTGCACGTCGAGCGCGGCCGCGTCGATGTTGCGGTTGAGGTCGAACTGGATGGTGATCCGGGTCGTGCCCTGCGCCGACGCCGAGGTCATCGAGCTGATGCCGGCGATGGTCGACATCTGCCGCTCGATCGGCGAGGCCACCGAGGACGCCATGGTCTCGGGGCTGGCGCCCGGCAGCGTGGCAGTGATCTCGATGGTCGGGAAGTCGACCCGGGGCAGCGCCGAGACCGAAAGAAGCTGGTAGGCGAAAATTCCGAACACGATGATCGACGCAGTCATCAGCGTCGTCATCACCGGCCTGCGGATGCAAGCCTCGGACAACTTCATGTCATGCCCCTGGTTTTCGCTCGCGAATGTTGACCCTGGCGCCATTGGTGACGAGGATGTGGCCGTCGCTCACCACCGTCTCGCCGCCCTGCAGCCCCTCTTCGATCACGCTTTCGAGGCCGAAGGTGCGGGCCACCTTGACCGGCTGCACCCGCGCGATCCCGTCGTTCACCACGTAGACGAAATTGCCCTGCTGGCCGACCTGGACCGCGATGGTGGGAATGCTCACCGCCTTGTCCACCCGCAGCGTCAGCCGGGTGCGCGCCAGCGCCCCCGGCCACAGCAGCTCGTCGGCGTTGGGCATGGTGGCGCGGATCGTCGCCGTGCCGGTGGCGACGTCCACCGTGTTCTCGATCAATGTGACCTGCCCCTGCGCCTTCCGGTCGTCGCCGGGAACCTGCGCCTCGACGGTGGCCGTCTCGCTGGCCAGCGCCTGCCGCAGGTCGGCCAGCTCGCGCTGCGCCACCGGGAACGTCAGGTAGATCGGCGCGATCTGGATGATCGTGGCCAGCGGCGCCACGTCGGCCGGGCGCACGAAGTTGCCGACCTTCGCGACGGCGGTGCCGATCCGCCCGGAGATCGGCGCGCGGATGGTGGCATAGGAAAGCTGGACCTTGAGGTTGTCGAGCAGCGCCTGATCGGTCGCGATCGCGGCGCGGAAGATGTCGGCCTGGGTCTTGGCGTTGTCGAGGTTCGTCACCGGCGTGGCCTGGCGGGAGACCAGCTCGGTGAAGCGGCGCAGGTCGCGCTCGGCGCCCTCGAGCTGCGCCCGCGAGCGCGCCAGCGTGCCCTCGGCCTGGCGGATCTGGGCCTCGAGCGCCCGGCTGTCGAGAGTGAACAGGATGTCGCCCTTCCTGACGTGCGCGCCATCCGCGAAATGCACGCGCATCACTTCGGTCTCGAGCCGCGCCTTGATCGCCACGCTCGCCATTGGCGTCACGATGCCGAGCGCCTCGATCTGCACGGGAACCTGCTTGACCGTCGCCTGGATCACCTCGACCGACACCCCCCGCGGGGCCTGAGGCTGGGCAGGCGCCTGCGCCGCGCCGGAACCGCTCCAGGGGCCGCGCAGGTACGCGACCGCCCCCGCCACGGCGACCACCGCCGCCAGCCCCACTGCCAAAGTCCGTCTGCCCATTCGCACTTCGGGCCCGGCACAAGGCCCGGTCCCTCAAACTCCCTCGCTCTCCGGGTGCCTCGCCCCCGAACATCCCCGTCCGATGCTCATAGGGTACCACACCGCTCGCGTGGTTGCATCCGAACCCGATCCGGTTAACACCGCAGCCCCGGTTTTCTTCGGACGCTTCCGGCTCCCGCCGAAGTCGGGCATGTTGCCCCTCCCTCCCCGACAGCGAAAAGCCCCGGATTGCCGCCATGCGAATTGCCACCTGGAACGTGAATTCGATCCGCCAGCGCATCGAGCCGCTCTCCGCGTGGCTGCGCGAGCGCAACCCGGACGTGGTCTGTCTTCAGGAGACCAAATGCGTGGACGGCGCGTTCCCGCGCGAGCATTTCGAGGGGCTTGGATACAACGTGGCCGTGCACGGCCAGAAGACCTTCAACGGCGTGGCGATTCTCTCGAAGCTCCCGTTCGACGAAATTGTGCCCGGACTTCCCGGCGACGACAGCGACGACCACGCCCGGTTCCTGGAGGCCACCCTTTCGACCGCGACCGGCGTGGTGCGGGTCGCGTCGATCTACCTGCCCAACGGAAACCCTCCGGACACAGAAAAATATTCATACAAAATCAGATGGATGAAACGACTTTCTCACTACACAGATGAACGGCTTAAACTGGAGGAGCCGCTGGTCCTAGCCGGCGACTACAACGTCATCCCGACCGCCGCCGACGTCCACGACCCGGCCGCCTGGGCCGGCGACGCGCTGTTCCTGCCGCAGACCCGCGAGGCGTTCCGCGCCCTTACCCACCTCGGGCTGACCGACGCGCTGCGCGCCACCACCGCCGAGGCCGGGCTCTACACGTTCTGGGATTACCAAGCCGGGGCCTGGCAGAAGAACCGGGGCATCCGGATCGACCACCTGCTGTTGTCCCCCCAGGCGGCGGACCGGCTTGCGGCCGCCGGCATCGACAAGCACGTCCGGGGCTGGGAGAAGCCCTCCGACCACGTTCCGGTCTGGATCGATCTGGACATCGCAACCGCCTGACGCGGAGCGGCGGAAGCGCCGGATACCCGCCCGAAGCAGTCAGCGCCGTCCCTCGACCCAGCGCTCCAGCAGCGCGAGCGCAAGCTGGCGCTCCTGGTCGGTGGCCTGTTTGAAGGCGTTCTCGCGCAGCGCCGTGATCTCCGGCACGCTGCCGCCCGGCCCGTCACAGGCGATGGTCAGCCACATCAGGCCGTTCGCCGGCTGGCGCACGCCGTGCTCGCCCTTGAACAGGATGCGCCCGAGCAGCGCCTGGGACTTGTAGTGGCCCTTGTTGGCCGCCAGCACCAGCCACGGCACCGCGCGGCGGGCGTCGCGACCCACGCCCTTGCCTTCGAGGTAGAGCATCGCGAGCTGGTACTGCGCCTCAGGATCGCCGAAATAGGACGCCGCGTGGTAGAACATGCGCCGCGCCCGCTCCGGGCTCGGCAGGACCGGCGTGTCGGGAATTCCGGCCAGATAGTATTGCCCGAGCGAGACGAAGGCGTCGGCCACGAAGCGCGAGCGCGGGATCGCCGGATGGTCGTCGGCGTGGGTGTCCGCAAAGCGCTGGAAATACTCGAAGGCGCGATAGCGGTCGCGCGGCACGCCGTCGCCCTCCTCGTACATCCTGCCAAGCTGCCAGAGCGCGAAGCCGTGGCCGTGCTCGGCGGCGTACTGCAGCGAGGAGACCGCGCGGGTCTTCTCGCCGCTGCGCAACGCCTCGGCGGCGTTGCGGAACGCATCGACCGGCGACAGCCGGCCGGCCGCAGGCGGCACACCGTCGAGCGACAGAGTCGGTGTCGGCCCGAGCCCGAAGGCCAGGCCGACCACCGCTGCGCATGCGACGACGTTAGATATCCGCATAGGTCGACTTTTCGCGGGCCCCGCCCGGATGGGTGACGGCGCCGTCGAGGGCGGAGCCGACCTGCTGGGCGAATTTCCACAGCGCGCCGGACCCGAACTGAATCTCGCGCGGCTTCCACTGCTTGCGGCGCTCGGCCAGCTCCGCGTCGCTGAGCTGGACGTCCAGCGTCCCCTTGACGGCATCGATGGTGATCAGATCGCCGTCGCGCAGGAGCCCGATCGGCCCGCCGACCGCGGCCTCCGGCCCGACATGGCCGATGCAGAAGCCGCGGGTCGCTCCGGAGAACCGGCCGTCGGTGATCAGCGCCACCTTGTTGCCCATGCCCTGCCCATACAGCGCGGCGGTGGTGGCAAGCATCTCGCGCATACCGGGGCCGCCCTTGGGCCCTTCGTAGCGGATCACCAGAACCTCGCCCTCCTTGTAGGAGCGCTCCTTCACCGCCTGGAACGCCGCCTCCTCGCCGTCGAAGCAGCGCGCGGGGCCGGTGAACACCAGGTTGGACATGCCGGCGACCTTCACGATCGCGCCCTCGGGCGCGACGTTGCCCTTCAGGCCGACCACGCCGCCGGTGGGCGTCAGCGGCTTGTCCGCCGACAGCACCACGTCCTGGTCCGGGTTCCACTTCACCTTGGCCATGTTCTCCGCGATCGTCCGGCCGGTGACGGTGATGCAGTCGCCATGCAGATAGCCGTGGTCGAGCAGCGTCTTCATCAGCAGCGGGATGCCGCCAACCTCGAACATGTCCTTGGCGACATAACGGCCGCCCGGTTTCAAATCCGCGCAATAAGGTGTTCTTTTGAAGACCTCGGCGACGTCGAACAGATCGAACTTGATGCCGCACTCGTTGGCGA
>CAZZCV010000029.1:0-214 GCA_964653225.1 uncultured Rhodoplanes sp. | reverse complement strand
ATCGCCGGCAGATGCAGCGCCGCGTTGGTCGAGCCGCCCGAGGCCGCGACCACGGCGGCGGCGTTCTCCAGCGCCTTGCGGGTGACGATGTCGCGGGGGCGGATGCCGAGCTTGATCAGCTCCACCACCATCTCGCCGGCGGTCATGCAGAACCGGTCGCGGATCTCGTAAGGCGCGGGCGCTCCGGCCGAATAGGGCAGCGCCAGGCCGATGG
>CAZZCV010000028.1:0-39966 GCA_964653225.1 uncultured Rhodoplanes sp. | reverse complement strand
GCGAAATGTCCGGATCTTTCTTGGCAGAGGTGCTGGGACTGGATGGCGACATTGGATCGAGGTTCCCCTTGGGGCCGGCCGCTCACGCGGACGCCGGCGGAAACGGACGGAGCGCGGGCACGGACGCGGCAGGCGATTGCGGGTCGGGAAAAGACCATAGGGCGCAACGTCTGTCAAAACGCAGCGAAATCCGGTCCTGCCGCGGCGCATCCGAATCCGATTTGCAGACGGCCGCGCAAGCTGGGATACGCGACGGCGCTGCGGCGGGGATCGCGCGGAAAAGCAGGGAGATAACCGGGGCCATGCCGCCGAGCGGCGGCCGGTGGACGTCAGGCCGCACGCACCCGCGCGAAGAAACCTGCGACCTTGGCGTCCAGTTCGAGCGCCCGGGCCGACAGCCGCTCGGTCCAGCCGCTGATCTCCCCGACCGCTTCGACGCTGCGGACCGAGACCCGCTCGACCGACTTGATCTCGCGGGTCGCATGCGCGGTGTTGTCCGCCGCGGTATGGATGCTGGCGGCGATCGACTGCGTCGTGGCTCCCTGCTGGTTGATCGCCGAGGCGATCGCCGTGGACACCGCGGTCAGTTCGTGGATGCTGCGGGCGATCGAGGCGATCTCCCCGACCGCGCCCTTGGTCGCCTCCTGGATCGCCGCGACCTGACGGGAAATATCTTCGGTCGCACGCGACGTCTGGTTGGCGAGCGCCTTGACCTCGGAGGCCACCACGGCGAAGCCCTTGCCCGCCTCGCCCGCACGGGCGGCCTCGATCGTGGCATTGAGCGCCAGCAGATTCGTCTGCGCCGCGATTTTCGAGATCAGGCCCACCACGGAGCCGATCCGTTCCGCCGCCTCGTCCAGCGAGCGGATCGTCTGGTCGGTGCGCCGCGTGTCGTCGACCGCCGAACGCGCCATGGCGAGGCCACGCGCGGTCTGCTGGCCGATCTCGCTGATCGAGTGCGACAGCTCCTCGGTCGCCGCCACCGTGGTCTCCACGCTGGCGGCGGTCTCGTCGGAGGCGATGGCGGCGGACGCCATGCGGGACAGCGTATCCCCCGCCACCTGGCTCATGGCCGCGCACGTCGTGGTCAGCGAGCCCGACGTGTCCTTGATGGCGACGATCGCCTCGCCGATCACGCCGTCGAACTCGGCGATGGCGGCGTCGATCTCCTGCCGCCGCGCCGACGTCCGCCGGTCGACCAGATCGAGATAGAACGTCGAGGTGTTGGCAAGATCGAAGAAAATCGCCTGCGACAGCACGCGGGAGCGCTCGACCAGCGCCCTGGACGAAAACCGGTGACGCCGCGACAGCGCGGCGATCGCGGCGCGGAACAGGGCCGCACCGCAATTGATGCGGGCACGGCCCTCGAAGCCGAGCCGGCTTTCCTCCTCGACGGTGGAGCGGCAGACGTCGAGATAGGCGGCGTCGAAATTCGCGGCCAGCATCGCGCGGAACTGGGCGGTCTCGATCCTGCGGATCTCGTCGGCGTGCCGGGCGTAGACATGCGCCACGCGCTTGAGCCGGGCCGCGCCCGCGATGACCTCGTCGAGCGCGCCGTCGAGCTGGCTCTCGATCAGCGGCGCCATGCCGCGCAGCAGCATCCGGGCACGATCGTCGAGCTGATAGTTGGCGATGCGCGCCGCCAGTTGAGGATCGACTTGCGGCAAGGCCATCGGTGGCGTTTTTTCATTGCTGGTGATGATCCCGGATTAAGCCACCAAATGGTTGTCCGAGCCTTAACGGACGCGCCCCGCGTGCCGCCGCTCGCACGACCCGCGGCTCCCGTTATTTCACAGAAGCATCAGCGGAATAGGAACTGACACGACTCCGCCTCTGGACTCCCCCGCCGATCCGGCGATTGCAGCCCGCGCGCGACACCGTGCGCTCCGCCGGGCGCGCGCCGGCGTGTTGCCCACCCGGAGCATCCCGCCTAATGTCGAATCCAAAGAATGGCCGCGGCCGGGTGGAAAGCGTCTCATGTCAGCGTCGCAAGAGGAGAAAATCCGCGAGCTTACCGCGCGGATGCTGCGCAAGAGGCTCTTCGTCGTTCTCTCCAGGGGCAACGCGACCGCCGCACAGATCGGGGCCGCCCTGCCCCGGCACCTCGAATACATGATCGATCTCGAGCGCCGCGGCGTGCTGTTCGCCTCGGGGCCGCTCACCGCCGCGCCCGGCGAGCCCGTCGGCGACGGCCTGACCATCCTGCGGGCGGCCAGCGCCGAGGAGGCGCAGGCCCTCGCCAGCGCCGATCCGTTCGTGACCGGGGGCCTGCGCAGCTTCGAGGTGCGCGAGTGGACCGTGATGGAAGGCTCGCTCGGGCTGAAGGTGAATTTCTCGGACCAGTCGCTCGAAGTCGTGTGACGGTCGCAAACAACGGACGGAATGCCGGAGCAAGCATGCAGACAGTCGGTTTCGTGGGTGTCGGAAAGATCGGGCTGCCGGTCTCAGAGAACCTGATCAAGAGCGGGTTCCGAGTGCTGGGCTATCGCCGCGGCTCGCTCGCCGAATTCGAGAAGCTCGGCGGCGTGGCCGCCCGATCGCCGGCCGACATCGGCGCGCAATGCGACGTGGTGCTGTCCTGCGTGCCTTCGTCGGAGGCGCTGGACGAGGTGGTCAACGGTCCGAACGGCCTGCTGAAGAGCGCCCGGCCGGGCCAGATCATCGTCGAGCTGGGCTCGCACCCGGTCCCCGACAAGGAGAAGCACGTCGCGCCGCTGGCCGCGAAGGGCGCGGTCTTCGTTGACGGCGAGGTCAGCGGCACGCCCGGCATGGTGACGGCGCGCAAGGCCGTGGTCTATCTGGGCGGCGAAGCCGACGCCTGCAAGCGGCTGGAGCCCGTCATCAAGGGCTTCGCCGACATGCATCTCTACTTTGGGCCGTTCGGGGCGGCGAGCAAGGTGAAGCTGGTCAACAACCTGCTGGTCGCGATCCACATCGCGGCGGCGGCCGAGGCGATGGCGCTCGGCCTCAAGGCCGGCGTGGACGTGGACCTGATGATCAAGGCGGTCGCCGCCGGCAGCGGCGGCTCGACCCAGTTCGGCATCCGCGCGCCGTGGATGGCGGAGAAGAAATTCCAGCCGGTGCAGGGCGCGGCAGCGCAACTGTTCCACTACTTCGACATGATCGGAGACTGGGCCGATTCAACCGGCACCGCAACGCCGCTGCTCGACCGCGCCACCGAGGTGTACCAGAAATGCCTGGACATGGGGTACGGCGAGACGCACGACGTCGCGGTGATGGTCGATGTCATCAATTCCATGCAGAGGCAGAAGTCATGATTCAGAAGGACGACAGACAGATCATCCGCGTCAAGAAGATCGCGCACGCGACCTACGAGATGCCGGACCTCGACGCGCAGGTCGAGTATTACACCGACGTTCTCGGGCTGAACCTGGCCGCCCGCGAGAAGGACGCGGCCTATCTCGCCTCGACCGTGGACCACCATTCGGTGGTGCTGCGCAAGGGATCGGCATCGCAGTGCGTGCGGCTGGGCTTCCAGCTCGGCCCCGACGACGACCTCGACGCCTTCGAGAAGCAGACCCAGGCCCAGGGCGTCAAAACCCGTCGCCTGAAGGACCCCGAGCCGACGATCTCCGACATGGTCGCCTTCGAAGACACCAAGGGCACGGTCATGGAGGTGTTCAAGCGGCCGGAGTTGCAGAGCCAGACCTTCCCCAAGAAGGGCATCGTCCCGCACAAGCTCGGCCACGTCGCGTTCCACGTCACCGACGTCAAGCAGGCCACCAAGTTCTATTGCGACGTGCTGGGTTTCCGCGAATCCGACTGGATGGCGGACTTCTTCTCGTTCCTGCGCTGCGGGCCCGACCACCACACCATCAACCTGATGCAGACCGGCTCGAACCGTCACTTCCACACCGCCTTCGAGCTGCGCGACTGGAGCCACATGGAGACCGCCTGCGACCTCCTGAGCCTCAACGGCTACAAGCTCTTGTGGGGCCCGGGCCGGCACGGCATCGGCCACAACCTGTTCTGCTACCACCGCTCGCCGAACGGCCTGATCACCGAGCTGTTCGCGGAGCTGGACCGCATGAACGAGGATCTCGGCCACTTCGAGCCGCGGCCCTGGCACCGCGACAAGCCGCAGAAGCCGAAGGTCTGGACCAAGGACCCCTCGGCCTCCAACTACTGGGGCATCCTGCCCGGCGACGACCTGCTCAAGTAGCTCACGGCGCAAGCGTTTCGGACGACAGGGCGGCGCGCTCCGGTGCGCCGCCCAAAATTTTGGAAATCTCTTCCTGTTTTCCAAAATTGGGGTTAGCCTTCCCGCCTCGATTGCCGAGGTGCCCGTGAAGCGTTCTCTTGCGCCAGAACCGCACCACGCCGAAGCCGGCGACGCCGCGCCGCGCACGGTCGCGGAGGCCGTCTACAAGCGGCTGCGTCAGGACATCGTCTGGAACCGGCTGC
This sequence comes from uncultured Rhodoplanes sp., assembly GCA_964653225.1. Lineage (GTDB taxonomy): Bacteria > Pseudomonadota > Alphaproteobacteria > Rhizobiales > Xanthobacteraceae > Z2-YC6860. The sequence goes on along the minus strand of CAZZCV010000028.1, from coordinate 35,541 downwards.
CGCCGAACGCGCCGCTGCGCTCGGACGAGCTGCGCGCGGCCTACGACGTCGGCGTCAGCCCGCTCCGCGAAGCGCTGTCGCGGCTGGTGTCCGAGCGCATGGTCACGGCGGTCGGGCAGAAGGGCTTCCGGGTCGCGGCGCTGTCCGCCGCGGACGTGATCGACATCATGGAAACGCGGCTCGTCATCGAATCCGAGGCGCTGACGCGCTCGATCCGCAACGGCGACACGGCCTGGGAGCGCGAGCTGGTCGCGAGCTTCCACGGCGTCTCCCGCGCGCCGGTGCCGCAGATCACGGGCGCCGACGCCGAGGTCTGGGCCAGCCATCACCGGCAGTTTCACATGGCGCTGATCGGCGCCTGCGGCTCGCGCTGGCAGTTCGATCTGAGCGCGCTGCTGTTCGACCAGGCGGAACGCTATCGCGCGGTGCGCGCGCGCATCGTGCCGTCGCCGCGGCTCAAGCGCAGCGTGGTGGCCGAGCACAGGGAGCTGTTCGAGGCCGCGATGGCGCGCGATGCGCGGGCTGCGGTCAAGGCGCTGGACCGGCATTACCGGGCAACCGCCGACGCCGCCCGCGCCGCGCTCGAACACGTTCCCGCGCTCAAGTCGAGCACGAGACGCACGGGTCCGCCGGGCTGAAGCGGACGTCGCCGGACCGCGCAGGACAGCGCGGCCGCAAACGGGAGGATGCCGGATGCCTGCACGTCTTCGCACCAGGACGCCTTCGTCGCTGCGCCGCGCCGCGGCCGGAGCCCTCGTCGCCGCGGCTCTTGCGACGGCGCAGAGCCCGGCCAGCGCCCAGACCCTCGAACCGCTGTCGGTGATCGTGTTCCCGGGCGGCTTCAACTGGCCGATCTGGATCGCCCAGGAGAAGGGCTATTTCGCCAAGGGCGGCCTCGAAGTGAAACTGACGCCGACGCCAAGCTCGGCGTTCCAGCTCGCCAACCTGATTGACGGCAAGTTCGACATCGCCCACACCGCGATCGACAATGTCGTGGCCTACATGGAGGGTCAGGGCGAAGCCAAGATCGAGACCAAGCCCAATCTGGTCGTGTTCATGGGCGGCGACAACGGCTTCCTGTCGCTGGTCACGCAGCCGGAGATCAAGAGCTACAACGATCTCAAGGGCAAGACCGTCTCGGTCGACGCGATGACCACGGGCTATGCCTTCGTGCTGTTCGACCTGCTGAAGCGCAACGGCCTCAACGCCGGCGACTACAAGGTGGAGCGCGCCGGCGGCGTCATGGGCCGCTGGCAGGCGCTGCAGGAGAAGAAGCACGCCGGCACCATGCTGATCTCCCCGTTCGACATCATGGCCAAGGACAAGGGCTTCAACGCGCTGCAATACGCCATCGATTCCTACAAGAACTATCAGGGTCTGGTCGGCGCGGCGCGGCGCGACTGGGCCGAGAAGAATTCCGGAAAGGTCGTGGCTTATGTGCGCGCCTACCTCGCCGGCCTGAGCTTCCTGTTCGAGCCCAAGAACAAGGACGAGGTCATCGCCATCCTCCGCAAGCACCTGCCGCAGATGAACCCGCAACTCGCAGGACAGACCTACGATTCGCTCGCCGGACCGCGCGGCTTCTCGCGCACCGCCGAGCTGGACCTCGCGGGCGTCCGCAAGGTGCTCGAATTGCGCAGTGAATACGGCCAACCGAAGAAGACGCTGACCGACCCGGATCGCTATTACGACCCGAAATACTACGAAGCCGCGAAACGCTGAACGGAACGGAAGGGCGGCAAAACGCAAGCGCCGCCGGAATGGAGGAAACGATGTCACGACCACGCACCCGGCGGCACGCCCTGTCCGTTGCCGCAGCCACGGCCCTTGCCGCGCTGACGCTGTCCGTCCCCGCGGCGCTGGCCCAGAGCGGGCCGCCGATCAAGGTCGGCGTCGGCCTGGCGCTGACCGGCGCGGGCGCCGCGCCCGGAAAGATTCTTCAGGCCACGCTGGAAATCTGGCGCGACGACGTGAACGCCAAGGGCGGCCTGCTCGGCCGGCCGGTGGAGCTGATCTACTACGACGACCAGAGCAACCCGGCGAACGTGCCGGGCATCTACACCAAGCTGATTTCCGTGGACAAGGTGGATCTGCTGCTCGGACCCTACGCCACCAATTTCGTGGCTCCGGCCATGCCCGTCATCATGCAGAACAACAAGATGACGATCAGCCTGACCGCGATCGGCATCAACGACCACTTCAAATATCCGAAATACTTCACCATGACGCCCTCCGGTCCCGAGGGCATCGCCTCCTTCGCGATCGGCTTCTTCAACCTTGCGGCGCAGCAGACGCCCAAGCCGCAGACCGTGGCGATCATCGCCGCCGACGCCGAATTCGCCCGCAACACCTCGGACGGCGCGCGCGCCCAGGCCAAGAAGCACGGCTTCAAGATCGTCTACGACCGGAGCTATCCGCCGCCCACCACCGACTTCACGCCGATGGTGCGCGCGATCCAGGCCGCCAATCCGGACATCGTGTATGTCGCGGCCTATCCGCCGGACACGGTCGGCATCGTGCGCGCGGCGAACGAGGTGGGTCTGGTGCCGAAGATGTTCGGCGGCGCGATGATCGGACTGCTGGTGACGCCGATCAAGGTGCAGCTCGGCCCGCTCGCCAACGGCATCGTGATCGGCGAGGTGTTCGTGCCCGCCCCTTCCATGATGGCCTTTCCGGGCGTCGCCGATGTGATCAGACGCTATCAGGAGAAGGCCAAGGGCGCAGGCCTCGATCCGCTCGGCTATTCCTTCGTGCCGTTCGGCTACGCCGCCGGCCAGGTGCTGGCCGATGCCGTCACCGCGACGAAGAGCCTCGACCACGACAAACTGGCCGAGCACCTGCGCAAGACCACGTTCAATACCGTGGCCGGCGAGGTCAGGTTCGGACCGGACGGAGAATGGGCGAAGTCGCGCCAGCTCTTCACCCAGTTCCAGAACCTCACACCCAACGACGTCAACCAGTTTCGCGATGGCGCGAAGCAGCCGATCCTGTGGCCGCCGGAGCTGAAGAGCGGCACCATGATCTATCCGTTCGCGGAGGCGCGGAAGAAGTAACGGAGCCACCGCCGAAAAAATCCGCCGCTGCCGGCCGCGCCGGCGGCGGCGTTTCCTTGAGTGTCGCGGGGACCAGCGCCGCGTCAGCCGAGGCTGAAACATCCACGGTTCTCCGATGTTCGCGCTGCCGTCCCGCTTCGTTCGCGAAGAACGAATCGCTGCCGAATCGAAACCGTTTCTTGTCGAAGAATTTTCCGTTAACGCGAAGCTCGCGATCCTGCTTTCCGCGTTAAACAGGAACGCGCGGATGTTCTCGCAATCGTCCCGCTTCGTTCGCAAAGAACGAATCGGAGATCGAATCGCGGGCGGTTTCGGGGTGGAAATTTTCCGTTAACGGCGCGGCGCGTGCGCACGGCCATGCGCGATGAACGCTTCGCGTTAAAGCCCGATTCGCCAAGACTTCCCGCGCGCGCCCCGCCGACTTGGCCGCGGACCGAGTCTCGCGACGCCGGAGATCGGCGCTTCACGTCATGACCGCATTGTCCCGGCCATCCACGTCTTCGCTTGTTTCCACGGCAGGACGTCGATGCTCCGCTCTCTAGGAGCATGACGGCGGAAGAGACGGGCGACGCCGACCCGCACCCTGCCCCCTCCTCACGCGCCCGTCGCGGGCAGGTACTGCGGCAGCGCGGCGACCGAGGTCGCCTTGTCCTGGATCGGCGGCCGCGGCAGCTGCGCCGTGCCCTTGTCCACGGTGAAGACGTAGTCGAGCGACCACCACGGCCCCGTCACGTCCGGAGCCGGCGCCTTCTCCCCGGCCTCGTGCCGCTTGTAGGGGCCGAGCAGCGCCTTGGTCACGCCGAACTGCACGTCCGTATCGATGAACGGATCGTCCGGCGAATAGACCTGCGAGATATGGGTCTTGTAGCCTTCCCTGTAGATCAGGAAGTGCAGGTGCGCCGGCCGCATGTTGTGGCGGCCCTGCGCTCGCAGGAGAGCGCCCACCGGCCCGTCGATCGGAATCGGATAGCCGGCCGGCTTGATACTGCGGAAGCCGAAGCGGCCCTGCTCGTCCGAGGTGAACTTGCCGCGCAGGTTCATGTCGGCCTGGGAGGGGTCCTGGTTCTCGTAGAGTCCCTCGGTGGACGAATGCCAGACGTCGATCTCCGCGCCCGCCACCGGCTTGCCGTCGCGGTCGCGGATCAGGCAGTTGACGAAGATCGGCTCGCCAGGCGTCGGCGAGCGTACGATCGAGCCACCGTTTTCCGTGCGGGGCGAATCGAGCCGCCAGAACGGGCCGAGCAGGTTGGCGGTGGTCTCGGTGTTGCCGTCCGCGCCGTTGTTCAGCAGGCAGACCAGCGTTGAGATACCCAGCGAGCCGGACATCAGCACCGCCTCGTTGTGCGAGGGGCTGGACTTCTGGCCGATGGCGTTCACATAGGCCGCGGCCTGGTGGAATTCCTCCTCGGTCAGCCGCACCTCGCGCACGAAGGCGTGCAGATGGCGCACCAGCGCGCTCATGACTTCCCTGAAGCGGGGATTCTCCGCTCGCTCGAGTTCGGCCAGAACCGCCCTGGTGACCGAATCCGGTCCGTCGATGATCATCGGCACTCCTCCCGGCGGCACGCCGCCCGATGCAATCTCGATTTGAATTGATATGCTTCGCGACCGATCCGCTCAATCCCCGAAAATGAAGCATCGGGCCGAGGAACGCTCATGGCTCCGCACCGCATCGACACGCACCATCACCCCTATCCCCCGGCCTACCTGGCCAAGACCGCTGATACCCTGAGGCGCACCACGCACGCCTTCTACGACCGGCTGAACCGGTGGCAGCCGGAGCAGGCTCTGGAGGCGATGGACCGCGGCGGCATCGCGGCCGCGGTGCTCTCGATCTCCACGCCGAGCGTCTGGCTCGGCGACGCCGCCGCATCGCGGGTGCTGGCGCGCGAATGCAACGATTATTGCGCGCGGATGCAGCGCGACCACAAGGGCCGGTTCGGCCATTTCGCCAGCCTGCCCCTGCCGGACGTCGACGGCAGCCTGCGCGAGATCGAGCACGTCTTCGACACGCTCGGGGCCGACGGCATCGCGCTGGCCACGAACTACGATGACAGGTATCCGGGCGACGACGCCTTCGCTCCGGTGTTCGACGAGCTGAACCGCCGCAAGGCCGTGATCTATTTCCACCCGACCGCGACGAGCTTCGCCTTCGACCGCGTGAAGGACATCCCGCCGCCGACCGTCGAATTCCCCTTCGACACCACGCGCACCGTCACGAGCCTGCTGTTCAGCGGCACGCTCGCGCGCTGCCCGGATATCCGGTGGATTTTCTCGCACGGCGGCGGCGCGCTGCCGATGGTGGCGCACCGGCTCGCGGGCCTGGCCCGCAACCGCCCGGAGCTGGCCGCACGGGTACCGGGCGGCGTCGCCAACGCGCTGCGCAAACTCTATGTGGACGTGGTCGGCGTCACGTCGCCGGGAGCGCTGGCGGCGATCCTCGACGTGGTGCCGAAGTCGCACCTGCTGTTCGGCACGGACTTCCCGTTCTGGAAGCCGGAGGAGACCATCGAAGGACTGAAGGGGTTGAACCTGCCGCCCGCCGATCTCGCCGCGATCGAGCGGGACAACGCGCTGGCGCTGATGCCCGGCCTGACGCAGTAGGGCGCTTACTTTTCTTCCTTGTCCCGCAGGCCCTTCAGCAGCGCGCTGCCCTGGTTGCTCGGATAGAGCGCGCCGGTGGCGGACGCCAGCTCCACCACCTTGTGCAGCTCCTGCCAGCTCGCGCCGGCCCGCCGGGCGGCCTCGGCATGCGCCGTGGCCGCGATCTGGTTGTGCTCGACCAGCAGCATCCCGAACAGGATGAGCTGCGTGGTCTTCATGTCCAACACGTCCGAATAGAACGCCTCCGCCCGCAACTGCTCGGCGACCCGCAGGAAATGCGGGTTCACCTCGCCGGAGAACGCGAACCGCGCCGACGGCAGCGGCGGCAGCGTGCCGAACATCTCCACGTAGCTGTCGGCGAACGCCTGGAGATCGGGCGGCAGCGGCTTCTTCTCACTCATCGTATTTCGGCTTTCGTTCGATGTTGCTGCGCCGGCGTCACTTCACCGGCGTCACCTTGGCGTCCTGGATGACCTTGCGCCAGCGCGGCTCCTCGGTCTTCACGAAATCCGCGAGCTGCTGGGGCGTGCCGGCGATCGACTCGAAATACTGCCGGTCGAGGAAGGTCTTCTGGAACTCGGGCCGGGCGAACAGCGTGCGGACCTCCTTGTTGATCCGCTCGACCGTCGCGGCCGGCATCCCGGCCGGGCCGAACAGGCCGAACCAGGACTGCGCCTGATAGCCCGGCAGGCCGCTCTCCGACACGGTCGGCACGTCCGGAAGCTGGGCCAGGCGCTTGCCCGCGCCGACGGCCAGGAACTGGACCTTGCCGGACTTCCACTGGGGGACCGCGCTGCCCACCGATATGAACATGAGCTGGATGTGGCCCGCCATGACATCTGTCAGCGCCGGCGTCGCCCCCTTGTAGTGCACGGCCTGCAGCTTCACGCCGGCCATCATCTGCAGCATCTCCATGTTGAGATGCCCGCTGGAGCCGACGCCGAAGGTGCCGTAGTTGATCTGGCCGGGCTTTTGCCGGGCGAGGTCGAGCAGCTCCTTCACGCTCTTTACGGCCAGCGAGGGGTGCAGGATCAGGGCGTGGTTGATGACGACCAGCCCCGAGATCGGGGTGAAGTCCTTGACCGGATCGTAGTTCAACTTGGGATAGAGCGAGGGATTGGCCGTGAACGTGCCTTCGGGGCTGACGAACAGCACCGAGCCGTCCGGCGGAGCCTTGGCGACGAATTCGGCCGCGAGCTGGTTGTTCGCCCCCGCCCGGTTCTCGACGATCACCTGCTGGCCCCAGGCCTCCGAAAAATGCTTGGCCAGCATGCGGCCCAGCGCATCGGTGACGCCGCCGGGCGAGGCAGGCACGATGATCGTCACGGGCTTGGAGGGCGCGGTCTGCGCCGCGGCGGGCGACGCCATCACGCCGGACACGCTCATGGCAAGCAACGCGGCAAGCAATTTCGTCATATCGGGCCTCCCTCCCATGCAGAGCACTTTTTGTTGGACTTCTGCGGCGTCTTGTTGAACGTCACTATCGTCGATCCGGGCGGCGCGATCCACCCCGATCTTCACTTGCTTGATCGGGCGCGTGCGGCAATTCTACTGTGACGCAGGGCGTAAAGTGGTTCGTGCGATGGTTGCGTGCCAGGGGTGGTGACGATGAGTGCAGAGAAGCAGGCCGAGCCGGTTCTGATCGTCGGCGGGGGCATCGGGGGGCTGGCCGCGGCCTGGGCCCTGTCGCGCAAGGGCATCGCCTCGCACGTCATCGAACAGGCGCCCGAGTTCAAGGAGATCGGCGCCGGCATCCAGCTCGGCCCCAACGTGTTCCGCATGTTCGAATATCTCGGGCTGACCGCCGAGATGAACAAGGTGGCCGTGTTTCCGGACGGCCTCGAGATGCGGGACTCGATCACCGGCGAGACCTTCGTCAGGCTGCCGGTGGATGAGCGGTTCTACGCAAAATACAACGCGCCCTACGCGGTGATCCACCGCGCCGACATGCTCGACGTCATCCATCGCGCCTGCAAGACTTCGCCGCTGATCCGCCTGACAACGTCGCAGAAGGTCGTCGGCATCGACGAGACCGCGACCGGCGTCAGCGTGCGGACCGAGAGCGGCCAGACCTTCACGGGAGCGGCCCTGATCGGCTGCGACGGCCTGTGGTCCTTCGTGCGCGCACAACTCGTCGGCGACGGCAAGCCGGTGGTGTCCGGCCACATCGCCTATCGGGCGGTGCTGCCGACCTCGGAGTGGCCGAAGGAGTACCGCATCAACCGGATGATCCTGTGGGGCGGCGAGAAGACCCATCTGGTGCACTACCCGCTGCGCCGCGGCGAGCTGTTCAACCTCGTGGTCGTGTTCCACTCCGACCGCTACGAGGAGGGCTGGGACACCTACGGCGACCCCACGGAGCTGCAGAGCCGCTTCGCCGAGAAGTGCGAGCCGGTGCGCACCCTGCTCCAGAAGGTCAACGCCTGGAAGATGTGGGTGCTGTGCGACCGGCCGCCGATCCGCAACTGGACCCGAGGCCGCGTCACCCTGCTGGGCGACGCCGCGCACCCGATGCTGCAATATCTCGCCCAGGGCGCCAACATGGCGATGGAGGACGCGGTCTGCCTCGCCGAGCAGGTGGTGGCGTTCAACGGCGACTACGCGAAGGCGTTCCTCTCCTACCAGCAGCTCCGCTATCTGCGCACGGCGCGGGTTCAGCTCACCGCGCGGCTGTTCGGCGAGGTCTATCACGCCAGCGGCGCGACCCGCGATCTGCGCAACAGCGTCCTGAAGGAATGGACCGAGACCGGCGGCGTGGACATGTCCTGGCTCTACGGGCACCAGGACCATCTGCCGCGCGTCGAGACGGTCGCCGTTCCGCAGCAGAAGCTGCCGTTCTGACGGCTTCGCGCCGCTTCCATCGAAACAACCAATGCACGGGCAAGGGGGAACTGCCGCATGTCGAAAATCGCAGACCTGATCGAAGAGCTGGTGACGGCGAACCGCATTCTCGCAAGCCAGGGCATCGTGGATTCGTTCGGCCACGTCAGCATGCGGCACCCGGCGAGGCCGGACCGCTATTTCCTGTCGCGGGCGCGGGCGCCCGAGCGGGTCGAGGCGGCCGACATCATGGAGTTCACGCTGGAGGGCGATCCGGTCGACGCCAAGGGCCGCAAACCCTATCTCGAACGCTTCATCCACGGCGCCGCCTACGAGGCGCGGCCCGACGTGATGGCGGTGATCCACAACCACAGCCCGAGCACGATCCCGTTCGGCATCACCGGGCGCAAGATGCGTCCGGTCATGCACATGTGCGGCACCATCGGCTACGAGGTGCCGATCTGGGACCAGCACACCAAGTTCGGCGACAGCAACCTGCTGGTCGAGAGCATGGCGATCGGCCGCGACCTCGCCAAGAGGCTCGGCAAGGGCCGCACCGCGCTGATGCGCGGCCACGGCGCCGTGGTGGTCGGCCACGAGCTGCGCGCCACGGTCTACACCGCGGTCTATCTGGAGCTGAACGCCAAGCTGCAGATGCAGGCCGAGGCCATCACCAGGAAGGTGCGCTTCCTCACCAAGGGCGAGCAGAAGAAGGTCGCCGACACCACCACGCCCGCCAACGTCAACCGCGCCTGGGAGAACTGGTGCCGCAAGGCGGACCGGCCGTTCAAGGGCTGATCCCGCTTCTCCCTGCCAATCGAAACCGACAGGATGCCCATGAAGATCGTCGACCTGAGCCGCGAAATCTACCACCGCATGCCGAGCTACCCCGGTCAGCCGCCGGTCATCCACGGCGTCTGGAAGACCCACGAGGAGGCGTTCGCGGAATCGGGGAACATCCAGGGCAACATGGTCATGTATGTCTCGATGCCCGACCACGGCGGCACCCACATCGACGCGCCGCGCCACTTCGGGCCGAGCGGCACGCCGATCAACGAATACCCGCTGGAGAACTGCATCGTACCGGGCATCTGCCTGGACCTGCGGCACATTCCGGCCAAGGCCGAGATCGGCCCGGAGGATCTGGAGAAGGCGGTGAAGGCCGCGGGCGTGCCGATCCCCAAGGGCGGCACGGTGCTGCTCTGCACCGGCCACCACGAGCGCACCTTCCCGACCGCGGCCTATTCGACCGACAACTCCGGCGTGAACGTGCCGGCGACCGAATGGCTGGCGAAACAGGGCGTCGTCCACTTCGGCATCGACTCGATGCGTCCGGGCCCGGCCGGCGACGTCAACGCGCTCGTGCACAAGGTTTGCCTGGAGATCGGCATCACCCACATCGAGAGCCTGTGCAACCTGGAGGCCCTGATCGGCAAGGGCCAGTTCAAGTTTATCGGCCTGCCGCTCAAGTTCCGGGGCGGCACCGGCTCGCCGATCCGCGCGGTGGCGGTGTTCGAGGATTAGGACGCTCCATCGGATTGACGTGGCCGCCGCGAGCGCGGCCCGCCTCTCCTCTTTGGGGAGAGGCGAGACCGAGGCTGCCGCAGACGGCCGGGCCTCATACCAGCGGCAGCACGTTGCTGTATTTCACCTGCTGCAGCGCGAAGCTCGACTCGATCGAGGCGATGCCCTCGATCCGCGTCAGCTTCTGCTTCACGAACCGCTCGTAGGCGTCGAGGTCGGGCACCACGACGCGCAGCCAGTAGTCGCGCGAGCCGGTCATCAGGTAGCACTCCAGAACCTCGGGCCAGCGCGCGATCGCCTTCTCGAAGCGGTCCAGCGATTCCTGCTTCTGCTTCTCCAGCTTGATCGAGACGAACACGCTGACCGGCAGCCCCACGGCGCGCTGGTCGAGCACCGCCACGTAGCGCGAGACCACCCCGGCCTTCTCGAGGTTTCGCACCCGCCGCAGGCACGGCGAGGCCGACAGCCCGACCTTCTCCGCGAGGTCGGCGACGCTGATCCTGCCGTCGGCCTGCAGGTGTTCGAGGATTTTCCGGTCGAGCACGTCGAGCGCGGTTTTTGGCATGAATCACCTCTTGAGCGGAAAGATATTAGCTTAACCCGCCAATCCAGTCCGACATTATAGCTGAAATTGGCGAATTCCGCCCCTGCTCCCGGTCGATAATGCCGCAACGGCCCCCACGCGGCGACGCGCCAGGAGCGCATCATGAGCAGCCAGACCCGAACTCCCCCCTCACCCGAAGAAATCCGCATCCTCGGCGAGTTGGAGCGCAAGGCGCTGTGGCTGGCGAGCTGGACCATCCACAACGCCAACCATCTGCGGAAGAACGTGGACGGGCTCAAGATCGGCGGCCATCAGGCGTCGTCGGCCTCGCTGGCCACCATCATGGCCGCGCTCTATCTCCACGTCCTGCGGCCGCAGGATCGCGTCGCGGTCAAGCCGCACGCCTCGCCGGTCTATCACGCGATCCAGTACCTGCTCGGCCGCCAGACCCGCGAGAAGCTGGAGAATTTCCGCGGCTACAAGGGCGCGCAGAGCTACCCGTCGCGGACCAAGGACACCGACGACGTGGATTTCTCCACCGGCTCCGTCGGCCTCGGCGTGGCGCAGACTCTGTTCTCCTCGCTGGCGCAGGACTACGTCCGCGCGCACGGCTGGGCCAAGGATCGCCCGGAAGGGCGCATGGTCGCGCTGGTCGGCGACGCCGAGCTGGACGAGGGCAACATCTTCGAGGCGCTGCTGGAGGGCTGGAAACAGGGCGTGCGGAACTGCTGGTGGGTGATCGACTACAATCGCCAGAGCCTCGACGCCGTGGTCCGCGAGGGATTGTGGGAGCGCTACGAGCAACTCTTCAGGAACTTCGGCTGGGACGTGGTGATCGTCAAATACGGCGCCTTGCAGGAGGCCGCGTTCCGCGAGCCCGGCGGAGAGGCGCTGCGCCGCTGGATCGACACCTGCCCGAACCCGCTCTACTCCGCGCTGGTGTTCCAGGGCGGCGCGGCCTGGCGCAAGCGCCTCAACGACGAAATCGGCGACCAGGGCGAGGTCTCCGCGCTGATCGCCTCGCGCTCCGACGAGGAGTTGGCGCGGCTGATGAACAACCTCGGCGGCCACGACCTGCCGGCACTGCTCGACGCCTTCGGCCGTATCGACCATGACCGGCCGACCTGCTTCATCTGCTACACGGTGAAGGGCTACGGGCTGCCGCTCGCCGGGCACAAGGACAACCATGCCGGCCTGATGACGCCCGCGCAGATGGAGACGTTCCGCACGGCGATGAACGTGCGCCCCGGCCACGAGTGGGAGCCGTTCGAGGGCCTGCGCACGCCCGCACCGGAGCTTCGGGCGTTCCTCGACCGCGTGCCGTTCGCACAGGGCGGCCCGCGCCGCCGCGCAGCGCCACGGATCGCAGTGCCCGAGACGCTCGCGGTCACGATCCAGAACGAAATGTCCACCCAGACCGGCTTCGGCGCGCTGCTCAACGAGCTGGCGCGCGCGGATTCCGCGCTCGCCGGCCGCATCGTCACCACGTCGCCGGACGTCACGGTCTCGACCAACCTCGGACCCTGGGTCAACCGCCGCGGCCTGTTCGCGCGCGAACGCATGGCCGACACGTTCAGGAGCGAACGCATTCCCTCGACCTTCAACTGGGAGTTCTCGCCGAAAGGCCAGCACATCGAGCTTGGCATCGCGGAGATGAACCTGTTCATCCTGCTGTCCGCGCTGGGGCTGTCGCACAGCATCGAGGGCGAGCGGCTCCTGCCCATCGGCACGCTGTACGATCCATTCATCGCGCGCGGGCTCGATGCGCTGAACTACGCCTGCTATCAGGACGCCCGCTTCATCGTGGTGGCCACGCCGTCGGGCATCACGCTCGCGCCGGAGGGTGGCGCGCACCAGTCGATCGCGCAGCCGCTGATCGGCATGGCGCAGGACGGGCTGGCCTCGTTCGAGCCGGCGTTCGTGGACGAACTGGCCGAGATCCTGCGGTTCTCATTCGACTACATCCAGCGCGACGGCGACGCATCGACATCCGAACGCAACTGGCTGCGCGACGAGACCGGCGGCTCGGTCTATCTGCGGCTGTCGACGCGCCCGCTGGCGCAGCCGCGGCGCACCATGACGCCGGAGCTACGGCAGGGCGTGGTGGACGGCGCCTACTGGCTGCGCGAGCCGGGGCCGAACTGCGAGGTGGTCGTGGCCTACACCGGCGCGATCGCGCCGGAGGCGATCCAGGCCGTGGGCCTGCTGGCCGAGGACCGTCGCGACGTCGGCCTGCTTGCCGTGACATCGGCCGACCGGCTCCACGCGGGCTGGGGCGCCGCGCAGCGCGCCCGCGAGCAAGGTTTCGGCGACGCCTGCTCGCCCATCGAGCGGCTGCTGATGGGCGTGCCGCCCCATTGCGGCATCGTCACCGTGCTCGACGGCCACCCGGCCACGCTGGCGTGGCTGGGCGGCGTGAACGGTCATCGCGTGCGTCCGCTCGGGGTCGAGCACTTCGGCCAGACCGGCTCGCTCGCCGACCTTTACCGGCACCATGGCATCGACACCGGCGCGATCGTGGCGGCCGCGCAGGCGATCGCTCCCGGGCGGCCGGTCCGCCACCTGAAGGCGTCGGCCTAGTCCTGCCGCATCGCACCGAAAGCCAGCGCGCCGGCCCACGTGGCATCGCGGCAAATTGACTTTTGAGAACGATACCGGCAAGCAATCGGCCGAGCGTGAGCGGCGGCACCGCCGGACACAATCACGCCTGCCGAGGAAACGCCGAGGGACATTCCATGTCAAAGCACCTGCCTCTTATTGCAGCCGCAGCCACGCTTCTCGCAGTCGCGCCGGCGAACGCGCAGAGCGCGGCCGATTATCCCAACAAGCCGGTTCGCGTGCTGGTGGCCGTGCCCGCCGGCGGCGGCGTGGACACCGTGACCCGGATCGTGACCCAGCGCATGGGGGCCAGGCTGGGGCAGACCTTCGTGGTCGAGAACCGCGGCGGCGCGGGCGGCAGCCTGGGCGCCGAGATCGTCTACAAGGCCGATCCCGACGGTTACCAGCTCCTGGCGTCGCAGCCCTCGCCGATCACGACCAACGCGGTGCTCTACAAGTCGCTGAACTACGATCCGACCAAGTTCCAGTTCGTCGGCATCATGTCGTCGGCGCCGAACGTTCTGCTGGTGAAGAACAGCTTCCCGGCCAAGACCGCGAAAGAGTTCCTGGATTACGTGAAGGCCAATCCCGGCAAGGTGAACTACGCTTCGCAAGGTCCGGGCACGACCTCCCACCTGACCGCGGAGATGTTCCAGAAGGTCACCGGCACCAAGCTGCTGCACGTCCCCTACAAGGGCACCGGCCCGGCGCTCAACGACCTCGTCGCCGGCCACGTCGACATGATCTTCATGCAGATCGAATCGGCCATCAAGCTGCACGAGGGCCAGAAGGCGCGCATCCTCGCCGTCACCACCCCCAAGCGCATTCCGCAACTTCCGGACATGCCCACGATGGAGGAGGTCGGCCTCAAGAACTTCGTCTCCGACACCTGGAATGCGATCAGCGCGCCGCCCAACACGCCCGCCCCGATCGTCGAGAAGCTCAACGCCACGCTCAACGAGGTGATGAAGGAGCCCGCGCTGATCGAGCGGTTCAAGCAGCTCCTGCTCACCCCCGGCGGCGGCTCGGTCGCCGAGACGCGCAAGATCGTCGAGGAGGACACGAAGCGCTGGAGCGAGGTGATCCAGGCCGCGAACATTCCGAAAATCTGAGCGATCCGCTGAACGAAAAGGCCCCGCGCAAGCGGGGCCTTTGTTTTTAAGAACCGGCTTGGCCGTCATTGCGGGGCTTGACCCGGCCATCCATCCATTCTTTCGAAGATGGATCACCGGGTCTCGCACGTTGACGCGCGCGGCCCGGTGATGACGGAGAAGCCTCTACGGATCCAGGTCGCCGCCGCGGCCGGTGCCCAGCCCCTTCATGAAGCGGCTGCGGATCAGCGTCGGATCGCGCGGCGTCGAGCCCACGCCCGGCTCGTCGTCGATCTTCGCCGCCACCAGGAGCGGCCCGCCGTCCGAGAACCGCCGGTCCAGCAGCTTCTCGAAATGAGCCTCGTCCGTGGCCCAGTGGCTGTCGGCGAGCCCAGTGGCCCTGGCCACGGCGACGATATCGGTCTTGCCGCCGGTCGCGGTCATCTGCTTGCCGGTGATCTGGTAGAGGCCGTTGTCCCAGATCACGATCGTCAGGTTGCGCGGGGCCACGGTCGCGACGGTGGACAGGCAGCCGAGCGACATCAGGATCGAGCCGTCGCCCTCGAGCGCGATCACGCCGCGGTCGGGCTGCGCCAGCGCCACGCCCATCGCGATCGGAATGGTGATCCCCATGCTGCCCAGCATGTAGAAGTTCTGCGGGCGGTGGCCCGCAGCGTAGAGGTCGAAGTTGGTGTTGCCGATGCCGCCGATCACGGCTTCGTCGTTCTTGAGCTTGGCCACCAGACGCTTGGTCAGATCGGCGCGGTTCATGGTCTTGAGGTTCGGCATGGGGCTTACGCGCTCAGCTTGGCATGGGCGGTGGGATTTCCCCCGGTGAGAAGCGGGGAGAGGATGAAGGCGACCGGCGCCTGCGTGGAGATCGCCTGCTTGATCGAGCGGTCGACGATGAACGGCATGGTCGCCTCGTCCGTCAGCGTATGGTGCACGATGCCGAGCGATTCCAGAACCGGCCGCATGGTGCGGGCCACGAGCTGCTGGCCGATGTTGAACTCTCCCATCGTGCCGCGCTCCGAGATCACCATGATGGTCGGGATCTGCGAGGGCACCGTGAGCGACGCCAGCGTGTTCGGGGTCAGGGCGAAGCCCGAGGTCTGCATCATGACGATGCTTTTCGTTCCGCCCATCCAGGCGCCCGCGGCCAGACCCAGCGCCTCGTCCTCGCGGGTGGCGCAGATCGACTGGAAATAGTTGTCGGAGGTGACGCCCTTGATCAGCGGCGTCAGGACGTTGTCGGGGACATAGGCCACCAGCCGGACGTCGTTGTCCTTCAGCACCTTCAGAAAGGTCTCAGACCAAGCCATTCACATCAACTCCTCGGTCGAAAAGAAGCATTTAACTGGCACGCGGAATGCGCAACAGTAACCGGAGGCAACGGACGCCAAGACCGGGCCCCGGCCCACCGGCCGGTCGAATGAATTCCAGGGAGGACACCATGCGACGGCTCACATCGCTTCTATCGCTGATTGCAGCGGCGGCTGCAATGGCCACTCCGGCCCAAGCCCAGCAGGACTTCCCCAGCCGGCCGATCACGCTCGTCATTCCCTACGCGGCCGGCGGCGGCAACGACGTGATGGGGCGCATCGTCGCCGACAAGATGAGCCGCACGCTCGGCCAGCAGATCGTGGTCGAGAACCGCGGCGGCGCCGGCGGCTCGATCGCCACGCGCCAGGTCGCGAAAGCCGCGCCGGACGGCTACACGCTGGTTCTGGGCGGCACGGGGACGCTCGCCGTCAACCCGTCGCTCTACGAGAACGTCGGCTACGACCCGCGCAAGGACTTCGCTCCGGTCGGCATGATCGGCACCGGCGCGCTGGTGGTGATCGCCCATCCGGGCGTGCCCGCCAAGACCATCCCGGAGCTGATCGCGCTCGCCAAGAAGGAACCCGGCAGGCTCTCCTACGCCTCCGCCGGCGTCGGCAGCGGCATCCACCTCGGCGCGGTGCTGTTCGAGATGATGGCGGATATCCGGCTCACCCACGTCCCCTACAAGGGCACCGGCCCGGCGCTCAACGATCTGGTCGGCGGCCACGTCCAGCTCTATTTCTCGTCCCTGCCCTCGGCCATCGGCCTCGTGAAGAACAATCAGGTACGCGCGCTCGCGGTCACCGGGCTCAAGCGTTCGCCGATCTTCCCGGACCTGCCGACGGTCGAGGAGACCGGGCTCAAGGGCTACGAGACCGTGCTGCGCTACGGCATCCTCGCGCCGGCCGGCACGCCCAAGCCGGTGATCGACAAGCTCAACGCCGCGCTGCGCGAGGCAGTCATGGCCCCGGACACCAGGGAGCGGATGGCCAAGGACGGCACCGAGCCGCATCCCTCGACGCCGGAGGAATACGCCGCCGACATCGACCGCGAGGAAAAGAAATGGTCGGCGATCGTCAAGCGGTCGGGCGCCAAGGCGAAGTAGACGTTGCGCGGCAAAGCGGTCCAAGCCTCTCTCCGCAAGCGGGGAGAGGCGAGCCGCACATGCCGTGAGAGCGAGAATGAACTTCGACTTCACCGAAGAGCAGACCCTGTTCGCCAAGTCCGTGCGGCGCTTCGCGCAGGCGGAGCTGGCGGTGGGTGCGCTCACCCGCGCCCACGATCCGCGCTTTCCGTTCGACGCTTTCCGTTCGACGTGGCGAAGAAGATGAGCGCGCAGGGCCTGATGGGCATCACGCTGCCCGAGGCTGACGGCGGACAAGGCGGCTCGCTGATGGATGCGGTGATCGCCATCGAGCAGGTCGCCGCCGTGTGCCCGCCGCGGGCCCCGTCCGGGGAGGCTGCGAAGTGATGCAGCACGGTCCGTTCCCTCCCCACCCCCTCCTGCGGACCGCCGAAGCCCTCGACCGCCACGGCTCGAAAGGATGGCGCAGCCGGCCCGACTGTGGCACATCGTGCCCAAACGGTCCTCCACGGTGAAACGGGCCGGGCCGCAGGGGAAACGTCGGATGAAGCAACGGATGCTCGGCTCGCAGGGGCTGGCCGTATCGGCGATCGGGCTCGGCTGCTCCGGCATGAGCGGCGACTACGGCGTTCCCGACGACGTGGAATCAACCGCCACGATCCACCGCGCCATCGACCTCGGACTTCATTTCTTCGACACGTCGGATGCCTACAGCGCAGGCAGGAACGAGGAGCTGCTCGGCCGCGCCATCAGGGGCAGACGCAACGGGCTGGTGATCGCATCGAAGTTCGGCAACGTGCGCGGACCGAACGGCGAGCGCGGCGGCGTCAACGGACGGCCCGAATACGTTCCGGTGGCCTGCGAGGCGAGCCTGAAGCGGCTCGGCATCGAGACCATCGACCTCTACTACCAGCACCGCGTCGATCCGAACGTGCCGATCGAGGACACCGTCGGGGCGATGTCACGCCTCGTCGAGCAGGGCAAGGTACGCTTCATCGGCCTGTGCGAGGCCGGCCCCGGCACCATCCGGCGGGCGCACGCCACCCATCCGCTGACCGCGCTGGAGACCGAATATTCGCTGTGGACCCGCGACGTCGAGGCCGCGATCCTGCCGCTGCTGCGGGAACTGGGCATCGGGCTGGTGCCCTACAGCCCGCTCGGCCGCGGCTTCCTCACCGGCTCGTTCCGGAGCCGCGCCGATCTGATCGCCAGCGACCGCCGGCATGCCCATCCGCGCTTCCAGGAGGGCAACTTCGAGCGCAACCTCGCCCTGCTGCCGCCGATCCAGGCCATTGCCGACGCCCGCGGCTGCACGCCGGCCCAGGTCGCGATCGCCTGGCTGCTGGCGAGAGGCGACGATATCGTCCCGATCCCCGGCACCAAGCGCCGCAGCTACCTGGAGCAGAACATCGCAGCCACCGAAATCCTTCTGACGGCGGCCGAGATCGTTTCGCTCGACGATGCGCTGCCGCCCGGCGTCACCGCGGGACTGCGCTATCCCGAGTTTCAACTCAGGGGCATGGGAATTTGATGCGGCGCGCGGGGCTTATCTCCGCGGCCGGACGCTGATAAATTGTCACGGGATGCGCACCCGCGCGGCCGGCGACAAAGCGGCGCGGGTGTGCGACAAGTCTGAAAATCGAGAGCGGGCGGGGGCCGCGTCAGGCGTCGCCTCATGAACCGCGCAAGAAGAACGACGCTCAAGAAGAACGACACCAGGGAGGACGACGATGACCGAATTTCCGAACCTTTCGCGCCGCGCCTTTACCGGCGGACTGGCCGCATCCGCCGCGCTGCCGCTCCTGCCCTCGTTCGCCGGCCCGGCCGCAGCGCAAGCCGCCTATCCGTCCCGCGCCATGCGCGTTCTGGTGCCGACCGGCCAGGGCGGCGGCGCCGAAAAGCTCGCGCGCGCTTTCGACTCCGCATGGTCGAAGCTGCTCGGCCAGCCGTTCGAGTACGAGTTCCACGCCGGCGCCGGCGGCCAGGTCGGCTACACGCTGTTCGTGCAGAAGCGCGACCGCAACGGCCACAACCTGCTGTTCGGCAACATGGGTCCGGAAATGATCATGTACGTGACCCAGAAGCCGGCCTTCAAATACCCCGACGATTTCACCTACTTCTGCCGCACCGACATCGACGATTCCTGCGTCTTCGTGCGGCGCGACGCGCCCTACAAGGACCTCAAGGGACTGGTCGAGGCCTCCAAGAAGAAGCCGCTCAACGTGGCGCTCAGCCGCATCCCCCATCCGGCCACCATCGGCATGATGGCGCTCAGCGAGGCCACCGGCGCGCGCTTCAACTACATCCCTTACGGCGGCGGCAATCCGACCTTCATCGCCATGATGAGCGGCGAGACCGACGTGGCCGCGCTGCCGATCGCCAACGTTCTGGCCATGAGCGACAAGTTCAAGGTCCTCGGCGTCTTCAACGAGAAGAACATCTTCGCCTCGCAGACCGAGAACGCGCCGGCGGTGAACTCGGTGTTCGGCACCAGCATTCCGGACCTGTCGTCGTCGCGGTCCTGGGCGGTGCACACCGAGTGGATGAAGAACAATCCGAAACAGTTCGAAACCCTCGAGAAGACCGCCCGCGAGGCGCATGCCTCGCCGGCCTTCCGCGACACCTGGAAGAAGGGCGGCAACCCGGTCGAGGCGCTGGTCTGGGGCGACCGCAACGTGTGCCACGCCTATTCGGAGAACATGATCAAGCTGGCGCAGCGCTATGAGAAGCAGCTCACCGCGCGCGGCAAGAAGTAATCCGCGCCCGGACGAGATGCCGCCATGAGCCAACAGGAAGAGCCGGGCTCCGGATCGGGATCGCGCGCCGCGCTCGGCGCCGACCTCCTGCTTCCGGGGCTCGCCTGCGCGCTGACCGCATACTATCTGGTCTCCACGACGGATCTGGTGTGGGAGGCCAAGGCCACCGGCGTCGTCATCGGCCTGGTGCTGGTGGCCCTGTGCGTCGCGCTGTTCGTCCGGATCGCCCTGGACCGCGCGGCCGGTCGCGGCACGCTGGCCATGGGCGAACTGCTCCGCAACGACGAGTTCAACCGGCAGCGACTCTGGCTTGTGGTGTTCACCGCGCTCTACGTGGTGACGATCCACTGGGTGGGCGCGACGGTGGGGCTGTTCTTCCTGCTGATCGCCTCGATGCGCCTGCTCGGAGTGACGCGCCTGCGCACGCTCCTGCTCGTGGCCTTCTCCACGGCCGCCTTCGTCCACCTCACCCTGATCACGCTGCTCGACGGCATGCTTCCGAGAGGCTGGATCGTGAACACCATCGCCTCTGCGATCGGCGGAGCCTGAACCGTGCAGATTTCCGACGCGATGCTGCTGGAGCTGTTCACGCGCTCCATCGGTCTGTGGTGGGTGATCCTGCCGGGGATGCTGATCGGCATCGTCGTCGGCATCCTGCCGGGCTTCTCGGCGCAGAACACGCTCATCATCCTGCTGCCGCTCACGCTCTACATGGACATCGAGAGCGGCATGGCGTTCATGATCGCGCTCTATTGCACGACGCAACTCGGCGGCGGAATCCCCGCAATCCTGTTCAACATGCCGGGCGAAGGCGGCGCGGTCGCCACCACGCTCGACGGCTATCCGATGACCAAGAAGGGCCAGGCGCAGCAGGCGCTGGTCCTTTGCTTCGCCGCCTCCGCCTTCGGCGGCCTGATCACCACCGCCGCCACGATGGCGGCGCTGCCGCTGCTCGCGCAGATCGGGCTGCACTTCCGCAGCGTCGAGATGGTGGTGATCATCGTATTCGGCCTCACCCTGATCGCCGCCATCGCCTCCAACGACCTGCTGAAAGGGCTGATCGCCGGTTTCTTCGGCCTGATGATCGGCGCCATCGGCGTCGATCCGGTCTACGGCACGGCGCGCGCCACCTTCGGCATGCTGGAGCTTTACGACGGCGTGCCCCTAATTCCGGCCCTGATCGGGCTGTTCGCGATCTCCGAAGCCTTTGTCATGCTCGAAAGCGAGATGATCGTCCGCGAGGACGGCATGGACAAGGCCCGCAGCGCAAAGTGGAGCGACACGCTCGAAGGGCTCTGGATCGCCGCCCGCTACTGGTGGCAGACGGTCTGGACCTCGCTGATCGGCCTGATCGTCGGCATCCTGCCCGGCGCGGGCGCGACCGTCTCCGCGTTCCTCGCCTACCATTATTCGAAGCTTCTCTCGAAGACGCCGGAGCTTTACGGCACCGGCCATCCGCCCGGCGTGATCGCCCCGGAATCGGCCAACAACGGCGTGACCTCGGGAACGCTGGTGCCGGTGTTCGCGCTCGGCGTGCCCGGCGGCACCACCGGCGCGATCATGACTATCGTACTGACCTACCACGGCATCATTCTCGGGCCGCGGCTGTTCACCGAGCGGCCGGAGTTCGTCTACGGCGTCTACATGCAGATGCTGGTCTGCTACTTCTTCATGGTGCTGATGATCCTGCCGCTGGCGCGCTACATGAGCCGCGTGGTCTGGATCCCGACCTGCTTCCTGGTGCCGCTGATCCTGTCGCTGGTCACCATCGCCGCATTCTCCGAACGTGATTACGTGTTCGACATGGGGCTGGCGCTCGGCTTCGGCGTGATCGGCTACATCGCGCGCAAGACGGGCTACGAGATCACCGCGATCCTGATCGGCGTGCTGATGGGCCCGCTGTTCGAGCAGTATTTCCTGCGCTCGCTGCGGGTCGGCCAGGGCGACCCGATGATCCTGTTCTCCTCCACCACCGGCAACATCCTGTGGCTGATGGTGATCGCGGCGCTGGTCCTGCCCTATCTGCGCAGCCGCCGGAAGGACGGCGTTCTCGCCAACACCGCGCGCGCGGGCCACGAGTGACCGCGCCCGCGTGACCGGCCGGCCCCGAGCGGCGGCGGAGCGCCGTCAGCCCCGCGCCGTGCGGCGGAATACGATGCTGAGGTTGTTCGCCGGCATGGTGATGCGCCCGGCCAGGTCGAGGCCGTGCCGGCGGGCAAGCGCGGCGACCGCGCCAAGATCGCGCACGCCCCAGGCCGGATCGCGCGCGCGCAGGCTTTCGTCGAAAGCCGCATTGCTCGGCGCGGTGTGCCGACCCTCTTCCATGAACGGCCCGTAGAGCACCAGCACACCGTCCGGCGGAAGCAGCGCGCCCGCGCCCCGCATCAGCCCCTCCGCCGCCGTCCACGGCGCGATATGGATCATGTTGATGCAGACCACGGCATCGGCCTGCGTCGCCGGCCAGGGCCACGCGGCCGCGTCGAGCGCGAGCGGGGGCCGCAGGTTCGGCAGGGCGGCGCAGGCGGCGTGCGCCGCGATGCTGGCGCGGGCGGCGGGATCGGGATCGGACGGCTGCCATGTCAGGTCCGGCAGGCCGACGGCGAAATGGACCGCGTGCTCGCCGGTGCCGCTGGCGATCTCCAGCACCGTGCCGCGCGTCGGCAGAACCCCGCGCAGCACGGCCAGGATCGGCTCGCGGTTGCGCAGAGCCGCCGCGGCGCTGCGGGCGGCATCGGCCGGCGGGATGATCATGGGACGTTGATGGCAACCGATGGCGGAACGATCCGCTGGCGACCCCGGCATGACTCGAACATGCGACCCTCGGTTTAGGAAACCGATGCTCTATCCAGCTGAGCTACGGGGCCCCGGCGCCTCCATACCAGAGCCGGACGCGAGGGGCCACACCCCCGAGCCGTCTCCTCCCGATGTGCTAGAGTGGGATTCGCTGAGATTGAATCGCTCGGGCCCGCTTTCTTACGTCTTGGGCTTGATCCTGTCGGAAAACCGGTTCCCACTTTTCCGGATCACACGCCCCCGGTCCGGCGCCGCGAGCCGCGCCACGCGGCCCCATTCGACGAGACCGACAGACCATGCGAATCTCCCTCTGCAACGAAGTCCTGGCGGGCCGTTCCTTCGCGCAGCAATGCGACCTCGCCGCCAGGCTGGGCTACGACGGGCTGGAGGTCGCCCCCTTCACGCTCGGCGATGAGCCCTGGACCCTGCCGGCAGGCGAGCGCGCAGCGCTGCGCCGCGCCGCCGCCGACGCCGGGATCGCGATCCCGAGCCTGCACGCCCTGCTCTATGTGCCCAAGGGCCTCTCGATCACCACCGCCGACGACGCGCTCCGGGCGCGCACCGTGGAAATCATGCGCGGGCTGATCGGGCTCGCCGCCGACCTCGGCGCGCGGATTCTCGTGCACGGCTCGGCAGTCTCGCGCGAACTCACGCCCGGCGACGAGGCCGAAGGCCGCAGGCGCGGCACCGATAGCCTGGCCGCGGTGGCGCGCGACGCGGAGGCGGCCGGCACGGTCTATTGCATCGAACCGCTGACGCCCAAGCAGACGCCGTTCGTCAACACCGTGGAGGAGGCGGTCGCGATCGTCGATGAGATCGGCAGCCCCGGCGTGCAGACCATGATCGACTGCTCGGCCGCCACACAGACCGAGACGCGGCCGGTGACCGAGTTGATCCGGACCTTCGTGCCGGGCGGCCGCATCGCGCACATCCACTTCAACGATCCCAACCGCCGCGGCCCCGGTGAGGGCGCGCTGGCCTTCGCCCCGATCCTCGCCGCACTGAAGGAGGTTGGCTACGCCGGCGATTCCGCGGTCGAGCCGTTCATCTACGAGCCGGACGGACCGACCTGCGCGGCCCGCCAAATCGGCTATCTGCGGGGCGCAGCCGAGGCCGCGACGCGCTAGAGTCGGATTGTCGTGATTGAAACACCCGGGGCTCGCTTTCTTAAGTCTTGGGCGTGATCCTGTCGGAAAATCAGTTCCGGCTTTTCCGGATCACCCCCTAAGCTCACGGCATCGATCGCTGGCGGGAGAAGCCGTTGCGCCGGACATGCCGCATGGGAGCCGTCCTTGCCGGAGCCGCCGTGCTCGCGGCCGGCACAGCGCACGCCTGCAAGCTCGACGACATCGGCACGGGCGTCGTCCGCGCGGCGCTCGACGGGCGGGTCCTGCTGCTGGCGGACGGCCGCGAGGTCCGGCTCGCCGGCCTCGAGACGCCGCAGCACGACGAGGCGGCGCTCACGGCTGCGCGCGACCGGCTCGGCGCTCTGGCGCTCGGCCGGACGCTCGCGCTCAAACGGCTCGATCCCGCGCCTGACCGATACGGACGCATCGTCGCCTTCGCTCACCGGGACGAAGAGACGCGCTCGTTGCAGGAGATGCTGCTGGCGCAGGGGCATGCCCGGGCCGCCGCGCACATCGGCGACGCCGGCTGCGCGAAGACGCTGCTGGCTGCGGAGCGTGAAGCGCGCGGGGCGGCGCGCGGCCTGTGGTCCGATCCCGCGCAAGCCCTGCGCCGGGCGGACCGGCCGGCGGAGATTCTCGCCGACCGCGGCCGCTTCGCGATCGTCGAGGGCCGGGTCGCGTCGGTGCGGGAATCCGGCGCCACCGTCTATGTCAATTTCGGCCGCCGCTGGTCCGAGGATTTCACCGCCAGCCTGCTCAAGCGCCACCAGCGGACGTTCGCGGCCGCCGGGATCGACCTCGCGGCCCTGGCCGGCCGCACCGTCCGCATCCGTGGCATCGTGGAGGAACGCGGCGGGCCCTGGATCGAGCTGCTCCGGCCCGAGCAGATCGAGATCGAAGATCCATAAATTCTACTTTTACGTGCATTTGACCCACCCGAAATGATAGAACCCGCCGAATTGCGGCGTGCCCCGAAAAGACCGAGATTTTGGGGCGAAAGAGACGCGGGCATGGACACGATCGGCCGCACATTGGGACGAACGGTTTCGGGGAAACCGGGTTTGCGGGCCGGACGCCCCGCGACGGCCATGCTGGCCGTGCTTCTGGCCGCCATCCTCGCCGGCTGCGCGGGCGGCGCCATCACCGCCGGTGGGCCGCAGGCGACGGCCGCCGCGCCTCCCAGCCAGCCCGCCATGCCGCCCGCGCACCTGCGCGAGCACGAGCGGATCCTGGCAGCCTACGGCGGCGAATACCGCAACGACCGGCTCGAAGGCTATCTCGGCGCCACCGTGGACCGGCTGGTTGCGGCCTCCGAGATGCCGAACCTGCGCTATCAGGTCACGATCCTGAATTCGCCATCGATCAACGCCTTCGCCCTGCCGAGCGGACAGCTCTACGTCACCCGCGGCCTGATCGCGCTCGCCAACGACACATCGGAGCTGGCCTCGGTGCTCTCGCACGAGATGGCCCATGTGATCGCCCGCCACGCCGCGATGCGCGAGGACCAGGCGCGGCAGGCCGCCCTGGTCAGCCGCGTCGCCAACGACCTTCTGGCCGATCCGAGCCTGGGGGCGCTGGCGATGGCCAAATCGAAGATCGCGCTGGCGAACTTCTCGCGCGCGCAGGAGCTGGAGGCCGACGGCATCGGCGTCGGCATCGCGGCGCGCGCGGGGTACGACGCCTACGGCGCGCAGCGCTTTCTCACCTCGATGGGGGCGAACGCCGCGCTGCGGGCACGCGACGCCAATCTCGATCCCACCGCGCCGGACTTCCTGTCGTCGCATCCGGCCACGCCGGAGCGCGTGACCAACGCCACGCTCAACGCCCGCCAGTTCACCGGCCCCGGCTCCGGCCAACGCGGCCGCGAGGATTATCTGGCCGCCATCGAAGGCCTGATCTTCGGCGAGGATCCGAGCGGCGGCTTCGTGCGCGGCCGCCGCTTCATGCATCCCAAGCTCGGCTTCACCTTCACCGCACCGGAGGGCTTCACGCTGGAGAACACCGCTCAGGCCGTGTTCGGCGTGAAGGACAGCGGCGCGCAGGCGCTGCGGCTCGACGTGGTGCGCGTGCCGGACGGGCAGCCGCTGCCGGACTATCTGCGGTCGGGCTGGATCGAGAACATCGACGCGAACAGCGTCGGCGCGCTGACGCTCAACGGCCTCCCTGCCGCCACCGCGACGGCGCAGGGAGACAACTGGACATTCCGCCTCTACGCCGTGCGGCTCGGCGGCGAGGTCTATCGCTTCATCTTCGCCACCAAGCAGCGGACCGAAGCGGTCGACCGCTCGTTCCGGGACGCCTTGAACTCGTTCCGCCGCATGACGCCGACCGAGCGCCAGGCCACGCGGCCGCAGCGCATCCATCTGGCGACGGTCGGAGCCGGTGACACGGTCGAGCGTCTGGCGCGCCGCATGCCGGCCGGCCCGCGGCAGGCCGAGCGCTTTCGCGTGCTGAACGGCCTCTCCGCCACCGACCGGGTCAAACCCGGCGACCGCGTCAAGCTCGTGGTGGAATAATCTCCGTCGCGGCCCGAGCCGGCTTTGAACGGACCGGGACGGCCCGCACCGCGCCGCCGCACAAGCCGTCCACATGCGACATCGGAAGCGTCGCGACCCATCGCCGATTCTCATATCCGTCGCCAGAGGCAGGTCCCCGCATGGAACTCACGCATGGAACCATCGTGCGGGCGCGCCGTTTCGCTCCCACCCCAACCGGAAAGAAACGCCATGCCAAACGCCCCGCTCGGAAGCAGCGACAAATCCGGGGCACAGCATCCCGACCGGCCGGTCATCGTCGCGCCCGGCCCCGTCATCGCCTTCGGTGCCGTGGCGGCCGGTTATGCGCTGGACCAGTTCCTATGGCTCGGAACCATCGGCGGAATCGAACGCCTCTGGCGGGCGCTGGCGGGACTGGTCCTGATCGCGGCCGGCGGCTGGTTCATCTGGCGGGCGAACTTGATCTTCCTGCACACGGACACGCCGTTCGAACCGTGGAAGCCCACGAAAGCACTGGCCACGTCGGACATCTACGGCGTGACGCGCAACCCGATGTACCAGGGCTTCCTCCTGCTGGCCGCGGGCATCGCCGTGCTGCTGCGTTCCGACTGGGGCGTGATGCTGCTGGTTCCCGCCGCCCTCCTGATCCATCACGGCGTGGTGCGGCGCGAGGAGGCCTACCTGGAGCGCAAGTTCGGGGAGCCGTTCCGCGCCTACATGCGCGCGGTGCCGCGCTGGGGTCTGCCATTCGCGCGGCCTCGGTAGAACCGCGAATTCCGGCTGCGCTCAAAAACGCTCCAGACCTGTCGACAGGGGCCGCGAAAAACCAAAGGCCCGGCGTCACCGCCGGGCCTTATGTTTTCAGGGATGCAGCGGCCGCTCAGGCCGCCTCTTCCTCGACCGCTTCGTCGGCATCCGACTCGGCTTCGGCCGGCTTCGGACCGCGACGCGGACCCTTGGCAAGCGCCGCCTCGATCTCCTTGACCGCCTCGGTCTCGGTGACGTGCTGCACGGCCGCGATCTCGCGCGACAGCCGATCCAGCGCCGCCTCGTAGAGCTGCCGCTCGCTGTAGGACTGCTCGGGCTGGTTCTCGGAGCGGAACAGGTCGCGGACCACCTCGGCGATGGCGACGATGTCGCCCGAGTTGATCTTGGCTTCGTACTCCTGCGCGCGGCGCGACCACATGGTGCGCTTCACGCGGGCGCGGCCCTTGAGCGTCTCGATGGCACGCTTCACCAGCGCACCCTCGGCCAGCTTGCGCATGCCGACGGCGGCGATCTTGGCGGTGGGAACCCGGAGCGTCATCTTGTCCTTGATGAAGCTGATGACGAACAGCTCCAGCTTCGCGCCCGCGACCTCCTGCTCCTCGATGGAGACGATCTGGCCGACGCCGTGCGCGGGATAGACGATGAATTCGTTGGTCTTGAAACCCTGGCGTTGTGTGGTCTTCTTGGCGGTCATTCCAGGAACTACTCCTTGCTCCGGCTTGTTACGGCCGGGCGCTTTGGCCACAGGAGCCGCACGGCGGGTGGGGCCGCGTGAAGCTTGCGAGGTCCGCCGCGGGGCGGCAGAGGGTTTCTTGGCTCGCCGTGTCGAACCGGCGGAGCCCTTCTTGGACTTCTGACGCATCTTCCCTGCCACAACGTCTGAGTGTCGCTCACGCGACCCTGAAAGGCCTACACCGCCCCATTTGCGGGGATATGTTGGGATCATCCCGAAAAAACGGCTCCTCGCGGGAGCGCTGCCGGGCGCAAATCCATATGACGCCCATATAACACATTTTCCGCAAAAATCAAAGCCTTACGGTCCTGCGGGCGCTCATTTGGTGCATTGAAGAGGGACGAGAAGGCTAAAATTGGCGAGATCTCCCGGCTGCGGCGCGCTCTGAAAGCGCAGCAATCCGCAGGCGGAACTGGTTTCCCCGAGCAACCGTTGCCGCGCGCAGGTATGCTTGATTGCAACCCTGCTCCCACGTTGGGGAGCGCGCGCCTAGTCGCCCGCGCCGGGTTCCGGAGAGAAGTATTTTTCGAACTTGCCGGGCATCCCGTCGAACTCCTTGGCGTCGTCGGGAGCCTCCTTCTTGATCGTGATGTTCGGCCAGGATTTGGCATAATCCGCGTTCAGCGCGAGCCATTGCTCCAGGCCCGACTCAGTGTCCGGCTTGATCGCCTCCGCCGGGCATTCCGGCTCGCAGACGCCGCAGTCGATGCACTCGTCCGGATGAATGACCAGCATGTTGTCGCCCTCGTAGAAGCAGTCCACCGGACACACCTCCACGCAGTCCATGTACTTGCACTTGATGCAGTTCTCGGTGACGACGTAGGTCATTTCCGCTCCGGAACCCGGCACGCCCGAACGTTCTCGTGGCCTATCGCATAGGGCCGGCAGCCGCAAGGGAGTTACGGATCGGGGTCCGTTCCGCCGGCCGCGGGAGCGAGCCGGTCACTCCCCGTCGCCGCCCGCCCCGAGACGATCGATGGCGCGCCGTTCGCGCTTGGTCGGCCGGCCGGAACCGGTTTCGCGCTGCGCGGGCGCAGGGTCGGGCTTCGGAGCCGGCGGAGTCAGATCCTCGAACAGCACCCGCGCCAGCTCAGCCGAACCACGGCGATCGGCGAAGCCTGCCACCTTCAGCACCCGCACCTGCCGGTCGAGCGCGACCGTGACGACGTCGCCCGCGCGCACCGGACGGCTCGCTGCGTCGCTGCGCGCGCCGTTCACCCGCACCAGACCCTCGCCGACCAGCGCCGCAGCCGCCGACCGGGTGCGGACCACCCTCGCGTGCCACAGCCACTTGTCGATGCGCTGACGGTCCAAGCGGATTCCGGCGAAGTCTGGCGGCGTACGATCCGGTCTGAAAAGTCCGGCGACTTTTCGGGATCGCTATTTGCTCTCGAGCTGCTCCTTGAGGGCGAGCAGCTTGGCGAATGGCGAGTTCGGATCGGGCTCCTTGCCGCGGCGCTCGTTGCCGGCCGACGCCCAGGTGCGCGGCGCGCGATCGCGGTCCCGATCCCGGTCGCGCTTGTCGTCGCGCCGGTCGCGACGCGGCGGACGGTCGCCCCGCTCCGGACGCGGCCCACGGTCGGGACGCTGCGGCGCGCCCTCCTTGCGCTCGCCGCCGTCGTGACGATCGCGCTGGCGATGCCGGTCGCGCCGGCCGCGATGCTCCTGCCCGCCCTCGGAGGGCGCGGGCGCATCGGCCGCGGCCTGACCGCCGGCGGGTGTCCCAGATTCGCCGGCAGAGGCCGGCGGCGCAGGGCGGACGCCCTGACGGCGGCGGCCGGGGCGCCGCTCGCCCTCGTGGCGGCGGCCCTGCCCGGGCGGGCGGCCTGGACGCCAGACCTCGATCATGTCCGGCTCGGCGGCATCCGCCGGGGCGGGAGTATCGGTCATGGGAGCGTCGGTCGCCGGCGCATCGGCCACCGTGGCCGGCGGCTCGGCCGCCACCGCTTCCTCAGGGGCAGCCGGATCGGCCGGCGCAGCCGCGGCGGTCTCGCTCTCCGGCGGGGCCTCGGACTCTTCAGGAGCGGGCGTTTCCGCGACGGGCGGCGCGGCCGCCTCGATGGGCACAGCATCGGCGGGCTCGGCAACCGCTTCGGCGGCGGCATCCTGCGCCGGCTCGATGGCGGCATCCTCCGATGCCGCTTCGCTCGCGGGCGCGGCGTCGGTCGCCACAGCCTCTTCGGCAGCAGGCTCGGTGGACGGAGCCGGCTCCGGCGGCGCTTCAGGTGGCTTGGGCCGCTTCTCCATGCGATAGCCGAGCGAGCGCAGGATCGAGGCAAAGTCCTCGCCCGATGCGCCGGTGAGCGACGTCATCGCGCCGGTCACGGTGAAACCGAAACCGTCGAACGCACCCGCCGGACGCGCGCCGGACGCACCCTCGCGCCACGCCAGCGCCGGGCGGATCAGGTCCGCCAGCCGCTCCAGGATATCGACGCGGATCGCGCGCTCGCCGCACACGCGGTAGCCGATGGTGCGATAGAGATCCTTCGGCGTGGCCGGATCGACAGGGATCGATGTGCGACCGCTGGACGCCAGTCGCTGCAATTCGTCGAGACCCGCGACCTCGGGGCTCTCGTGCTTGAGCGCCCAGAGCTGGGCCGCAAGGCTGCGCGGCGCGGGCTTGAGCAGCACCGGGATGTAGAGGTGATAGGCGCCGAAGCGCATGCCGTACTTGCGCAGCGTCGAGCGCGACGGCTGGTCGAGGCCCTTGACCTCCTCCGCCACCCGCTGGCGCTCCAGCACGCCGAGCGCCTCGATGAGCTGGAACGCGATGCCGCGCGCGATGCCGGTCACGTCCTCGGCGGCGGCCAGCGCGAACAGCGGCTGCAACACGCGCTCGATGTGGGTCCTGACCCACAGGTCGAGCCGGGCCTGCACGGCCTCGCGCGGAGCGCCGGTGAGCTGCTCGTCCGCGATCACCCGCACGCGGGGGCGCATCACATCGTCGCCCGAAACGAGCTTTCCAACCGGCGCACCGATCCAGCGCAGGATGCCGTCGGAGGCCAGCACGATGTCGCGCTCCGGCGCCTGCGCAGCCTTGGTGGCGCGGGCATCGATCTCGCCGGCCAGCGCGGAGCGCGCGGCGGCCTGCAATGCCTTGGCCTCAGACCCGCCAGCCGTGGCATCGACCGCAAAGGTGAAGCCGTCGAGACGGCCGATGGTGTGGCCTTCGACGACCACCTCTCCGGTTTTCTGGATTTCGGTTTCCAACGTCGTGTTCTCTCGCAGCCGCCGCATCAACACACTGGTACGACGGTCCACGAAACGCTCGGTGAGACGTTCATGCAACGCATCGGATAGCTTGTCCTCGACGGCCCGTGTGACGGCCTGCCAGTGCTCCGGATCGGCAAGCCAGTCCGGCCGGTTTGCCACGAAGGTCCATGTTCGCACATGGGCGATCCGGCTCGATAGCGTGTCGATGTCGCCATCGGTCCGGTCCGCCTGCGCGACGTGGCGCGAAAACCAGTCGGTGTCAATTCTACCCTGCCGGACCAGGAATCCATAGAGGGTCGAGACCAGTTCGGCGTGGGTGGCCGGCGCGATCTTCCGGTAGTCGGGAATCTGGCACACCTCCCACAGCCGCCGCACCGCGGCGGGGCTCGCGGCGAGATCGCGGATGTCCCCGTCGCGGGCCGCGTGCTCCAGCACCAGAATGTCCTCGCCGACCGGCGCGCGCGTCAGCCCCATGTCGGCGGGCGGGATCGTGGAAAGAGAAGCCTGCAACGCCCCGAGCGAGGAGAAATCCAGCTCGCTGTTGCGCCATTGCAGCATCTTCACCGGCTCGAACGCATGGCTCTCCAGCGCCCGCACTAGGTCGTCGTCGAAGGGCGCGCAACGGCCGGTGGTGCCGAAGGTGCCGTCGCGGGTGGCGCGGCCGGCCCGGCCCGCGATCTGCGCCAGCTCGGACGGGTTGAGCCTGCGGAACTGGTAGCCGTCGAACTTGCTGTCGGAGGCGAAGGCGACGTGGTCCACGTCGAGGTTCAGCCCCATGCCGATGGCATCGGTGGCAACGAGATGATCGACGTCGCCCGACTGGTAGATCTCCACCTGCGCGTTGCGGGTGCGGGGCGAGAGCGCGCCCAGCACCACCGCCGCGCCGCCGCGCTGGCGGCGGATCAGCTCGGCGATGGCGTAGACCTCGTTGGCCGAGAACGCGACGATGGCGCTGCGCCGCGGCAGTCGGGTGATCTTGCGGTCGCCGGCGAAGGTGAGCTGCGACAGCCTGGGACGCTGCACGATGTTGGCGCCGCGCAGGAGGCGCTCCACCATCGGGCGCATGGTCTCCGCGCCGAGCACCAGCGTCTCCTCGCGGCCGCGCCGGTTGAGGATGCGGTCTGTGAAGACGTGGCCGCGCTCCAGATCCGCACCGAGCTGGATCTCGTCGATGGCCATGAAGGCCACGTCGAGGTCGCTCGGCATCGCCTCCACGGTCGAGACCCAGAACCGTGGGTTGCGCGGCTTGATCTTCTCTTCCCCGGTGATCAGCGCGACGTTCTCCGCGCCGGCCCGCGCCGCCACCTTGTTGTAGACCTCGCGCGCGAGCAGCCGCAGCGGCAGCCCGATCATGCCGGAGGAGTGCGCCAGCATCCGCTCGATGGCGAGGTGGGTCTTGCCGGTGTTGGTTGGGCCGAGGACCGCGGTGACGCCTGCGCCACGCAGACGGCCGTCGCGGCTCACGGGCGACGAGAAGGAAATTGCCATTGCCTGTCCGGGTTGGGGCGGCCGGGCCTCATGGGTGCGGCCACGGCTCTCTGTAGCACAGGACGGCGGAATGCGAGGTTTTATCGGGCGTCGGGGCGGGGGCCTGTCCCGGTTTGTGACGCCAGGAGACCCCGATTTTCAGATTCGCGAACGAGTCTGGAACGAATCGCGTCCGAATCGCTGACTC
This sequence comes from uncultured Rhodoplanes sp., assembly GCA_964653225.1. GTDB lineage: Bacteria > Pseudomonadota > Alphaproteobacteria > Rhizobiales > Xanthobacteraceae > Z2-YC6860. The sequence goes on along the minus strand of CAZZCV010000028.1, from coordinate 3,340 downwards.
CCGCCGCGAAGGCTTTTGTTCCCTACGAGATGTCGGGGCTCTCTCAAGGGGACGCACCACATCGCGCGAATCGGGCCGGCCGAACGGCCCGCCCGGGGCCGCAAAACCTTAACGTACGGCGGAATCGAATCGCCGCCGGAGTCAATGCCTGCATTTGCGAGGGCGGATTATTGCGTGCGCGGCCCGGCAGCAGCGCGCGAACCCACGGTCGAGACGAACTGCGTCGCCTGCATCACGCCGAGCCCCACGGGGGTCGGCATCGAGACCCGGAACGGCACCACGACGCGGGTGCCCGCCACCGGCACCAGCCAGGCCTCGGCGTCGCGCTGGTTGACCATGTACTTGATCGCCGCCCGGCTCGGAACATAGCCCGCGATCGGCACGAACTGGATCGCGCAAACCACCGCGGGACCTTCGTAGCCCTTGTCGGCCTTCACCCGGTCGAGCCGCTTGAACGTCGTCTGCAGGTCGTAGCGCATCCGGCCGTCGAACACGGAGATGCTGCGCGGACAGGCCTCCGGGCTGATCAGGTCGCCCTTGCCGGGCACGCGGTAGAACGAGCCGGTCATCGGATCGAACACGTTGCGGCGGTGCGCCTCGGTCACCGGAACCCGCTCCGGATTGGGCGGCGCCGGAGGGTTGAACGCGAAGTCCCTCACATGGCCGCCGGCGAGCGTCATGCGGATCTCGTCGGTCTTGCGATCCGTGGTCACGCTGGCGGCGAAACTCGCGGGCACCGGGGTTCCGGCGACGATGTGGCCGCGCGAAGCGCCGCTGCCCTGCCCGCTGGCGAACACCCGGAGCAGGCCGGAGGTCATGCCGCTGGCGGCCGCGGTGTACTGGTCGTCGGCGATGTCGATGACCCAGGCACCCTTGCCGATCGGGATGCCGGCCAGGGTGACGGTGTAGCGGGCATCGAGCCGGCCCTGAGCCTCGGCCCCGCTTGCGCCCGCGCAAAGCGTCGCAATGGCGGTCGCAACCCACATCGCAGGTCGAGCGGCACCCGAGGGCACTTTCATGGTCTCCGGAGCAAGCAGGCGGCGTCCTGCTGTGCCGTGGCGGCATGGCCCGATCAAGGCGTTCCGGCCGGGCGGCGCAGCTTATCCCCGGTGTCGGAGCCGAATGAGTCCTTTCTATGAAGGGCTTAACTGTTTTATCGGCGCTCCGGCGGCCCGGCCCGCTCCGGCCGGCGCGGCGCCCGCTTGCCTTGACGCCCGGCGCGGCGGCCCTTATACGTCCGCGGTCCAGATACAGCACCAGTCGTCCGGCGCCCGCCCGGCGCCCTGAAATCCGGGGTTTTTGTCATGTCACGTCGCTGCGAACTCACCGGCAAGGCCGCCCTGGTCGGCCACCGGGTGAGCCACTCCAACATCAAGACCAAGCGGCGGTTCCTGCCGAACCTGCTGAACGTCACGCTGATGTCGGAGGCGCTCGGCCGCTCCGTGAGGCTGCGCATCTCGGCGAACGCGCTCAAGAGCGTGGATCACCGCGGCGGGCTCGACGCCTTCCTGGCCAAGGCCAAGGACGCGGACCTGGCGCCGAAGGTGCTCCAGATCAAGCGCGCGATCGAGAAGAAGCAGGCCAAGGCGGCCTGATCTTTTCCGCCAGCGGATCGAAATCGCGATGGCCGGGCACTGCCCGGCCATTGTCGTTTCGGACCGCCGCCAGAGTTCTTCACCGTTTCATGGAAACGGTGAAGAACTCTCGATTCCTGGCTTGTCGCGTTTTCTTCATGCGAACCGGTTCCCACTTCGCTCGAAAACGCTCTATTCCGACCAGGCGAACTGAAGCAGCAGCGTGCGCTGGATCGGCGAGAAGTTGTCGTCGGAGATCAGCGTGAGGACGATCTGGCCGTCGGCGGCGCGATGCACCGACAGGCCCTCCATGTTGTCGACCTGCTGCGCCAGATCCATGAACACGATCTCGGGACCATCCAGCGGAGCCCCGGACTGGACGTCGCCGAACGGCAGATGGCGGATGCGGATCGCAAGGCCGCGCGTCCACGAGAAGCGCCGCTCCAGGATCAGCAGGCCGCCGCGCGGCGTGAAGGCGCAATCGCTGATGTCGAAGTCATCGGTGCGCCGGACCGCGAACGCGGCCGGCCGCGCGCCACCAATGACGAAGCCCTGGATGTTGCCGCTGCCGTCGAGGGCGCGCTCCGAGATCGCGACCAGCGCGCCGGCATGCCGGCCGGCCGGCGCGGCCGCAAGACACTCCAGGCTCATGTTGTTGGGCCACTTGCGAATCGCCGGCGGCAGCGCGATCGGCTGGCCCCGCGCCAGAAGGCCGTGGCGGCCGTAGTCGAAGCGCACGATCTGGTGCACGCGCTCGATGCCGGCATGGAGAATGCCGCCGCTCTGCGCCAGCGATTCGGTGTCGTACCAGCCGCGCCGGCGCAGCGGCTGTCCGTCGGGACCGAGAACCGGAGCCATCTCGGCGTCCGCGATCGCGGCCGGAGCATCGCCCCGGTAGACGATCCGGCCGCGCAGCCAGCGGCCGCGGTCGCTCAAAGCGATGAAGCCCTGGCCGTCGGCCTGCACGCGCAGCGCGGACAGGCCGCCGAAATCCCGGTGCGGCGAGGTCAGCACCAGGCCGCCGCGGAACGTCAGCGCGCCGAACCGGGTGCGCTGCGGATCGCGCGGGTCGAAGGCGTCGATCGGCCGGGAGGCGATCTCGATCTTCTGCGGCGGATCGGCCTTGAGCTGCGGCTGCGCCGGAGCGGAGGCCGTCACGAGCCAGCAGGCCGCCACCAGCACGGCGATCGAACCAAGCCTGCGCACTTCCCCCTCCGATGCCCCAGGAATCGGGTGCCCCGGGAACGGGCCCGCCCGAACGAACGCCTACGAATGCAGCCTGCGCGCCGCCGCCGGCCGCGTCGCGCGCGCCGGCTGCTCCTGCGAGGCGTGTTCCTCGAACAGCTCGGCGAGCTTCTCGGTCATGACCCCGCCCAGTTCCTCGGCGTCGACGATGGTGACGGCGCGGCGGTAGTAGCGGGTGACATCGTGACCGATGCCGATCGCGATCAGTTCCACCGGCGAGCGGGTCTCGATCTCTTCGATGATCCAGCGCAGGTGGCGCTCCAGGTAATTGCCCGGATTGACCGAGAGCGTGGAATCGTCGACCGGCGCGCCGTCGGAGATCATCATCAGGATCTTTCGCTGCTCAGGCCGGGCCAGGAGGCGCTTGTGCGCCCAGTCCAGCGCCTCGCCATCGATGTTCTCCTTCAGGAGACCCTCGCGCATCATCAGGCCGAGGTTCTTGCGCGCGCGCCGCCACGGCGCGTCCGCGGACTTGTAGATGATGTGGCGCAGGTCGTTGAGCCGGCCCGGATTGGCCGGCT
>CAZZCV010000027.1:0-40405 GCA_964653225.1 uncultured Rhodoplanes sp. | reverse complement strand
TCTTGGGATCGACCATGATCAGCCGGCACTGTTCGGGCGTGAGGCGATAGAGCAGGCTCAGGATCATGGTGTTGATCGCGACCGACTTGCCGGAGCCGGTGGTGCCGGCGATCAGCAGGTGCGGCATGCGCGCGAGATCGACGACCACCGGCTCGCCGCCGATGGTCTTGCCGAGGCAGAGCGGCAGCTTGGCCTGGCTGTCGGCATATTCGGCGGCGGCCAGCATTTCGCGGAAGTAGACCTTTTCGCGCTTGTCGTTCGGCAGCTCGATGCCGATGGCGTTACGGCCCGACACCACCGCGACGCGCGCGGACAGCGCGCTCATCGAACGCGCGATGTCGTCGGCCAGGCCGATGACGCGGGACGACTTGATGCCGGGCGCGGGCTCCAGCTCGTAGAGCGTGACCACGGGGCCGGGCCGCGCGTTGATGATCTCGCCGCGCACGCCGAAGTCCTGCAGCACGCTTTCGAGCGTCTTGGCGCAGCCCTCGATCGCCTCCTGGCTCGGCGCGAAGCGGTCGATGGCGCGCGGCGCGGCCAGGAGATTGAGCGAGGGAAGCTGGTAGCCGCCGGACTTCTTTGCCGGCGGCGCCTTGCGCGGCGTGGCCTTGCGCGCCGCCGGACGCTCGATGGCGACCGGCTGCTGCGGCTCGTCCTCGTCCTCCCCGTCCTCTTCTTCCGCCTCCTCCTCGCTCTCGTCGGCCGCGAGCCGCGTCTCGGCCGCAGGCGAAAAGCGCGGCTCGACGCGCTGGCGCGGCGCTACACCTGCGCGCGCTGCAGGCAAGGGCTCGCGCCGGACCAGCAGGCCCGCGAGCCGCGACTTCAGGCTCAGCGCCGCATGCACGAACCAGCCGAGCAGGATCGCGAGCCGGCTTTCCCGCTCGCCGTCATCTTCATCCTCCTCGTCACGCGCCAGCGGCTGGCGGCGCGGCGCAGGCTCCCCGGCCTGCGGGTCGCGCCAGCCGAAGCCGGCGGCCACGACGGCGGCGAACAGCGCGGCCGCACCCAGCAGCACGCCGGCCACCGTCAACGACGCGCCGGAGAGCGGTCCGAAAATCCAGCCCGGCACGCGCAGCAGCGCGTCGCCGATCACGCCGCCGAGGCCGGTCGGCAACGGCCAGTTCGCGGTGTTGGGCAGGCACGACGCAAAGCCCGCGGCGAGCGTCGCACCAAGCAGCCACAGCCCGAGCCGATGCCATTCGCGGTCGAACGGCCGGTGCGTGCAGATGCGCCAGCCCCAGGCGAGCACCGGCAGCACGAACACGGTGGAGGCAAGCCCGAACAATTGCATCAGCAGGTCCGCGCCGACGGCGCCCGGCGTGCCGAGCAGGTTCTTCACCGGCGCGTCGGTGGCGTGGCTGAGCGAAGGGTCCTGCACCGACCAGGTCGCAAGCGCCGCCATCATCATCGTCGCGAGCGTGAGCAGGACGATGCCGCCGATCTCGCGCAGCCGGCGGCGCACCGCGGCGCGCATGTCGTCAGACCAGAGCCAGGCGTCGAGCGTGCGGTCGATTGCTGCCATCAGGAATTGCCCAGAGAGGTTACCCGAGCACCGCGACGAGGCGGTGCAACGCCTCGGCCGTGGTCTCCTTGTCCTGCACCAGCGCCACGCGGATGTAGCCGGTGCCGGGATTACGTCCGTCCGCGCCGTCGCGCGCGAGGTAATGGCCGGGGATCACACGCAGCCCGCCCTCCCGCCACAGCCGCTGCGTCACCACCTCGTCGCCGCCCTGCGCGCTGACGTCGAGCCAGAGGAAGAAGCCGCCGGGCGGGCGCTTGTAGCCGTAGCGGTCGCCGATAATCTGGTCGGCGAGGTCGAACTTGGCGACATAGAGGTCGCGGTTGGCCTGCACGTGAGCCTCGTCGCCATAGGCCGCGATCGCCACCTCCTGCGCCGGCACCGGCACCTGCGGCGCCGCGACGTTGCGCAGCTCGATGTAGCGGCCGAGGAACCTGCGGTCGCCGGCGGCGAAACCGACGCGCATGCCCGGCAGGTTCGAGCGCTTCGACAGCGAGTGGAACACCACCACGTTTTCGAAGTCAGGCCCCGAAGCCTGCAGCATGCCGGCCGGCATGCGGCCGTCGAGGAAGATTTCGCAGTAGCACTCGTCGGCGAACACCAGGAAGCCGTGGCGCCGCGACAGCGCCCAGAGGCGCTCGAGATAGTCGAGGCTCGCGACCGCGCCCTGCGGGTTCGAGGGCGAGGCGATATAGAAAGCAACCGTGCGCGCCAGGAGGTCGTCGGAGATCGCGTCGAGATCCGGCAGGAAGCCGGTCTCCCGCGTGGTCGGCAGATAGACCGGCTCGCAGTCGGCGGCGGCCGCGCCGGCCGAATAGGCGGCGTAGAACGGATTCGGAATCAGGATCGCGGGCGGCCCCTTGCGCGGCGGGACGTGGCGCTTTGCGGCGATGGCCCCGAGGAACAGGCCCTCGCGGGTGCCATTGAGCACGATCACCTCGCTCTCCGGGTCCAATGGCCGACCGAGGCCATAACGCTTCGTGAGCCAGCCGGCGGCGGTCTTGCGGAACGGCTCGGTGCCTTTGTTGGCCGGGTAACGGCCGAAATCGTTGAGATGAGCCTGCAGGACCGGGCCAACGAACGACGGGATCGGGTGCTGCGGCTCACCGACCGACAGGTTGATCGCGGGCTTGCCGGGCTCGACGCCGGCGAGCAGCTCGTGCAGCCGGACGAACGGCGAGCGGCCTTCGGCCGGGGCGGAAGGGGCGGCGCTTTGCGGAGCGGGTGCTGTAGCGGTCATGGACGCGGTCAGGGACTCGAACGGAAAGGGACGGCGGAACCGCCCGCCGCTTGCGCCTGCCGACACCTTAGGGGCGGCGAGGTTAAGGCGCGATTAACCATCGGACGCCGGGCCGGGCCAGTCCTCCGCGCGCTCGCCCCCCCGAAGGGATGGAACCCGTGTCCCGCATCCGCCGTTGGCGCATCCGGGTTCCCGGCGCATTCTGCCGCGGATCCATACGAAACCCGACCGAGATCCGACAGATGGACGCCCTCGCCACCTTTTCCCCCGCCAGCCTGGCCGCGCTCGCGGCCGACCCCGTGGTCTGGGTGGCGCTGGCCACGCTGATCGCAATGGAAGTCGTGCTCGGCATCGACAACCTGATCTTCATTTCAATCGTCACCAACAAGCTGCCGGAGGGCGAGCGCGAGCGGGCCCGGCGGATCGGCATCGGCCTGGCGCTGATCCTGCGGCTGCTGCTGCTCGGCACGGTGGCGGTCATCGTGCAGCTCACGACGCCGGTGGTCACGATCCTCGATCACGGCTTCTCGTGGCGGGACATCATCCTGATCGCTGGCGGCCTGTTCCTGGTGTGGAAGGCGACTCGCGAAATCCACCACCGAGTCGATCCCGATTCTTCGCCGGAGATGATCCACGGCGCAGGAGGCGCGGTCGCCGCCACCTTCGGCGCAACCATCGTCCAGATCCTGATCCTCGACATGGTGTTCTCGGTGGACAGCATCATCACCGCGGTCGGCATGACGCCGCACATCCCGGTGATGGTGGTGGCGGTCGTGGTCGCGGTGATCGTGATGCTGCTCGCGGCCACGCCGCTCGCCAACTTCATCAACGCCAACCCGACCGTGGTGATGCTGGCGCTCGGCTTCCTGCTGATGATCGGCATGACCCTGATGGCCGAAGGTTTCGGCGCGCACGTTCCGAAAGGCTACGTCTACTCCGCGATGGCGTTCTCGACCGCCGTGGAGGCGCTCAACCTGATGTCGAGGCGCGCCGGGCGCCGGACCCAGCGACGGGCGGCGCCGTAGACAGGCCATGGCCTGAAAGGTGAGGGGCCCCGGTCTTGCGACCGAGGCCCCTCGACGGCAAGGGCGGTGCCGGGTATCCGCCCCAACCGCAGCTCCTGTCCGCTCAGTTGTTGTAGGCGCGCTCGCCGTGCTCGGAGACGTCGAGGCCTTCGCGCTCCTTCTCGGCGCTGACGCGCAGGCCGACGATCAGATCCACGATCTTGAACAGGATCGCCGAGACGATGCCGCACCACAGGATGGCGATGACCACCGCGACGAGCTGCTTCCAGACCTGATCGACCATGCTGTAGCCCTCGACGCCGACACCGCCGAGCGCCGTCGAGACGAAGATGCCGGTGCCGATCGAACCGACGATGCCGGCCACCGCATGGACGCCGAACACGTCCGCCGTGTCGTCGTAGCCGAAGGCGTTCTTCACCGTCGTGCAGAAGAAGAACGCCACCGCGCCTCCCGCTGCGCCCAGCACGATCGCCCCGACCGGGCCGACCAGGCCGGCCGCGGGCGTGATGGCGACCAGGCCCGCGACGACGCCGGAGATGGTGCCGAGCATCGAGGGCTTGCCCTTGGCCGCCCATTCGACGAACAGCCAGGCCAGTGCGGCGGCGGCGGTCGCGACCAGCGTGTTGACCAGCGCAAGCGCCGCGACCGGACCTGCGGTGAGCGCGGAGCCGGCGTTGAAGCCGAACCAGCCGACCCACAGCAGCGAGCCGCCGACGAAGGTGAGCGTCATCGAGTGCGGCGGCATCAGGTCCTTGCCGTAGCCGATCCGCTTGCCGACCATGATCGCGCCGACGAGAGCCGCGACGCCCGCGTTGATGTGGACCACGGTGCCGCCCGCGAAGTCGAGCGCGCCGAGCTTCATCAGGTAGCCGTCGGCGTGCCAGACCATGTGCGCCAGCGGGTAATAGACGAACGTCACCCACAGCAGCATGAACAGCAGGACGGCCGAAAACTTGGTGCGCTCCACGAAGCCGCCGATGGCCAGCGCCGGCGTGATCGCCGCGAAGGTCATCTGGAAGGCGAGGAACACATATTCGGGGATCGTGCCGCCGTCGTTGACGGTCTCGTGGGTGACGCCGGCCAGGAACATCTTCGACAGGCCGCCGATGAACGCCGTGCCGGAGGTGAAGGCCAGGCTGTAGCCATACACGATCCAGACGATCATCATCAGCGCGGCGACGGCGAGCACCTGGGTCAGAACCGAAAGCATGTTCTTGCCGCGGACCAGGCCGCCGTAGAACAGCGCCAGGCCCGGAACGATCATCAGCAGCACCAGCACCGTGGACATGATCATCCAGGCGGTGTCGCCCTTATCGGCGGCGGGCGGCGCGGCAGGCGCCTGCGCCAGCGCCGGGTCGATCAGCAGCGCGGCGATCGCGAGGGCTCCGAGCCCGCCCGCTCCCGCGCGGAGAAGTGTCTTCGACGTCATGGTCAAAACTCCTGTTCTCAAACTTCGGATGCGCGGGTCAGAGCGCCGCGGCGTCGGTTTCGCCGGTGCGGATGCGGGTGGCGTGGTCGAGGTCCATCACGAAAATCTTGCCGTCGCCGATCTGGCCGGTCCTGGCCGCCGCGGTGATGGCTTCGACGACCTTGTCCGCCTGCGCGCTCGGCACGGCGACCTCGATCTTGATCTTCGGCAGGAAGTTCACGGCGTACTCGGCGCCGCGATAGATTTCCGTGTGGCCCTTCTGGCGCCCGTAGCCCTTGACCTCGGTGACGGTCAGCCCGTGCACTCCGGCCGCGGTCAGGGCGTCGCGGACCTCGTCGAGCTTGAACGGCTTGATGACGGCCATGACGAACTTCATGGGTTGATCCCCCTTGGGCCCGGCCTTGGGATGCCGGGCGAACGAACCACGCAGAGGCCCGCATGCGTATTCATGCGGGCGCTGCGCAGGGAGGGAATCAAACCGCGTGCCAGCCCGGGCCGGATTCACTAACTGGCTGGAATCAAATGGGAATTTTTCGCGGCTGCGGATCCGTTCGGCGTTGCCACGCCCGCCGAACCACGAAACTGCCGCAAAACTGCTCATGATTTAATCAGGAGGGCAAGGACACCTAAGTATGTGCATAATTTTTAGTCATGCACTCGTCCATCTGAAAATGCGGGCCCGCCATGCAGCAGGCTCAGGGCCGGAAAAGGCCGGCGCGCGCCAACCCAGGCGAAGCGTGGAAGGGGCGGGTTATTCGCCGCGCCGCTCGCGGATCAGACCCTCTTGCGCCACCGACGCGACCAGCGTGCCATCCGCAGCATAGATCAGCCCACGCGCGAAGCCGCGGGCGCCGTGCAGGTTCGGGCCGTCCTGGGTGTAAAGCAGCCACTCGTCGGCGCGGAACGGACGGTGAAGCCAAAGCGCGTGGTCGAGGCTCGCCGCCATGAAGTCGGGCTCGAACAGCGTGCGGCCGTGCGGCGCCAGCGCCGCGTCGAGCAGCATCATGTCGGAGGCATAGGCCAGCACGCAGCGGTGGACGACCGGATCGTCGGGCAGCGGACCCGAGGCGCGAATCCAGATGTTGAACCGGCCGTCGGAAAGCTTCTCACCGAGGTAGCGGCCGAACTCGACCGGCCGCAGATCGATGGCGCGCTCGCGCGCGTAATAGCGCCGGACCCATTCCGGCATCCGCTCCAGGATCGATGCACGGATCGCCTCGCTGTCCGGGAGCGCGTCGGGCGCGGGCACCGCGGGCATGGCGGCCTGGTGGTCGAGACCCGGCTCGTCGTCGTGGAACGAGGCCGACATCGAGAAGATCGCCCGGCCGTTCTGGATCGCCTTCACGCGCCGCGTGGTGAAGCTCTTGCCGTCGCGGATGCGGTCGACCTCGTAGACGATGGGGATGCGGGTGTCGCCGGCCAGCAGGAAATAGGCGTGCAGCGAATGCGGCTGGCGATGATCGACGGTGCGGCACGCAGCGGCGAGCGCCTGGGCAACGGCCTGACCGCCGAACACGCGCTGGCGACCGACCTGCGGACTGCGGCCGCGAAAGAGATTCACCTCGAGCTGCTCGAGATCGAGGATGTCGAGCAGCTCGCGGACGGCCGGCGTGGTCGCAACGGACATGACGTCAGTGACACGTCCGGCCGGTGCGAAGTCAAGCCGGCTTCGCGCGCGGGCGGGAAGCCGTCACATCCGGGCGCAGACGATGGTGACCTCGAGCGGGTTGTTCTTGGCGTCCGGGCCGCACTTCGCGCCGTTCTGGGTCGTGACTAGCGGATTGCGGGTGTACTTGCCGGTGCAGAACGCGCTGATCATCACCTCCTCGGCGTTGCAGGTCGCCGAAGGTCCGTGACCGCGCACGATCCGCAGCGAGAGCTTGCCGTCGTCGCCGGCGTCGCCCTTCGATCCGGTGTCGCCCTTGGCGCCTTGCGGCCCCGGAGGACCGGCCACGCCGGCCGGCCCCTGGGGACCGGGGGGGCCGGGAGGCCCCGCCGGACCCTGCGGCCCCGGCGTGCCCGTTTCACCCTTCGCACCCACGGCGCCGGGCGGACCGGGGGGGCCTGCGACGCCCTGCGGTCCGGCAGGGCCGGCTGGCCCGGTGGCCCCCGCAGGTCCCGGCACGCCGGTCGATGCGCCGGCGGGCCCCTGAGGCCCGGGCGGGCCCGCGGGTCCGGCTGGTCCTTGCGGGCCGGCAGGGCCTTGCGGACCCGTCACTCCGGCATCGCCTTTCGGGCCGGCGGGCCCGCTGGGTCCCGGTTGCGCCGGGCCGGAATCGCAGCCCGTCAATGCAAGGGCCGCCGCCAGAGCCGCCACGGCGAAGATGTTCTTCATGTCCCTACCCCCAACCGTCCGATTCGACCGGATTCGATTTGACACGGAGGTTCCACGCTTCGTGGCACAACGTCAATGCAACACAGGCGCGCGCCGCCTATAAGAAGGCTCGTCGCGCCCCTTCGAACGGACCCGGAATGACCTCGCCCGCCGCCCGCCCCGCCGAACGCTGTCACGTCGCCATCGGCGGCGCCGGCTTCGCAGGCCTGTCGCTGGCGATCGCGCTGCGTCAGGCGCTCGGGCCGTCGTTCGCCGTGACGGTGGCGGACCCCGCGCTCGGCCGCAGCCCGGCAGGCGACGGCCGCGCCTCCGCAATCGCGGCCGCCGCGCGGCGACTGTTCGAGACCATCGGCGTGTGGGAGGCGGTGGCCGGCCGCGCACAGCCGATCCTCGACATGACCGTGACCGATTCGCGGCTCGACGACGCGGTGCGTCCGACCTTCCTCACCTTCGGCGGCGAGATCGCACCGGGCGAGCCGTTCGCGCACATGATCGAGAACGGGCCGCTGCTCGATGCCTTGCAGGAGAAGGCGAAGGCCGAGGGCGTGACGCTGCGCGCCACCGCGGTGGCGGATTTCGAGCCGGACGCATCGCGCGTGACGGTGCGCTTCGCGGACGGCGGCGCGGTTTCGGCGGAGCTTCTGGTTGCGGCCGACGGCGCGCGATCCGCCATCCGCGAGCGCGCGGGCATCGAGAGCACCGGCTGGAGCTACGGCCAGTCGGGGATCGTGACCACGGTCGCACACGAGCGCGAGCACGACGGCCGCGCCGAGGAGCACTTCCTGCCCGCGGGTCCGTTCGCAATCCTGCCACTCGCCGGCCGGCGCTCCTCGATCGTGTGGACCGAGGAAACCCGCGAGGCCAAGCGCATCGTGGCGCTGCCGGACGAGGAATTCCACGCCGAGCTGGAGCGGCGCTTCGGCCTGCATCTCGGCGAGATTCAGGTCGCGGGCCCGCGTAGCGCCCATCCGCTCGGGCTGTCGGTGGCGCGCTCGTTCACGGGGCCGCGGCTGGCGCTGATCGGCGACGCCGCGCATGTGATCCACCCGATCGCTGGACAGGGACTCAATCTCGGCCTGCGCGACGTGGCGGCCCTGGCCGAGAGCATCGCCGACGCCGCGCGGCTCGGCCTCGACATCGGTGCGTCCCCGGTGCTGGACCGCTATCAGCGCTGGCGGCGGTTCGACACGATGGCGATGGGGGTTGCGACCGACGGCCTGAACCGGCTGTTCTCGAACCGCTCCGACATGCTGCGCATCGTGCGCGACGTCGGGCTCGGGCTCGTCGATCGCGTGCCGGCGCTCAAGGGCCTGTTCATCCGCGAGGCCGCAGGACTCACCGGCGAGGTGCCGAAGCTGCTGCGCGGCGAGACGCTCTGAGCGGACCCGTCGCTTCGGACGGCGTTACGAGAGCGGCACCGAGCCGACCTCCCTGCGGAACGCATCGCGCGCCGAGATCGCCGCGTACCAGCGGTCGAGGTTCGGCGTCGGCGGGCGTTCGGGCAGGAGCTGCATGTAGCGATAGATCATCACCCCGCAGGGAACGTCGCCGTAGGAGAAGACATCGCCTGCGAGATATTCGGTCCGGCCCAGTTGCTCGTCGAGGATGCGCGCCGCCTGGAACGTCTTCTCGGTCTGCGATGCCAGAACGCCGGCGTCGCGCCGGTCGGCCGGCGTGCGGATCAGCTGCCAGAACACCGGCATGATCGCCGGGCCCATGATCGAAAGCTGCCAGTCCATCCACATCTGCGCGCGGGCGCGCACCTGAAGGTCCTGGGGCTCCAGCGTGCGGCTTCGATGTTTGGCGGCGAGATAACGGACGATCGAGTTCGACTCCCACATCGTGAAGCCGTCCTCCTCCTCGAGCGTCGGCACCCGCGAGTTCGGATTCATCGCCAGATAGAACGGCTCTTTCGTCTTGCCGAACGCGCCGCCGACATCGATGCGTTCGCAGGGCAGGTCCATCTCGGCCAGCGCCCACATGACCTTCTGCACGTTCGAGGACGTGTTGCGGCCCCAGATCTTGATCATGTTCGGTTCGCCTTCGAAAGCGGGCCGCTCAGTCGAGCTTTCGCGCTTCCTCCGCCAGCATGATCGGAATGCCGTCGCGGATCGGATAGGCGAGCCGGGCCGCGCGCGAGACCAGCTCCTGCTTTGCGGAATCGTATTCCAGCCGGGTCTTGGTCAGGGGGCAGACCAGGATTTCCAGCAGCTTGGGATCGACGCTGCTGGCGGGGCGCTCGGTCGGGGTGTCGTTCATGGCGGCGCTCTTCGGATGATGGACGAGACTTATAACGCGCTATTGCAGCGGCGTCTCGCCATCGGTCTTGGCCTTGGCCAGCTCGATCTCGGTGATCGCGATCAGCAGTTCCGCGCGGGTCTTGAGGTCAGGGGCCTCCAGCAGCGCCTGCTTCTCGGCCGAGCCGTAAGGCGACATCATCGCAAGCGCGTTCACCAGCGCCTCGTTGGGGGCGTTCTCCACGCCCTGCCAGTCGGTCTTGAGATTGTTCGCCTTGAGGAACGCCGAAAGCGATTCCAGCAGCGCCTTGCGGTCCACGCCCTCCTCGCCCTTGCGGGCAACGAAGTCGTCCACGAACGGCGCGAACGTCACCTGGCACTGGCGGTAGCCGGTCGCCACCGCAAGCTCCTTCTCGGTGCGGAAGCGCGCCACGCCGGTCAACTGGATCAGGTAGCGGCCGTCGCCGGTCTCGGCGATCTGGGTGATGCGGCCGGCGCAGCCGACCTTGAACAGGGCGGGCTTGTCCGCATCGGCTCCCGGATGCGCGGGATCGGGCTGGATCATGCCGATCAGCCGGTGGCCGTCCCGCAGCGCGTCGTCGATCATCTCGAGGTACCGCGGCTCGAAGATGTTGAGCGGCATCTGGCCGCGCGGCAGCAGCAGCGCCCCCGGCAGCGGAAACACCGGCAGGGTGTGCGGCAGGTCGGCGGGGCCGCGATAGACCGCGTTCATCGACATGGCGTTGCTCCCGGCGTCGCCGCAGCGACGCTTCGCCTCCGGATCAGGCAAACAGCACGGAGGACAGCCGCTTGCGGCCGCCGACCGTGGCTTCGTCGGCCGGTCCCCAGGCTTCGAAGAACTGCACGAGCTGCTTGCGCGCGCCGTCGTCGTTCCATTTGCGGTCGCGCCTGACGATCTCCATCAGGTGATCGACCGCGGCCTCGCGCTGGCCCTTGGCGTTGAGCGCGACCGCGAGATCGAAGCGCGCCTGGTGGTCGGTCGGATTGGCCGCCACCTTCTGCTCCAGCTCGCCGACCGGGCCGACCGACTGCGACTGCTCGGCCAGCTCGATGGCGGCGCGCGCGGCCGCCGCCGAGGCCTCGCCGCGCTTGTTCTCCGGGATCAGCGCGAAGGTCTGCTTCGCCTGCTCGACCTGGCCGGCGCCGAGATGGGCGCGCGACAGACCCGCGAGCGCCGCGACGTTGGACGGATCCTCGGCCAGCAGGTGCGAATAGACCTCGGCCGCGCCGGCGAAATCGCCCTGCGCCAGCGCCTCGTCGGCCGCGTTGAGAAGGTCCTTCTCCTCCGCGCCGACCGCGCCCTTGGTCAGCCGCTCCAGGAACTGCATGACCTGGCTTTCGGGCAGCGCGCCCATGAAGCCGTCCGCCGGCTGGCCATTAACGAAAGCAATCACCGCCGGGATCGACTGGATGCCCATCTGGCCGGGAATCGCCGGATGCTCGTCGATGTTCATCTTGACGAGCTTGACCTTGCCCTTGGCGGCCTTGACCGCCTTCTCCAGCACCGGCGTCAACTGCTTGCAGGGGCCGCACCAAGGCGCCCAGAAGTCGATCAGCACCGGCTGGCGCTTCGACTCCTCGATCACGTCCTTTACGAAGGACTGTGTGGTCGTATCCTTGATCAGGCCGTCCACCGCCGTGGCCGTGCCGCCGTTCTGCAACATTGTCACCGACATCCTCGCGCTTGAAAGCGATGGCATAAACGCCCGGCCATTAAATGGCCACCGGCCAGCGGATTGCAACGCCCGTCAGGGCTCCGGTTCCGGCCCGGAAACCGCCGCAATGACCGGCTCGTGGCCAGTCGAGCGGATGAACGCCAGCAGATCCTCGCGCCGCAGCGACGCGGTCATGGTGTTGGTCAGCGGGTGGCAGTTGATCGTGCCGTGCGCCATCAGGGCTGCGTCGAGCACCACCGCGACCCGGCCCTGCGTGTCGTTCATCGCCGCCAGCGGCGTCACCGAGCCAGGCTCCACGCCCAGCACCTCGAGCAGCAGGTCGGCCGAGCCGAACGAGAGCCTGCCGGACGCGCCAAGCCGTCGGTGCAACGATTTCAGCTCGAGAACGGCGTCCTCCAGCGCGGTGACGAGGAACAGCGCGCCCTTCTTGTCCTTCAGGAACAGATTCTTGGTGTGGCCACCCGGGATCGCGCCCCGCAGCGCCTGCGACTGCTCGACGGTGAACAGCGGCGGATGGCTGACGGTCGGATGGGCGATGCCGAGACGGTCGAGCGCGTCGAAAAGGTCGTCGGGGCTGGCAGGCATGGTCGGAGGGGCTTAATCGGGAAAGGCCTGGTCGGGAAGGGCTCAGGTGCGGTGATTTCGGGGACCGTTTATCGTCTTTCCAGCAGGCGCGGGCTTTCGGTTGCAAAGCCCGCGGCCATTTGGCATACGAACGGCGTCGGTGGCGAGGCCGCCGGCGCCCTACGGATGCGGGTGTAGCTCAGGGGTAGAGCACGACCTTGCCAAGGTCGGGGTCGAGGGTTCGAATCCCTTCGCCCGCTCCAAATTGGCCCGATCTGCCAATGAGTTGGCGAGATCATTCTTTTTTCCACGAAGCTGCTTCGGGCGTGGTGACCACCGGGTGACCACGGTCTCATGCGCTTTGTCTTCCCTTTGGCAATCCTCTCCCGGTCTGATGGAGGGGACTGCGCAAAGGCCGATTCGCGGCGGGATCAGTAAATGACGGTTGCGCGCGCTTCGAGGCGCAGGCCGCCGGTGCGGGTGAAGAGGCCGTCCCGCAGCGCGTGGGCCGCGGTGAGATTGCCGCGGAAGTTTTGGCGGACCAGGAGGTCCAGCCCGCCGCCGACCGAGGCCAGCGTGCCAGATCCGGCCACGCCGATGCTGCGGCCGAAGCCGACATCCGCCAGCACGAACGGGTTGAGGACGATGCCGTCCCGGCTCGCGAGCGGCGGTGCATAAAGCGAGTTGCGCACGATCAAGGCGCGATCCACGGCCCCGTCCTCGATCACATAGCCGCGCACGGTGTTGGTGCTGCCGAGCGGAAGCCGCTCGGTGTCGGGCAATGCCATCCGCGAATACAGCGCCGTCACCTGGGTCTGCAGCGTGAGGCTGGCCGGCAGGCGGGTGACACGCCCGTACTCCAGCAGCCCGAACGTGTTGCGGATGTCGTCCACCCGTCCGTTCGAGTAGGCGAGCCAGGCCGCGCTGCTGTTGTCGGGCAGGATCCCGCCCGGATTGTGCTTCACCCGCAGCGTGAACTGGTTCGTGCCGTAAAGGTCCGACCAGCGCCGCTCCCAGCCCGCGACGAGCTGCGCCACCTGCGCGCGCCCCTCGGCCACCGGGATCTCGGTGAAGAACGCATCGCGCCGGAGCCACTTGAACTCGATGCCGGCGACGACGTCGCCGTAGAAGGACGGCACCAGGTTCGACAACGCCGTGCGATACAGCGCGCCGACCTCGGCGGTGCGGTTGCGGAACCGGAACACGTCGAGCGCGCGCTCGTTGGACTGCACGAGATTGCCGACGATCTCCAGCTCGGAGCGGGGCCACAGCGGCAGCGTCAGGCGGCCGGAATGGCTCAAGTACTTGGCGGTCGCGCCATGCTGGAACAGCCGGCCGTTGTCCGCCCAGGCGTTCGGGCTTGCGGTGAACTGATAGGCGGCGACGGCATCCCACGCCGGGAACGGCGCGGCGGTGAAGCCCGCGAACACGCGGTTGCGGTCGGTGGCGCGCGAGCCGCTGTTGGCGTAGCCCGCGAACGCCTGCCAGGGCCGCCGCTCGACGGACCGCAGCGTCAGCTCGGTCTCGCCCAGGTCGCGGCCGGGGCCGAACACCGCCTGGATGTCGCGGAACGGGTTGCGGTTGAGCCACTCCATGTCGGCTTCGAGCCGCCGGGCGTCGATCGGCCCGCCCGGCTCGCGGCGCACGCGGTCGAGAAGGTGGCTCTCGGACACCGCGGTGGTGCCGGCGACCGTGATGTTGCCCCATTGCGCCTCGATCACGCGCAGGTGCAGCGCGCCCGCGGTGACCTCCTGCGGCGGCACCGTCACCGAGACGAACGGCCGGCCGGCGCCGCGATAGGCCTCGGCGATGGCGGCCTGGATGTCGGAGATCAGCTTCGGCGTGAGCGGCCGGCCGAGAAATCCGCTCAGCCGCTCCGCAAGGCCGGGCGCGCCGGCGATCCGCCCGGCATGGATGCCGGCGGAAACGGCGCGGGAAGCGACGCGGGTTCGCGCGTCGAGGAGCACGATGGCGCGCAGGTCCGCGCCGAGCCGCGTCGTGTCGTCCGACCGCGTGAGCCGGTCGTCGGCGCGGATCACCGCCGGGCCGCGCGGCGCCTCGGGCGGCAGGTTGCGCTCGACCACCTGCGACAGCGAAACGCCCGGCAGCAGCAACAGCAGCGCCGCGGCCGCCACTCCGGACATCCAACGAAGGCTGCCCGGATTCGATGTCCGGCACCCAAGCAACGCGAAACAGGCCGACGTCTTCATGATCTGTACGTGAATCTCAAGGTCCGGCAGCGGGACTGAAGGTGATGAATGGCCCGACCCGCCGGTTGTCCGGATGCGGCCACGCCTGGCAGGCTCCGCCGTCGACGCAGGCCGTGGCGTCGTCGTCCGCCGGATCGGAAGCTGTGTCCGGGCCGGTTGCCGAATGCGAAAGCGCAGGCGGGTTCGAGGCCGTCTGGTACGGTCCGACCAGGGACAGCGGAGCCCCCATGACCGTCAGCGTGCCGTCGACGTAGCTGATGATGTAGTTGGCCGGGTTGAACGTCCCGCCGGTCGCCTGGCTCGCGGTGACGGCGTAGGAGCCGATGGCCGCTCCCGCATCGGCGCCAGGGCTCTCCAGCGTCACCGCTCCGATGGTCTGACCCAGCACCAGGCCGGCGGCGGTGAACTCGGTGCCCGCGAAGCTGAAGCCCGCGCCGTAGGTCTTGGTGACGTTGCCGGCGGTGACGGTCAGCGCGCGCGGATCGACCGTCAGCGTGCCGCCAGTGAAGGTCACGTCGTAGTTGGCGCTGGTCGCCCCCAGCGTGATGGCATAGCCGCCCACGTCGGACTGCGCATCCGCCGTGGTGGCCAGCCCGAAGCCTGCGTCGCCCAGCGTCGCATGGTGGTCCGCCAGCCCGGAGCCGCCGATCGCCGCGTTGAACGTCAGCGCCGGGTTGGCGTCCCCATACAGCCGCGACCCGTCCGCAGCCGAAAACGCGATCGGACGCGGAGCCACCGTCAGCTCGCCGGTGTGGACGATGCGATAGGTCACGCCTCCCGTGCTGTCGGCGCTGGCGAGGCCGGTGGCGCCGTAAGCGCCCACGTTGTCCGTCTGCACGGCCGTCCACTGGAGACC
Source organism: uncultured Rhodoplanes sp. (assembly GCA_964653225.1). GTDB lineage: Bacteria > Pseudomonadota > Alphaproteobacteria > Rhizobiales > Xanthobacteraceae > Z2-YC6860. The sequence continues at coordinate 25,293 of CAZZCV010000027.1, read as the reverse complement.
GGCGGCGAAGGCGAGCGTGTCGCCGGCCGGGCCGAACACATAGGCGGCCGGGCCGCCATAGCGGGCGGCTTCAACCGCCACGGGGTTGACGTCGCCGTACAGCCGGCTGTCGCTTGCGACATCGACCCGCACCACCGGCGACAGCGCGTAAAGCTCCGGATAGAAGCCCGCGCTCGGCGGCGCCCAGACGGTCTCGAAGTCCCAGCCCTGGCCTTGCGCCAGCGCCATGAACCCTGCCGTGTTCTGGAACTGGGCGGTGGTCAGGCCGGTGACGCCGGTTGCATTGGGGGTGCTCCCCACGCCCTGGCTGGCCGGAAGCCCGGTCGTCGTGGTGTCGAAGAAGGATCCGGCAATGCTGCCGGCGGACTGCAATCCGACCAGGCCGCCGACATAGAGCTGACCGCTCATCGTGCCGGTGGCATATGAACGGTCGATGCTGCCGCCTTGCTGAGACCCGACCAGGCCGCCGACATAGAACTGACCGTTCACCGCGCCGGTGGCATATGAGCGGTCGATGCTGCCATCGCGCTGAGTCCCGACCAGGCCGCCGACTTGGAACTGACCGTTCACCGCGCCGGCGGCCGAGGAGCGGTCGATGCTGCCGTCCACCAGAAACCCGACCAGGCCGCCGACATAGGTCTGACCATTCACCGCGCCGGTGGCCGAGGAGCGGTCGATGCTGCCGGCCCACTGATACCCGACCAGGCCGCCGACACTGTAGGCCCCCGTGACCGCGCCGCTGGCCCAGGACCGGTCGATGCTGCCGCCCGTCTGCCCGACCAGGCCGCCGGCGACTTGGCCCGTTCCCGTCACCGCGCCTGTGGCCCAGGACTGCGCGATGCTGCCGCCCCACTGATACCCGACCAGGCCACCGACATTGTGCGCCCCCGTGATCGCGCCGCTGGCCCAGGACAGCGCGATGCTGCCGCTGTCCTGGTATCCGACCAGGCCGCCGACATTCTGCGTCCCCGTCACCGCGCCGCTGGCCCAGGACTGCGCGATGCTGCCGCTGTCCTGATACCCGGCCAGGCCGCCGACATTGTCGATTCCACTTACAGGGCCCGTGGCATGGGAATGCGCGATGCTGCTGCTCCACTGAAATCCGACCAGGCCGCCGACTTGGTAGGATCCCGCGACCTGCGCCTCGGCCGTGGACTGTGTGATGCTGCCGCTGTTCCACTGATAACCGACCAGGCCCCCGATTTCGGAGTATCCGGTGACCCGCCCCGTGGCGGTGGACTGCGCGATGCTGCCGCCGCCCTGCTGCCCGGCGAGGCCGCCGACGCGTTCGGTTCCCTGCACATGGCCGGCGACAGTGGAGCGTGTGATGCTGCTGCCTCCCCACAGGTACCCGACCAGGCCGCCAACGGTGTTTCGCCCGAGGACGCTGACGCCTTCGAGATCGACGTCGGCGATGGTCGCGTTCTGGGCGAAGCCGAACAGGCCGACGTAATCCGTGGTCGGCCGATCGATGACGAGGCCGGAGACGACGTGGCCCTGGCCGTCGAACGAGCCGGTGAAGCGGCTGGCCATATCGCCCACCGGCACGAAGCCGTGCTGCGCGCTGCCCGAAGCAGCGGTCTTCCACATCGACGCCGGATCGTCGAGCGCCGCGCCGAGGTCGATGTTGGCCGCCAGCCGGTAGCTCGCGCCGAGGTCCATCGCCATCAGTTGAAGCTGATGCGCGTTGCGGATGGTGGTGGAGTGCTCCCAGCGGCCGAACGGCCGGGTCTCGCCGTCGATCATGAACCAGTCGGTCGAGAAGTCGAGGCCGGCGTAGGTCGCCTGGTTGAAGGCGTAGTTGCCGGGCGTGCCGGGATCGTTGCTCTGGATCGCGGTGACGCCGGCGTGATTTGCGACGTTGCCGACGCCCAGGTCCGGCGCGACCCGGGTCGTCGTGGTGTCGAAGAACGAGTCGCTGATGCTGCCGCCGGCCTGAAGCCCGACCAGGCCGCCGACTTGGTCCGTTCCCGTTACCGCGCCGGTGGCCCAGGACTGCGCGATGCTGCCTCTGTTCTGTTCCCCGACCAGGCCGCCGACAGACAAGGCTCCCGTCACCGCGCCGGTGGCATAGGACTGCGCGATGCTGCCGCCGTCCTGCCAGCCGACCAGGCCGCCGACAAGAAATGTCCCCGTTACCGAGCCGGTGGCAGTGGATTGCGCGATGCTGCCGCGTTCCTGAAATCCGACCAACCCGCCGACATACTCCACCCCCGCCACCACGCCGGTGGTCCAGGACTGCGCGATGCTGCCTAAGCTGTTCTGTTCCCCGACCAGGCCGCCGACAAACCGCGTCCCCGTCACCGCACCGGTGACCCAGGACCGGTCGATGCTGCCGCCCGACTGAATCCCGACCAGGCCGCCGACGGAGCCCGTTCCCGTCACCGCGCCGGTGGCCCAGGACCGGTCGATGCTGCCGCCCACCTGCAACCCGACCAGGCCGCCGGTCATAGAGATCCACCCCGTCACCGGGCCGGCGGTCCAGGATCGCGAGATGCTGCCGCCGCCCAGCTGCCCGACCAGGCCGCCGACCCGCGTCATCCCCGTCACTGCAACGGTCGAATACGACTGAGCGATGCTGCCGCCAGTCTGATATCCGACCAGGCCCCCGACATAGCCCCACGCGCGGACGCTGCCGCCGTCGAGGCCGACATCGCGGATCGTCGCGCCTTGGGTGTAGCCGAACAGGCCGACGTGCTCCATGGACAGCCGGTCGATGACGAGGCCCGAGACGACGTGGCCCAGCCCGTCGAACATGCCGGTGAAACGGCTGGCGTTGTCGCCCACGGGCGCGAAGCCTTCGCCGCCGTTCCAGGTCGCGGTGATCGAGGCGTCGATGTCCACGCCGAGCGCGTAGCGGCCCGACAGGTTGTCTTGCATGGCCTGGAGCTGGGTCACGTTCTGGATGACCGTGTAGCTCTGGCCGTTGACCGAGAACGCCGGGTTCGCGCCCGACAGGGTGACCCTGGCGCCGTTGTTGAGGCTGTAGCCGCCCGCGAGCGGGTTGAGCGCGAGCCCGGCGTTGTCACCGGTGGCGGTGATGTCGGCGTTGATGAAGATGTCGTTGTGCGCGGTCAGCGTCAGCGTCGAGCCGCTCGACCAGCTCACCGGCGCGTTGACGTGGATGTCGCCGGGCTCGCTGCCGGCCGCTGCCGTCGCCAACGCGACGCTGGTGTTGGCGAGGCTGGCCATCAGCGTGGCGGCGCCGATGCCGCTTCCGGTCAGCGCGCCGGAGCCCGAGCCGATGGTGAAGTCGGTCGGGTCGATCAGCCATTGCCCGAAGGTGCCGTTCGCGCCGCGCGTGGTCACCTGCGCGCCGTCCTCGATGCGCACCTGCGCGCCCGAGGTGTCCACGAAGCCGCCGACATGGCCGGAGGCGTCGAGCCGGGCGTCGCTCGTCACTTTCATGGTCTGGCTCGCCACCGCGACGATGGTGCCGCCCACGCCGCCATTGCGGCCGGCCGCGACGATGCGGCCGCCGAGCGCGACGGTGTCGGCCGCGATGCGCACCTCGCCACCGTCGCGCGGCCGTGCGGCGCTCCGCGTCCTGCGGCCGGTACGGGCCGCCGATTTCTGCGCCCGGATCGTCTGCGACACGGTGACGTTGCCGCCCTCGGCGGTGAGGAAGACGCGCCCGCCCTGGCGGCGCACGCCGGTGGCGGTGATCGTGCCCCCAGTGTTGACCGCGAGCGCGTGCACGTTGCCGCCGTTGGCGCGCAGCTCCGCCTCGGCCGCCCGGAGGTCGCCGGTGTTGAGAACCGAGCCGCCCGGCGCGCCGACGCGCACCGCGATCTTGCCGTCCGCCATCGACTGGTCGCGTATCAGCACCTCGCGGCCGGAGGCGAGACCGGCCGTGCCGCGCGGCGCGCTGATCGCGCCGTGGTTCGCCACGTCGTGGGCCACGAGGACCACGTCGCCGCGCGAGGAGCCGATCGTGCCGAGGTTGACCACCGAGGCGGTGCTGTCGCCGCTCAGCGTCAGGTCGCCGCCGCGCAGGAAGTCCTCGTTGCGGATGTCGAGCGTGGAGCCGACGAAATGGCCACCGGTCTGGATCACGCCCGTGGGGCCGACCACGATGCCGGCCGGGTTGACGAGATAGACGCTGCCGGTGGCGGTGAGCAGGCCGTCGAGCGAGGAGGGCAGGTTGCCGGTGACGCGGTTGAGCGTCGCGCCCGCGGCGTTGTCGAAATGCGTGTGATAGCCTTGGCCGATCGAGAACGAGCCCCAGTTGACGATGCCGGTGGCGCTCGTCTGGGTGACCGTCATCTGCGTCGCCGAAGGCTGCGAGACCCCGACCTGGCCGCTCACCACCTGCGGCGCGGTCGGAAGGGTCTGTGCCCCGGCGGGCGGAACCTGGAGAAAGGCCGCCAGCGCCGTGGAGGCCAAAAGTCCGGGCCGCAATCGGCGAGGCGTGGCGGCGCACCACCCTTCACCTTGAGGTCCATTGAGAAATCGCCCGTGTGCCCGCGCACCTGCCGAAGTCATTTCCGACCTCTCACGTGCGCAACGCCGCATCACCACGGCAAAAAGGCGATGCGCAGCGTTGCTGCCTCCGCATTCCCCATGCGGCTCGGGGACGTTGATCGCACGGGCCTGCGCGGCCGCTATAGTTCCCAACTGTGAATGGTGCGGCGGCCGGCGACGCGAGGGGCTGGCTGGCTGGCTGGCGGAAAATGAAGCCCAGGCCGCGACAAATCGCGTGTTTGTTTGAGTTTTTGCAACAATTCCGCTACGTTCGCTTTCGGTGTTTTCACCATAGCCCCATGCCGCATTGCGATCCCAAGATTGTCCTGAGCCTGGTCGACAAGCTTTACGCCGCAGCGCTCGATGGTGAGGCGTGGGCTGATTTCCTGTCGTCCGCGGCCGAAGCCGTGGGGGCCGACCATGCTTTTGTCTGCCAGCTCGACTTCCACCAACGATCGTTGAGCTACGTCGGACTGCAGCAGAGCAATCGCAGCGCTGTCCCGGTGCGGCGCTACGGGACGCTCCTCGACGACGATCCCCGCCGAACGATCTTCGATTCCCGGCCCGACGAGGCATCGCATTGCCGGATGGGCCTTTCGCAGGCCCGGCTCCATGGCTCGCGGACCTATCGTAACTACCTGCGGCCGCTGAACATCGAATACACGATGGTGACTTGCCTGCCGGTCCGCGAGGGCTTCTCGCACGATCTGGGTTTCACGCGAACGCGTGCCCGGACCGCCTTCAAGAGCGATGACTGTGATTTGTTGAATGCGCTCGTGCCGCATCTGCGGCGCGCATTCGAAATCAGCCGCGTCATCGAGGAGCGCGCGGCGCCGATCCAGCCGCAGACGGCCGATTGCGACCCTCCCAAGCTTCAAGCCTACCTCGCGCTCTCGCCCACGCAGGCGCGCCTCGCGACGCTTCTGTTCAACGGCAAGAGCGTGAAGGACGCCGCGCGCGACCTTCACATCACCGAGGGCAGCGCGCGCCAATATCTTAAGAAGGTGTTCGAGAAGACCGGAGCGAAACGGCAACTCGATCTGATCCGTGTGATCGAACGCGCATTGGCGCGGAATGGCTGACTCCCGGCCGTCTCAGACACAGGCGTTAACCCCTTCGAGGCCCCACACGACCGGCGACAGCCTGCAATCGTACCGCCGGAAGGTCATCGTCTCGACCTCGATCGCCAACGCCCTCGAGTGGTTCGATTTCGTCGTCTACGGCTTTTTCGCCGTCGTCATGGCGAAGCTCTTCTTCCCGTCCTCGAATGACACCGCGGCGCTGCTCGCGATCTTTGCGACCTTCGCTATTCCCTTCGCGGTCCGGCCGATTGGCGCCATCGTTCTCGGCGCATACGCCGACCGGCACGGCCGCAAGAGGACGCTCCTGCTCACGATCAGCCTGATGACGCTCGGCACCGCCATCATGGCCACTGTGCCGACCTATGACTCGATCGGGGTGTGGGCGGGTGTGATCGTGATATTCGCGCGCGTGCTTCAGGGCTTTTCGGTCGGTGGCGAGTACGGCGCGGCGGTGGCGTTTCTCGTCGAGCAGGATGAGTCGAGGCGCGGGTTCTTGGCGAGCTGGCATTATTCCAGCCAGTCGATGGTGGCTGTCCTGGCGACGGGCTTTGCCACCGCGCTCAACACAATGCTGACGCCTGAGCAGGTCGAGGCCTGGGGCTGGCGTGTCCCGTTCTTTTTCGGTCTGCTGATCGCGCCTGTCGGCCTCTACGTGCGAAGCCAGCTTCGCGAAACCGACCTGTTCATGGCTGCGCAGCCAAGCAAGGCGCCGATGCGCGAGGTCATCGCGGACCACCGGTCACGCGTTGCGCTCGCTGCCGGCGTGATCGCTGTGTCCGCGGTGACGATCTACATGGTGCTGTTCATGCCGACATTTGCGATCAAGCAACTCGGGCTGCCGCCGTCGGTCGCTTTCCTGGGCAGCCTTCTTGCCGGGACAATCCACGTGGTGCTGATTCCGATCATCGGCTACTTGTCCGACCGCTATGACCGCATATCGCTCTCGCTTGCCGCCTCGGTGGCCGTGCTGATCGTGGCATATCCGTTGTTTTCTTTTCTGGTGTCGGTTCCATCCGTTCCGGCGCTGTTGGCTGTCCAGGGTCTGCTCGGTGTGGTCAACGCGGTTAATCTCGGTTGCCTCGGTGCGCTGGTTGCAGGGCTGTTTCCGACAAAGCTCCGAACCTCCGGCCTGTCGCTTTCAAACGCGCTCACGCAAATGGCGATTGGTGGAACGACGCCATTCATAAGCCTGTGGCTGATCGAAGCCACAGGTCATCCGACCGCTCCTGCCCTGTACATGATGTTTGCTGCCGCGCTGAGCGTCGCCGCGCTGACTGCGCTTCGCAGAAAGATCGTTACGGAGTAGGTGGCGGGCTCGGCTTCATCGATCGCAGACGGTCGGCCGCTACGACATTCTGCCTGGCGTCGGGCAGGGATGGTGTGCCGTATGTTGCGGGCTATATTGCGGAAAGCGTCGCGTGCTACAACTTCGCAATGATCGCCGAGCACATCTTTAAAGGACTACGCTGTCGGCTTCGGGACGTTACAAATCCCGCTGCATCGTTTTCATGATCATCTCAGCGATTCGGTCGGCTGCTACTCGCACGGGATTTCTCGCGACGTGCGCATACCGCTGAGTCGTCTTCGGGTTGGAGTGTCCCAGCAGCGCACCGATGACAGGCAGGCTGTCTCCGCCGGAGACGCCGATGCTGGCGAAGGAATGTCGCAGGTCATGCAGGCGAACGTCGGATAGGCCGGCAGCGGCGCGGATCGTCTCCCACGGCTTCTTGAGGCCCTGGAAATGGATCTTGCCGTTCGCGGCAGGAAAGACGAAGGCGGAGCTTCGATCTTCATATATTGACAAGAGGATGGCCTTGGCTGGGGCCGTCAGCAGGATTTCCTTTGCCCCGGCTGACGCGCCCGTCTTGTGGCGGTTTGCGCCGAGACGGATCACGTCGCGGGTGAAATCGACCTCGTCCCAGCGCAGCGCTGCGATCTCGCTCCGGCGCGCGCCGGTGAAGATCAGTAACCGGACAATGGCCATCACAGCCGGATTGCCGCCGTTCTGCTCATAGGTCTCCAACGCCTTGCCGAGCGCCGCGATCTCGTCCGGCTGAAGACTGCGCTCCGATTTTCCATCCGCGTAACGCCGAACGCCGCGCACCGGGTTGTAGGGCCGAATGTGCTCCATGACGGCGAAGGTGAAGATGCCGGACAGCAGGCCGGTCACTCGCGTCGCAGCACCCCTTCCGCCCCGCACAATGACGCGCTTGCGGGGACCGGCCTTCTGATTGCGAGCGGTGCGGCCTTTGGCGATGTCGCGCATGAAGCGCTGGATGTCGACGCTGTTAACGTCCCCGACGCGACGGCGGCCGAGCAGCGGCTTGATATGGCTGTCGATGCGTCCCTGATCGAACCGTAGTGTCTCGGTGCTCTTCGGCACCCCGAAGCGGGTCGGCAAATGCGGCGCTTCCCGCATGTAAAGGTCACACAGCTCGGCCACCGTCATGTCTTGGCGGGCGGCGTTGCGGGCTCCAGCGGGGTCTTCGCCGCGAACGGCGCCCGCAAGGATCTTCCGGGCCTCTTGGGTGTTGAGCGTGGGGAAGCGTCCGATTGTATAGAAACGCTTGGGTGCGTTGCGGCCACCGCCGACAGCACGATAGCGGACGAGGAAGCTCTTGGTGCCGCTGGTCTCGATCCGGCAGCCGAAGCCTTTGAGAACCGTATCCCAAACGATATAGCGCCGGTTGCGGCGTGCTAGCGCCTCGACGACGGGGTTCGTCAGCTTTGTTGGGATAGGGTCGAGCATCGTTCTTGGTGACCACATGGTGACCACCGCTCCCCGGATGGCGGCGGTTCATCATGAAGGTGGGCGAACGATATTCGTTAATCAAATCAAGTATTTAACGGACGATTGCGGACGTTCTCGGTCTTTGGCGAATAAGGGTCATTTCGCCTTGCCAAGGTCGGGGTCGAGGGTTCGAATCCCTTCGCCCGCTCCAAATTGGTTTGATCTGGCAATGAGTTGGCGAGATCATTCATTTTTCCACGAAGCTGCTTCGGACGTGGTGACCACCGGGTGACCGCGGTCCCCGCGGCGACAGAGACGCCGCCGAGAGCGTCCGACAAGCGGAAACCTAGGACAGCAGCTCGGCCCCGATCAGCGCCACCGACAGCGCGGCAGCGGCCGGCGGTATCCAATGCGGAACGGCAAACATGCCCACCTGCGCGGGATGCCTGCGCTGGATGCGCCAGAGCGCGAGATCAACCAGCACGAAAATTCCGAGCGTCAGCCCGTTGGCCCAGGCGAGAAGCTGCTCGAACGGCACCAGCAGCGCCGCCGCCAGCACGATGGCCCCCGCCAGCACGGTGGCTTCGACCGGCGTGCGGGTGCGCGGATGGACCCTGCCGAGGAGGGCCGGGAGTTGCCGACGGCGCGACATCCCGTAGAACAGCCGCGCCAGCATCATGATCTCGACCAGCACGCCATTGGCGATGGCAAGCGCACCGACAGCGGCGAACAGCGAAGCGTGCGCGCCCTGGAACAGGTCGATCAGCGGGCTCTGGCCGCCGCGGTCCGCCGCGACCAGCGCCGCGGCCACCGCGACATAGAGCAGCGTGCTGATGACGATGGCGCCGATGATGGCATAGGGCACCGTGCGGCGCGGGTCCTTCGTCTCCTCGGCCATGTTGGCCAGGCTCTCGAAGCCGATGAAGGCGAAAAAGGCGATGAACGCTCCCGCGGCCACGCCCTGCCAACCGGCGAAATCCGCCGGGACCATGCGTCCGAAATCGACCGCGGGTGTGGCCAGGAATCCGGCCCAGGTCGCAATCACCAGACCGAGAATCTCGACGAGTCCGATCACGGCGGAGAAGCCCACGCTCTCGCGCACCCCGAGCGTGGCGAGCAGCGTGAAGGTCACGACCAGCAGGGCGGTCAGCGCCGCGGGCGGCAGCCCGATCAAGAGCGAGAGATAATGCACCGCGCCGCTCGCGATCGAGGCAGCCGCAATCGCCACCGCGAGCGTCAGCGCGACGCCGGTCAATTGTGCCATCCGGTCGGAGCCGAAGCCGTGGCCGACATAGGCTGCCGCGCCGGAGGCTTCGGGAAACCGGCTCGCCAGCCCCGCGTAGCACAGGCCGGTGAGGCCGGCGGCGACGCCCGCCAGGAGGAATGACAAGGGCGCGGCCGGGCCGGCCCGGCCGATCACCGAGGCGACGGCGACATAAATGCCCGCACCGACGATGACTCCGAGCCCGTAGAACAGCAGCGGCCCGAACGTGAGCGAGCGCCGCAGGGTGGCATGGGCGAGAGCGCCGTCCTCGTTGGCGGCAACGGTCATGGCGGCGGCCTCAAGACGGGTCCATCACGGCACGAACGGCCGTCCCGGTCCGGTCGACACCATCGCACGCATGGACGCCATTCTACGGCGTGATCGCCACCTTGAACACGCCGTCGCGCTGGTTGGCGAACAGATCGTAGGCGGCTTCGATGTCGTCGAGCCTGTAGCGGTGCGTGACCATCGCACCGAGATCCACGCGGCCGGATTCGATCACCGCCATCAGCCGGCGCATGCGCTCCTTGCCGCCGGGGCAGAGCGACGTGACGATGGTGTGGTCGCCGAGCCCCGCGGCAAACGGCCCGAGCGGAATCCTGAGGTCCGACGAATAGACCCCGAGGCTCGACAGCGTGCCGCCCGGCCGCAGCACCCGCAACGCCGCCTCGAAGGTGGCCTGCGTGCCGAGCGCCTCGATGGCGACGTCGACGCCGCGGCCGTCGGTGAGGCGCATGATCTCATCGACCGGATCGGCCTTGCTGAAATCCACGACATGATCCGCGCCGAGCCGCTTCGCCATGGCGAGGCGCTCCGGCAGGCGGTCCACCGCGATGATGGTGGACGCGCCCATGAGCTTCGCGCCGGCCGTCGAGCACAGGCCGATGGGTCCCTGCGCGAACACCGCCACCGCGTCGCCGATCTTTACCTTGCCGCGCTCCGCGCCGGAGAAGCCCGTGGACATGATGTCCGGACACATCAGCACCTGCTCGTCGGCGAGGCCGTCCGGCACCGGCGAGAGATTCGCCATGGCGTCCGGCACGCAGACGTATTCGGCCTGGCAGCCGTCGATGGTGTTGCCGAAACGCCAGCCGCCCATGGCCTTCCAGCCGTGCTTCGTGCCCGCGCCGTCCTGCGAGCAGAAGCCGCACAGGCAGGCGTTGCTGATGCCCGAGGGTGTGATCGCTCCCGCGATCACACGCTGCCCCTCGCTGAAGCCGCGGACCGCCGAGCCGAGCTTCTCGATCACGCCCACCGGCTCGTGACCGACGGTGAGGCCCCTGGCGACCGGATATTCGCCTTTGAGGATATGAACGTCGGTGCCGCAGATCGTGGTGGTGGTGATCCGCACCAGCGCGTCGAGCGGGCCCACGTCGGGGATGGGTTTCTCGTCCAGCACGATGCGGCCGGGTTCGACGAAAACGGCGGCTTTCATCTTCGGCATGCGAGCCTCCTGCGGGTCGGGGTTCAAGAGCAGACGGCCCCCTCGCGTGCGGCGGGGCCGGATCGTTCCGGCATAAAAGCGCCCTGCCCGCCAAACGCATTGATCTGGCGCATGGTTCGATGCCCGCATCGCGGGTCGGATGTCAGGGAAAGGCTTGTGTTCCGGCCCGCTTCGCTATGAATTGCGGCCGCCCGGCATATCTCGCGATCCGGCGGACCAACCCCGACACGGGCCGCGAAAACGTCGCGGCCCTCGAAACGGAAACTGGCGATGCCCGACATCGTGACGCTGACGGTCAATCCCTCCATCGACGTGTCGACGGCGGTCGAGCGGGTCGCGCCGATCCACAAGCTGCGCTGTGACGCGCCGCTGCGCGATCCCGGCGGCGGCGGCATCAACGTGGCGCGCGTCCTGGCCCGGTTCGGCGCGGACGTCGTGGCGCTCTGCACCGCGGGCGGCGCGACCGGCGAACTCCTGCGCCGGCTGCTGGCGCGCGACGGCATCCCGCACCGCGCCGCGCCGGTCTCCGAGGAGACCCGCGAGAGCTTCACCGTGTTCGAGCGGACCGGTGCGCACGAGTACCGGTTCGTGCTGCCGGGGCCGCACCTGCACGAAACGGAATGGCGGGCGCTGCTCGACGCGCTCGAACGCGACGAAGGACAGCCGCGCTTCGTGGTGGCGAGCGGCAGCCTGTCGCCGGGCGTGCCGGAGGATTTCTACGCGCGGGCGGCGCGCATCGCCAAGGCGCGGGGCGCACGCTTCGTCCTCGACACGTCCGGGCCACCGCTCAAGGCCGCGTTGCGCGAGGGCGTGCATCTGGTCAAGCCGAACCTGCGCGAACTGCGGGAGCTTGCGGGCGAGCCGCTGCCGGACGAGACGTCCTGGATCGCCGCCTGCCGCCGCCTGACGCAGGGCGGGGGCGCGGAGGCCGTGGCGCTGACGCTCGCCGACCAGGGTGCGCTGCTGGTGACGCGGGACGGCGCATGGCGCGCGCAGGGCCTTCCGATCGAGCCGCGCAGCACGGTCGGCGCGGGCGACAGCTTCCTCGGCGCCATGGTGTGGAGGCTGTGCCGGGGTGACGGCCCGCAGGAGGCGCTGCGCTTCGGCATCGCCGCGGGCTCGGCCGCGCTGCTCTCGCCCGGCACCGGCCTGTGCAGCCGGGAGGCGGTGGAACGGCTGGCGGCGGACGTGACCGCCGAGCGGCGCTAGATTGAAGACCCCGCGAACGACGAAAGCCGCGCCGTGGATCAATACGAGCTTTTGAGCCGCATCACGGTCTCGCTCGCCATCGGCCTGCTGGTCGGCCTCGAACGCGGCTGGCGCAGCCGCGACGAGGAGGACCACCAGCGCGCCGCGGGCTTCCGCACCTTCGCGCTGTCGGGCCTGCTCGGCGGCGTGACCGGCGCGGTGTCGCTGCAAGCCGGCGGCACGGTGATCGGCCTGGTGTTCGTGGCTTATGCCGCGGCCTTCGGCGCGTTCCACTGGCTGGAGGCGCGCGCGGAGAACAACCTCAGCGTGACCTCGGTGGTCGCGGGCATGGCGACCTTCATGCTCGGCGCCATGGCCGTGGTCGGCGACCAGCGCATCGCCATCGCCTGCGCCGTGGCCATGACCGTGCTGCTGGCGCTGCGCGAAACGCTGCACCGCTGGGTGGCCTCGCTCTCGTGGCAGGAGGTCCGCGCGGTCCTGATCCTGCTCGCGATGTCGTTCCTGCTGCTGCCGTTCCTGCCCAACCGGACGGTCGATCCCTGGAATACGATCAATCCCTACGAGATCTGGCTGCTCGCGATCCTGATCGCGGCGATCTCGTTCGGCGGCTACGTGGCGGTGCGCGCCTTCGGCGAGCGCTACGGGATCATCATGACCGCGGTGATGGGCGGGCTCGCCTCCTCCACCGTCGCCACGCTGACCTTCGCGCGGCTCGGACGCGAACATCCGCAGTCGGCGCGGCTCCTGAGCGCCGGAATCCTGATCGCGGGCATGGTCATGGTGGTGCGGGTCGGCGTGGTGGCCGTGGCCCTGAACGAAGCGCTGCTGGCGCGGCTCGCAGCTCCGCTCGGGGCGCTCGCGGCGGGGCTCGCCATCGGCGGCGGCGTGCTGCTGCTCGCCGGCCGGCCCGAACGCGAATTTCCGAAGCTGGCCATCCAGAACCCGCTCGCGCTCGGCTCGGCGCTCAAGCTCGCCGCCTTCATCGCCGCGGTGATGCTGGCCGCCGAGCTTCTGCGCCGGCTGCTGGGCGACGTCGGCGTGCTGATCGTTGCATGCGTATCGGGGATCGCCGACGTGGATGCGGTGACCATCTCGATGGCGCGTCTCGCGGACGGCGAGACGGCGCTCGAGACCGCGGCCTGGGGCATCCTGATCGCGGTTGGCGTCAACACGGTCTCGAAGGCCGCGATGGCGGCCTGGGTCGGCGGCCGGGCCATCGGCCTGCGCGTGAGCGCGGCGAGCGCGGCGGCACTGGCCTGCGGTCTCACGGCAGCGTTCTGGACGGCCTAACCTTCCTCCTCGAGCGCGCGTCGCAGCCGCCGGATCACCACCGCGCGGCCTCGCTCGCCGGCCTCCTTCCCGACCGCCTCGTTGATGTCGAGCAGCAGCCGCGAGAGATCGTTGTGCCAGTCGAGCCGGCCGAGCCGCTCCGGCTCGATGCGCGGCGGCACCTCCGTCTTGAGCTGCCGGGCGCGGGTGCCGCCCAGTTCGTAGCCCGCGTCCAGCTCCGGCACGATCACCTCGGCATCCGCCAGGAGCGGTGCGATGCGCCGCCGGAGACCATCGGACGCCGTCTCCTCGCCGTGCACCAGGAACACTGTGCCGTGCACCGGCCGGCGCTGGGCGATCCAGTCGGCCAGCTCCGGTCCGTCGGCATGGCCCGAATAGAGGTCGAGCGAGCGGATGCGGGCGCGGACCTCGACCTCCTCGCCCTGGATCCGCACACGCGGGGCGCCGTCCTGCATCACGCGGCCGAGCGTGCCCTGCGCCTGGTAGCCCACCAGGAGCACGGTGGCCTCGGGCCGCCAGAGCCACGCCTTGAGATGGTGCCGGATGCGTCCGGCCTCGCACATGCCGCTTGCCGCGATGACGATGTGAAAGCCGCGCAACCGGCCGATGGCCTTGCTCTGCTCCACGCTCTCGGTGAAGCGCACATGCCGCGAGCGCAGCGCCCTGCGCAGCACGTCGCCATGGCGGATGTCCGGGGCGTGCCGGTCGAACACGGCGCTGGCGCGGCTCGCCAGCGGGGAATCGATGAACATCGGCGCTTCGCGAATCGCGCCGCCCTCCATCAGCAAGAACAGGTCGATCAGCAGCTCCTGCGTGCGCTCCACCGCGAAGGACGGGATCAGCAGCGCGCCATTCGCTTTGGCCGCGGCGAGGACCTCGGTGCGCAGCAGCTCGCGGCGGCGCTCCTCGTCGGCGTCGATCCTGTCCCGGTCGCCGTAGGTCGATTCGCACACCACGTGATCGAGGCCGGCGGGCGCCTCGGGACCGCATTGCAGAAGCTTGTGGGTCGGCCCGATGTCGCCGGAGAAGAGCAGGCGCATCGGCCCGCCGTCCTTCCTCGCGCCCTCCAGCTCGATCTCGAGCGACGCAGAGCCGAGCAGATGGCCCGCGTTCCAGTAGCGGCCGCGGATGCCGGGCGCGACCGCGAACCACTCACGGTAGCCCGAGGGCCGCAGCAGCGTGATCGCCTCCGCCGCGTCCTCCGCGGTGTAGATCGGATCGACCGGGGTGCGACCGCGCTGCGTGTTGCGGCGGTTGAGCTGGCGCACCTCGGTCTCCTGGATGTAGGCGGAGTCGGGCAGCATGACCTCGCAGAGATCGGCGGTGGCGCGGGTGGCATGGATCGGCCCGTCGAACCCCGCGCGCGTGAGCTTGGGCAACAACCCAATGTGGTCGATGTGCGCGTGGGTGAGCACCACGGCGTGGATCGCGCGCGGGTCGAACGGGAACGGCCGGTAGTTCAGCTCCTTCTCCGACTTCGAACCCTGGAACATGCCGCAGTCGATCAGCACCTGCACGCCGCCGAACTCCAGCCGGTGGCAGGAGCCGGTGACGCAGCCGGATGCGCCGTGGAAATGCAGACGGGGTTTCATGGATGTCCTTTCAGCGACCGTCACGCTCGCGGATGCGCACGCCGTCGGTCACGCGGTCGCTCGGATACAGCACCACCCGTTCGCCCGGCTCGAGACCCGCGAGGACCACGGCCTCGCGGGCCGTGCGCTCGCCGATCCGGACCACGCGCTCGCGGGCGCGACCCTGGCTGTCGGTCACGAACACCGACCAGTTGTCGCCGCGCCTGAACAGCGCGCCGAGCGGCACCAGCGGCGCGTCCTCGATCCGCCGCACCGAGATATGCGCCGTCACCTGGTAGCCGTGGCCGAGGCCCGGCCGTTCGTCGGGAGGACCGTCGAAATCGAGAATCGCACGCACACGCTGCTCCTCGATGCCGAGCGCCGAGGTCTTGGTGAAGCCCGCGGGCTCGACGTACCGGACCCGCGCGGCCAGCGTTCCCGGCCCGCCCCAGCCGTCGATGCGCACCGGTGCGCCCGGCACAATCCGCACCGCGTCCGACGACAGAAGCTCGGCCACCACCTCGATCCGCCGCGGGTCGCCCAGCTCGATCAGCGCGGTGCCCGCGGCCACCACCTGCTCGCTCTCGTGGTGGATGGCGAGCACGCGGCCGTCGACCGGCGCCTGCACCAGGAGGCAGCAGGCGCCGGCCTCGCCGTTGCCGCGTTCGTCGAGCGGGCCGACCAGGCGGGCCTTCGCCATCTGCAAACCGTGCCGATAAGCCACGAGCGTCGCCCGCGCGGCGGCGAGCCGTGCCTCGGCGGCCAGCGCGGCAGCCCGCGTCTCCTCGAAACGGCTTTCGGACACCGCACTGGTCTGGCGCAGCTCGGCGGCGCGCTTGTGCTCGCTCGTGGCGTAGGCGAGCTGGGCCTCGGCCTCACGCACCTGCGCGTTGGCGGATTCGATCATGGCCTCGACCGCCGCGACGATGGCCTCGGCCTCGCGGCGCGCCCGCGCGTCGAGGAGGCCCGGCGCGGAGGGGCGGATCACCGCCACCACCGTCCGGCCGGCCACCACCTCGTCGCCGACTTCGCGCAGCGAGCGTTGCAGCGTGCCGGCGACCGGCGCGGACACGGTGTAGATATCGCGCACGCGGGTGCGGCCCTCCTCGCTCACCGTCACCTCGAGCGCGCCGCGCGCGATGGCGGCGGTGTCCACGGCAACCGGCTGCGGCCGCAGCGCCCAGAATGCGACGGCAGAACCCGCGATAAGCACGGCAGCAACCACGATCCATCGTCGCCATTGCGAAACCATGGTCACTCCCGGGTCTTCAGGACTTCGACGAGGTCGAGTCGGTCGATGCGCCGGCGCACGATCAGCGCCGACGCCGCAGCGCCTCCCAGCACGATGATCGCGGCCCAGGCATAGGTCGCGCGCTCGACCACGAGCGGGATTCGGGCCAGCTCCGTCTCCATGCCATGCACCATGCCATAGGCGAGAGCGTAGCCGAGAAGCCAGCCGAGAGGCAGCGCGCCGATCGTCAGGATCGCAAGCTCCGCCAGCAGGATCCAGGACACCTCGCCGCGGGTGAAACCCAGCACGCGCAGGCTGGCCAGCTCCCGGCCGCGCTCGGAGAGCTGGATGCGGGCGCTGTTGTAGACCACGCCGAAGGCGATCACGAGCGCCAGCACGGTGAGGATGCCGAGCATCAGCAGGATGTTCTCCGCCATGGTCCGGCGCAGCATCTCCAGCGCCACGCTTTGCAGGCCGAGCGAGGCAACCGCCGGCATGGTCTTGACGGCGCCGTAGAGTGCGTCGCGGGCCGCGGGATCGAGCCGGACGTTGACGCCGCTTGCCATCGGGCCCTCCCGGTTGAGCCGGTTGAGCGCCGCGATGTCCATGTGGCTCGCCATACCAACGTAACCCTGGACGATGGCCGTGACGGGCACCTCCACGATGCGCCGCCGACGCTCCAGCGTCTCGACCCGCACCCGGTCGCCGACCCGCACGCCGAGCGTCCGCGCGAGCTTGTCGGCGAGCACGAGCCCGGTCTCCGGCAGCGCGACCTCGCGGCCATGGATGTCGATCAGCCGGGACAGGTCGGAATCCGGCGCACGGCCCTGGATCGCCGTCCGGCGCGAGGCCGCGCCATGACTGATGCGCACGGGGAGCGCCCGCAGCGGCTCCGCCGTCATCACCCCCGGCAGGCGGGCGACCCCGGCCAGCGCCGCCGCGGTCGGCCGCTCGGAGACGAAGTTGAGGGTGGCGTCCTGCCGATCGGCCTGAAAGAAGGTCTGCTCGATGAGGTGATCCACCGCGTCCTGCATGAACAGCGACGACACGAGCACCGCCACCGACAGCGCGATGCCGAGAAGCGTGAAGGCCGCGCGCAGCGGCCAGCGCACGATGTGGCGCGTGATCATGACCGCGGACTGCGGCAGCACCCCGAGGCCGGGGCGGCCGCCGAGCAGCCGGCGGTATCGCGTCGGCGCCGCGGGCTGCATCGCGACCGCCGGCGACAGGCGCACCACGCCCCACACGGCACGCGCCGCTCCGAGCGTGGCGGCGAGAATCGTGGTGCCGGCCGCCACGACATAGACGCCGGCGTCGATGCTGAAGATCAGGAACGGAAAGCGGAAGAACTGGCCGTAGAGGCCGGCGAGGCCGCGGCCGAGCCAGATGCCCCCGGCCACCCCGATCGCCATGCCGACGAGACCGATGGCCGCAACGAACTTCAGATAGTGCCAGGCGACCCCGCCGGAGCCGTAGCCCAGCGCCTTCATCAGCCCGATCTGCTCGCGCTCCAGCGCGATCAGCCGCGTCAGCGTCATGTTCACCAGGAACGCCGCCACGAAGAGAAAGATCGGCGGCAGCACGGCGGTCATCGCCGCAAGCTGCTGCAGCTCGGCGTCGAGGAAGGCGTGGCTCTGCTGGTCGGCGCGGCCGTGCGCGCCGCGCCCGCCGTAGCGTTCGAGCAGCGCGTCGATCCGCTCGATCGCCTGCGGCTCGGAGGCGCCGACCAGCAGCCGGACCGCGACGGCGGAGAAGGCACCCTCAAGGTCGAAGGCCGCCGCCAGCGCGCGACGCGACATCCACAGGATCGCGTAGCGGCGCTCGTCCGGGTACAGGCCGCCGGGCGGCAGCGTGTAGATGAACTCCGGGCTCAGCGCCACGCCGACGATCTCGAGGCTGCGCTTGCGGCCGTTGACGACGGCCGTCAGCCGCGAGCCCGGCCGGAAGCCGTGGGCATTGGCGAAGGATTCGTGGACCACCACCTCGTCCGGATGCGCGGGGTTGGGAAGCCGGCCGAGCCGCACATAGAGCGCGTTGAGCACCTGCTCCCCGGATTCGGGCAGCGACACGAGCTGCGCGCTCGCGGGCTCGGCCATGCCTTCGATGTCGAGGATCGCGGAATCCACGATCCGCGTCTCGACCGCGGCGACGCCGGGGATCTCCGCGATCGCCGCGCGCAGCCGCTCGGGCGCGCGGCGCACCTGCGCGAACACGGCGGCGAAGCGGTGCCGCTCGTAATAGGCGGCCTGCGTCTCCTTGAGCGACTGATAGGTGCCGATGCCGAGAACCAGCGTGGTGACGCCCGCCGCCATCACCAGCGCGATGGCGAGCACCTGGGCCCTGAGCCGCCACAGGTCGCGCAGGAGCTTGCGGTCGAGCACGCCCATCGCGCTCACCAGGCGATGGCCGAGGCCGGCTCGCGCGCCTCGTTCACGTCGATGTGCGACACCCGGCCGTCGGCGAAATGGATCACCCGGTCGGCCATGCGGCCGATGGCGACGTTGTGGGTGATGACCAGCGTGGTGGTGCCGATCTCGCGGTTGACGGTGGCGAGTGCGTCGAGCACGCGGATGCCGGTCCTGGAATCGAGCGCGCCGGTCGGCTCGTCGCAGAGCAGCACCTCCGGCCGCTTGGCGATGGCGCGGGCGATGGCGACGCGCTGCTGCTCGCCGCCGGAGAGCTGCGCGGGGAAGTGGTCGTGGCGGCCGGCATCGAGGCCGGCCAGCTCCAGCGCCGCGCCGGGCTCCATCGGATCGCGGGCGATCTCGGTGACGAGGGCGACGTTCTCGCGCGCTGTCAGGCTGGGCACAAGATTGTAGAACTGAAACACGAAGCCGACGTGGTCGCGCCGGTAGCGCGTGAGTCCGGCCTCGCCGAGCGCGGTCAGCTCCTGGTCCTTGAAGAACACCTTGCCGCCGCTCGGCGCGTCGAGCCCGCCGACGATGTTGACCAGCGTGGACTTGCCGGAGCCCGAGGGGCCGAGCAGCACCAGGAACTCGGCCGCGCCGATCTCGAGATCCACGCCGCGCAACGCGTGAACCTCGACCTCGCCGCTGCGATAGACCTTCGTCAACCCTTCGATGCGGAAGATGACCGGACGGGCTTCGGGCATGGCGGGTCCGCAGGTGCTCCTTGCACTGGACTTGATCGAATCCGGCCGCCATCTTCAAGAGCGGCGGCCCGCGCCCGTTGATCCACGTCAATGGGCGCAACCCCCGCGCAAAGCGCAGGAAGAAGGCGACGGACGGCCTTCCGGGCTGGATGCAGCCGGGCGGTTCCCCGATTCCGTCAATGGCCGGCGGCGAGCGCGCCGCGGGTGCGGCTGTCGGCCGCGCCGAACAAGCCCTTCGGCGTCACGACGATGGAGTTGACCGCGGTGCCCGGCCGCGCCGCCGTCACCTTGTGGCCGCGCCGCGCCAGCTCGCTCAGGATCGCGGGCGGGACGCCGGGCTCCGCCGTCACCTCGTCCGGTAGCCATTGATGGTGGATGCGGGGAGCCTGCGTGGCGCGGTCGACCGGCATGCGAAGGTCGATGGTGTTGGTGACGACCTGCAGGACCGCGGTGATGATGCGGCTGCCGCCCGGCGAGCCCGTGACCAGAACCGGCTTGCCCTTGCGCAGCAGGATGGTGGGCGTCATCGAGGACAGCGGCCGCTTGTTCGGACCCGGCGCGTTGGCTTCGTCGAAGCCCACGAGGCCGAAGGCGTTGGGCGCGCCGGGCTTGGCGGCGAAATCGTCCAGCTCGTTGTTGAGCAGGACGCCGGTGCCCTCCGCGACCAGGCCGACGCCGTAGCTCAGGTTCAGCGTGTAGGTGTTCGACACCGCGTTGCCGAAGCGGTCGACCACGGAATAATGCGTGGTGTTCTCGCTCTCGAATCGCGTGGGGGCCACCGGATTGGTCACGCCGGGAGGGCTCGCGCGGTTCGGGTCGATGGTGCGGCGGAGCGCGCGCGCATAGCGTTTCGAGATCAGGCCCGCGACCGGCACTTTCACCGCGTCGGGATCGCCGAGGAACAGCGCGCGGTCGGCATAGGCGCGCTTCATGGTCTCGATCATGAGATGCAGCGTGTCGGGATCGCCGGGGCGCAGCTTGTAGGCCTCCAGCATGTTGAGCATGGCGATCAGCAGCACGCCACCGGAGGACGGCGGCGGCATCGACACCACGTCGAAGCCGCGATAGGTGCCACGCACCACGTCGCGCTCCACCGCGCGGTAGCTTTTCAGGTCGTCCGCCGTCATCAGGCCGCCGGCGTCGCGCACCGCCGAGGCGATCCTCCCGGCGATCTCGCCCTCGTAGAACGCGCGCGGGCCGCTGCGCGCGATCGCCTCCAGCGTGTCCGCGAGGTCGCGCTGCACCAGGCGGTCGCCCTCGCGCAGCGGCTTGCCGTCCGGCCGCAGGAAGATCTTCGCCGACGCCGGCCAGCGCGCGAACCGCGCCGCCGCGAAGTGCAGCGAGTCCGCCACGTCGGTCTCGACCGGGATGCCGTCGCGCGCCAGCGCGGCCGACGGACGGATCAGGTCGGCGAGCGTGAACCGGCCGGAGCCGTATTTGGCATGCGCCAGCGCAAGCCCGGCCACCGTGCCGGGCACGCCGACCGCGGTGCCCAGCTCGCGCGACTTCTTGGGGTCGGCCTCGCCCCTGTCGTCGAGATAGGTGGTCTTGGTGGTCGCGGCCGGCGCTGTCTCGCGGTAGTCGATGGCGTGCTGGCGGTTGCCCTTCGCCAGATGGATCACCATGAAGCCGCCGCCGCCGATGTTGCCGGCGCGCGGATAGGTGACGGCGAGCGCGAAGCCCACCGCGACGGCGGCGTCCACCGCGTTGCCGCCCCTGCGGAGGATCTCGACGCCGACGCGGGTGGCGCGCGCCTCCTGCGCCACCACCATGCCGTGGCGGGCGTGCGCTGCGCGCACCGGCGGGATTTCATAGGCGCCACGCTGTGCGTGCGCGAACGGCGTCGCGGCCAGAAACAGGCCGAGAATCAGGGTGAGGCGGGGAGCGGGAATCATCGCGGCCAGCGTAGCCCGATTCCGGGCGGCCGGCACCTCGACCCTCCCGGTCGGGTCAGCGCGCCTGCGCGTGGTACACGCTGTTCGGCCGCATGTCGGTGGCGGACGCGATGCGGTTGGTCATGTTGTAGAACCCCGCGACCGCGGCGACGTCCCAGACGTCGCGCGCCGAGAATCCGGCCTTGCGCAGGGTTGCGCGATCCTCCTCCTCCACCGCCCATGGCTCCGCGGTCAGCTTGACGGCGAAGTCGAGCATCGCCCGATGCCGCTTCGACAGCCGCGCCGCGCGGTAGTTCATCACCATCAACTCGCCCAGGACCGGATCGCCCGAGAGCGCGCGGACGGCCGCGCCGTGCGCCACCAGGCAATAATAGCAGCGGTTGTGCGAGGACACCGCGACCGCGATCATCTCGCGCTCCAGCTTCGAAAGCCCGGAAGACGCCAGCATGAGGTCGTTGTACATGGCCACGAAGGCTTCGAGCTTGCCGTTGTCGAAGGCATAGGCCTGCAGCACGTTCGGCACGAACCCGAGCTTGTCCCGGCACTTGCCGAAATAGCTCTCCATGCCGGGCGAAAGCGCGCCGGCGTCCAGCGACAGAGCGGTGACCTCGCTGTCGTCGCCCGCGGCCGCGCCGGCCGGCGGACGCGGCCCGTCCTTGGCCCGCCCGGCTTTTTTGATCGTTCTGGACACTGCCACACTCCCTTCTCACAGCCGGTCTAAAGCCTACATCCCTTCCGTGCGGGAGCGAAACATCTACACTTGCGTTCCCAAGGACCGGGGATTCGCAGAACGAGGCGGCTGACATGGCCCTGATCGACAGCGACGACGAACGGACCGCCCACCGGCTGATCCAGGCCGCCGCAAACGGCGCCGCTCCGGACGGCTTTGCCAGCCTTCTGCTCGAAGGCGCCGCACCCGAGGATCTCGTCCGCTACGCACCGGCCGAGCTGGCGGCGCTCACCCGCGAGGCGTGGGCGTTCCTGGCCGACCGCCGGCCGGGCGCACCGAAAATCCGCTTCGAATCTCCCGAGCCGTCCGCCGGAGAGACGCTCAAGACCGTTTCGGTTCTGGAAATCCTCAACGACGACATGCCGTTCCTGGTCGACTCGGTGATGGCCGAGCTGGCGGAGCGCGGCATCGAGGTGCGGCTGGTGACGCATCCGATCCTGACGGTGGAGCGCGATCCGATCGGCACGCTGCTGCGGCTTCCGACGGACTCCGCGAAGGGGAACTCCGCGACCCGCGAGAGCCTGATCCACATCCACGTCGAGCGCATCGACGACGAAGCGCGCCGCGCCGAGATCGTGCGCGCACTGGAGCAGGTGCTGGCCGAGGTCCGGCTCGTGGTGCAGGACTGGAAGCCGATGCTCGGCCGCGTCGGAGACGTGATCGCCGAGATGAAGCAGAACCCGCCGCCGGTGCCGGTCGACGACATCGCGGAGGCGATCCAGTTCCTCGAATGGCTGTCCGCCGACAACTTCACCTTCCTCGGCGTCTGCGACTATGCGCTGGCCGGCGAGGCGCGCGACCTCGCGTCCCTGCCGGAGACCGGGCTCGGCATCCTGCGCCATCCGGACGTGCACGTGCTCAAGCGCGGCGGGCAGGTCGTGACCATCACGCCGCAGCTTCGCGCGTTCCTCGACGAGCCGCGCACGCTGATCGTCACCAAGGCCAACGTGAAGTCGCGGGTGCACCGCCGGGTCTATCTTGACTACATCGGCGTCAAGCGCTTCGACTCCGCGGGTCGGCCGGCCGGCGAGCTGCGCATTGTCGGCCTGTTCACCTCCACCGCCTACACCCGCTCGACCCGTTCGATCCCGTACCTGCGGCGCAAGACCGACGCGGTGATCCGCCGCGCAGGCTTCGATCCGGACGGCCATTCCGGCAAGGCGCTCGCCAACGTGCTGGAAAGCTATCCGCGCGACGAGCTGTTCCAGATCGACGAGGACACGCTCTACCAGTTCGCGCTCGTCATCCTTCAGCTCGACCAGCGGCCGCGGGTGCGCGTGCTGGCGCGCCGCGACAAGTTCGACCGCTTCGTCTCGGTGCTCGTCTACGTGCCGCGCGACCGCTACGATTCGCGGGTCCGCAGGCGGATCGGCGACTATCTCGCCGAGGCCTTCAAGGGCCACGTCAGCGCCCATTATCCACTCTATCTCGAAAGCCCGCTGGCGCGCATTCACTTCATCATCGGCCGCGACGAGGGCGAAACCCCGGATCCGGATCGGGCGACGCTGGAGGCGGAGGTTTCCGCCATCGTGCGGACCTGGACCGACGCGCTGGCCAACGCGCTCGCCGACGTCTACGAGCCGTCGCGGGCGCGGGCGCTGTTCGAACGCTTCCGCGAGGCGTTCTCGGGCGGCTACCGCGAGGCGTTCACGCCCTTCGATGCGGTGGTGGACATTCGCACCATCGAGGGTCTCTCGCCCGAGCGGCCGCTCGGCGTGGACTTCTACCGGCCCCGCGCCGGCGGCGCCCACGCGGTGGGGCTCAAGGTCTGGAGCCATGCCGAGGCGATCCCGCTTTCGGATCGCGTGCCGGTGCTGGAGAACATGGGCTTCCGGGTGGTGGACGAGCGCACCTATCACGTCGCCGGCCCGAACGGCGTCGAAGCCTGGTGCCACGACATGCTGCTGGAGCGCGCCGATGGCGACTCCTTCGATTTCGACGGCATGACCGAACAGCTGGAAGCCGCCTTCATCGTCACCATGCGCGGCGTGGCCGAGAACGACGGCTACAACGCGCTGGTGCTGACCGCAGGACTGATGTGGCGCGACGTGGCGCTGCTGCGCGCGTTCTCGCGCTTTCTGCGCCAGATCCGGGTGCCCTATTCGCAGGACTACATGTGGGCGACGCTGCGCCGGCACTCCGCGCTCGCGGCGCAGATCGTCGATCTGTTCCATGCGCGATTCGATCCGCGTCCGCAGACCGCGGCTCGCGCGGAGCGCGAGGCCGCGCTGCTCGCCGACATCGAGGAGCGACTCGCCACGGTCGAGAGTCTCGACGAGGACCGCATCGTCCGGCATTTCGCCAACGCCGTCACGGCCGCGATCCGCACCAACTTCTACCAGCCCGGAAGCGACGGAAAGCCCAAGGCCGAGATCGCGATCAAGTTCGACAGCCGCAAGCTGGACGGCGTGCCTTTGCCGCGGCCGTTGTACGAGATCTTCGTCTATTCGCCGCGCGTGGAGGGCGTGCACCTGCGCTTCGGCAAGGTGGCGCGCGGCGGCATCCGCTGGTCCGACCGTCCGCAGGACTTCCGCACCGAAATCCTCGGCCTGGTGAAGGCGCAGCAGGTCAAAAACGCGGTGATCGTGCCGGTCGGCGCCAAGGGCGGCTTCGTGCCCAAATATCTCAACACGCGTCTGCCCGCGGGCGGCAGCCGGGAGGCGATCCAGGCCGAGGGAATTGCCGCCTATAAAATCTTCATCGGCACGCTGCTCGACATCACCGACAACATCGCCCCGGACGGCCTCGTCCTGCCGGAGAACGTGGTGCGCCACGATGGCGACGACCCCTATCTCGTGGTCGCCGCCGACAAGGGCACCGCGACCTTCTCCGACATCGCCAACGACATCTCGCAGGAACACGGCTTCTGGCTCGGCGACGCCTTCGCCTCGGGCGGCTCGGCCGGCTACGACCACAAGGGCATGGGGATCACCGCCCGCGGCGCGTGGGAGAGCGTGCGCCGCCACGCCTCGGTCCTCGGCCGCAATGCCGACACCGACGGACTCACCGCCGTCGGCATCGGCGACATGTCAGGCGACGTCTTCGGTAACGGCATGCTGCGCTCGCCGACGCTCCGTCTGCTCGCGGCGTTCGACCACCGCCATGTCTTCATCGATCCGAACCCCGACGTCGCGCTGGCCCACGCCGAACGCGCGCGGCTGTTCGAGCTCCCGCGATCGAGCTGGGACGATTACGACCGGGCGCTGATCTCGCCAGGTGGTGGAGTGTGGCCGCGCTCGGCCAAGCACGTGGCGGTCAGCGCCGAGGCAC
>CAZZCV010000026.1:0-44230 GCA_964653225.1 uncultured Rhodoplanes sp. | reverse complement strand
GGTTCTACACCGGCTTCGCGCAGATCCTCTCGCTCGGCCGGCGCAACAAGATGGTCGGCATCGCGGAGCAGTACCAGTACATCCTGCGCGACGAGTCGATTCACCTGAACTTTGGAATCGACGTCATCAACCAGATCAAGATCGAGAATCCGCACCTCTGGACCAAATCGTTTCAGGACGAGGTTCGCAGCATGATCCGCAATGCAGCGGAGCTTGAGGCGGCCTACGGCCGGGACACGATGCCGCGTGGGTTCCTCGGCCTCAATGCGACGCTGTGCGAACAGTACATGCACTTCATCGCCAACCGGCGCTGCGCGCAGCTCGGCCTTGCGCCGGTGTTCGAGGCGGCCGACAATCCGTTTCCCTGGATGTCAGAGGCGATGGACCTGAAGAAGGAAAAGAACTTCTTCGAGACTCGCGTGATCGAGTACCAGAACGGCGGCGCGCTCGCCTGGGATTGAGAGCCCCCTCCACTTCCGAACCCGAGCATCTAGCGGCCTATCGCATATCCCTGCATTCCGCGCGGGTTGGCGGCGGCGAACCGCTTGGAGCCCACTCGGGAGGCCGCAGTCAGCCGGCCTTCCGACCATGCAGGACCGATCTCGACGATATGACCGCGGCGCTCCAGATCCGCGATCGCAGCAGCGGGAACGCGATTCTCCACCACGAGCACGCCCGGCCGCGCATGACGCGGCCAAAAGGAGATCGGAAAGTGCTCGGAGTGCCAGGCCGGGGCGTCGATCGCCTCCTGCAGATTCATCCCACAGTGGACGTGACGGAGGAAGAACTGGGCCGTCCATTGATCCTGCTGGTCGCCGCCCGGGGTGCCCCATGCGAGATAGGGCTCACCCTGGCGGAACGCCAGCGTGGGCGAGAGCGTGGTTCTCGGGCGCGCGCGCGGCCGCAGTCCCGCCGGATGCCTTTCGTCCAGCCAGAACATCTGCGCGCGCGTTCCGAGACAGAAGCCCAAATCCGGGATAACGGGCGATGACTGGAGCCAACCGCCGGAGGGCGTGGCCGATATCATGTTGCCGTGCCGGTCGATAACGTCGAAATGGACCGTGTCGCCGCGAACCTGCCCCATCCTGCCGACGGTCGGTTCGCCGACACCCATCGACCTGGCCTGCGCGTCCGGCGCCGCCGACACCGGCGCCTTCAGGATCAGGCCAAGGCCATCGACGTCGCCGGGACGTAGCTCCAGCGACGCCGTATCCGTGACCAACCCGGCGCGCTCCGCGTTGTATGCCGCAGAGAGCAGCCTTTCCATCGGCACTTCGGCGAAGTTGGGATCGCCGTAGAACTTCTCGCGGTCCGCGTAAGCCAGCTTCGAACATTCGACCAGAAGATGGATGAAAGCAGGGTCTTCGGCATCTGCATTCTTCAGGTCGAACTGCTTGATCAATGCAAGCTGTTGCAGCATCACCGGCGCCTGGCTCCACGGGCCGGCCTTGCACACGGTATGACCGTGATAGTCGATGCTGAGCGGCGGCTCGATGGTCGGCTGCCACAGTGCCATGTCCTGCCCGGACAGCAGTCCGCTATGCCGCCGGCCGGTGACGTCCATGACGGATTGCGTGCGGCTGAACCTGTCGATAGCCTCCGCGACGAAACCCTGCGACCAGTTCTGGCGCGCATGCTCGATCTGCCGGTCGCGATCTCCCCCATGCTGGCCCGCCTCGTGGAGCAGGCGACGATAGGTCTGCGCCAGCTTGCGGTTGGAGACGATGTCGCCGATCGCAGGCGCCGCCTCACCGACCAGATAGGTTTCGGCGGAGGTCGCCCAATGGTTCAGGAACAGTTCGCGCACCGATTCGACGGCCTCGGCCTCCTTCTCCACCACGGGATGCCCGGATTCGGCATAGTGGATTGCCGGCTCCAGCACATCGGCGAGCGGCATGCTGCCGTAGTCGCGCAGGAGCAGCATCCACGTCTCGAACGTGCCGGGGACGCAGGCCGCCAACAAGCCCGTTCCGGGGACTGCATCCAGGCCGAGCGCGCGAAAGCGATCGACCGTGGCTTCACCCGGCGCCGTGCCCTGCCCGCAGATGACCTCGGGCTTTCCCCGCCGCACGTCGTAGAGAATGATCGGAACGTCCCCACCGGGCCCGTTGAGGTGGGGTTCGACGATCTGAAGAACGAAGGCCGTCGCCACCGCCGCGTCAAATGCGTTGCCGCCTCTTTCGAGGATCGACATCCCGACCGCCGTCGCGATCCAGTGAGTCGACGTCACAACCCCGAACGTTCCTTCGATCTGCGGTCGCGTCGTAAATCTCAACGGTGGCATGTCAGTTCAGCCTCCTTGCTTGAGGTGTGAGCCGCGGCCACGAGTGTGCCCTGCCGGCTCTCGCGGGGGCGGACGGGCGCGACATCCAGACGAAGCGCGGCGGCGGTCTCCGCCTAGGCGTAGAGCGGAACCTTGTCGCGCACGCCTCTCGAAGGCGGCGGCGGGCTGCCGAACGTGGCCGACCGCCAAGTCTCCAGCGAGGCCTTCAGATGCTCGATACAGGCTGCCGTCAATGCCGATTCCTGGCTGCCTTCGGGGACACAGCATGCCAGGACCGCCCTGCAGATCCGGGGGTCCTCGATCTGAAGATACCGAAGATCGTTCCGCTTGCGATCAAGTCCGCTGTTCATGCGAAGCTGGAAACTGATTCCAATCCCTTCCGAGACCAGAAGGGCGATGAACTCGAACGAATTGGCCGTGATCGGGACCGAGGGCTGTGCTGCCGCCGAGGCAAATATGGAGTCGAAAGCCTGCCGCAGAGCCGAGCTCTTGGGCGGCATGATGAATCTCTCGTCGGCGATGTCGGAAATCCTGACATGGCTGCGCTTCGCCAACCGGTGATCCGGCCGGACCATGACGCAGTGCTTCAGTTCAAAGCTGCATACCGTTTTCAGCCCCCGATGAGGCTGGACGGCATATCCGATCATGGCGTCCAGTTCGCCGTTCGAAAGTGCGGATGCAAGCTCGTCGGAATTGGCGATCTTCAGATCGAAGACGAAATCCGGATAGGTCACGCTGAATTCCCTGAAGAAGTCAGAGAAGAATTCGCGCGCAATGGTGTCGTTCAAGCCCAGACGGATACGGCAGCGGGATGGCGTTCGCAGGACGTCGATCTCGTGACGCGCCAGCTTCAGTTCCTCCATCGCCCGCTTGACGCGGGCGAGGAGCGCCTCGCCCGCGCCGGTCAGGTGCAAGCCGTCCCTGTGCCGGGTGAAGAGCTTGGTGTTGAGCTCCTTCTCCAGCAACTGGACCTGTCTGCTGATCGCCGATGGCGCGATCCGGATTTTCTCGGAGGCGTTTCGGAACGAAGAGTATTGCGCCGCTTCGTAGAAATAGCGCAATGCCGCCGTATTCGTGAACGTCGGCAAGAGTCCCAGTGTCATGACACCTCCCGAATCGACGCTTCGTTCCAATCACCGACCTCAAGCGCGGCTCGCACCCCGGAAGGCCCAATGCGCCATGCGCGTCTCCAGCATTCCACAGATGGCGTACGCGCCCACGGCCATGGCCCCGATCACAAACAACGCGGCAAACACCAGCGCCACGTCAAAGCGGGCGGATGCGGCCATCATCAGGGCTCCGATGCCCTCGTTGGACGCCACCGTTTCCGAGATGACGGCGCCCACGAAAGCGAGCGTGACCGCCACCTTCAGGGATGCGAACAGATAAGGCATCGCCCGGGGAATTCCGACCTTGATCAGGATTTCGTCCCGGCGCGCCCCAAGAGAGCGAAGAACATCCTCCATCTCCGGCTCGATCGTGGCGAGGCCGGTCGCAACGTTCACGACGATGGGAAAGAAACAGAGGCTGAAAGCGGTGACGATGGCCGGAACGATCCCGATTCCGGCCCACAACACGATCAGCGGGAGAAGCGCGACCTTGGGAAGCGCATTGAAGGCAACCAGAAGCGGGTAGAGACCGCTATAAACGACGGGAGAGGCTCCGATTGCCAGGCCGGTGAAAATTCCGGCGACCACCGCGAGCGCGAAACCGACCATGGACGAGAACAGTGTGGCCAGCGCATGTTCGAAGATCACCTCCCGGTACTTCCAGAAGGACGCCGCAATCTCGGTAGGCGGAGGAAGAATGGCGTAGGAAATACCGGTCAGCTGCGTGCCGGCCTCCCAAACCAAAAGGATCACAATCGAGACGAGCCACGGCATCGACCTGATGACAGACTTCCTGCTTCTGGACTGCTTCATGACCGGGCCTCGATGATCTTTTCCCTGAGCTCCTGCACGATTTCCCCGAACTCCGAGCTGAAGCTCATCTCGATGGTGCGCGGGCGGGCGAACGGAACGGTCCGCTGCTCGAGAATGCGTCCGGGCCTCTTGCTCATCACGTAGATCGTATCGGCGAGAAAAACGGCCTCCCGCAGGTCATGGGTGACCAGCACGCTGCTGAATCGCTGCTCCAGCCACAGGTTCTGAAGCAGCGACCAAAGCTCCTCGCGGGTGAACGCATCGAGGGCGGCAAAAGGCTCGTCGAGCATCAGCAGGCGAGGTTCGTGGATCAACGCCCGGCACAGATTGGCCCTCTGCTGCATGCCGCCGGAAAGCTGCCAGGGGTACTTGTCGGCAAATTCCAGCAGGCCGACGGATTTCAGGATCGTGCGAGCGCGCTCGATGTGCTCGCCATACTTTCGCCGCCGCTCGCTCTTGAAAGGCTGCGCGATTTCCAGCGGCAGCATCGTGTTGTTGAGCGTCGTCCGCCAGGGCATCAGCGTGGAATTCTGAAACGCCATGCCGACGCCGCTGATCGGGCCGGTCACCTCCTTGCCGTCGACCACGACCGATCCGGCGCTGGGCGGAAGGAGGCCAGTCACCAGTTTCATCAGCGTGGACTTTCCACAGCCGGACGGACCCACGACGGCGACGAATTCGCCCTTGTGCACCGTGAGACTGACGGAATCGAGGGTCAGCGCACTTTCGTCCCCCTCATAGATGAGATCGATGTCCTTCAGCTCGACGAAAGGCTCCCGCGGCGGAGCACTGGTTTCCGCCGGCTCGTCGGGCTCTCGACGCAGTGCCGTGATCGTCATCGACCCTCCCTATCCTCTTCCATCAGTCCAGGTACAAACGTCCCAGCGAAATAGCGACCGCGGCTTCGCAGGGATCGACCACCGGTATCGCCAGCTCGGCCTCGAGCTTGCGCCGCTGGCTGCCCATGCCGGCGCAACCAAGAATGAGAACATCTGCGCCGTCGTCATCCCGCAGTCGGGTTCCCACCTCGACCAGACGCCGATAGGTTCTCTGGACGTCGCTCAGTTCCGCGACGGTCAATCCGAGAGCCCGGTCCCCGGCCAGCCGGTCGGAAAGGCCCATGGCGCCGATCTGCCGCCGATGGCGCGCGATAGACGCGTGCAGGATCGAAAGGACACCGAAGCGCTGTCCGAGCATCATGGCCGTGAGCATCGCGCTTTCGGCAATGCCGTACACCGGGCTCGCGGTGCTCTCGCGCGCGACATGCAAACCGGGATCGCTGTAGCAGGCGATGACATAAGCATCGGCCTTGCGCTGGGTGATGGCATTGACGACCAGCGGCACCACACGCTCGACATCGGCCTGCGACTGGATGCCGGGGGGACCGTCCTTCAGTCCCGTGACCGCGATCTCTGCGTCCGCGTTGCGGCCGAACGGAGCGAGCACAGTTTCAATGCTCCGCGTAACGTCGCTGCTCGAGTTCGGGTTGATGACCAGGATCGATTTCGCCATAGATCTTCTCCGAAAGGTCAGACGGTCGCCGCGCTGCCCCACAAGACCGTGGATTGGCTGGCCAAATGCCCCCCGTTGCCGTGACACAGGGCCACCTCCGCGTCACAAACCTGACGCTCGCCGGCTGCGCCGCGGAGTTGAATCACGGCCTCCACCAGGAGAAACAGGCCGTACATTCCGGGATGCACGCTGCTCAGGCTGCCACCGTTGGTGTTGACCGGCATCGCGCCACCGGGCGCGATCGTGCCCTGTTCGACGAAGGGACCACCCTCCCCCTTCTTGCAGAATCCGAGATCCTCCAGAAAGAGGATGGGATAGATCGTGAAGCCGTCGTAGAGCTGGAGAACATCGACCTCATTGCGCCCGACGCGCGCCATCTCGAACGCCCGCGCGCCGGATTGCGTCGCAGCGGTCGTCGTCAGATCGACAGCCTCGGCGATCCGGCGATGGGAGAGAGCCGTTCCGCCGCCCAGAAAATACACCGGCGGATGCCGGGCATCGCGACTGCGATCCTTCGACGTCAGCACCAGGGCGGCGGCTCCGTCTGTCATGGCGCCGCAATCGAGCAGCGTGAACGGATCGATGAACTTCGGCGCGTTCAGCACGTCCTCGACGGTGAGCGGTGACCGCAGCGAAGCCTCCGGATTGCGCATGGCCCATTGCCGCGCCGCCACCGCAACGCTGGCCATCTGCTCGCGCGTCGTCCCGAACTCCTTCATATGCCTCTTGGCCGCAAGCGCAACGCCTCCGGCCGGAAACATCGTGTGGTACTCGGCCTCGTAGCTGATGAAATCGTGCTTGGAGAGCGGCTCCGGCTTGTTGGTGCCCGCGTCGCTGCCGTAGATGATGAGGGCGACGTTGCACAGGCCGAGCTTCAACGCCGCGGCCGCCGATATCGCGTAGTGCACGAAGGAGGAGCCGCCGACCTGCGTGCCGTCCACCCATTTCGGCGACAGGTGGAGATATTCGGCCACGGAAAGCGGCGGCATGAAATTGACGAGGTTGGTCGTGAACAACCCATCGACATCGGACAGCCGGAGGCCAGCATCGTCCAGCGCCTTCTGCGCCGCTTCGGCCATCAACTCGATATGGGTCCGGCCATTGCCGCCCTGCTGACCGGCGAGGCCGACGCCGATTGCCGCCGCGCTGCCCCTGAGGTCAAGCGCTTGCATGGCTGGGCTCAAATACGAGAAGAGGACGGCCATTCTCGGACTTGATGATTGCCGAAACCGGCATCCCGATCTCGACGCGCTCGGGCGCGACGGCCTCGACGCGACTCAGGATCCGGCAGCCCACGTTCAGCTCGACGATGGAGATGTTGTAATCCTTGTCGAGGGCATTGGGGCGATAGACCGTCGTGCACGAATAGACGATACCTTTGGGATCGGCGTCCTCGAACGCGAGATCCTGCGATCCGCAACGGGTGCAGCACATGCGCGGGTAAAAAACCCAGAGGCCGCACGCTGCGCATTTCTGCAGGCAAAAGCGTCCCTGCTCCAGAAGCTCGCGATACTGCTTCTCTGCGCTGCGGGGGGCGGTCATGCCGCTCGGGCCGATCATTCATACGCTCCCACTGTTCCCGTAAGAGACCCCTCAGCCCGCGGACCTATCCGGCCTGCCCCAGCTTGGTCGAACTCAGACCGCGCTCGGCAATGCGCATCCTTTCGTTGAAGACCGGAAAGGAACGGAAGCTCCACACAACCGGCCAGCGCAGGAACCAGAGCGCGTTCGGCCAGCGATTGGCGAACACGTCGAACCGACACGCCCAAGCCTGCGTCCGGTCGCTGATGAAGCGGATCGAAGACTCCCAGGTCTCCAACCCCTCCTCGATCGAGGAGGCATTGTTGACGGCCGCGACCAATCCCCTTGCGTTCATGATCGCAAGCCCGGCACCTTGCCCGAGCGTCGGCGGCAGGCCGGTGGCAGCGTCGCCGAGCATCGCGACGCGGCCCTTGGACCACGAAGCCGGGCGCACCACCTGATACTCGCGCTGGATGACCTCCGATCGGGCGAACAGTTCGAACGCATGCCTGAGCTTCGGTAGCGACTCGCCCCACGCCTCCACGTTGTTCGGAATCTGCACGCCAGCGGCATCCTGCGAACTACAGACCTGATAGATATAGGTCCAGTCGGGTCCGGCGGGCGCGATGCCGATGCGGCGATTGGGACCCCAGTGCTCGACGTGAAACGGCTCCGCCGGCAGGTCCCGTGACGGAATCAGGTAGCGGTTGATCGTGGTCGGCAGGTTTCGAAGGCTGGTCGGAATGCCCAGCCGCGCGCGAATCTGCGAGTAGATGCCGTCCGCCGCGACCGCGAGATCCGCTTTCGCCGCGCCCAGCTCGCGGCTGATGACCGTACCATCCGGAAGCGCGTCCACGACCATCGACGAGGTCTTGATTTCGACGCCGGCGGCGAGCGCCGCATCGCGCAGCGCATCGATCAGAGCCTGACGGGGAATGACCCAGACGCGCGCAGTCCCCTCCAGCTCGCGCTCCTCCATGATCCCGCCGCGGCGATCGACCGTGAGCTGCCTCGTCAGTTCGGAACCCGCATCTTTCAGCGTATCGAATATCCCGAATTCGCTCAGCACTTCGAGACTGTTGTTGCGGAGGAACAGCGCTGCACCGACCTCGCGGATCTGCGGAGCCTGCTCGTGCACGCGAACCGACCAGCCGGTCCGGGCGAGCATCATTCCAAGCGTGAGACCGGCTATTCCGCCGCCGGCGATTTCTGCGTGACGTGCCATATTGAAAATTTCGTCCCCGAACGAAAATTCACCAAGGAAGCATGACCGAAAAAAACGAGAGACGCAAGACTCAATAGACAAATAAAATTCGTTTGGTATACAATAAGAACACAAAAGGCGCGAAGAAGGACGCTCGTCCTTCGGAACACTTTCTGAAACCGAATTTCGACAAGGAAGGCTTCGTTCATGAGCGAGCGGCTGACGGCGGAGGCGCGTGGCGTCTATGTGATTTCGGCAACGCCCTTTCTCGAAAACGGCGAGGTCGACTACCGCAGCTTCGATACGCTGATCGAATTCTACATTCGTCACCGCGTTCACGGCATGACCATTCTCGGCATGATGGGCGAAGCGCACAAGCTTGCCGATGAGGAATCATTGGGCATCGTGCGCCACGTTTTACGACAGGTCGCAAAACGTGTTCCGGTGGTGGTCGGCGTGAGCGCGGGTGGAATCTCCAAGATCGTGGCGCTTGCAAACGAATCGATGGCGGCCGGCGCCAGCGGCGTGATGGTGGCCCCTCCACCCGGCATCAACGGCGACGAAGGCGTGTACGGCTACTTCAAGTCGGCGTTCAAGGCGCTCGGCGACGGCATTCCGGTGGTCTTGCAGGACTTTCCGCAGGCCACCGGCGTTCACCTGTCGGTCCCCGTCTTCAACCGGCTGGTGGATGAATTTCCCCAGCTTGTCATGCTGAAGCACGAAGACTGCCCGGGACTGCCGAAACTCAGCCGCATCCGCGCCGAAGCCGAGAGCGACAAGCGCCGACGCGTCAGCATCCTGGTGGGCAACGGAGGCCTCTACTATCCGCAGGAGATGCGGCGGGGCGCCGATGGCGCGATGACGGGCTTTGCCTATCCGGAGATGCTCGTCGGCGTGTACGAGCACTTCTCGGAAGGCAACGATCAACTGGCAGAGGATCTGTTCGATATCTACCTGCCTCTGGCGCGCATCGAGCAGCAGCCGAGGGTGGGGCTGGCGTTCCGCAAGGAAATCCTGCGTCGGCGGGGCGCCATCGCGCATGCGACGCAGCGCGCTCCAGCGGCGCTCCTGACGCCGGACGACCATCGTGATATCGATGGATTGGTCAGCAGGCTGGAGCGGTCGCTGGAGTCCTTCTCGGGCAAAAGCAACTAGGGAGGTTCCGGCATGTCATCCTACGATCTCACGATCCGCAACGGCACGATCGCAACCGCATCCGATACGTTCGACGGCGACATCGCCGTCAAGGACGGCGTGATCGTCCATATCGGAAAGGGGCTGGAGGCAGCCGCGCGCGATATCGACGCATCGGGGCGCCTGGTTTTGCCCGGCGGCATAGACAGCCACTGCCATGTCGAGCAGGTGTCCGGCGGCGGCATCATGTGCGCGGACGACTTCTATTCGGCGACGGTCTCCGCGGCGTTCGGCGGCAACACGACGATCGTCCCGTTTGCCGCCCAGCATCGCGGCAAGCCCCTCCGCGGCTCGGTCGAGGATTACTGGAAGCTGGCCGAGGCGAAGTCGATCCTCGACTTCGCCTTCCATCCGATCATCGCCGACCCGACAGAAGAGGCGCTCAGCCGCGATCTTCCCTACCTCATGGAACAGGGCATCACGTCGTACAAGGTGTTTCTGACCTATGATGCCATGAAGCTCACCGACCATCAGATGCTGCAGGTGCTTTCCGCCACGAAGCGGGAGGGCGCGATCGTGATGGTCCATGCGGAGAATCACGACCTCATCCAGTTTCTCGCGAAGGGATTCCTGGAGAGCGGCTGCGTCCATCCGCGCTTCCACGCCAAGAGCCATACCGCGATCGCCGAACGGGAGGCGGTCAATCGCGCCATCAGTCTGGCGGAGGCCACCGGCGCTTCGCTGCTCATCGTCCATGTCTCCGATCCGGTTTCGACGGACATGGTGCGGCAAGCCCAGGGACGCGGGCTGCCGATCTTCGGCGAAACATGCCCTCAGTATCTCTTCCTGACCGAGGACATGATGGATACACCCGGCGTCGAGGGGCTCAAGCTCTGCTTCAGCCCGCCGGCCAGAGACAAAGCCTCGCACGAGGCCGTCTGGAACGGGCTGGCGGACGGCACGTTCCAGGTCTTCTCGTCCGATCACGCGCCGTTCCGTTTCGACAAGTCCGGCAAACTGCCGCGGGGCGACAAGACCACGTTCAAGGAGTCCGCGAACGGAATTCCCGGCCTGGAGGTCCGCATGCCGCTGCTGTTCAGCGAGGGCGTGAAGAAAGGACGGATCGGCCTCAACAAGTTCGTGGCCCTCACCGCCACCAA
Source organism: uncultured Rhodoplanes sp. (assembly GCA_964653225.1). Classification (GTDB taxonomy): domain Bacteria; phylum Pseudomonadota; class Alphaproteobacteria; order Rhizobiales; family Xanthobacteraceae; genus Z2-YC6860. The sequence goes on along the minus strand of CAZZCV010000026.1, from coordinate 33,493 downwards.
CCATGCCAAGGTCTATGGGCTCCACCCCCGCAAGGGCACGATTGCCGTCGGCGCCGACGCGGACGTCGCCCTCTGGGACCCCGAACGCAGGCTGACGATTACAGCGGACATGATCCACGATAACGTGGACTATACCCCTTTCGAAGGCATGGAGGTCACAGGCTGGCCTACGACTGTTGTGAGCCGTGGAGATATCATCATCAACGAGGGGCGGCTCGACGCGGCGAGAGGCAGGGGACAGTTTCTCCGATGCGCAAAGCCGGCGGCCAGCCCCAGAGAGGTTTGAAGCCTGTACACTTGCTATCGCCAGGGTCCAGCGTTATGAGCCCTGTCCATTTTCAATCTGTGGTGGAGCCGACGTGACGCGAACGATCCGCAAGTCCCTCGAATTGCCTGTCGTGAACCCGTCCAGTTCGCAGATCGCATTCGACTTCATGCGTGGCCAGATCGTTTCTGGAAAATGGGCAACGGAATCCGTCGTCAACGAGCGCGTGATCGCGGAGGCGCTAAATCTTTCGCGCACGCCCGTGCGCGAGGCCATGAACAGGCTCGAAGGCGAGGGATTTCTCCGCCGCAACGGCCGCTCTTTCGTAGTCAACCGCGTCCGCGTCGAGGATATTCTCGAGATACTGTCCCTGAGAATGCTCCTTGAAACCGAGGCCGTGCGTCTTGCCGCAGGAGAGATCGGCAAGCACAAGATCAAGGAAATCAAGCAGGCCCTGCGAGCCATGGTGCGACCCGATGCCCTGTCCGCCGACGAGCATTGGAGGATCGACGACCTCGTTCATCTGTCCATCGCCGACGCAAGCCAGAACCGGCAGCTTCTCAAGATCATTTCGGACCTGCGTGCCCGCACACGCATGTTCGGCCTGCACAAGATCCCGAACAGGTTTGAGCCGGGAAAACGCGAGCACCTTCAGATCCTCAATGCACTGGAAGCGGGGGACGCGGCCGCCGCACAGGACGGGATGCGCAGGCACCTCATGAACGTCAAGGAAAGCATCCTTCAGAGCCTCGGGAACTTATAGGCGCTGTTTCGGATGGATGGAGGGGCTCGCCCGCTCGCGCATTCCCGCTGCTGATATATCGGAAGAAGGAACCGTTTCGAGACAACAGCAGCGGCAGCCATATTGAGCCTGCCGCGGTCATCGTTTGTCGCCCGTTTCCTGCTCTTGGGCGGCGAACCAATGGGCGTAAATCGCGCCCGGGCAGCAAAAACAAAGAGACGGCCCGGTTCGAACGAAGTCGAACCGGGCCGTCCCGTCGATCGTATCACTTCTTGAGCATCAGGTCGCTCGCAGGCGGAAGGTAGGAATTGTCCCAGATCTGATCGGCCTTGAGCGGCGCGGTCCCCATCGCCTTGGCGACCTGGTCGAGCACGCTCCGGAGCCGCTCGTCAGAGAACATGCTGAGACCGTTCTTACGAACGTCATCGCTCACCGTCGAGGTCTCGGAAACGAATTCCAGCGATTCCTGCTCGTTCTTCTCATCGACCAGCGAGTTGTACTTCTTGAGAGTCGCGACGGACTTGGCAGGATTGGCAACCGCGTATTTGATACCCACGGCAGCGCATTTCAGGATGCCCTTCATCGCCGTCGCGTTGGCCTTGGCCCACGCCGGGTTCACGATGATGGCATTTCCGAAGGTGCGGACTCCATACTCGGAATAGCGATAAACGTTCATCTCGTTATCCTTCACGCCAAGAGCCTGAAGCCCCTTGACGACGGTCCGGGCATGCCCTGTGACGGCATCTGCCCGTCCCTGGAACAGAGTTGTCTGCCTGAGATTCGGCGCGACGTTGACCCACTTGATGCTATCGGCGTCGATCTTGTTGGCGGTCGCAAAAGCGGAAAAGAGAACCCGGCTCGATGCGCCGACGGTGTCGGCAATCTGCTTTCCAGACAGTTCGGGCAGATTTTTGATTCCGCTCTTCTTGAGCGTGATTAGCGCATTGGAGGACAGGTCGTTGACGATCATGACCGCCCGCAGGTTTTCCTTGGGCGACCGCGAATTATAACCGACCAGGGTTGCGAAGTCGGTCACGCCGACATCGTAAGCCCCCGACGCGACCTTGCTCAGGGAATCGCCCGAGCCGAATCCCCGGTCGATCCTGACGCTGAGGTTGTTGTCCTTGAAGCAGCCCAACGCTTCGGCGGCGGTCCAGATGGATTGGGGACCTTCGAAAGCCCACTCCAGCACGAGCCGAACGTGACTCGGCTGCGACGTTTGCGCGAGCGCCGCGCCGGGCAACAGACAAACGCCAGCAATCATTAGTGGCTTGATCAGTGTCCGCATGTTCGCTCCTTTGTTGCACTCACGTTAGTTCAGGTCCGGGTCATGTAAAGTCGAAGTTTTCGTCGCGATCATTCGAAAAAAGGTGGCGTTAGCTTCAGGGGAGTCTCGGCTAGACAGGGACTGAATCCTCGGGAGTCGGCTCGATCCCGAACACCTGCCTTATTTTGATGCAGCGGCCGCTTCCGCTGTGGCCGGCAGGAGCGTGATCGAGAGCTTGCCTCCTCGAGGAAAACGCCAACCACGGGAGATAACGATGGATCTCGGACTGAACGGAAAGACGGCGCTTGTCCTGGGTGGCGGCGGCGGCCTTGGAAGCGCCATCGCTCTTTCGCTGGCCCGCGAAGGAGCAGCCGTTGCGGTGGCGGACATCGATGCGAGCGCCGTCGAGGAAAGCGTCGCGGCCATCAAGGCCGGCGGAGGGAAAGGGCTTTCCCTTGTCTGGGATTTGGCCGACCTGGCGGTGATCGAAGGGAACGTCGGCCGGATCGAACGCGAGCTGGGCCCGGTGGACATTCTCGTCAACAACACCGGCGGCCCGCCGCCCTCACCCGTGGCGCATCAGGACCCGGCGGTTTGGAGCGCGCATTTCCAGTCGATGGTGCTCTCGATCGTTGCGATCACCGATCGCGTTCTTCCCGGCATGAAGCAACGTCAATGGGGGCGGATCGTGACGAGCACATCATCGGGAGTGGTCGCGCCGATCCCGAATCTCGGATTGTCGAACGCGCTCCGCGCCTCGCTGCTGGGCTGGTCGAAAACGCTGGCGTCGGAGGTCGCCCGAGACGGCATCACGGTCAATATCGTTCTGCCAGGCCGCATCAGCACAAAGCGAATCGAGTTTCTGGATCAGCAGAAGGCCAAGCGGGAAAGCCGTCCTGTGGAGGACGTGATCAGCCAGAGCGTCGCCTCCATTCCCATCGGACGATACGGCAAGCCGGAGGAATATGCCGACATGGTGACGTTCCTGGCGAGCCAGCGCGCCGCTTACGTTACCGGGACCATCACCCGCGTGGACGGGGGCATGATCGCGAGCATCTAGGGTTGGGCCCGGATTGCAGAAGATGAAGGCTCTGGCGAAGAGGGGGGCCGAGAGGAAGGCGTCATCGCATCGGGCGTATCCTATTCGGATATGCCGCCGACCCTTGCAGCGGACGAACGCGCTCCCGGTCCCATCACGTCGACGATAGACGACGGGATCGCAGCCGTGCGGGATACGGGGCCGACATGAAGGGGGCAGGGCCGCAGTCCGCCCCCTCGCTCAGACGCGACTACGGGCCCGTCCTACGGGCTCGCCCCATCCTCGACGCCGACTGGCAGTTTGGCGTCCCCCGCGCTGCGCTGTATGTCGTGTGAAATTTCCTTTCGAGCAGGCTGGCCGCGGCACGACGGACCTTGAGACGCGCCGGCATCGATCACTGGTCCGTCAGCATCGCCGCCCTGCGCCACCCGTCCGGTCCGGACAATTCGCTCTCGACCGAACCGGCCCGGGCCGGCATTCTGAGGTCTGCTCGCCGGCTTTTTCGGCGGAAAACCGAAGTCTCGACAGATCCACCTCCCCAGCCAGACGCGGATAGCCGTCCTGTCGAAGTCCGGCGTCCAGGACCGCAGCAACCTTGGATTTCAGTCGAACCGCGGATTATGAGATCATGGCCAACCTCCATGAAGCCGGCCATCTAAGCCAAACAGCGGATAGCCTTGAGATGAAACTTGCGACCGGAAAGGCGACGTCATGACGGAGGGCACACCTCCGGCTGATTACCTGTCGCGCAGCGAGGCGCTGCGGATTTTATGCGTCAAGCCGCAGACGCTCTACTCCTATGTCAGCCGGGGCCTGGTGCGGCGCATCCGCACCCCCGACGGGCGGACGAGCCAGTACAACTACCACGACCTGCAACGCCTGAAGGCCCGTAGCGTCGCCAGATCCGGCCATGGCGCCGTGGCGGCCAGCGCCATCCACTGGGGCGAGCCGATCCTGGATACCGGGATCACCGAGATCACGGCCGCAGGCCCCCGCTACCGGACGAGGCTGGCGACCGATCTGGCTCGCGAACAATGTTCCTTCGAGTCCGTAGCGGAATTCCTCTGGCGTGGCGCCGCTCCCTCGAAAGGACTGATCTGGAAGGAGGCCAGCGGGCACGACGAACTTGCCGATCAGCTCGACCGCATCGTCCGCGCCTATCCGGACATTCACATCCGCCAATTGATGACGGAGCTCGTGCTCCTCCAGGGGATCGCCTGCCATCGCGCAGGCCAGCTTCCCGAATTTGGCAATGACGACATCGAGGCGGCCCGCGATCTCGTCCACAGTCTGGCCGGCGTGTTCGGCTTTCTCGGACCGAGCAAAGCCTATGTGGCGGCCAGGGCCGGCGAGCAGGTGGCCGAAACGCTTGCCCGCGCGCTCGGCGTTTCGCCCGACTCGAAGCACGCCGGCGCCCTGAACAGCGCTCTGATCCTGGTGGCCGATCATGAGCTCACGCCGGCCACATTTGCCGCGCGCATCGCGGCATCGGTGCATAGTGATCTGCACTCCTGCATCGGCGCAGCTCTGCCGGTGCATTTCGGCTCCATGCTGGGCCTGCGATGCGACTGGGTCGAGCAGGCGATCGCGGCCGATACCAAAGAGAGCGTCGATTTCCTGCTGCAAGACAGCGACCGTTCGGTCGGATTTCACCATCCGCTGTATGTCAACGGCGATCCGCGGGCGATGATGATGCTGGAGCTGGCGCTCGACATCGAGCGCGGCAAGCCACCTCGCCCGCCCCGCACACTCGATCTTCGGATGCTGAGGCCGGAGCTGACCACAATGGACGAGGCGCTCGTGGCCCTGTGCCGGACGCTCGGCATCGCCCGACAGACGGCCGGCGGTCTCCTGGCACTCGGCCGGGCCGCAGGCTGGATCGCCCATGTGATCGAGCAGCGCCGCGATGACTTCGTCATCCGTCCGCGCGGCAAGTTCGTGCCGGATCAGCCTGTCTGATCCGGCCTCGCAGAGCGCATCCCGCCGCCCGGACAGGCAAGCGGGTCCACGAGACAGCCGGTTACTTGCCGTCGAACAGCGGCGACTTCGGCCAGTAGACGCGGCTGTAGTGGAGCTTCAGGCTGACCAGCATCGCCGCCAGCCGGATCGGCGCGCCGATTCCCTCGACCACGGGAACGCCCAGCTCCTTCATCAGCCAGTCCGGCTTGATGTGGACGGGGCATTGCGTGATGCCCATCGGGAGAATCACGTCCGCCCCGAGACGGATCAGCTCGCGCGCCTTCTCGACGAAGGTGCCGACGACCTGATCGCGGTTCGCCACGATGTCGGGCAACTCGAAGCCACAGGTCCGCCAGCCGACCACCTTGTCCATCATGTGGAAGCGTTCGACCATGCGGTAACCGAGCGGCAGCACGAAGTCATGGTACATCAGGATGCCGAAGCGCCGCCCAAGCATGGACGCGATGTGCAGCATCGCCTCGCTCGGTCCCACCACCGGAATATCCACCACAGAGCGGCCGGCGTCGACGCCAAGATCGAGCGTGCCGAGCGGCACCACGGCGTCGTAGCCCTGCTTCTCCGCCTCGCGGAATGCGTCGAGAAACGGCGGCACCGCGAGACCGAGCAGGTCCGGTGCATTTCCGATGTAGTGCGGCGTGGCCTTCACCGAAACGATCCCCACCTCCACCTCGGCGGACGAATAAGCCAGCGCGGCGTCCTCCCGACGCTTGCGCTCCGCCGGCGGATAGTCGCCGACCACGAACGCAACGCGGATTTTCCGGTCGATGGCACCTTCGGACATTGATGACTCTCCAGTTGATTTCTGAATGAGGAGGGAAACCCGCGCCTCAGGAGCGCACGTTTTCGTGGCCTTCCAGACCCGGCTTGAACTTGCCCTTCACGAAGTCGCCGACACCGGAATCCTTCCAGCCGACCTCCTGGCGCTGCGCCAGCTCGACCTCCTTGGCCAGCGTGAAGTTCATGGATGCCTCCCACGTCATTTCGAGCGAGAAGCGATAGCCGTCCTTGGTCGCGGTGAGCGCGGCGGCATCCTTCGACGCGATCTCGCGCGCCACGGCGAAGGTTTCTTCCCTGAGCTTTGCCAGCGGAACGGCAAAATTCACGAAGCCGATCTCGCTCGCGATTTTTCCGCCGAAGCGGCGGCCGGTCATGGCGTAGAACAGCGCATCGCGCGGCCGGAACAGGTTGGCGAGCGATTTGCTGACCGCTCCGCCGGGGAAGCCCTTGAAGTTGATTTCGGAGAGGCCGAACGTCGCCTCCTCGGCCGCGATCGCGAGATCGCAGGATTCGACGATCGAAAAAGCACCGCCGAAGCAGAAACCGTTGACCATCGCGATGGTCGGCTTGGGGAAATAGCGCAGCGTGCGGCCGCGCCACTCCGTGGCCGCGCGAATGGTGCGGTTGTATCGCGTCGGATCGGTCTTGAGCTGGTGGAACACCTCCTTGAGATCCATGCCCGCGCAGAATGAATCTCCCGCGCCCGTGATAACCACCACCCGCACCTCGTCGTCGTAGCGCAGATCTTCGAGAGCCCGCGTCATGTCCTCATGAAGCTGGGGATTCATGGCGTTCTTCTTCTGCGGCCGGTTCAACGTCAGCAATGCCACGCCATCAGCTTTTTCGACCAGCAAGGTCTCGTAGGCCATAGGTCGGTCCCTTTCTCGATTCATGGGCTGAACCGCAGACGCGCTGCGGCCGCTTTTCGTCATCCGTTTCCGGTTTCCAGACCCACCATCAGGTCGGCATATCCGGTCTGCGCCACCGTATCGTCGTGCTTCACCAGGCTGAGCCGACGTTCCAGCACCGCCCGGCGGCCGTCCGAGGTCGGGCGCTTGCTCTCCACGCAAAGCTCCGCGTGAACCGTGTCTCCGATGAAGAGCGGCGCCTTGAAAGCCCACTCCCTGACACCCAGCGCGGCGATCACCGGATTGGCGAGCGGCAGCAGATCCGCCGACATCGAGATCGACAGCATGATCCCGAAGGTGCCGTGGAACATGCGCTGCCCGACGCGCGTGCTCCGGCTGTATTCCGCATCGGAGTGGATCGAATGCCAGTCTCCGCTGATCATGGAAACCATGACCAGATCGGTCTCGGTCAGGGTGCGCGCCGCGCTCCTGAACACCCGCCCGGTTTCGAGCTGATCGAGGGATAATGCCGATCCGTGCGCCATTCGGGCCTCATACAGCCCGATCACGGCCGGCCCAGAGCGGCTGCCGCAGCTTGAACTTCTCGACCTTGCCGTTCGGAAGCTTGGGCAGGGATTCCACGAAGCGAACCTCGCGCGGCCGCTTGTAGGCCGCGATCAGCCCGCGCACATGGGCGATGATATCGTCCGGCTGGCACTCCTGCCCCGGCCTGCGGACCACGAAGGCCACCACCGCCTCGCCCCAGCGCTCGTCCGGCGCGCCGACCACGGCCGCCTCGCGCACCGCGGGGTGACTCATCAGCGCGTTCTCGACCTCGCGCGAATAGATATTCTCGCCGCCGGACACGATCATGTCCTTCTTGCGGTCGATGACGAAAACGAAACCATCCGCGTCACGCTCGCCGAGGTCGCCGGTGTGCACCCAGCCATCGCGCAGCGTCTCGCTCGTCGCGGCGTCGTTATTCCAGTAGCCACTCATCACCGCCTTGCTGCGAATGACGATCTCTCCGGTCTCGCCCGCGTCACAGGCCTCACCGTCGTCCCGCACGATCCGGACACTGACCCCGACCATCGGCTGGCCGGCGGATTTCAGCCTGCGAACCTCGTCAGCCGAACCGTCGGGACGATGCAGATGCGCATGCAATGTCGTCCCGGGCCCACCGGTCTCGGTCATCCCGTAGACCTGCGCAAAGATGGAACCGAAGGCCTCGATGCCCCGGCGCAGGATCGGCTCCGGCATCGGCGCGGCTGAATAGAACACCTTCTTCAGCGACGGCAGGGTCTCGCAGTTGCCACCCGCATCGATCAGGTCGTTGAGCATCGTCGGCGCCAGCAGCGTGACCGTCACGCCGTGCTTGCGCAGGCTCTCCATGAATTCCGGCGGCCGGAACGCGCGGTGCAGGATGATCGGGCAGCCGAACAGCGAATGGGCCATCCACTGGTTCTTGGCGCCGATGTGGTAGTACGGCATGGCCAGCGCGAGCCGGTCGGTGGGTTGCGCCAGCGCCTCGATGGCGGAGATCAGAACCGAGGCCATCTGCCCCCCGTGGCTGAGCTTGACACCCTTCGGACGTCCCGTGGTTCCGCTGGTGTAGATCAGATGCGCGATATCGTCGGGCTGCACCGCCACGCCGGGCGGCGTCGCGGGCTCCGGGGCGAGCAGGTCTTCGTAGGCGAGCCCGTCCGCACCGCTGCCGATGACGATCACATGCTCCAGACGGGCGCGTGCTGCGGCTCCGAGGCGGTCCGCCAGCGAGCCTTCCAGGATCAGGACCTTCGGCTGACTGTCCGAAAGGATGTAAGAGATTTCCGGCTCCGCCAGCCGGTAGTTCAGCGTGACCGTGATCCATCCAGCGAGTTCGCCGGCCGCATAGGTCTCCATGTACTCGACGCAGTTCTGCGCCAGGATCGCAACGCGGTCCCCGCGCCGCACGCCAAGCCGGATCAGCGCACGCGCCAGCCGGAACGCCCGTTCGCCCAGCTCGCGGTGCGTCAACGTCCGCTCCTCGAACACCACCGCCGGCTGGTCGCCGCGTAGCGCCATGTTGCGAAGGGTCAGCGCCCCCAGCGTTTCGCCCGTCTCGGTCACTCTCGCCTCCGCCGAACCCATGGATCGACCGCCGCGGCTGAACTCGCGCCGGCCCGGCTCTCAAACCTTTTTCAGAAAGGCCGCGGCCTCCAGCCGCAACCCAGCGATGGCGCGCTCGACGCCGCCCTCCCCGCCGAACGTCTTTTCAGCGGCAGCCGTCTTCCGCTCGCAATCCGCCAACGTCTCGCGCAGCATCGGAGGATCGAACGTGGTGGGCCACAACCGCTTGCCGAGCACGATGTCGAGGATCTCGTCCTGATCGACGTCGATGTCGCGGCCGGTTTCCGCCTTCAGAATCGCCTTCAGGTCGAGCTTCGGACCACCCATGTGGTGGTTGCGCACCAGCGTGCCGAGCACGCGGTGACCGGTGCGGAACGCGACGCCGTGGTCGTAGACCAGCCGGTCGTGCGCCTCGCTCGATCCCGCATAGTCGAGCATGGCCTTGCGGGCCATCTCCTCGAGATTGAAGTTTGCCTTTCCGACGATGTCCGCCATATAGCGCGTCCATGCCGCAATGTCCTGCGCCAGAGAATAAAGGCTCGCGGACTGGTAGATCGGCTCCGATCCTTCCGACGGATTGCACGAGGCCGCCATCTCGCCCGCCAGCCGCGTCGAGGCCATCACCGCGCCGCCGATCACAGCCTGCAGGCCGAAGGGCACCTTCGCGTGCGGCAGCGCGCTGCTGCCGCCCGCATGCTCGTCCGCGAGATCGACCAACCCGAACTCCGGTGTCATCCAGACCCGAAAATCCTGCGCCAACCGCGCCAGATCGACTGCAATCAGGGAGAGCACGAAGAACGGCTCGTTGAACTGATCGTGCACCCAGATGCCGTCGCGCCGGACCTTCGCACGCTGGGTGAAGCCGAGCCGCCGGGCCACCGTGTCGTAAAGCGCCTTCACACCCTCGCGACCGCCAAGCACTGCCGGCCCCTTGTCGAGGCGGCGATCGGCCTGCTCCAGCCGCTCCAGGTGGCGCTCGAACACCACGGCCCACGACAGGAGATATTCGCCGAGCGTCGTAAAGCCGGAATGCTGGAGATGATGGTAGTTCGGCGCCAGCGCCTCCAGCGTCGGCCCCGCGCGATCCACAAGGTTGCGCAGCATCAGCGTGACGAGGCGCGCCTCCTCGTGCAGCAGATGGCGAAAGAACATGCGCGGCAGATAATTGCGCAGGCTTTCGCCGCGGTTGCGCCCCAGATGCAGCCAGGCCGCATCCTGCTTGCCGACCTTCTCCGTGATCCATGCCTCGCGCTGCGAGACCACGTCGCCCAGAGGCCAGGTCTTGTCGATGGCGTCACATCCATCGAGCATCGGCAGCAGCGCGCCGATCAGGTTCCGCGCGGTTTCGCGCGGGGTATAGCCCATCTCGGCCGCCGTCAGCACATAGGCGATGTCGCTCGCCAGCATATAGCGGGCGGTAAACTCGCTGGCGCGGGCCTCCGGCGCGTTCACCGCGCGCAGGTAGCTTTCCGACTTCGGGCCGGACAGACGGCCGGTGCTGGCAGGGGCGTCCGACATGAGCTTCTCCTTGAATGTCTCGATCGATTCCGCGGCGGCCGCAGCCTCAAAGCACGACGTGAATGTTCTTGATCTGCGTAAAGCTCAGCAGTTCCTCGATACACTCCTCGCGCCCCACGCCGGACAGCTTGTAACCGCCGAACGGCGTGCCGAGAAAATGCGAGCTGGAATGGTTGACCCAGACGAACCCCGATTCGATGCGAGCAGCCGCGCGGTGCGCGGTCGCGAGACTGCTCGTGTACACCGCACCGGTCAGGCCGTATTCGACGCCATTGACCTGCGCGAACAGCTCTTCCTCGTCTCGCCACTTGATCACTGACAGGACCGGGCCGAAGATTTCTTCGCGCGCGATCCTCATGTCGAACGTGACGCCGGAAAATATCGTCGGCTCCACGAAATAGCCGTTCGCGAGCTTCGGATCGTCCGGAACCTTGCCACCGGTCACCAGCGTCGCCCCATCCTCCTTGCCCGCAGCGATATAACGCATGATCTTGTCGTGTTGCGCCTTCGAGACGATGCAGCCCATCGTCGTCGCCCTCTCGGTCGGCAGGCCGGGCTTGTAGTTCCGGGTGGCCTCGACCACGCCCTTGAGCACCTGATCGTGGATGCTTTCGTGCAGGAACAGACGCGAGGTCGACCCGCAGGACTGGCCGCACCAGGTGAAGTTCATGCCGCGCACCGCGCCTTCGATGGCGCGCTCAATATCAGCATCCGGATAGACGATCAGCGCGTTCTTGCCGCCCAGCTCCAGAAGCGTGTGCTTGAGTCGGTCGGCAGCACCGCGGGCAACCGCGCGGCCGGTGCCAACGCTGCCGATCACAGTCACCACGGGAACCTGCGGATGCGCCGTCAGCGCCTCCCCGCATTCGAGGCCGCCGGTGACGACATTGAGGACGCCCGGCGGAAGGACACCGTCGAGGAGTTCCATCATCCGCATCGCCGAAAGCGGCGCCTGCGGCGGCGGCTTCATGATCACCACGTTGCCGGCGGCCAGTGGCGCGCCCATCTTGCCGGCGGTGAACATGAGCGGATGGTTATAGGCCACGATGCGGGCGCAGACCCCGTAGGGCTCGCGCACGGTCATGTTCACCACACCCTCGCCCATCGGGATCGTTGTGCCTTTAATCTCGGTGACGAGACCCGCGAAGAATTCGATTCCGGAGGCCGCGATGTGGGCATCGCTGATCATCTCCCGCACCGGATTGCCGCAGTTGGCTGCGTCGATCAGCGCAAGCTCCCCCGCGTGCTGCCGCAGGATGCCGGCCACCTTGCGCATGAGCCCGGCGCGCTCCTGCGGTTTCACCTTGCGCCACTCGAGAAACGCGCGATGCGCCGCCTGCGCCGCGGCATCCACGTCCTGCGCGTTGGCGACGGCGCAACGGCCGAGGCTTTCGCCAGTGGCCGGATTGAAGGTGTCTTGATAGCCCCCAGATGGCTTCTGCCATCTCCCGTCGTAATAGAGATCGCGGTGATGCGGCAGCGCAGCATCGACGCTCTCTGGAAGCTCAGGCGCATTCGTCTGGATCGAGGCGGAGGCCATCATGTCTCCCTGATCGCCGGGCGGTCGTGATCGTCCATCGCTGCTAGAGAACCAGCGTGAGGCCTGCAAGATTGATTGTTGAATCTATCTCGCGCGACCGATCGCGGCGCGATATGGGGATGCAACGACGCCATCAGGTAGGAACGCCCGGCCCGGCACAAGTGTCCGATGCAAACCGCCGGCCACGATCCGGACTGCCGTTCCCTGCCGGGTGCGCGACGAAAACGGTCAGTATTTCTGACCTTTCTGGATCGGGGACCAGCGTCTTGCGCCTCAAGCACCAACTCACCCTGGAAGATGCCTACCGCATGGCCGCCGCCGCCCGTCAGGAGGCCGCCCGCCGCAACCGCGAAGGCACGATCGCCATCGTCGATTTCACGGGCGGCCTGATCTACCTCGAACGCCCGGACCACCAGTCGCCGAACAGCGTCGAAGTCGCGACCGAGAAGGCGAGAACCGCCGCGTTTCGTGAACGTCCCAGTTCCGAACTGGAGGCGCGCGTGAAGACCAATCCCGGTTGGCTACGGTTTCCGAACGGCCTGCCCATGAGCGGTGGCGTTCCGGTGTTCTACGAAGGAATCTGCGTCGGCGGCATTGCGGTGTCGGGCATCGCGCTGGATGACGAACCGGTGGCGCAAGCCGGTGCCGATATCGTGGCGGCCGATTCCACGAAGAATTCCGACTGAGCGCCGATCCGACGGCACCGCGCCGAGGAGGACGCCGGCGCAGGATCGAACCGGCGCAGGCTGATGACGAGAGAGGATCGGATGAACAATCTTCCCCGTCTGGACTTGAATCTGCTGCTGGTCTTCCACGCCATCATGCGCGAGGGCAGCCTCACGCGGGCGGGCGAGCGGATCTCCCTCTCCCAGCCGGCCGTCAGCGCGGCGCTTGGACGATTGCGCAGCCTGCTCGGCGATCCGCTGTTCGTCCGGCATGGCCAAGGGATGGTGCCGACGCTGCGGGCGCAGGAGCTTCTCGGGCCGGTGGAAAGCGCCTTGAATACGCTCCGGCAAGCGCTGCACACGGAAACCATCTTCGACCCGGCCGCATCGGAGCGCACGTTTCGCATTGCGATGTCCGATCGCGACACCGGCGCCTTGCTGCCCCGGCTGATCGCCCGCGTGGCATCCACGGCGCCCGGCGTCTGCCTCTCCACCCAGGCTTCCGGCAGCGGCAAGGAAGTCACCAGCGGACTGCAGCTCGGAGCAACAGACGTTGCGGTCGGCCACTGGCCGGACCTGACCGCGGATTGCAACATCCGGACCGAACGGCTTTTCGCCGAAACGACAGTCTGCATCCGGCGCGCCGGCTCCTCCGCCCGGACGCGCAACATCCGGCTCGAGGAGTATGCCAAGGCTTCACATGTCGTCTCCGGCGAGCAGTCTGCCGTATCGGAGGCCATCGACAGGCAACTCGCCGCTCATGGTCTCGTTCGCAGGGTCACCGCGCGGGTGACGCACGACCTGGCGCTCCAGGCCGTGGTGATGCAGACCGATTGCATCGCAACAATCCCGGCAAGTTTTGCCACCGCGCTGTCGGCCTGCCAGCCGATCCAGATCCTGCCGCTGCCGCTCGCCCTCACGGCATGGGACGTCGGTGTCTACTGGCACCACCGCGTCAGGAAGGATGCCGGCGTTTCCTGGCTCGTCGGCCTCCTGCAGGACGAACTCGGCCGTCCCAACGTCCTCGCAGCAGCCCCCCTTCAGCAGAAGGCCGCGGGACATTCCCCGCGGCCCGGGCTCCTGTCTCCGGTCATTTCATCTCAAGGCCGGAGTTCGCGACGATCTCCTTCCAGCGTGGAACTTCTTGCCTGACGAACTCGTCGAGCTTGTCGGTGCCCACGCCCTCGATCGGAACCAGGCCGAGCTTCAACATGCTTTCCCGGAACGCCGGATCCTTCATGATCTTCTGAATCTCGCCGTTGAGCTTTTCCAGGATCGGCTTCGGCGTGCCTTTCGGCGCCATTGCGGGGATCCATGCTGTCATGGAGCCGTTCGGCATCTTGGTGTTGGCGAACGGCGGAATATCCGGGAAACGCACCGATGGCCGCGTGCCGCTGACCGCAAGCCCCAGCACCCGCTTGTCGTTCAGGAGCGGCGTGGCTGCGCCGGTATCGACAATCGCATAGGGAATTTCCCCCGCCATCACGGCCGTCACCGCCGGCGCGCCGCCGCGATACGGCACATGCGTGATCTTGTTGTTGGCCACCGACGAAAGACTGCTGGTGAGAAAGTGGCCGAGGGTTCCAAACCCGGAGGACGCGATCGAGATGCCCTTGGGCTCCTTCTTCGCCAGCTCGATGACCTCTGCCACCGACCTGGTCGGCGAGGATGGATGGGTTACGAAGAACACGGCGGTTTCCGCAAACAGCGTCACGCCATCGAAATCGCGCAACGTGTCGTAACGCACGGACTTGTAGAGCGCGAGATTGGTCGTCAACGGAGAGTTGGTGGCCATCAGCAGCGTGTAACCGTCCGCCGGCGATTTTGCGGCCATTTCGGTGCCGAGGTTTCCACCCGCCCCCGGCCGGTTCTCGATCACCACGGCCTGTCCCCAGGCATCGGTGAGACGCTGGCCGAGGGCGCGCGCCAGCACGTCCACCGTGCCGCCGGGCGTATAGGGCACAATGATCTTGATGGCGCGATTGGGATAGGTCTCGGCCTGCGCCCAGCCGGCGTTCGGGCTCAACACGCCCAACCCGACGAGCAAGCCTGCTGCCAGTCGCGGAATATTGATCATCCTGTAGAACCTCCCTGCATGGACCTGGCGCGCAGGCCGGATAACGACGCGGACGCCGCAGCAACGCCGACCGCTCCATGGCGTTATTGTGGAACGGCTCCATGCAGACATCCAATCGATAAGCCGTATGGACGGCATCGACGGGGCAAATGACCGGTGCGAATGTCGCATCGAGCAACAGCATGCGCGCGCCGCCGGTTGCGCTCGCAATCCGTGAAACCGATAGCGGACATATGGAATATCGATTGGAGGGCTCCGGACCGCGGTCCTAAGGTCGCCATCAGCAACCATTCGGAGCCTGCTCTCATGTCGAACGAAACCAAAGGCCCCGAAGACGTCGAGCTGCCGCTGCCGCTCGACCCCGCCGAGAACCAGGGTGTATGGGGCAGCGACGCGATCGCCGAGATGATCGCAGCGCTCGACATTCCGTATATCGCACTCAATCCCGGCTCGAGCTTTCGCGGCGTTCATGACAGCCTGGTCAACTGGAACGGCAACCGCAACCCGCAGATGCTGCTCTGCATCCACGAGGAAAGCGCGGTCGCGATCGCACATGGCTGGGGTAAGGTCACCGAGAAAGCGATGGCCGCCTTCGTCCACAGCAACGTCGGCCTCATGCACGCGACGATGGGCGTCTACAACGCCTGGTGCGACCGCGTTCCGGTGATCCTTTTCGGCGCAACCGGCCCGGTCGACGCCGCAAAGCGGCGTCCCTGGATCGACTGGCTGCACACGTCCAAGGATCAGGGGTCGCTCGTCCGGCATTATGTGAAATGGGACGACCAGCCCATGTCGGTGCCCGCGGCGCAGGAATCGGTGCTGCGGGCGCGCCAGATCGCGGAGACCACGCCGCGCGGCCCCGTCTATGTCGTCTTCGACACCGCGATGCAGGAGGCCAAACTGCCTGCGCCGCCGCCTCCGATGCCCGATCCGAAGCGCTATCGCGCGCCCGCCCCCTCGGCGCCGAGCCAGGATGTGGTTCGCCGCATGGCGGATCTTCTCGCGCAAGCGAAGCATCCGCTGATCCTCGCAGGCCGGGTGTCGCGCAGCGAGAAGGGGTGGCAGGATCGCGTTGCGCTGGCCGAGATGCTCGGCTCGGTTGTCCTCTCGGACATGAAGAATCCCGGCGCATTTCCGACCGAGCATCCCCTGCTGGGCGCCGTGCCGTCCGCCTTCCCCAACCCGGGTGCATGCGAGTTGATGCGTCAGGCCGATGTGGTCCTCAGCCTGAACTGGTACGATCTCGCGGGCACGCTGAAGCAGGCCTGGGTCGACCAGCCCATCGGCTCGACCGTGATCAACGTTTCGGTCGATCAGTACATTCACAACGGCTGGAGCGCCGACCATCAGGGGCTGCCGCCGAGCGATCTGTATGCACTCAACGATCCGGATCCGACCGTTGCCGCGCTGCTCGAAGCTCTTCCCGCTCTCCTGAAGGGCGAGCGCTCCGTCTGGCCCGACCGCAAGCCGATTCCTCCCGCTCCGGCGCGGCCGCGCCCGGCGGGTCCGGACCAGATCGGCGTGGCCGATCTGGTGACGCGGTTGCGCCGCACGATCGAGGGCAAGGATGTCTGTCTCGTGCGGCAGCTCATTTCCTGGCCCGCCGACCTGTGGCCGGTGCGTCATCCGCTCGACTTCATGGGTAACGAGGGTGGCGGAGGCATCGGCGCAGGCCCCGGCCTCACGGTCGGCGCGGCGCTGGCACTCAAGGACAGCGGCCGGCTTGCGGTGTCCGTGCTGGGCGATGGCGATTTCCTGATGGGCGCGACCGCGCTCTGGACGGCCGCGCGTTATTCGATCCCGATGCTGATCGTGGTGGCCAACAACCACGCCTTCTACAACGACGAGCTCCACCAGGAGAAAATGGCTCGCCTGCGGGGCCGCCCCGTTGACAACAAATGGATCGGTCAGCGCATTTCCGGCCCCGACATCGACATCGCCATGATGGCCCGCTCGCAGGGCGTCAAGGCCTTCGGCCCCGTTTCACAGCTCAGCTTGCTGGACAACACCCTGAAAGAAGCCTTTGAAGCCGCCAGGGCGGGAGAGCCGGTCGTCATCGATGTCAACGTCGAGCCCGGTTACGAGCCCGGAATGCTGGCGGCCATGCTGGGCAAGGGCTCCCATTGAACAGGTGCTGCAAGCACGCAAGACAGCGTCCACAGGGTGAAGAAGCGGCCGCCCCACCGGGCTTTTCAAGAGCAGTGACCTGCTTCAGGAACCGGGTGCCGCAGCAGCGGCAGGAAGCCGATCAGCCACAGCGCGAAAGCAGACGACCACAGAGCAGCGCTGAGCGTATAGTGGCCGCCCGGAGGAAGCAGACCCACGCCGATTTCCGGAACAATCCGGGCCAGTCCGGCTCCCGCCATCAGGATCAGCGCTGCATGCGCGTGCCAGGGCAAGACCAGGGAGCGTCCGGTATGGCGCAGGCCGGCGATGATGAACACGCTCAGCACCGCGAGACCCAGGCTGGCGACGGACAGGATATGCAGGCCGATCGTTGCCGATAGCGGCGCGCCGAGACCGGCAAGACCGATCGCCATAAAGCCCAAGCCCGCGAACAGATTGGAGCCGGCCAGCGCAAGCACATGCGTGCGGAGCGCCGCCGGACCGATGAACCATTCCGCCAGACGATCGAAGAACGCAGCCGCAGCAGCCAGCGCGAGATAGGCGGGCACCGTCGATTCCGGCATCGCCAGCGCCGCCGCCGCATACAGGGCGACGAGCCCGGCGGTGAGATTCTGCCGGCCGGGATGGGGCCGATAGGGCGTGGATTCTCCGCTCGGATCGAGCGCGAGATTGATGACAACCACGTTGATGCGCGCCACCGCGAGCGAGAAGAAAACCAGGAAGATCATCAGCGACGCCTGAAGCAGACGGCCCGAGAGATCCATGAGACCGGTCAGCCAGCAGAGCCGGATGGCCAATTCCATGATCCAGAACAACGCCACCCAGACGGCGAACGACCCATGCCGCGTGCTGCCACGCTCGATCAACGCCCTGAGCACGTACCAGAACAACACAGCGAGGAAAGCCAGATCGGTCACGGTCGCCACGAGAAGAAGCGCGTCGGCGCCGACGAGCCCGACGATCCGTCCCGGCAACCATAGAAGAAGCAGAACGAGAAGCGCCTGTCCGTGACGCGGGCGCGTATCGGTCCATTCCGGCACCGCCGAGGTCAGAAAGCCCGCCAGCGCCGCCCCGTAAGTGCCGAAGATCATCTCATGGGCGTGCCACTGGCTCGCGGGAATGCCTTCCGCGAACGGCAGCGAGAACGCGAACCCTGCGACCCAGACGAGCGGCAGCAGAATCGCGTGGCAGGCCGCCATGGGAAAGAACAGCCGCAATCCCTCGACAAGCCAGGGACTCGCGGCAGGATTTCCCTCCTCCGTCTGGCGCGCCTCGGTCACGATGCGCCCTCCCGTGCGCCGTCGAACAGCTCCCGGAACTCCGGATCGTGCGACCATGCTTCGACGACTGCGAAAACGTCGCGGTCGCTGCGCTCGCCCGGCTTTCCGTCGATCGGCCGGTCTGCGACGAGCCCTCCCGGACTGCCGGAAAGCACCACAAGACGATGGGCGACGCGCACCGCCTCCGACAGATCGTGCGTGACGAACAGCGCAGAAAACTGATCCCGTCTCGCCGCTTCGATGACAAGATCCTGTAAAGCACGCTTCAGCCCCACGTCGACCGCCGTGAACGGCTCGTCGAAAAACACCACGTCCGGATCGACGGCCAGCGCACGCGCCACCGCCGCGCGCTGGCGCATGCCGCCGGAAAGCTCCAGCGGATACTTGTCGAGATCGCGGGCGTGCAGCCCGACCTCCGCGGCGCGCCGCTCGGCAAGCGCGAGCCGCGTCTTTTTCCCGGCTCCGGAAGCGCGCAGGCCGTAAGCGATGTTGTCGCGCGCCGTCATCCACGGCAGCAGCCGCGGCTCCTGAAACACCACGGCGTGGCGGCTGTAGGCGCGCCGCACGCGGCCGCGCAACGGCTCGATCAAACCGGCCGCGATCTGCAGCACCGTGGTCTTGCCGCAGCCGGACGGCCCGATCAACGCCACCACCTCGCCAGCCCGAAGCGAAAGATCGATCCGCTCGAACACGGCACGTCCGAGAAAGGCATGGCCGACGCCTTCGAGCGTGAGCTTCATCGCTTGACGCCCCAGGGCAGACCCGCCTCGCGCCAGCGCTCCAGCCGGTCGCGCAGGGGATGCAGAAGCCCGTATTCGGTGGCCAGCGCGAAAGCCACGACCGCCACGATCAGAGCCATCACGCGCGGAATGTCGAACAGCGCCCGCGCCGTCGCAAGCTCGCCGCCGATGCCGCCGGCGTTGGAGAGAAGCTCGGCCATGACGGTGACCTTCCAGGCGGTGCCTGCGGTCGTGGTCCAGGCCGGGAAGAGATAGGAGACCAGATGCGGCGCGGTGACGGTGCGAAAGCGCATCCCGATTCCGGCTCCGAACGAGCGCGCCATGTCGTCGAGCGCGCGATCGCGCGTCGCAACACCCTCCAGCCCGCCGGCAAACGAGATCGGAAGCGCCGCGACCACGACGGTCATGACGGCCGAGCCGCCCGTCGATCCGAACCAGATCAGCGCCAGGACGATCCAGGCGATCGGCGGCACGCCAAGAATGACGGTGACGATCGGGCGCATCAGACGCATGGCGGCGAAGGAGTAGCCCGCGACCGCCCCGGCCGTGGTGCCTATTCCCACTGCGAGCAGAAATCCGGCGAGCGACCGCTCCGCCGTCTCCCATGCAGCCTTGGCGAAGGCCGGCTCCCGGACGAGGCTGGCCAGCGCCTTCAGCGTCTCGAGCGGAGACGGCAGGACGAACGAGCCGTAGAACTCGTGACCCGCCTGCCAGGCCGCGGCCAGACAGAACAGACCGGCCGCACCCGCCCAGGCCGACCAGAGGTAGCGGCCCACCCAACCGGCAAAAGCGAGGCCCCGCGCCACCGGCGTCACAGGGCGTAGAAGGGCGTATCCGGCATCTTGCCTCCGATGATGCGCGGATCGCTCTCGGCCAGGATCGAGAAGAACTGTTCCAGATCGGCGCGCACGGACGAGGCCGGCAACACCGCCAGATTGCTGTGGGGAACCGCCTCCGCAACCACCGGGGTGAGCAGGCCCAGTTCCGTGGCCGAAGCCAGCGACGCCCGCAAGGGATGCTCGGTGACGAAATCGACCGCCGCCAGCAGGGCGCTCTGGATCGTCTCAAGACCGCTCCGGCCGATCCTGTCGACGAGTGGCCGGGTGACGGCGAGGCCCGCCTGGGGGATGAACCCGCTCCCTCCGATGATCTTAGCCCATTCCTTCTGGCAGTCGATGGCTCGCGTGAAATGGGTCAGGCCGACCTTGGCGCGAAGGATTGCGGCAGTGGCCGCGGGCTCGGCCAGGAGCGCGGCATCGACGCGACCAGCCACCAGCGTCTGCATCGCCTCGGGCGGAGATCCGGCGTATTCGAACCGGACATCCTGCCCCACCTTGAGGCCCGCCTTCGTCAGAAGGCGCTGCATGATGAAATCCGGCATGTCGTTCCGGAACGGCACGCTGATCGTCTTTCCCGCCAGATCCTCGATGCGGCCGATGCCCTTGCCCGCGACGACGTAAAGCAGCCCGCGCGTCATGATGTTGAGCAGGTGAACGCCGAGCCCGCGATTGTAGAGGTTCGCCGCCACGTTGCTGGGCACGATGACCGCCTGCATCTTGCCGGAACTCAACCCCGCCCGCATCTCGTCCGGTGTCCGCCAGGTCCTGAACGAGACCGACGAAGCGATGCTCTTGAGCGCACCGCCTGCGACCGCCTGGGCCAGCACGATGGAAGGCGCAGCCGGCGGTCCCCAGAGGGTCAGCGATTCGGCGGCAAGCGCGCGCCGCGGCCGCGCGATCATGGTTGCGCCTGCGGCGGCAAGAAATGTGCGGCGTCGGATCATGACGGGTCGCCTTCTGCGGATGGTACTCTAGAATCTCGCTTTCACGCCGGCGTAGTAGCCGCGGCCGTCTCCGGGAAGGAACGCGGCCTGGTCTGGACTCGCCTGGTCGACGACGAGCGTGGACGAGGCGTAGGTTTCGTTGAACAGATTGGTGATTTCCGCGAAGATCGAGAAAGTCTTGTTGATTCGATATTCCGTCCGCAGATCGACGACGACATAAGGATCGGCATAGAGCGTGTTCATGTTATCGACGGGCGTCTTGTCCGGGTTCCAGCGGACCGCGCTCTGAATTCTCCAGTTATCAGTCGCCTGGAGCTGGAGCATGGCGTTCAACAGGTGGCGCGGCGCTCCCGCGAGCCGGTTGTTGCCGCGCAGCGGATCGTTGTCGAACCGGAAATCCTGATAGGTGTAGGCGAGGCGGCCCGACAGCCGCTCCGAAAGCCTCGCGCCGAGCCCCAGTTCGATGCCGAAGTGCGTGGTCTTGTCGGCATTGATCGCGCCGAGCGGAGCACCGGCGGAATCCCTCAGGCTCAGCAGCTCGTTGTCGACCCATGAGTAATAAGCCACGGCATCCCAGGAGAACTGCGCCGTCCGTCCTCTCCAGCCGCCTTCGATCGTGGTCGCGGTCTGCGCCTTGAGATTCGGCGCCGCAAACGCCGGAAGAGCGGCAAAGGGTTGCGCCGGGTTTACCCGTCCCGGACTCGAGTTCGGCGTGCCATTGACGGTCGCCAGCAGATCGTCGTGCGTGGGCGGCTCGAAGCTGCGGCTGACCGCAGCGAAAACGGTATGAACCTTGTCGGGACTGAACGACAGGGCGAGGCTCGGGCTCCACCCGTCGTAGGAGCGCTTGTAGCTCGTGCTCTGCGTCGGCACCGCCCCGTTCGGCAGGAGCACGGTGGGGTTGGCCGGATTGTAGGCAACGGTCGGCCGGTTCGGCAGCCGGTAGGTGTCGTCGTTGTCCCGCGTCGCATGAGCATAGGACAGCGCCGGCGACAGCGTGACATTGTGCCAAAGGGGAATGTTGAATCCCGTATAAAGCGAGAGCGTCGTGGCATTGAGCGTGCTCTCGCCGAACTTCGCACCGGTCGCTCCGGCCTGATTGATGAAATTCCCCCGGTCGGCCGATCCGGTGGTGACCTGCGCCGTCGCCTCGAACAGCGGAAGGACTGCCGAGGCGGGATTGTAGGCGTAGCGGACCAGGCCGGTGAAATCGCCGCCCACGGTCGTCCGAACTCCCGATGAAATCGGAAAGCGGAACATGTCGTCGGTGTGGGTGTATCCGATCGCCAGATCGATGAGATGAGCGTCGAAGGTCGCCGTGGTTCGCGAGCCGATCAGGAATTGGCTGGCCTCGCGCCGCGGCCGATCCCGTACCGCGTTGGGGCCGGGCTCGAAAGCCACACCGCCAACGGGGCGCGGACCGCGATGAATCTGCCGCGGATCGGCGGACATCGCCCCCTTGGTTAATGGCCCGGCAACATCGAAGCCAAGATCGGTATAGCCGGCGAAGAAGCGCGTGCTCACATTCTCGGAGTGCTTCACGCCCACATTGCCACTCACGCTGGCCCGCTCCGAACCGTTGTACGCACGGAAGCCGTCGCGGCGGCTCATGTCGAATTCGAGGAAGGCGTCGATATTGTCTTTCTTGAAACCGGCCTGCGCCGAGGTTCCGATCTGGCCAAAGCTGCCGCCGCTCAGGCTCATCTGCGCGCCAGGCTGGCTCGTTCCTGTCGGGGCTGCGAGATTGATCGCCCCGCCGAGCACGGTGGCACCCAGCCGGTTGGCCATGTAGCCACGATAGACTTCGATGGATTCAGCCTGCCGCGGGTTGACGAATCCGACGATGTAGGAACCGTCCGCCCGGTTGATGGGAAGTCCGTTCTGAAGCATCAGGATGCCGCGCTCGACCGGGTTCTGCTGCAGGCCCGAACCGCGGATTTGGATCCGTGGCTGATCGTTGCCGCCGAAGAAATCCTGCACCACCACGCCCGGAACACCGCTCAGTGCCCGGGATATTGTCGGATTGGCGGTCTCGGGACGATCCTGCTGCGAGACCAGGGCCACGCCGCCGGGAAGCGCGTCGAACCGCTCCTCGACAGTTGCCGGCCCCGGTTGGGACGCGGGAACAGGCGCGGATGCCGGGAGGCGCGATGACGAGGCTGGCAGCGACCGCAGCCCTTCGACGACGATCGGGTCGAGGGTGATGGTCGATCCGGGGGTTGCCGATTGCGCGAGGCATGCGTGGCTGACGCCCGACAGCAGCATCGCGGCAGTCAGCCCTCGCAGGCAAAGCCTCGCTCCCGACCCGCATCCGGTTCGACTCGAGCATCGACCCCAAACGCTTCCGTGGATGTTCACATTTATACCCATCATCCCGTCGTCCCTGTTTTCCGCCTCTGCCTTCATTAGAAGCACTCAAAAAGAAATATTAAAAATACATATTTAAAACCGATATCCATCCCGGAAGCGCATTCTGCATGGGCATCTTCTGCGCCTCGGCCCGTCAGTCAGGCTTCCGGCAAGCCTCGCTCTCCGCGGTGGAGAAAACATAGAGGGATGGCGTCGAATGCTGTTTGATCCCGCGCAAACAATCTCATGCGTGCGCACTATTTTTCCCGGCGCGAAACGCGAACGGCCTCGACAGAAACCAGGAGACGACGCACAGCCTGGAGCAATTCAAATTTACAACCCATCGACTTCGATGGAATGCTTGCAAGGTCATCTCGCATGACGAGATCGGCGGGATCGATCATGGAGCCTTCGGCGCTGCGGACCGCCGCGATCCAAGCTCCTCTGTTGTCCGGTCTTCCCGACGGGCTCGCCACCCTGCTCCTGTCGGCTGCAACCGTCCGGTACACGCAGGGAGGAAGCGTCCTCTTCCACCAGGGCGATGCGCCGGATCATCTCCTGCAGGTGGCCAGCGGCCTCGTGCGAATGACTCAGGTCAACGCCGAAGGAACGCAGACGACGCTTCGCATCATGCGACCGGGAGATCTGCTTGGCTGCGTGGCCGTGCTCCAGCAATTCCCCTACCCTGCCACAGCAAGCGCCATCGAGGACTCGACTGTCCTGTCATGGCGCGCGCCCCAGTTCCTCGATCTCGTGCGGCGGCACCAGGCCATTGCGGACAACACGCTCCGCATCATCGGCTCGCGCGCGCGAGACATGGTTCAGCGCGTCAGCGAACTGTCCGGCAAGAACGTCGAACAACGCATTGCAGCAGCCCTGCTTCGGCTCGGCGCCCAGGCCGGCACGGAGACGGCCGAGGGTATCCAGATCCAATTCCCGATCACGCGAAGCGACCTCGCCGCAATGGCGGGGCTGACCTATTTCACGGTCAGCCGGACGCTGAGCGCGTGGCAAAAGCTTCGACTTGTGAGCAGCGGCCGCCAGCGCATGACGATCCTCGATCGGCGTCGCCTCGCCGAGATGGCAGAAGGACGTCGATAGTACGTCCA
Organism: uncultured Rhodoplanes sp.; assembly: GCA_964653225.1. Taxonomy (GTDB): domain Bacteria; phylum Pseudomonadota; class Alphaproteobacteria; order Rhizobiales; family Xanthobacteraceae; genus Z2-YC6860. The sequence goes on along the minus strand of CAZZCV010000026.1, from coordinate 9,278 downwards.
TGGAATGCGTTCGCGGGCACCTGTCTTCCGTCTCGTCCGGCAGAGTGGCCGCACAACATCAATAAAGACATGCAGGACACGGATCGTTCGGGGGCGGTCGCTACCGATCGCCGCCAAATTCGATCCTAAACAGCCCGATCTGCTCAGGGCACCGTGCAGCCTCACGGTCGTGCGCATATCCTTCAGTAAGCAGACGTACTCACTCGCGGCGAGCGAGGCAACGTCATCGCCTAGCCTTGAGGTCGGGGCGGCGATCGCCCGGCTCGACACGCTTTTGATCGAAGGGGATTCGTAGGCCTGTTCCGGATCAACCTGGCGCAGGGGCGTTGAGAAGGACCTGCGATCGGTTATGATGTGCAAAAGCTTGGGAGGGAGAGAACATCCATGTATGCTTTCCATAAGCTGGGCTGCGCTCTGGCGGGCGTGCTGCTGGCAACGGGCGCGTCGATTTCCATGGCCCAGGATTGGCCGACCCGGCCGGTGCTGGCGATCAGCCCCTTCACGGCAGGCAATGCCGCCGACATCATCGGACGCGTGGTGCTCGACCAGGTGTCAAAGCAGATCGGCCAGCCGATTACGGTCGAGAACCGGTCCGGTGGCGGGGGCACGCTCGGCACGGCACACGTTGCCAAGGCCGATCCCGACGGCCATACGATCCTGATCCATGCGTCCTCCTTCGGTGCGGCGGTGGCGCTGCACAAGACGCTGCCCTACGACACGCTCAAGGATTTCGCACCGGTCGCCATGCTCGGCATGCAGCCCCTGGTTCTGGTGACCTCACCGGTCACCGGCTACAAGACGGTGGAAGACTTGGTGAAGTCCGCCAGAGCCAAGCCCGGAGCCTTGAATTTCGCCTCGGCCGGGATCGGTTCGATCTCACATCTGGCCGCGGAGCGCTTCCGGCACGCCGCAAAGATGGATGTGATGCACATTCCATTCCGCGGTCCGACCGAAGCCTTTGCCGAGGTCGTCGCGGGCCGGGTGCAGTTCTACTTCCTGCCGCTCGCGCCAGCCCTGCATCTCGTGAGCAGCGGCAAGGTGGTGGCGCTTGCCGTCGGCGCCGACGAGCGGGCGCCCGAGTTTCCGAACGTCCCGACCATCACGGAAGCCGGCTATCCCGGCGCCACGTTCCATTTCTGGGGCGGCGTGTTCGCGCCGGTGAAGACATCGCCGGCGATCGTCGCCCGGCTGCACGGAGAGATCGCCAAAGCGCTGCAGGTGGAGACCGTCCGGGCGCGGCTGGCCAAGGCGGCGATCCGGGTCGTGCCGATGACGGCCCCGGAGTTCGCCAGGTTCTTTCACGACGACGTCGTGGCGACAAAGAAGTTCGCCGAGGAGATCGGCATCAAGCCGAACTGATTGCCGACGGGTGCTGTTCGGACGGTCCGGGCGACGGCCGTCCGGACATGCTCTTTTCCCTTTCGACGGAAATTCTGCACCGATATGAATATCAAGACGATCCGCTTCCACGAGACCGGCGGCCCTGACGTGCTGCGCTTCGAAGAGGCCGGTCTTCCCGAGCCGGGGCCCGGCCAGATTCGCATGCGCAACACGGCCATCGCGGTCAACTTCCGTGACGTGCTCGTTCGCAATGGCGGGCATGCCGTGCCGACCCTGCCCTCGGGAATAGGCCTGGATAGTGCAGGGGTTGTCGATGCCCTCGGTCCCGGCGTTGAAGGGCTTGCGGTCGGACAGCGGATCGCCTGCGTCTCCGGGCCCGACGGCGCCTATGCCGAGGCCCGCAACGTGCCGGCCGCCCGCGCGGTTCCCCTCCCCGACACGATCAGCGACCGCACAGCGGCTGCAATCATGATCCGCGGCATGACCGCCCGCTATCTCCTGCGCGACACCTATCCCGTCAAGGCCGGCGACATCATCGTGGTGCACGCCGCGGCAGGCGGCGTCGGACTTCTGATGTGTCAATGGGCGAAGCACATCGGCGCCACTGTCATCGGCACCGTGGGCAGCGACGAGAAGGCCGAGATCGCCCGCGCCCATGGTTGCGACCACCCCGTCGTCTATACCCGCGAGGACGTTGCCGGGCGGGTCCGCGAGATCACGGACGGCGCGGGTGTCCCCGTGGTCTATGATTCCGTGGGCAAGGCCACGTTCGAAAGCTCGCTGCGATGCCTGGCGCGGCGTGGGCTCATGGTGTCGTTCGGCGAGGCCTCCGGCGATCCGGACCCCGTCGCGTTGCGCTGGCTCGCCTCGTTCGGTTCGCTCTATGTGACTCACCCGAGTCTGCCGGACTACATCGCCACGCAGGCCCAGTTGCTAGCCGTAGCGCAGGATCTGTTCGACATGGTCGGCAGCGGCCGCTTGCGGGTCAACATCGGCGCGGAATTTCCGTTGAGTGAGGCCGCGCGGGCTCATGTGGCTCTCGAGTCCCGCCAGATCGCCGGCGCCGTCGTTCTCGTGCCATGACCTCCCGAGCGGGTCGCCGCCGTCGCGGCCCGCAATCGCCGACACAGCGCCCGGCCCGCCGGCTTTCCACAGGAGCAACCACCGTGAAGATCGACGTCCACGCCCATACCGCCGACCGCGGCTACCTCGACGAGCTGACGGCGCTGCACGGCCTGACCGCCATACCGGGCGACAACGGACAGACACTCCTGCGCAAGGGGCAGACCAGCTACACATGGTATCGTGAGTCGTTCTTCGACATCGAGGCGCGCATCCGTCTGATGGACGAGAAGGGCATCGATATCCGGATCCTGTCACTCAGCACGCCGAGCGTCTACGACTGGCCTGCCGAGGAGCAGAAACGGGTGGCGCGCGCCAGCAACGACACGCTGGCCGGTGTCTGCGCAGCGCATCCCGATCGCTTTCGGGGCGTCGCCGCGCTGCCGCTCGCTGACGTCGCGGCCTCGATCGCCGAGATGAAACGCTGTCTGGACGAGCTGGGTCTCGCCGGCATCGCCATCGGCTCCAACATCGGCGGCAAGCCACTGAACCATCCCGACTACGAGCCATTCTGGGCCGAGGTCAACCGGCGACGGGTTCCCGTCATCGAGCACCCGATGTTTCCATTGGGAGCCGAGCACCTCAACGAGTTCGAATTGCCGCTGCGCGTCGGATTTGTCTACGACACCACGACGGCGGTGACGCGGATGATCTATGGCGGCGTGTTCGAACGCTACCCCGACTTTCCGTTCGTGATCGCCCATACGGGGGGCGCCCTGCTCATGATGCTCGAACGGCTGGACAACGGCTATCGCATTTTTCCCGATTGCCGCCGCCACATCAGCCGTCCCCCGAGCACCTTCGCGCGCCAGCTTTACTATGACACATGCGCCTTCGGCGCTCCCGCGCTGATGCTCGCCCGCGACGTGGTCGGTTCGGACCGGCTGTTGTGGGGCACGGACGATCCCTTCATCTCGGCCGACAGCGCCCATGTGGACGCCCTGCCGATTCCGGCAGCCGAGAAGGAGATGATTCTCGGCGGCAATGCGGCGCGAATTTTCGGGATCGGACCCAAGTAACGGACGGACAAGATTGCGGACGATCATGCCCGGGCGCGGGACCCTGCCTCGCCGTCCGGCCGACGGCCGTCGTCGAATTGACCCGTGCCGGCACGCTGGATACGGTTCATCGTTTTCAAGAGAAAAAATGGGAGGAGCGCATGATCGGGAAGAAGGCAGTGGTGGTCCTAGCCAGCCTGTTGGCAAGCTGGTCTCATGCCCAGGCGCAACCCTTTCCCAACCGGCCCGTCAGCATCATCGTCACGTCGGCGCCCGGCGGCGCGGCGGACGCGCTTGCACGCCTCCTGGCGACCGAGTTTTCCCAGGCATGGGGACAGCAGGTGATCGTCGAGAACCGGCCCGGCGGCAACACCCAGGTCGCCGCGAACCACGTCGCCAAATCCGCGCCGGACGGACACACACTGCTGCTCGGTCCCGATGTGACCTTCACGGTCAATCCACACCTGTACAAGAAGCTGTCCTACGACCCCGTAAAGGACTTCGAGCCGGTCAGCGGCCTTACGGTGCTGCACCAGGCGCTGGTGCTGCATCCTTCGGTGCCTGCCAATAGCGTGCAGGAGCTGGTCGCGCTCGCCAAGGCGAAGCCGCAGGGGCTCAACTACGGAACGTTCGGGTTGGGCTCAGCGGGCCATCTCAACATGGAGGCGTTCCAGGCCCAGGCCGGCGTCCAGATGACGGCGGTGCATTATCGCGGCGCGGCTCCGGCCCTGACCGACGTGCTGGCCGGGCACACCCAGCTCATGTTCGTCAGCTTCGGTTCGGCGCTCGAGTCCTGGAAGACCGGCAAGCTCAGGATCGTGGGCATCGGCAGCGACCGCCGCCCGGCCGCCTATCCCGATCTGCCGACCATCGCCGAAAGCGGCCTGCCCGGCTTCCGGGCGCGATCATGGTTCGGGCTGTTCGCGCCCGGCGGGACGCCAAAGGATATCGTGGCCAGGATCAACGGCGATGTCGCCCGCATCCTGGCCGCGCCGGCGGTGCGCGATAAGTTCCTGGCGCGCCAGTTCATGGATTCGATCACCAGTCCGCCGGACGAATATGCGGAGTTGATCCGCACCGACTCCAAGCGCTGGGGGACGATCATCAACAATGCCAAGCTCAAGGTCGAATAGGCTCAGAGCCCGAACACCTGCCGCACCCAGGGGACGACGACACCGGCGAAGATCTGGTCGTCCTTGACGGTGATGGACCGTCCCATGGTCTGGCCTTCGGGATTCACCCAGGCATGTTTCGGGCTGCCGTGCTGCAGCATCAGCATCAGGTCCGAGAACGGCACCTGGGTGTCCCGGGCGCCGCCGATAACCAGCATCGGCGGCGTCGGCCTGGACAGCAGGCCCGCATCAAGGAGCGACAGCGAGGGCATCATCGCCAGCGCCTCCTCGACCGTCTCCACGCCAAGCATGTGCAGCCGCGACGGCACGTAATCGAACAGGAACTCCCGTGTCCGGAACGCCTCCTCCTGCCATTCGCGCTGGAAATAGAGATGCACCGGACCGCTTTGGAAAACGGCGCCGGCCAGCCGCGACGCTTCGGCGTAGGCGGTCCGCGCAGACCAATAGCTTCCCCAGCTCTGGCCGCGCACCACGATGCGCGCGCCATCGATGTCGTCGCGCGCCTTTAGATGATCGATGACGGCCGACACCATCCGCTCGGAACCCGGTATGGCGCCGACCGGCGCCTCCGCGGTGCCTGGCATGTCGATCGCCACCGCCGCGATGCCATGAGCCAGGAAGCCTCGGGCCTGGATCGCAACTGAATCCTTCCATAGATCGCTGCCGCCGATATTGATGACCACCGGAGCCGGTCTCTCCTGCTCCGGCTTCTGCAAAAGCGCCTCGATGTGTCGGCCCTCGAAGGGAATCCGCAGCACCTCGATCGGCGGCGTGACAAGGCGTCCATAAGCGGAGAACGCCTCCTGCGCTTTGAAGAACGACTCGCGTTTCCTGTCGGACAGCATGACCGGCCAGCGGCCGAGCGTGTAGAGCCGCCATGCCTTGAGATAGTGCTCCAGGGCGCCCTCGCCTGCGGCCCCCGCAAGCTCCATATGGCGGTCGCCGATGGCCATCCACGCAGCGCCCCATTGATCCGGATCGAGACTGTCGATCTGCGCCAGGGCGTCCCGGGCATCCGCGGAGGAAATACCGAACACCGGATAAGCGCCGCGATCGGCGCGCGACTGAGTCTCCGCCTTGAGTTCATCCCAGGTCCGGGTCTGCCAGAATTCGTCCGCCATGCCCCTATCCGCATTGGTGCGCCCTGCAATGATATGCAGGGTGAGCATCCTATGAAACGGAACGACCAGCGGAAAGCCACAGCGGCGTCAGATCCCGATTCCGAAAACGATCCTCCCGACCGCAGCGAGAGGCCCCTCATCATCGCCGCGCTGCGCGACTGAGGAGACGGCAAACGCCGAAGCACCGAATTCTCATCGGATCGCATCGGAGCCGGCGTCGCGGACGCCTGTTCGGTCGCGCGCCCTGATCGCACCGGTCCTGCCCGCCGCCGCCGCTGAACTTGTGCATTGCACAAAACTTCCGCAGCAGCGGCCCTGCCCCTGAGCATCGCAATGTCCGCGCGACGGGCAGAAATCGACGCTCCGCTCCCAAAGCATTGGGTTTTCTCAATATTCCACTCCGTGAGCGGACTGGCACGGAGCTTGAAATAGATCAGAAAACGAAAGCGTGCCCTTCCGGACCGGAGGGCATGCGGCCCCAACGATGGGCCGCACAAGCAACGCGGCTGTTCTGGAAAGGGCATCCATCCCTGCGACGCAGCTTTTGTTGGGTTGCACGGCAGAACGGTCTGGCGGGCGACCGGGGCACTCAGACGGACACAACAGAGGACGAACGGCCGATGACCAAGACCACCGACAAGGGAGCCACCCGCAAGCTTTCCCGCCGCGCGCTGCTCCAGGGCGCTGCCGGCACGGCCGCGCTCATCGGCGCGGTGCAATCGCAATTCTCGTTCGGCGCCAACGTGGCGATGGCCTCCGGCCCCGAAGTCAAGGGCGCCAAGCTTGGCTACATCGCGCTGATCGACGCCTCGCCGCTGGTGATCGCGAAGGAAAAGGGCTTCTTCGCCAAGCACGGGATGCCCGACGTGGACGTGCTCAAGCAGGCATCCTGGGGTGCGACGCGCGATAACCTGGTGCTCGGCGGCGAACGCAACGGCATCGACGGGGCGCACATCCTGACGCCGATGCCCTACCTGATCTCCGAAGGTAAGGTGACGCAGAACAACGTGCCCACGCCCATGCACATCCTCGCTCGCCTGAATCTCGACGCCCAGGCGATCTCGGTCTCCAACGAATACAAGGATCTCAAGGTCACGGCCGATGCCTCCCCACTCAAGGCCGCCTTCGAGAAAAAGAAGGCGTCCGGAAAGGAGGTAAAGGTGGCCATGACCTTTCCCGGAGGCACCCACGATCTGTGGATCCGTTACTGGCTGGCGGCCGGCGGCATCGACCCCGACCGCGACGTCTCCACCATCGTGGTTCCGCCACCCCAGATGGTCGCCAACATGAAGGTCGGAAACATGGACGCCTTCTGCGTGGGCGAGCCGTGGAACGAGCAACTCGTCAACCAGAACATCGGATTTACCGCCTGCACCACCGGCGAAATCTGGTTCAAGCACCCCGAGAAGGCGCTCGGCATGCGCGCCGAATGGGTGAACAAGAATCCGAACGCCGCCAAGGCACTGCTGATGGCCGTAATGGAGGCGCAGCAATGGTGCGAGAAGATGGAGAACAAGCAGGAGCTGGCCGCCATCGTCGGCCGACGCCAGTGGTTCAACGTTCCGGTGCCTGACATCATCGGCCGGCTGCGCGGCGACATCAACTACGGCCACGGCCGCCTGGAGAAGGGCACCAAGCACTTCATGAAGTTCTGGAGCGAACACGCCTCCTATCCGTTCAAGAGCCACGACGCCTGGTTCGTCACGGAGGACATCCGCTGGGGCAAGTTCGAGCCGGCCACCAACATCAAGGCGCTGGTCGACAAGGTGAACCGCGAAGATCTCTGGCGCGATGCGGCCAGGACACTCGGCGTCGCTGCGGCCGACATCCCCGCCTCGCCCTCGCGCGGCAAGGAGACTTTCTTCGACGGCAAGATCTTCGATCCCGAGGACCCGGCCGCCTACCTGAAGAGCCTCACGATCAAGCGCGCCGAGATCGGCTGAGTCGCACGGGTCGCCCGCCCGCGCGGAGGCCGCCTCTCCATCACCGGACGAGCTCCAACATGAACATGCCGCTTCGCAAAACCGAAACTGCCATCGCCGTCGCAGCGTCCCCCTCCGGCAAGGTGCTCGCTCTCGCGCCGTCGCGGGGTCGCCTGCTCGGGGCGCAACTCCGCAACAGGGCGAACGGCGTAGCCGCGCACGTTCTGCCGCCGCTGATCATGCTGGGCCTTCTGCTTGGCGTCTGGGAGCTTCTATGTTCGCAGCCCGGCGCAACGCTGCCCGCGCCGAGCAAGATCTGGAACGAGGCCCACGACCTGATCGTCGATCCGTTTTTCGTCACAGGGCCGCAGGACATCGGGCTCGGCTGGCGCGTGCTCACCTCGCTCGAACGGGTGGCGATCGGCTACGGCTTCGCGGCGCTCATCGGCATCGCGCTCGGCACCGTCATCGGCCAGTCGGTCTGGGCAATGCGCGGCCTCGATCCGATCTTTCAGGTGCTGCGGACGATCTCGCCCCTGGCATGGCTTCCGATCTCGCTCGCCGCATTCCGCGACAGCCAGCCGTCCGCGATCTTCGTGATCTTCATCACCTCGGTGTGGCCGATCATCATCAACACCGCGGTCGGCATCCGAAACATCCCGCAGGACTACCGCAACGTCGCGCTGGTGCTGCGGCTCAATCCAATCGAGTTTTTCACCAAGATCATGATTCCCGCCGCCGCACCCTACATCTTCACGGGGCTGCGCATAGGCATCGGCCTGTCATGGCTCGCAATCGTCGCGGCCGAGATGCTGACCGGCGGCGTCGGCATCGGCTTCTTCATCTGGGACGCCTGGAACTCGTCGCGGCTGCCCGACATCGTGGTGGCACTGATTTACATCGGACTCGTCGGCTTCGCGCTCGACCGCGTCGTGGCGCTCGTCGCCAGCATCGTCACCCGCGGCACCGCCGCAAGCTGAAGGACAACGCCATGATCAACTATCTGAGGATCGATCACGTGGACAAGTCCTTCGCGCGCGGCTCGAAGGAGAGCGAGGTTCTCAAGGACATCGTGCTCAGCATCGAGAAAGGCGAGTTCGTCTCGATCATCGGCCACTCCGGCTGCGGCAAGTCGACTTTGCTCAACATCGTGGCAGGCCTCCTGCCCGTCACGACCGGTGCTGTGCTTCTGGAGAACAAGGAGGTCAACGACCCCGGCCCCGACCGCGCCGTGGTGTTTCAGAACCATTCCCTGCTGCCCTGGCTCACCGTCTACAACAACGTGCGCCTCGCAGTGGACAAGGTGTTCTCCAGCTCCAAGTCGCGGCAGGAACGCCACGACTGGACCATGCACAACCTCGACCTCGTGCAGATGGGCCACGCCAGGGACAAACGTCCCGCGGAAATCTCCGGTGGGATGAAGCAGCGCGTGGGCATCGCCCGCGCGCTCGCTATGGAGCCGAAGGTTCTCCTGCTTGACGAACCCTTCGGCGCGCTCGACGCGCTCACCCGCGCCCATCTCCAGGACTCGGTGATGCAGATTCACCAGAAGCTCGGCAACACCGTGCTGATGATCACCCATGACGTGGACGAGGCGGTGCTGCTGTCGGACCGCATCGTGATGATGACCAACGGCCCGGC
>CAZZCV010000025.1:0-45605 GCA_964653225.1 uncultured Rhodoplanes sp. | reverse complement strand
TCCGGCACCGGCACGATCACGTCCGCATCGGCGGGGGATTCCCGCGAAAGCTCCGCGCCGATCCCTTTACGGACGTCGTAGACGGAGCGGCCGCCGAGGATCGAATCCGGGCGAGAGAAGTAGATGTATTCGAACAGGCAGGGCCGCGGCCGCATCGGCGGGAACGGCTTGTGGCTCTGCACGCCGTGTTCGTCGAAAACGATGACCTCACCGTTCTCGATGTCGCGGACATATTTCGCGCCGATGATGTCGAGCGCGCAGGTCTCCGACGCCAGGATCGGACAGCCGTCGAGCATGCCGAGCACCAGCGGGCGGATGCCGAGCGGATCGCGCGCGCCGACCAGCTTCTTGTTGGTCAGGCCGACGAAGGAGTAGGCGCCCTCCAGAGCGCGCAGGCCGTCGATGAAGCGGTCCACGAAGCGCGGCTTGCCCGAGCGCGCCACCAGGTGAAGCATCACCTCGGTGTCGGTGGTGGACTGCATGATCGCGCCCTCGCGCACGAGCTGGCGGCGCAGCGCGAGGCCGTTGGTCAGGTTGCCGTTGTGGCCGATGGCGAAGCCGAACGGGTCCAGCTCCGCGAACAGCGGCTGCACGTTGCGCAGGAGCGTCTCGCCCGTGGTCGAGTAGCGCACGTGGCCGACCGCGGACATGCCGGGGAGCTGGTCGATCACCCGGCGGTCGGAGAAGGTGTCGCCGACGAGGCCGAGCTGGCGCTCGGAGTGGAACCGCTTGCCGTCGAAGGAGACGATGCCGGCTGCCTCCTGGCCGCGGTGCTGGAGCGCGTGCAGGCCGAGCGCGGTGACGGCGGCGGCGTCCGGGTGGCCGTAGATGCCGAACACGCCGCACTCCTCGCGCAGGCGGTCCGCTTCTGGATCGAATGCGGCCTGGTCCGTGGGGTCCATCGCCTGCCTCATCGTCTGGTGGCGTCGATCAACTGTCGCATATCCGTGCGGTCCACGCGCGGGTATCCGGCAGGTTCCGGAACGCTGCCGGTGACGGCCGGTCCCTGCGTGCCGGAGCGGCGGTCCGGCGGCGTGCCGTCCGGCAGCTCCTGCTCGTCGCCCTTGGGGCGGCGCCGGAACATTTGCGACAGATAGTTATCCATGTCCTGCGGCAACAGGGATTGCAGCCAATCTCCGGTGCTTTGCAGGACGACGCGCGACTTGGCGTTCTGCACGCCCTCGGGCTGCTTGCCGGCGGGAACCAGCCAGGAGAAGAACAGGAACGCCACGACCACGATGATCAGCCCGCGGGCGAGGCCGAACAGGAAGCCGAGCGTGCGGTCGAGCGCGCCGATCCGGGAATCGAGGACCATGTCGGAAATCCGCACGGTCACGATCGAGACCACCAGCAGCGTGATCAGAAACGTGCCCGCCACCACGACCACGGCGGCGATCGTGTCGCTCGAAATGTTGGCCTTGGCCAGCGGCAGCAGCCGCGGATAGAGCAGGACCGTGGCCACGGCGGCCGCGGCCCAGGCCGCGATCGACAGGATCTCGCGCATGAACCCGCGGATCATCGCGAGCAGGCCCGAAATCATCATCACGCCGAGCAGAAGAAGATCGAGCCATGTTACCGGCATGGTGGGGTCAGCTCTGCCGCACGTTTCGGGAAGGACCGGAGACGAATCGAAGGCGCCTGCCGTCACCCTCGCTTGGCGCTGTGCCCGGCGGCAAGGGCATCGGCGAACCAACCCAACGGATTAATTCCGCAATCGCGGCCGGCGCGGAAGGATCTGGCATGCGGCCCGTGTATAGCGGGCGCGATGGGCGTCGTCACCCGTCTTCTCGGTCCTGATTTTGCTCGATTTTGCGCGGCTTTCGGCCATTCATCGCAATCTCCGAGACCAGCGTGACGAGCGAGCCTGCGGCGTGCAGCGAGAGCCCCGCCTCGGCGGCGTCGCGGACCGCCTCCGGAACCACGGCGCGGGCGAAGCCGAGCTTCTGCGCCTCCTTGAGCCGGGCCGGCGCCTGCGCCACCGGCCGCAGCGCGCCGGACAGCGACACCTCGCCGAAATAGACCGCATCGGCGGGCAGCGGCGCGTTGGCCAGCGAAGACACCAGGGCGGCTGCTGCGGCGAGATCGGCCGCGGGCTCGTGGATGCGCAGGCCGCCCGCCACGTTGAGATAGACGTCGTGGCCGCCCAGCTTGATGCCGCAATGGGCCTCCAGCACCGCGATCACCATCGACAGGCGGCTCGTGTCCCACCCCACCACCGCGCGCCGCGGGGTGCCGAGCGAGGTTGGCGCAACCAGCGCCTGAATCTCGACCAGCACCGGACGGGTGCCCTCGATCCCGGCGAAGACGGCGGTGCCGGGCGAGCCGAGGTCGCGCTCGGACAGGAACAGTTCGGACGGGTTCGTGACCTCGCGCAGCCCGAGCCCGGTCATCTCGAACACGCCGATCTCGTCGGTCGGTCCGAAGCGGTTCTTGACCGCGCGCAGGATGCGGAACTGGTGCGAGCCTTCGCCCTCGAAGGACATCACGGCGTCGACCATGTGCTCGACCACGCGGGGACCGGCGATCTGGCCGTCCTTGGTGACGTGGCCCACCAGGATGACGGCCGCGCCCGAGCGCTTGGCGAAGCGGATCAGCGCCTGCGCGGAGCCGCGCACCTGGGACACGGTGCCGGGCGCCGATTCGATGGCGTCGGTCCACATGGTCTGGATCGAATCGATGATCACGAGCCGGGGAACCGGGCCTTCGGAAAGGGTCGCGATGATGTCTTCGACCGCGGTTTCGGCGGCCAGCTCCACCGGCGCGTCGGCGAGGCCCAGCCGCTCCGCGCGCAGCCGCACCTGCGCCACCGCCTCCTCGCCCGAGATGTAGACGACGCGGTGGCCGCCGCGGGCCAGCGCCGCGGTGGCCTGGATCAGCAGCGTGGACTTGCCGATGCCCGGATCGCCGCCCAGCAGCAGCACCGAGCCGCGCACGAAGCCGCCGCCCGTGACGCGGTCCAGCTCCGTCAGGCCGGAGGGCAGGCGGGGGGCGTCGTTGACCTCGCCGGCGAGCGCCGTCAGCGCGAAGGTGCGGCCCTTGCGGGCCGGCTTGCCGGGGCCGGCCGGAGGCAGCGCCGCGCCTTCCTCGGCCAGCGTGTTCCACTCGCCGCAGCCGTCGCACTTGCCCTGCCAGCGGCCGTGCGTGGTTCCGCAGTTCTGGCAGATGAAGTTGATGGTGCGGCGGGCCATGGGTGCCTGGGGTGGCTCGGGAATCGGGTCGAGGCGACCCTAGAAGCGATAAGAGAACAATACAAGAACATTCGTTGCCGGACCATGAACGGGCCGCCGAAGGTGCGGATGGGAATGGCTCAGGCCCGGTGGGTGCGGCGGTAGCGGCGGCCGAGCCCGGTCAGCACCTCGTAGCCGATGGTGCCAGCCTGCGCGCCCACGGCATCGAGATCGAGCCCTTCGCCGATCAGCGTGACCCAGTCGCCGCGCCGCACCGCGCCCGGAGGCAGGGCGGTGATGTCGATGGCCATGAGGTCCATCGACACCCGGCCGACGATCCGGCACGGCTCGCCGGCGGCGAGCACCAGGCGGCCGGCGGGGCTGTCGGTCGCATCCGCCGCGCGCGGCACGCCGTCGGCGTAGCCTGCCGCGATCACCGCGATGCGGCTGTCCTGCCGCGCGGTCCAGGCGGCGTTGTAGCCCACGGTCGCGCCGCGCGGCACGCTGCGCACTTGCAGGACGCGGCTTTTCAGCTCAATGACGGGCTTCATCGGGTTCGGCCGGCCCGGCGTCGGATTGACGCCGTAGAGTGCGGCCCCCGGCCGCACCATGTCGCAATGAGCCGACGCATCGAGGAAGATGCCCGACGAATTGGCGAGCGATCCCGGCAGGCCGCGGAACAGCGTGCGGATCTCGCGGAACTGGCGGATCTGCCGGTCGTTGAGCGGATGCTCCGGCAGGTCGGCGCAGGCGAGATGGCTCATCAGCAGCGCGAGGCCGTGGTTCTCGCTCTGCATGCGTGCAGCGACCGCGGCGGCCTCGTCCACGGAAAGGCCGAGCCGGTTCATGCCGGTGTCGACGTGCAGGCCGACGCCGCCGGTCCAGCCGCTGGTCTGGACGAAATGGTCCCACTCGGCCAGCTCCACCGAGCTGTTGATGACCGGCCGAGCATGGCACTCCGCGAACGCCGGGCCGGTTCCCGTGACAAAACCGTTGAGGACGAAGATCGCGGCCTCCGGCGCGATCCGGCGCACCCGCCGCGCCTCCGAGAGGTGTGCCACGAAGAAGGTCCTGCAGCCGGCCCGCGACAGCGTCGCCGTCACCTCGTCGATGCCGCAGCCGTAGCCGTCGCCCTTGACCACGGCGGCGCATTCCGCCGGCAGGACGCGCAACGCCAGCGCCCGGTGGTTGGCGGAGATCGCTCCGAGATCGATGGTCAGGAGGCCGCCGGCCTCGGCCTCGGACGGGCCGCTCGGCTCTGGCGGCTCGGGAGCCGGGGCAGGGGTCTTCGGCTTGGGTTGGCGGGCCATGCAGAGGTTATGGCGGCAGCGGCGCGGCCGGACAAGCGCCGGGCCGCGCGACCGCGGGATAGCGTCAAGAAGCGGTCAATCGCCCATCCGGTCGGGCAGGTACTGGTCGGCGGCGAGATCGCCGAAGCGGGTGACGTTGGCGTCGAACTGCACCTGCACGGTGCCGGTCGGCCCGTGGCGCTGCTTGCCGATGATCAACTCGGCCTTGCCGTGCACCAGCGCCATGTCGGTCTGCCACTTCAGGTGCTCCTCGGTGCCGGGCCGAGGCTCCTTGTTGGCGAGATAGTATTCCTCGCGGAACACGAACAGCACCACGTCGGCGTCCTGCTCGATCGAGCCGGATTCGCGCAGGTCCGAAAGCTGCGGCCGCTTGTCGTCGCGGCTCTCGACCTGGCGCGAGAGCTGGGACAGCGCGATGATCGGCACGTTCAGCTCCTTGGCCAGCGCTTTGAGGCCGGTGGTGATCTCCGTCACCTCCTGCACGCGGCTGTCGGAGGAACGCCGGCCGGAGCCCTGGAGGAGCTGGATGTAGTCGATCACCAGCAGGTCGAGCCCGCGCTGGCGCTTGAGGCGGCGCGCGCGCGCGGCCAGCTGCGAGATGTTCAGGCCGCCGGTCTCGTCCACGTAGAACGGCAGGTTCTGCAGCTCGATCGAGATGTCCTTGATCTTCTCGAAGTCGTTCTCGGTGATGCCGCCGCGCCGGATCGTGCTCGACGGAATCTCGGTGCGCTCGGCGATGATGCGGGTGGCGAGCTGCTCGGCCGACATTTCCAGCGAGAAGAAGCCGACCGCGCCGCCGTTGACCGCCTTGGTGGTGCCGTCGGCCTGAACCTGGCCTTCGTAGGCCGCGGCCACGTTGTAGGCGATGTTGGTGGCGAGCGAGGTCTTGCCCATGCCGGGGCGACCCGCGACGATGATCAGGTCGGACGATTGCAGCCCGCCCATCTTGGCGTCGAGGTCCTTCAGCCCGGTGGCGATGCCGGACAGCTTGCCGTCGCGCTGGAAGGCGTTCGCGGCCATGTCCACGGCGGTGGTGAGCGCCTGCGAGAAGCGCTGGAAGCCGGCGCCGAACTTGCCGGTCTCGGCGATCTGGTAGAGTCGGCTCTCGGCGTCCTCGATCTGCTCGCGGGGCGCGAAGTCCACCGGCGCGTCGAACGCGACGTTGACCATGTCCTCGCCGATGCGGATCAGGGTGCGGCGGATCGCGAGGTCGGAAATGGTGCGGCCGTAGTCGGCGGCGTTGATGACGGTGGTGGCCTCGGCGGCGAGACGGGCGAGGTACTGGCTGGCGTTCATGCCGCCGACGTCGAGGTCGCCCGGCAGGAACGTCTTGAGCGTCACCGGCGTCGCCACCTTGCCGGCGCGGATCAGGCTCGAGGCCAGATCGAAGATCTGCTGGTGGATCGGCTCGTAGAAGTGCTCCGGTTCGAGAAAGTCGGAGACGCGATAGAGCGCCTCGTTGTTGACCAGGATCGCGCCGATCAGAGCCTGCTCGGCCTCGATGTTGTGCGGCGCGCTGCGGTATTGCGGCGCGGCCTGCGCATCGGGAAGCTTTCGGACGTTGGATTCGACGGGGGCCATGAAACCGGATCGGGTCAGTGAGTGTGACGGGTTCTTGCGGACGGTTCGTTCAGCGAATCACACGACACCACGACATCGCGGCGCTCTTGAGATAGCGCTCGGGGGATACGGCCGGCGGCGCCGGGAACGGGCTTCGCCGACGGATGGCTTAGCACCGCGCCGGCCGGCGAAGCGGGCCATCTTTTCAATGTCCCTGATACTCACAGGACCGAAATAACGTCGGAAAAAGGAAGACGGAACGCTTGACGCGCGGCAGTGCCGGAAAACCGGCCTCCACGCTCGCGGTTCATTCGCCCGCCAGCCGCAGCGGCGCGCGCCGGCTCTGTTCCAGCGCACGCAGCCGGGCCTCCTCGCGCGTGATGTAGTCGCGCGTGATCGGCACCACGCCCTGGCGTTTGGCGAGCTGAATCTGGAACACCATCATCGCCTGTTGCTCGCGGAACGCCATCTCCGACGCGGCCAGATAGAACTCCCACATCCGCACGAACCGCCGGTCGTAGAGCCGCTCGGCGTCCTCGCGGTGGGCCAGGAAGCGGTCGCGCCAGGCCTTGAGCGTGTCCGCGTAGTGCAGGCGCAGGATCTCGATGTCCGTCACCAGCAGGCCGGAGCGCTCGATCGCGGGCAGCACCTCGGACAGCGCCGGAATGTATCCGCCCGGAAAGATGTATCGGGCGATCCAGGGGTTGGTGACGTTCGGCCCCTCCGAGCGGCCGATCGAATGCAGCAGCATCACGCCTTCGTCGGCCAGCAGCCGCGCGCATTGCCGGAAGAATGCGTCGTAGTGGCCGACGCCGACATGCTCGAACATGCCGACCGAAACGATCCGGTCGTAACGCTCGCCGAGATCGCGGTAATCCTGCAGGCGAAACCGGACCGTGGAGGCGAGACCCTTTTCGGCGGCGCGCTCGGTCGCGCGCGCAAGCTGCTCCTGCGACAGCGTGATGCCGGTGACCTCGGCGCTCGCGGCCTCGGCGAGGTAGAGCGCAAGCCCGCCCCAGCCGGAGCCGATGTCGAGAATGCGCTGGCCTTCGCGCAGCGCCAGCTTGGCGGCGAGATGCCGCTTCTTGGCCAGCTGGGCGTCGTCCAGCGACTGGCCGGGATGCTCGAAATAGGCGCAGGAGTACTGCCGGTCCGCGTCCAGGAACAGCGAATAGAGCCGGCCGTCGAGGTCGTAGTGATGGGCGACGTTGCGCCGCGACCGGCGGCGCCGGTTGAACTGCTGCCGCCGCCTGGCGAGGTAGCGCAGCGCCCATTGCGGCCGCGCCCAGGCCGGCGGCATGCCGTCCGCGGTCTGGCCCAGCACGAGCGCGAGGAGGTCTGCGACCGAGCCCTCCTCGATCAGCAGCGAACCGTCCATGTAGGCTTCGCCGAGCCGCAACTCCGGATCGAGCGCCACCGCCCGCTGGGCGGCTTTGCTGGTGAAACGGATGGCCACGGACGGGCCGCTGCCGTCCCCGAAGGTGTAAACCGCCCCGCCGGCCGTGGTGAGCCGCAAGGCGCCACGCCGCACGAAATTCCGAAGACCCCAGCGAAGCAACCGTTCCACGGCCGCCACTCCCGAACACGGGCCCCAAAGGGGGGATTGCGGATCGCGATTAGACCAAAGACTTTGACTGTGATCAACGTGGCGCTGCGGCCTCGTCGCCGCCTCACTTTCGCGCGAATATGCGCTATGAGCGAGGCGCGTGGCCGGCCCATGGCCGTGCGTGGAGGTAAGGTTGTCGCGAACGAGGCATCTGGCGTTGCTTTCCGCCCTCCTGCTTGCCGTCGCCGCAGGCGGCGAGGCGCGGGCGCAATTGTTTCCCTGGTCCCAGCCGCAGGGGCCGGCCCAGCCGCCCCCGCAGGGGCAGACGCCGCCGCCCCAGGGCGTGTCGCGCGGCGAGAATTTCAGCGCCGGCAAGACGCCGGCGCAGCTCTTCGCGTCGGACTGCACCGGATCGGGCTGCCATCGCGGGCCCCAGGGCCTGAGCAAGGGCCGCAGTGCCGGTGCGCTGGCGGGCTTCCTGCGCGAGCATTACACCAACAGCCGCGAAAGTGCCGGCGCGCTGGCCGCCTATCTCGCAGGGATCGGCGGGGAGGCGAGGCCCGCCCAGCAGCGTCCGCCCCGCGCGGCGACCCGTCCGCCGGAATCGACCTCGCGGCCCGAGGCGCCGGCCCGCCGGCCCGCGGCCGCGCCTCCCGCCGGGGAAGCAGCCCGCGAGCCTCCGAAGGACGCTCCGCGGGAGACCGCCAAGCCGGACCCCAAGCAAGATTCCCGGCAAGACCCGAAGGCGGACCCCAAGCCCCGACCGGCCCAGCAGCAGCGCGCGGCGCAGCCGGTCACGCCTCCACCGGCCGCTCCGGAGCCGCCCGCGGCTCCCGCCCCTCAGGCCGCGCCGACGCCCCCGCCCGAGCCGGCACCACCGCCGAAGCCGGCGTTCGACATCTTCGATTGAAAAGAAAAATCCGGCGAGGCGGTTGCCGCCTCGCCGGATCGTCGTAACCGGAAAGCGGCGGTCAGGCCGCCGGATCGGCGTCCTTCTCGAACGCCGCTTCTGCCGCTGCGGCAGCCGCGTCGGCCTCGGCCTCAGCCTCGATCTCCTCGTCGGTCTCCTCGCGACGGACCGAGATGTCCTCGCCGCGGGCGAGCCGCTCGGCCTCGTCGGCGCTGCGGGCGACGTGGATCGAGACGCTCACCTCGACCTCCGGATGCAGCACCACCGGCACCTTGTGCGAGCCGACGGTCTTGATCGGGGTGTGGAGGGCGATCTGGCTGCGCTCCACGGCGAAGCCGCCGTCCGAGAGAATGACCGCGATGTCGCGCGGCGACACCGAGCCGTAGAGCTGGCCCGAATCGGAGGCCTGGCGGATCACCGGGAAGCTCTGGCCGTCGAGCTTCTGGCCGATCTTCTCGGCCTCGCTGCGGGTCTCCAGGTTCTTCGCCTGCAACTCGGCCTTCATGCCGTCGAAGCGGCCGCGGTTGGCCTCGTTGGCGCGCAGCGCCTTGCCCTGGGGCAGCAGGAAGTTGCGCGCGAAGCCGTCCTTGACGCGCACGATGTCGCCCATCTGGCCGAGCTTGGCGATACGTTCCAGCAGGATCACTTCCATTGTCGTCACTCCTTCGAATGTGAACTCAGATTGAGGGATGGGCGGGAGGCGGGGGCGGACCGCGCCTTGCGGCGGCGCGAGCGCGAAGTCCGAGGGCGGTGTCGGCGAGGCCGAGCAGCGTCATCGCCACGATCGGCCAGCCGAAGATCATGACCGCGACATAGACGCCGATCAGGATCGGCATGCGGGCGCTCATGCCCTGCGTGAGCGAATGCACCACCGCGAGCCCGAGGATGGCGTAGGCCATCAGCAGCGCGGCGGTCATGACGCCCGCGGCGATGCCGATCATGCCCGGCAGGAACGAACCCGCGACCGCCGCCGCCATCAGGGCCGGCGCATAGGCCGGAAACTGCATGGCGGGGAAATCCGGCGGCGGCCGGCGCATGCGGCCCGACACCGTGACGATGCGGCTCGCAAGCCACAGGTTGATGACGTTGGTGAGCGTGGTGAGGATCGCAGCGGCCGGCGGCAGAATCCCGATCATCAGGTCGATCATCCGCCCGGTGTCGGCGTTCGGCGCGCGGGACTGCGCCTGGAACATGCGCTCGATGGCGGCGCGCAGGGCCGCGCGGTAGGTCTCCTCGCTGAGCCCGAAACTGACCAGGGCCGCGATCACCACGCCGCCGCCGAGGAGCGCCGCCCAGAGCGCCAGGCTGCCGACCGGATACCACTCCAGTCCGTCCGGCGTGGGCCGTTCCGCGGGGCGGGCCAGCAGCGCGAGATAGCCGAGCCACCAGGCCGGCAGCCCGATGCCGATCAGGAACGCGAGGAACACGAAGCTGTCGAAAAAGGCCGCCAGCGCCAGCGCCGCGACCACGGCCGCGATCAGGCCGGCCCCATGACTCCAGCCCAGCGCCGCGATCAGGATCGGCAGCGGCGCCAGATAGAACAGGAGAATCGAGATCAGCGATCCCGACTTGATCGAGGCGAAGAGCGCGAAGGCGGCCGCGCCCGCGCCCGTTCCGATGAGAATCAGTTGCGCCATCATCCGAGCTGTCCCGCTCTCAAAGCCGAGCGGTTAGAGGCGGATCGTCGTCCGCCCCAACCATCGGCCCGCGGGCGCCATGCCCGTGGGCCTCGTTTCGGGGCCGCCCTGAACGGCTCAGGGCGGCAGGATCGTCCGCTGAAATCAGCGGATGACGTAGGGCAGCAGGCCCAGGAAGCGCGCGCGCTTGATCGCCTGCGCGAGCTCGCGCTGCTTCTTGGCGGACACCGCCGTGATCCGGCTCGGCACGATCTTGCCGCGCTCGGAGACGTAGCGCTGCAGGAGCTTGGCGTCCTTGTAATCGATCTTCGGCGCGTTGGTGCCGGAGAACGGGCAGGTCTTGCGCCGCCGGAAGAAGGGACGGCGGGCGCCGCCGGCGCCACCCTGGGGAGAACCGAATGCCATGACTTACTCCTCCGTCGCCTGTTCGTCGCGGTCGCGGCGCGGCGGCCGGTCGCCGCGATCCCCGAAGCGATCGCCCCGGTCGCCGAAACGGTCGCCGCGGTCGCCGAAGCGGCCGCCGGGACGGTCGTCGCGCTCGCGGTCGCGGTCGGCCTTGCGCATCATCGCCGACGGGCCTTCCTCAAGCTCCTCGACCCGGACGGTCAGGTAGCGCAGGACGTCCTCGTTGATCCGCTCCTGGCGCTCGATCTCGGCGATCGCCGCGGGCGGCGCGTCGACGTTGAGCAGGGTGAAGTGCGCCTTGCGGTTCTTGCGCATGCGGTAGGTGAGGGACTTCACGCCCCAGTATTCATTCTTGGTGACCTTGCCACCCATCTGCTGGATGACGCCGGTGAGTTGCGCGGTCAATTCCTCGACCTGCTGCGCGCTGACATCCTGGCGCGCGAGATAGACGTGCTCGTATAGCGGCATGAAGCGCCTTTCCTTGAGTTCCACCGCAGTGCGGTGCCGGCCGTCTTTCGGCGCCTAGCCCTTCGAGCCCCTTCGGAAAGGCTCGATTGCTTCGAAGGTGGAAACACGGGACGCCGGGCCGATAGGCCCTGCCGCATGATGCAATCTCCATGCGGCCGTCCGTTCAGCTCCCAGCCGGGTCGACGGATGGCCGCTTTATAGGGGGTTTGCGCCCGAACGCAAGCCTTTCGGGCTTCGCCCGCCCGATGCGGACCGGAACCGGACGTCGGCTTGACAGTGGCCGGCCCTGCGGTGTCTTTCGGCCGGGATTCAAACGGTTAATCGGGGGAAGCGCCGTGGCGGCAGCGTTCGTGTTTCCGGGACAGGGCAGTCAGGCGGTCGGCATGGGCAAGGCGCTCGCCGACCAGTTCGCGCCGGCGCGGGCGGTGTTCGAGGAGGTCGATGCCGCGCTCGGCGAGCGGCTGACCGCGGTCATGTGGGAGGGGCCGGCCGAGACCCTGATGCTGACCGAGAACGCCCAGCCGGCGCTGATGGCGGTGTCGCTGGCGGCGCTGCGGGTGCTGGAGGCCGAGGCCGGGCTCGACCTCGCGCGCGACGCGAAATACGTCGCCGGCCATTCCCTCGGAGAGTATTCGGCGCTGGCCGCGGCCGGCGCCTTCTCGGTGGCGGACGCCGCCAGGCTCCTGCGCACGCGGGGCCGGGCGATGCAGCAGGCGGTGCCGGTCGGCACCGGCGCGATGGCGGCGCTGCTCGGCCTGTCGTTCGAGGACGCAGCGTCGGTCGCGGCCGAGGCCGCCCAGGGCGAGGTCTGCCAGGCCGCCAACGACAACGGCGGCGGCCAGGTGGTGGTGTCCGGCAACAGGGCCGCGGTTGAGCGGGCGGTGGAGATCGCCAAGGGCAGGGGCGCGCGCCGCGCCATGCTGCTGCCGGTGTCCGCGCCCTTCCATTGCGCGCTGATGCAGCCGGCGGCCGACGTCATGGCCCAGGCGCTGGCGGAGACCGGCGTGAAGAAGCCGGTGGTGCCCGTGGTCGCCAACGTGCTGGCCGCCCCGATCGACGATCCGGCGGAGATCGCGAGGCGGCTGGTGGAGCAGGTGACGGGCACGGTGCGCTGGCGCGAGTGCGTGGCCGCCATGGCCGCGCAGGGCGTGACGCAGTTCTACGAGATCGGTGCGGGCAAGGTGCTCACCGGCCTGCTCAAGCGCATTGCCGAGGGTGCGACCGGCTCGGCGGTCGGTACGCCCGAGGACGTCGCGGCGTTTCGGGCCGCGCGTGGCTGACGGCGACGGTATTCGGAGAAAGGAATTCCTGCATGTTCGACCTGACCGGAAAGACGGCGCTCGTGACCGGCGCCAGCGGCGGCATCGGCGGCGCGATCGCGCGCGCGCTGCATGCCCAGGGTGCGAAGGTGGCGATCTCCGGCACCCGGCGCGAGGCGCTCGAGGCGCTCGCCGCCGAAATCGGCGGCGCGACCGTGCTGCCTTGCGACCTCGGCGACAAGGATGCGGTCGAGGCGCTCGTTCCGTCCGCGGAGGAGGCGATGGGCCAGGTCGACATCCTCGTCGCCAATGCCGGCATCACGCGCGACAACCTGTTCGTCGCGCTCAAGGACGAGGACTGGGATCAGGTTCTCAACGTCAACCTCACGGCGACCTTCCGGCTCGCGCGCGCGGCGGTGAAGACCATGATGCGCCGCCGCTTCGGCCGCGTGATCGGCATCACCTCGGTGGTCGGCGTCACCGGCAATCCGGGACAGGGCAATTACACCGCCGCCAAGGCCGGCATGATCGGCATGTTCAAGTCGATCGGCAAGGAATACGCCAAGCGCGGCGTCACCGCGAACTGCGTGGCGCCCGGCTTCATCGCAAGCCCGATGACCGACAAGCTGAACGAGAAGCAGCGCGAGGCGATCCTCGCGATGGTTCCCGCCGCGCGGCTCGGCACCGGCGGCGACGTCGCGGCCGCGGTGGTCTATCTCGCCTCCGACGAGGCGGCCTATGTCACCGGCCAGACGCTGCACGTGAACGGCGGGATGGCGATGATCTGACGTCATCCCCAGGCCCGGTGCGCACGGTCGTGCGGTTCCCGGGGTATGCTGGTCAAGCCATCCGAAGTGTGTTAACCGAGCCGGAGACCCGGCTGGGGCAACCGGATGGGCAAGGGTGGTTGCACGGTCCGCTCGCGACCGTGGAGCTTCACCCGATCTTTCATGGCGCGGTACAGGCGAAGGCCCGTGCCGCGCTGTCGCGACGGTTGAATGGTCCGGGCACGAAAGAAGAGCCCAATCCAAAACAGAGGTTCAGGCGATGAGTGATATTGGCGAGCGGGTTAAGAAGATCGTTGTGGAGCACCTGGGCGTGGAGCCCGACAAGGTGACCGAGGCTGCAAGTTTCATCGACGATCTCGGCGCCGACAGTCTCGACACGGTCGAACTCGTCATGGCCTTCGAGGAAGAGTTCGGCTGCGAGATCCCGGACGATGCGGCCGAGACGATCCTGACGGTGGGCGACGCCGTCAAGTTCCTCGAGAAGAACGCCAAGGGCTGACCGCCGCATCTGCGGGGTCACGGCCACATGAAGGCTGGCGTGAACGCTCCTGAAGATCGGGGGATGCTGGCGATCCGGTGCCCGGTGCGGCACCGGAAGGGCTAGCGGCAGCGCACGGCCTGGGAGAACACCATGAGGCGCGTCGTCGTCACCGGACTTGGCATGGTGACTCCGCTGGGTTGCGGAGTGGAGACGACGTGGAAGCGCCTGATCGCGGGCGAGAGCGGCGCCAAAGCCATCGACCGTTTCGACGTGTCGGATCTCGCGACCAAGATCGCCTGCATGATCCCCTACGGGGACGGCTCCGACGGCACCTACAATCCCGACCAGTGGATGGAGCCGAAGGAGCAGCGCAAGGTCGACAAGTTCATCGTGTTCGCGATGTGCGCGGCCAGGCAGGCGCTCGACGACGCCGGCTGGAAGCCTTCGACTCCCGAGGAGCAGAACGCCAGCGGCGTGCTGATCGGTTCCGGCATCGGCGGCATCGAAGGCATCGCCGAGGCCGCGGTGACGCTGCACGATAAGGGGCCGCGGCGCGTTTCGCCGTTCTTCATCCCAGGCCGCATCATCAATCTCGCCTCGGGTTTCGTCTCGATCGAGCACGGCCTCAAGGGCCCGAACCATTCGGTCGTCACCGCCTGCTCGACCGGCGCGCACGCCATCGGCGATGCCGGCCGGCTGATCGCGCTCGGCGACGCCGACGTGATGGTGGCGGGCGGCACCGAGTCGCCGGTCAATCGGATCGCGGTCGCGGGCTTCGGGGCGGTGCGGGCGCTGTCCACCAATTTCAACGACACGCCCGAGAAGGCGTCGCGACCCTACGACCGGCAGCGCGACGGCTTCGTCATGGGTGAGGGCGCGGGCATCGTGGTGCTCGAGGAATACGAGCACGCCAAGGCGCGGGGCGCGAAGATTTATGCGGAGCTGGTGGGCTACGGCCTCTCCGGCGACGCCTATCACATCACCGCCCCGTCGCCCGACGGCGACGGGGCGCTGCGCTGCATGACCGCCGCCATGAAGCGTGCCGGAATCCAAGCGTCCGAGCTGGATTACATCAACGCCCACGGCACCTCCACGCCGCTCGGCGACGAACTGGAACTGGGCGCGGTGCAGAAGCTGGTCGGCGATTCCGCTGCGCGCGTGTCGATGTCTTCCACCAAGTCGTCGATCGGCCATCTGCTGGGCGCGGCCGGCGCGGTGGAGGCGATCTTCTCGGTGCTGGCGATTCGCGACCGGGTCGCGCCGCCAACCCTCAATCTCGACAATCCCTCGGTCGAGACGCCGATCGATCTCGTGCCGCACAAGGCGCGCAGCCGCGACATCGACGTGGCGCTGTCCAACTCGTTCGGCTTCGGCGGCACCAACGCTTCGCTCGTGTTCCGCCGCGTGTGAGCGCAGCGGACGGCGACGGGATGAGGCTGGAGCGGTTCCAACCTTTCGCCGCATTTCATTTTCATGCCGCTGACAAGTGACGCTTCGGGCGTGGAAAAAATGATGGGCGCGTGCTCCCCAAATCTGCGACCATGCAACAGGGGTGACGGGTTGCGCCGGCTCGGGGGCTTGCGCGCGCAGAGGGGTTTTCTGCTGCCGATGATGTTGGGGAACGGGCGGTGAATTCGCACAATCCGCCGGGTGGCGGCAGCGGCCGGCCGCAAGTGCCGTCGAGCGTGCCGTCGAACGGGCCGGCGCCGCCGGCAGCCGCTCCGCCAGCGCAGCCGCGCGCGCCGCAGGCGGCCGCCGGGCATGGCGCGACCCGGCCGTCTGCGCCCACCCCGTCGCAGCCGCAGCTCCGGGCGGCACCGCGCGCTCCAGCCGCGCCGTCGCAGCCGGCTGCTCCCCGGCCGCAGGTCGCACCCGTGCGGCCGGCGCCGTCTCCCGCTGCGCAGGGTGCGCCGCAGCCTGCGCCCCGGCCTGCCGTCGCGCAGGCTCGCCCCGCACCCGCTCCGCGCCCGACGCCTTCGTCGCCCGAGGCCGCGCGCCCCGCGTCGCGTGCGGGCGATCCCTATCCGCCGTTGCAGAAGCCCGGTCCGCTGGACGATGTCGAGAAACGGATCGCGCCGCGCAGCCCCCGCGCAGCCCTTCAGCCGGAGCATGTCCCCATGCCGACGCGGCGTTCCCGACGTGCCCGCCATCCCTTCGTCATCGTCGGAAACCTGCTGCTGACGCTGCTGTTCCTGCTCACGGTGGGCGCGGGCCTCGGCTTCGTGATCGGCAAGCAGCGTTTCGATCAGCCGGGCCCGCTCGCCGAGGACCGGATCGTCAACGTGCCGCGCGGCGGCATGCGCGACACCGCCGAACTGCTGGCGCGCGAAGGCGTGATCGGGGAGTCCTGGCTGTTCGTCGCCGGCGCCACGCTGCTCAAGGTGCGCGACGACCTGAAATACGGCGAGTACCAGTTCCGCAAAGGGGCCAGCCTGCGCGACGTGGTCGAGACCCTGATGGAAGGCAAGGTGGTGCAGCACGGCTTCACCGTCGCCGAAGGGCTGACTTCGGACCAGATCGTGGCGCGGCTTCTGGAGAACACGATCCTCACCGGCAACATCCGCGAGATCCCGCGCGAGGGCACGCTGCTGCCGGAGACCTACCGCTTCACCCGCGGCACCTCGCGGGAGGAGATGATCAAGCGCATGCAGGCCGCGCAGCGCCGCGTCGTGCAGGAGGTCTGGGAGCGCCGCAATCCGGATCTTCCGGTCCGCACGCCCGAGCAGCTCGTGACGCTCGCCTCGATCATCGAGAAGGAAACCGGCAAGCCCGAGGAGCGCACGCGCGTCGCCGCCGTGTTCGTCAACCGGCTCAAGCAGAAGATGCGTCTGGAATCCGATCCGACGATCATCTACGGGCTGGTCGGCGGCAAGGGCTCGCTCGGCCGCCCGATCATGGCGAGCGAGATCCGCCAGCCGACGCCCTACAACACCTACGTCATCGACGGCCTGCCGCCGGGACCGATCGCCAATCCCGGGCGCGCCTCGCTCGAGGCCACGATCAACCCGGCGCGCACCAAGGAGTTGTTCTTCGTGGCCGACGGCACCGGCGGGCACACCTTCTCGGAGAACTACGATCAGCACCGGCGCGCGGTCGAGCGGCTGCGTGCGCTGGAGCGCCAGCAGGCCAATCCACAGCCGGACGCGGTGCCGGCGGCAAGCCAGCCCGCGGCACAGCCTCCTGCCGGCAGCCGCGCGCCGGCAAGGCCGCGCAATTCGCGCTGAGCGCGGCCCCGATCCGAAAACCGCGACGCCGTCCGGACCTATGGGGTTTCGGAGCGATGCGGTAATGTCCCGCCGACCTCGGAGATGGATTCGCAGATGGCTCTGTCGAGCATGACCGGCTTTGCGCGCGGCCACGGCGTCGCGGGCTCCTATGCCTGGGCCTGGGAGCTGAAGTCCGTGAATGGCAAGGGGCTCGATCTCAAGCTGCGGCTGCCGCCGGGCTGGGACGCGGTCGACGCGCCGGTGCGCACGCGCGCGGCCGAGCGGCTGGCGCGCGGCTCGGTGTTTGCCAATCTGAGCGTGGCGCGCGAGGGGCTGGCGCCGGTGGTGCGGGTCAACGAGCCGGTGCTCAACGCGGTGCTGGCCACGCTCGAGAGCCTGTCGGGCCGCGTCGCGGCCGCGCCGCCGACGCTGGACGGCATCCTCGCGCTCAAGGGCGTGATCGAGGTGGCCGACGCGGAGGAGAGCGAGGACGAGAAGCGGGCCGCGGAAGCGGCGATCGTGGAAGGCTTCGGCAAGGCGCTCGAGGGGTTGGGCCAGATGCGCCGCACCGAAGGGTCGGCGCTGGAGCAGGTTCTGGCCGCACGGCTCGACGAGATCGCGGCGCTCGCCGCCCGTGCCGAGGCCGCGCCCGGCCGCAAGGCGGAGGCGGTCAAGGCGCGGCTCGCCGAGCAGATCGCCACGCTGATGGAGACCGGCCAGCGCTTCGATCCCGACCGGCTCCACCAGGAGGCGCTGCTGCTGGCCAGCAAGGCCGACATCCGCGAGGAGCTGGACCGGCTCGTCGCCCACGTCGCGCAGGCGCGCAAGCTGATGGCCGCCGGCGGACCCGTGGGCCGCAAGCTCGACTTCCTCTCCCAGGAGTTCAACCGGGAATCCAACACGCTCTGCGCCAAGGCCAACGACGTGGAGCTGACCAACATCGGGCTGGAGCTGAAGGCGGTGGTCGAGCAGTTCCGCGAGCAGGTGCAGAACCTGGAGTGAGCATGGCGGACGCCCATCCCATCGCGCGGCGCGGTCTCATGCTGGTGCTGTCGTCGCCCTCCGGCGCCGGCAAGACCACGCTGACGCGCAACCTGATGGAGCAGGACAAGGATCTGGAGCTGTCGATCTCCGTGACCACGCGGGCCCGGCGCGCGAGCGAGATCGATGGCGTGCATTATCACTTCATCACCCGGCGGCGCTTCGAGACCATGCGAGATTCCGGCGAGCTGCTGGAGCACGCGGAGGTGCATGGCAACTGCTACGGCACGCCGCGCGAGGCCGTGGAGAGGGCGCTGGCCGCCGGCCGCGACGTGCTGTTCGACATCGACTGGCAGGGCGCGCAGCAGCTCTACCGGGCCATGCGCAGCGACATCGTCAGCATTTTCGTGCTGCCGCCTTCGGCCGCCGAGCTGAAGGCCCGGCTGGAGCGCCGGGCCGAGGACACGAGCGAGGTGATCGCCCGCCGCCTGCGCAACGCGCGCGACGAGATCACGCACTGGGACGAGTACGACTACGTGATCGTCAACCACGACCTCGACAAGAGCTTCGCCGAGCTTCGCGCGGTCCTGACCGCTGCGCGGCTCAAGCGGCAGAAGGAGCAGGACATGCGCGCCTTCGTCGAGCGGCTTCTGGGCGACCTCAGGACGCTTTCGCCCTGAGCGGTCATCCCGTCAGCACCGCGCGGCCCATCACCCTGCCGGCGCGCAGGTCGTCGAGGGCGGCGCTCGCCTCCGTCATCGACCGCTCGCGGATCGGCAGCGGCGCGATCTTGCCGGCCTGCGCCAGCGCCACGACCTCGCGCGCCTCGTCGAGCGTGCCGGTCATCGCGCCCTCAATGGCGACGGCCTTCATGACCAGCATCGCGACCGGCGTGGCGTAGGAGCCGCCGAGCAGGCCGGTGACGACCACCTTGCCGCCCCGCGCCAGCGCGCCGGACGCGAAGGCCAGCGACTTGTCCGAACCCACGAAATCGCAGGCGGCGAACGCGCCACCGCCAGTCGCCTTGACGATCGCGCGGCGGGCGTCCTTGTCGGCGGGGTCGAACGCGGCTGCGGCGCCTGCCGCGAGCGCGGCGGCGCGCTTGGCCGGATCGATGTCGGCCACGATCGGCGCGTGCGGAAAGAGCGCCGTCGCGATCGACAGCCCCATCATGCCGACGCCGCCGAGGCCGACCAGAAGCACCGGCCCGCGCGCCGCCCGGTCGCCGAGCCTTTTCAAGGCCGAATAGGCGGTAAGACCCGAGCACATCAGCGTGCCGGCGAACGACGGCGAAAGCCCGGCGTGGTCGATCAGGTAGCGCGGATGCGGCACCAGAACATGCGAGGCGAAGCCGCCATCGGCCGCGATGCCGAGATGGCGGTTGGCGGCACACAGGTTCTCCTCGCCGGCCCGGCAGGCCGCGCAGGTTCCGCAGCCGATCCAGGGATAGACCGCGACCTTCGCGCCCGGCCGTACATCCGCGTCCGGTCCCGCGCTCTCGACGGTGCCCGCGATCTCGTGGCCGAGCGTGAAGGGCAGGGTGCGGCCCTCGCGCACGTCCAGCGTCCTGCCGTCTCCGAGGGTGAAGTGGCCGTCCTGCATGTGCAGGTCGGAGTGGCACACGCCGCAGCGGTCGATCCGCACCAGCACCTCGCTGCCCTGCGGAGCAGGGCAATCGACAACGGTTTCGCAGAGCGGGGACTGGTAGGCGACGAGCGACTGGCGGCGGAGCTTGGTCATGCGTTCAGTCTAGAGCGCCGCACAGGCGCGCGCCAACGCCACGAAGCCCTCGACCGGCACGTTCTCGGCTCGCTCCGTGGGCTCGATCCCCGCGGCTTCGAGCAGGGGCAGGGGATCGGCAGCGAGCGTGCGCAGCGACTGGCGCAGCATCTTGCGGCGCTGGCCGAAGGCGGCTTCGGTGACGCGCTCCAGCGCGCGGCGCTCGCAGGGCAGGGGCTCTTCGCGCGGTACGAGTTCGACCACCGAGGAGACAACCTTGGGCGGCGGCACGAAGGCGGAGGGATGCACGTCGAACAGGATACGCGCCTGCGCGCGCCAGCCCGCGAGCACCGACAGCCGGCCGTAGGTTTTGGAGCCCGGTCCCGCCACGATCCGCTCGGCGACCTCGCGCTGGAACATCAGCACCAGCCGGTCATACCAGGGCGGCCAGGGCTCGGCGGTGAGCCAGCCGACCAGCAGCGCGGTCGCGATGTTGTAGGGCAGGTTGGCGACCACGCGCACCGGCCCGCCGTCGAGATGGGGACGGGGATCGAACGCGAGCGCGTCGCCGTGCACGGCGTCGAGCCGGCCGGGATGGGCGTCCGCGATCTCGGCCAGCGCCGCCATTGCGCGGTCGTCGCGCTCGACGGCGATCACCTTGCGCGCGCCTTCGGTCAGCAGGGCGCGGGTCAGCCCGCCGGGGCCGGGGCCGACCTCGACCACGGTGACGCCCGCGAGCGGGCCCGCCGCCCGCGCGATCCGGCCGGTGAGATTGAGATCGAGCAGGAAGTTCTGGCCGAGCGACTTGCGGGCCGCGAGACCGTGGCGCTCGATCACCTCGCGCAGGGGCGGCAGGCCGTCCGCGCTCATGTGAGGGCCGGGGCGGGCATCTCCTGCCGGACCCGGACACGCGCGTCGGCCGCCGCGAGCCGCGCCGCAAGCCTGAGCGCCGCGATCAGGCTGGACGGATTGGCCGTCCCGGTGCCGGCGATGTCGAACGCCGTGCCGTGGTCGGGCGAGGTGCGCACGAACGGCAGGCCGAGCGTGACGTTGACGCCGTGATCGAAGGCCAGCGTCTTGATCGGAATCAGCGCCTGGTCGTGATACATGCACAGCGCCGCGTCGTAGGTGGCGCGCGCGGCGGCGTGGAACATGGTGTCGGCCGACAGCGGGCCGCGGGCGTCGATGCCGTCGGCGCGCAGCCGCTCCACCGCCGGCGCGACCACCACCGCGTCCTCCTCGCCCAGCGCGCCGCCTTCGCCGGCGTGCGGGTTCAGCCCCGCCACGGCGAGCCGCGGCTTGGCGATCCCGAAACGCTCGGTCAGGTCGCGCGCGACCACCCGTCCGGTCTCGAAGATCAGGTCGCGCGTCAGCCGCTCCGTGACCATGCGGAACGGCATGTGGATCGTGACCGGAACCACGGCCACTTCGGGCGACCACAGCATCATCACCGGCCAGGCCGGAATGTTGGTGGCCTCGAAAGAGAGCCTGGCGAGATATTCGGTGTGGCCGGGTTCGGTGAAGCCGGCCTCGTACAGAACCGCCTTGGACACCGGATTGGTGACGATGGCCGAAGCGCGGCCGGCGATCACGTCGGCGACTGCGCGGTCGATGGCGGCGATGGCGGCGGGCCCGCTGGTGGCGTCAGGCCGTCCCGGTTCCGCGGTTGCAGGAAGGCCGATGTCGCAGACCGGCAGCGCACGACCGAAGACCGCATCGGCCGTCTCGGGCTGCGCCGGTTCGACCGGCACGTCGAGACCCAGAAGCCGCGCCCGCTGCTCCAGGCAGGCGGTGCTGCCGGTCACGTAGAAGGGCAGGCTGAACTCGGCCCGCCTGAGCCAGGCGGACAGCGCGATATCGGGGCCGATTCCGGCCGGCTCGCCGATCGTCAGCGCCAGGGGTCGGGAGTCCGCCAAAGGCCTACCTGTATTCGATCATGGCTTGGCTGCGCAGCTCTTTGAGAAAGGCGTCGGACTTCAGCTTGAATTGCGCCGACGCCATCTCTTCGCGGACCTCGCGGCGGCCAGGCGCGTTGTCTGGGCTGGACGCCCTCTTGCCGCAGAGCGCATAGACCTCGACGCCCTGAGCCGTCATCTCCGGCGCCGAGAGTTTTCCGAGTTCGGTCCTCTCCAGGATTTCGCGCAGTTGCGGAGACAGGTCCGCGGAACTGCGCACGATCGGCGCGCGCACCGCCACCTCGCGCAGCGAGCGGGCCAGCTTCACACCCTGCTCGCAACTCGAAAAGCGGCTCCGCAAGGCCTCGGCTTCGCGGCGGCGGGCCTCGCGCAACGCGCCGTCCGCCCCGCGCGGCACGACGAACACGATCGGCCGCAGCGTGTAGTCGAAGCCGGTCAGGTTCTTCACGTCCGGATTGCGGGTTTCGAGCTGCGTGCGGATATCCTTGTCCGAGAACTGGAAGCTGCTCGAATAGCGGCCGCGCACCACCTGCGACCAGATGATTTCGGCCTTGATGCGCGCCTTCAGGGTCGCCGTTCCGACGTTGGCACGGCCCAACTGCTCGGCGAACGTTTTGGGATTCATGCCGGCGCGGCGCGCCATCCCGTTGAAGGTGTTGTCGACGTCCTTGTCGACGTCGGGGATCGCGAAGCGCTTGAGAAGCTGGTGCTTCAGCCGCTCGTCGATCAACTCCTCGATGACCTCCTTGCGTCCCGGCGTGCGCTGCGTCGAGACCTGGGTCAGCCGGATGCGCTGATCGACGTCGAAGCTGGTGATCGGCTCACCGTTCACCATGACGGCGACGCTCTGCGCGGTGGCGGGGCCGCCGCAAACGGCGGCCAGAACGGCGGCAAGGGCGGCCACCGTCGACCATCGGCGGGGTGTCGTAAGAAGGGCGGTCAGGCTCGGCATCGCACAATCCATTCTCGGTTTGGGCCCCCTGCTGTTGCCAGAGCGGACGCCGAAGACGGGCTGCGCACGCTCATGCCATCGGATCGGGCCGCAGCGGCGCTGCGGTCCCGTTGCTCCGCCGGATGCCTACAGCCCGCCCATGCTGCCGACGTTCTGGGTGAACGAGGTGCCGCCGAGCGTCCGCAGACTCAGTTGCAGCATCACCCGGTGGTCGATCTTGGCGTTGCTGCTATAGGCATAATTGGTGATGTAGTTCAGTCCGATGATGATGCAATCGTCGATGTAGCCGACGCCGAAATGCATCTGGTCGAACTTGCGCGCATCGATGTCGAAACGGGCGCTGGCGTTGGCGACCCAGTTCTCGTTGATCTTGATCTGGGTCTGCCCGAGGATGCCCTCGCGCCGGGTCAGGAAGCCGAGCTCCGGCTGGGCGTCGTAGCTGCCGTAAAGGGCGGCGACGGACCAGCGGTCGAAGTTGGCTCGCGCTTCGACCTCGAAGCGGCGCAGGTCGAAGGTCCGCTCGTCGAAGCGGTAGCGGGTGGAGAAGGTGTAGGTGCGGTCGGGCTGGTAGGACAGCCGGGCGACGTAGTCCGAGCGCGACTTGTCCAGGCCGCTGCCGAGAGCCGTGTTGGTCAGGTCGCGCTCGGCGAACGAGTTGGTTCCGAACAGGTGGTAGGACTGGCCGACCATGGCGCTGACGAAACCGCCGCGGTTGAACTGCGTCGTGTACTGCACGCCGACGTTGGCGCGCCCGCCGCCCTCCATCCGGTCGTAGCCGGAGAACTTGTCGACGCGGAACAGGTTGCCGTCGTCGAAAATCAGGCTTTGTGCATCCTCGTTCGGCAGCTTGCCGATGCGCTGCTCGTTCGGCCGCACGATGATCTGCGCGATCGGCTCGATCGTCTGGGTGCCCCAGGACTGCACGTTGACGAAGGGGTAGCGGTATTCGACGCCGGCGGTCGGCATCAGCCGGGTTTCGGTGTGCTCGCCCGGGGCGATGTAATTCGAGATGCCGGTGTCGGTCTTGATGTTGAACGTCGCCACGTCGCCGCGCATGTTGAAGAAGGGGGTGAACACCTGGCCGAACGGATCGGTGAAGCTGCGCTTCCAGTGCGTCTCCGCCGAAAGGCGGGTGTAGGTGCCGGGCACCCCGCGCATCAGGCAGTTCGCCGGGATCTTGACCGTGGGGTCGGCGGTGGTGGGGGCGCAGGCGCCGGTGTTCAGCGCCGTGTTGGAAATCGGATCGAAGCTCGTCTGCGACCGGCTGAGGCTCGTCAGGTTGACGTTGTAGCCGAGCTGACCGCCGAACACCGGGTTCGCGAAGATGTAGCTGTAGTCGATGACCGGATGGACGACCGGAAGCTGGCGCTGGTTGTCCGCTTCGGAGAAGCCGTAATAATGGATGCTGCGGGCGTCGAAATAGCTGCGGTCGCCGCGGCCGGCGATGTAGAGCTGGGAGACGCCCTCCGTCAGGCCGGTCCGGAACGGATCGAAGTTGCGGAACATGTTGAGCCCGTAGTCGTAATAATACGACCGGTCCGACGGCAGCATGCCGTCGAAGCCCCAGACCCACTTGTTGTTGAGCGCGAACTGTCCCGAAGTTTCCAGGCTGCCGCGCCAGTGGCGATATCCCGATGTTGCGCTGCCGTCGCTGCGCAGGAACGCGCCGGTGTCGAGCTGGTAGATGCCGGAGCCGCGCAGGGTGAACGAGCCGTTGGCGAAGCGCTGGCGGTACTCGCCCTGCAGCAGCGCGCCCTGCCGGGTCATCACCCGCGGCGAGAACGTGAAGTCGTAGTCGGGCGCCAGCGCCCAGTAATAGGGCACCTCGATGGCGAGCCCGTACTTGCTGCCGTAGGAGGCGACCGGCATCAGCACGCCGGTCTTGCGCTTCACGGTCGGGTCGGGCGCGGAGAAGTAAGGGAAGTAGGCGACGGGCCGGCCGAAGAATTCGAGACGCGCGTTCTCGAAATAGACCATCTTCTCGCCTTCGTCGTGGATGATCCGCGCCGCGGAGACCTGCCAGAGCGGCGGTTTCCTCGGATCCTCCTTGCAGGGCTCGCAGGCGGTGTAGACGCCGGAGTGGAAGACGGTGAAGTTGCCGCCGGAGCGGTCCGCGCGGGTCGCCGCCATGCGGGTCTGGTCGGGGGTCTCCAGCCGTAGCGAATCGACGAAGCCGTCGCGGAAATTCTCGCTCAGGTTCATCTGCTCGCCGTAGGTGACCTTGCCGTCCGGCTCGGTCAGCCGGACGTTGCCCACCGCCATCAGCCGCTTGTTGGCCTCGTCGTAGGTGATGCGGTCCGCCTCGATCGTCGATCCCTGGTGGTAGATCTGGACGCTGCCGACCGCGGAGACCCGCTTGTTGGTGTAGTCGTACTGGATCTCGCCCGCCTGCAGCAGCATCTGGTCCTGCCGGCTGGGGTCAGGCTTGGGCGGGGCGGGACGGGGCCGCTCCGGAAACTGGAACAGGCTCTGTTGCGCAGCCGCGGGCGCGCCGGCGAGAGAGCCGGCGACCAGCGCGAGCGCCACGGACGCAATCGTCGTGTTCAGGAAGGGGCGCCGGCGCACGGAGAGGCGCTGGCTGGCAGCGACTGCCATCAGCCATCCTCCTGATAGAGAAGCGCAATAAATCCCGTCATCCCGCCCACGAGCACAGGAAGCCATGCCGCCGTCACCGGGTGAAGCAGCTCAGCCTTGCTTAGATCGTCCGTCACCTTGGACATGACATAAAGCAGAAACCCAGTGGCCACGCCACCGAGAACCATCTTCTGGACCCCG
The DNA here is from genome assembly GCA_964653225.1 of uncultured Rhodoplanes sp. Taxonomy (GTDB): domain Bacteria; phylum Pseudomonadota; class Alphaproteobacteria; order Rhizobiales; family Xanthobacteraceae; genus Z2-YC6860. The sequence goes on along the minus strand of CAZZCV010000025.1, from coordinate 20,525 downwards.
CCGAAGCGGAAGAACCGCAGGCTGAAGGCGGCGGCCAGAAGCACCATCGAGGCGAGCATGAAGGGCCTGGACAGCAATTTCTGGTATTGAAGGCGGTATCCGGCGGCCGCCAGGCCGGCATTTTCCGCCAGCCGGATGTATTGGGGCAATTCCCAGAACGGGACGGTTTCCGGCGTCGAGAAGGTCTCGCGGACCTGCTCGGGGGTCAGATTCGTGCTCAGGAGGTGCGATTCGCGCGCCACCGGCGGGGTCCCCACCGGATGGATGCGGACGTCCTCGAGCCGCCAGTGGCCCGGTTCGAGCACGCCGGTCCGCGCCTCGATCCGCTCCAGGAACTTGCCGTTGGCGTCAAAGGTGAAGGCAGTGACGTTGCCGATCCGCACTCCCTGTTCCTGACTGGCCGTGGCGTTGATGATCGACTGGCCGTCGGCACTGCGCTGGCGCACCCAGAAGCCGCCGCTGACCGCCTGCGGGCCGGTCGGCCGGCCGCCGGTCATTTCCGCCTCCAGGCGCTTGGACTGCTCGTTCAGATAGGCGGCGAGGGGATTGTAGACCGCGGTGCTGAAGGCGCCGATCAGCAGCGCCACCACCACGGCCGGCGCGATGAACTGCCAGGCGGACATCCCCGCCGCGCGCGCGATCACCAGCTCCAGCCGCCGCGACAGGCCCAGATAGCAGGACATCGCCCCGATCAGCACCGCGAACGGCAGGATCCGTTCGGTCACCTGCGGCACGCGGTAAATCGAGGTCTGGATCGCCAGCAGCGCCGACAGGTTCGGCACCTCGGAGTTGCGGCGCATCAGCTCGATGTAGTCGATCAGCGCGATCAGGGTGAACACGCCGGCGAACACCGCCAGCACGGCGGTCAGGAACTGCATGCCGAAGTAGCGCCCGAGCGTGCCGCCGAACAGCGTCATGGCCGCGACCCCGCAAGCTGGGCGGTGCGCTTCTGGACGAACTCGGTGACGGCGTCGCCGAGCCGGATCAGCACGGCCGGCGGCTCGATGATGAGGCCGCGCGAAATCGCGATGCCGCACAGGATGAAGGTCCCCAGCATCGCGATGTATTGCAGGGCGAGGACCGGCGGGGCCTGCACGCCAAACACGGTGCTGACGAAGCCCGTGAGACGCAGGCCGGCCACGCAGCCGATCACCGCCATGACCGACCAGCCGCGGCTCTGCCGCGTCGTGCGCGGCGCGCCGAGGAAGGCGAAGGCGATCAGGGTAAAGGCCAGCGGATACAGCGGCGCCAGCAGCCGGTCGTGCAGTTCGGCGCGGAAATGGCCCGGCTGCGCCTTGTAGACCGGATCGTCCGGGGAGGGCGAGAACAGCTCCCACAGGAAGCGCTCGCGCACCGAATAATCGAAGGTCGTGGGCGCGCCGCCGAACTGCGACAGGTCGAAGGCGTATTTGTCAAATATCACCACGCTGGGATCGCGCTGCTTGGCATCCTGGCGCTGGATGCTGCCGTTTTCGAGAACGAGGAAGCTGCCGCGGTCGTTCTTCAGGATTTCGCCCTGCTCGGCGATGATGGTGGTTCGCTCCGGCGCCCGGCGCCGGTCGTCCACCACGATGCCGGCGAGCAGGCCGTTCGGCTTGCGCTCGCGGATGTGGAAGGTCAGGCCGTTTTCGATGGTGATGAAGCGGCCGGGCTGCACGATGTTCGCCACCAGGTCGGTGCGCACCTCGGTGATCCAGCGCCGCAGCATGCGCAGGCCCTCGGGCGCGAGATACACGCTGATGACGCCGACCAGCACCGAGACGATGGCGGCGACCACCAGAAACGGCCGCGCCAGCCGCCACGGCTCCATGCCGGCGGCGTTCATCACGATCAGCTCGGAATCGTTGCCGAGCCTGTTCAGCGAATGCGCGACCGCGATGACGAGCGCGATCGGCGCGATCACGAGAACGAGGAGGGGAATGATCAGGCCGGTGATGCCGACGAAGACCAGGATGGTCTGGCCCTGGCTCGTGACGATGTCGAGATCGCGCAGCGCCTGCGTCACCCAGATGAGCGACGTCAGGCTGATCAGCACCACGAGGAACGCCCCGAAGGTGCTGCGGAAGATGTACCCGCCGATCGACCCCATGCCGTCCGTGACGTCCCCGAACTTTAGCCGGCTTGCCGGCCGCGCACGCCCCCGCGAGCGCACACTCACTCACCCCGGATCCCGTTTCCGGAGTCCACCACGCCTTGATCCTTGGACAAAGTGGCTTCGCCAAGGCAGGGCGACTCATCGTGCACAGGGAAATCTTAACGCTAACAAGCGCCTAGCGTCGCGGCGCCGGGCGCCCGGCGATGTTTTTTTATCGTGGTTAACCAGGTCTTGCCGATGCGGCGCGGCCGGTCCGTTCGCGGCCGGGCTTTGCAGGACTCGGCATTGCGCGCCATAACGGCGAAACGCCGTTTTCCAGCACGAGGATGCCCATTCATGGCAGACGTTCGAAAGCCCGCCTTCGCGCCGTTCTCCGCGTCGCCCCGGGGTGTTCTGGTTTTGTTTTGCGAGGAGGGGCTGAAGTTCGGCGCGGCGGCGCGCCGGGCGCTGGCGGGGGCCGGCGACCTCGTGAGCCGGGCGGCGGCCTCTGAGAAGTTCAGTGGCAAGAGCGGCAGCGCGCTCGACCTCGTGGCGCCGGCCGGCCTGCGGGCGAGCCGGCTGATCGTGGTGGGTGTCGGCAAGGGCTCGACGCTGAAGCCGCAGGATCTGGTGAAACTCGGCGGATCGGTGCGCGGCCGGATTTCCTCGCGGGCCGCAAGCGCCACGGTCTTCGCCGAGTTCGCCTCGGGCGCGCTGAAGCCGGAGCAGACCGCGGATCTCGCGCTCGGCATGCGGCTGCGCGACTATACGTTCGATCGCTACAAGACCAAGAAGAAGGAGGGTGAAGACGCGCCTGCCAAGACCGCGGTGACGATTGCGGTGGCCAATGTCGCGGCCGCGCAGAAGGCGTTCGCACCGCGCGACGGCCTCGCCGACGGCGTGATCGTGGCGCGCGATCTCGTCAACGAGCCGCCGAACGTGCTGTTCCCCGAGGAGTTCGCGCGTCGCGCGCAGGCGTTGAAGAAACTCGGCGTCACCGTCGAGGTTCTCGACGTGCCGGCGATGAAGAAGCTTGGCATGAACGCGCTGCTCGGCGTGGGGCAGGGCTCGCGCAAGGATAGCCGCACGGTGATCATGCGCTGGAACGGCGGCCGCAAGGGCGACAAGCCGGTGGCCTTCGTCGGCAAGGGCGTGTGCTTCGACACCGGCGGCATCTCGATCAAGCCCGCCGCCGGCATGGAGGACATGAAGGGTGACATGGCGGGGGCGGCCTGCGTGGTCGGGCTGATGCATGCGCTGGCCGCGCGCAAGGCCAGGGTGAATGCGATCGGCGCGATCGGCCTGGTCGAGAACATGCCGGACGGCAACGCCCAGCGGCCCGGCGACATCGTCACCACGATGAACGGCCAGACCATCGAGATCATCAACACCGACGCCGAGGGCCGTCTGGTGCTGGCCGACGTGCTGCATCTGGTCAACACCCGCTACGAGCCGCAGTTCATGGTCAACCTCGCCACGCTCACGGGGGCGATCCTGGTGGCGCTCGGCACGGAATACGCGGGCCTGTTCTCCAACGACGACAGGCTTTCGGAACGCCTCGCGCAGGCTGGGCAGGCGACCGGCGAGCGGGTCTGGCGGATGCCGCTCGGCCCCGAATACGACAAGATGATCGATTCCAAGTTCGCCGACATGAAGAACACCGGCGGCCGCTACGGCGGCTCGATCACGGCGGCGCAATTGCTGCAGCGCTTCGTTGGCAAGACGCCGTGGGCGCATCTCGACATCGCGGGCACCGCGATGTCTTCGCCGCAGACCGACATCAACAAGAGCTGGGGCTCCGGCTGGGGCGTGCGGCTGCTGGAGAAACTGGTGGCGGAGCACTACGAACGCTGAGATGACCGAGGTCCTCTTCTACCATCTGCAACGTCAGCCGCTCGAGCGCGTGCTGCCGCAGCTTCTGGAGAAGTCGCTGGAGCGCGGCTGGCGCGTGGTCGTGCAGGCCTCGTCCGAGGAGCGCATGGACGCGCTCGACGCGCATCTTTGGACCTACAGCGACGACAGCTTCCTGCCGCACGGCACCGCGCGCGAGGCGGAGCCCTCCGCGCAGCCGGTGCTGCTGACCGTCTCCGATGACAATCCGAACGGGGCCAGCGTCCGCTTCCTGGTTGACGGCGCGCCGATGCCGGCGGACGCCGCCGCCTACGAGCGCATCGTGCTGATGTTTGACGGGGACGACGAGGACGCGGTGGCGGCCGCGCGCGCGCGCTGGGGCGAGGCGAAAGCGCAGGGCTTTGCCGCCACCTACTGGCAGCCGGACGAGCAGGGCCGCTGGGTGAAGAAGGCGTGAGCGTGCGGCGGCCCTCGGCGCGGCGGTTTGAAAAACGCGGCCGGACGGGTTAACGACGCGACGAGCCGCGCGTTGCCTGTGCCGCGATGATGACGCAAAGTCGCGTATAAGGCTCGCGCGGGGCGAGGGGACCGGGACGGCGCGATGCGACTTTCAGGGATGCGGCTTTCAGGAGCGGGACCGGCGGGAACGATGCGGCCAGCCGCGATGGCCGCGATTCTGGCCATGGCGCTCGGCGCCTGCTCGATGCCGGAATTCGACGGGTATCGGGGGTTCGATACGTCGGTGTTCAAGCCGCGCTCCACGGCCGTCCTGCGCGAACCCATGACCCGGACCGTGACCGCCGCGGATCTGGTGGATGGCTCGGGAGCCTGCGCGGCGGCTCCGTCCGCGCCTGCGCCGGAGCAGACCGCGGGCGATCCGCAGGCCATACCGCCCGCCGGCGCGCCGCTGATCGCGGGCGGGGTCGCGCTTGAAATGACCGAGTGCGACGTGGTGCACCGGATCGGTCCGCCGGAGCGGGTCGATATCGGGCAGAACGAGCGCAACGAGCGCACCGCCACGCTCACCTATGTCCGGGGCGCGCGTCCGGGCGTCTACCAGTTCACCGCCGGCCGTCTCACCGTGATCGAGCGCGCGCCCGAGCCGCCGGCGCCGGCGCGTCCCGCGCGGCCGCAGCGGCCCGCGCCGAAGCGCACGGCGAGCTGACCGCCACCTGAACGCTATTCCGCGGCGGCCTGGAGGGCAGCCCCCGCGGACAGCCATTCTTCCTCCGCACGGGCGAGCGCCGCCGTGCTGTCGCTGCGCGCGCGGCCGAGCGTCGCGGCCCGCGCGGGATCGCTGACGAACAGCGTGCCGTCGCCGAGCTGGGCGTCGATCCGTTCGATCTCCTTCGAAAACCGCGCCATGTCCGCCTCGGCCCTCTCCATGCGCTGGCGCAGCGGCTTGAGGTCCGCGGGCCTGGTCCGCTCGGCCTTGCGCGGCGGCTTGGCGTTGCGCTTCCTGGCGCGCTCCTCACCGTCCTCGTTGCGGTCGGAGAGCACGCGGCGGCGGTAGTCGTCGAGGTCGCCGTCGAACGGCGCGACGGTGCCGTCGGCCACCAGCCACAGGCGGTCCGCGCAGGCGTCGAGCAGGTGGCGGTCGTGCGACACCAGGATGGTCGCGCCGGAATAATCGTTGATCGCCTCGATCAGCGCCGCGCGGCTGTCGATGTCGAGGTGGTTGGTGGGCTCGTCGAGGATCAGGAGGTGAGGGCCGCCCCAGGTGGCGAGACCCAGCATCAGCCGCGCCTTCTCTCCGCCGGAGAGGCTTGCGACCGGGGTGTCCGCGGTCTGGCCGGAAAAGCCGAGCGAGCCCGCGACCGCGCGGATTTTCGCTTCGCCCGCGTCCGGCGTCAGCTTGCGGACGTGCTCGTAGACGCTTTCCCGCGGATCGAGTTCGTCGAGCTGGTGCTGGGCGAAATAGGCGATCCTGAGCCTGGAGGCGCGCGTGACCTTGCCCTCGAACGGGGCAAGCCGGTCCGCGATCAGCTTGACCAGCGTGGACTTGCCGTTGCCGTTGGAGCCGAGCAGCGCGATGCGGTCGTCGTTGTCGATGCGCAGCGACAGGCCTTCCAGAATCGGCCGGTCCGGCTCGTAGCCCACGGTCACGTCGTCGAGCGCGATGATCGGCGGCGACAGCAGCCGGTCGGGCTCCGGAATGCGGATCGGCGTGACGTCGCTGGTGACGATGGCCGTGACCGGACCCAGCTTCTCCAGCATCTTGACGCGAGACTGCGCCTGCCGCGCCTTCGTCGCCTTGGCCTTGAATCGGTCGATGAAGGCCTGCAGATGCTTGCGCTGCGCCTCCTGCTTCTTGACCATCTTCTGGTCGAGCATCAGCCGCTCGCTGCGCAGCCGCTCGAAATCCGAATAGCCGCCGCGGTAGAGCGTGAGCTTCTGGTTCTCCAGCGACAGGATGAAGTTGACCGAGGTGTCGAGCAGGTCGCGGTCGTGGCTGATCACGATCATGGTGCGCGGATATTTCGCGAGATGGTCCTGCAGCCAGAGCGTGCCCTCGAGATCGAGATAATTGGTCGGCTCGTCGAGCAGCAGCAGGTCGGGTTCGGCGAACAGCACGGCCGCGAGCGCGACCCGCATCCGCCACCCGCCGGAGAACTCCGAGCAGGGCCGCCGCTGATCCTCGTCGGAGAAGCCGAGGCCGGAGAGGATCGCGGCCGCACGCGCGGGCGCGGCATAGGCGCCCATGTCGGACAGGCGCGTGACGATCTCGGCGATCCGGTTCGGATCGGTCTCGGTCTCCGCGTCGGCGAGCAGGCGGGCGCGCTCGGTGTCCGCGGCCAGCACCACGTCGAGCAGGCTTTCCGGTCCGTTCGGAGCCTCCTGGGCCAGCCGGCCCACGCGCCATCGCGGCGGAATCGCGACCTCGCCCTGCTCGGCGGCGACCTGGCCGGTGATGACGTTGAACAGCGTGGACTTGCCGCTGCCGTTGCGGCCGACGAGACCGATGCGCGAGCCCTCGGGCGCGCGCGCGGTCGCGCCGTCGATCAGCAGCCGTCCGGCGATCCGAACGGAGAGGTTGTCGATCGTGAGCATGGGCCGGCTTTCTGGCCGAGCCGGGCGCGGCGTGCAACCCTTATCCACCGCGGGTCGGTTGCGCGGGGCGTCCATCCGGCGCGATGCTGGCGGCCGCGATTTGGGAATGCAGTTCGTGGAGGTCGGTCATGTGCGTGCCCGGATGTCAGGAGAAGGTCAGGCAGGCGTTGACGCGCCGCGGCCTGTTCCGGGGGGCGGCTGCGGCCGGCGCCGGATTGGCTGCGACCCCGGCGCTGCCGGATCCCGCGGCGGCCCAGGCGCCGCGCCGCTTCAGGGCGGTGATCGATCTCACGCACACGATGTCGCCCGAGTTCCCGAGCTTCTTCGGCGGGCCCGGCATCGAGATGCAGCAGCAGTTCGACATCAAGCGCGACGGCTTCAATCTGAACTGGTGGCGCATCATCGAGCATGCCGGCACCCATCTCGACGCGCCGATCCATTTCTCCGCGGACGGTGCGACGGTGGACCGGATCGCCGCCGAGACGCTGGTGGTGCCGCTCGCGGTGGTGGACGTACGCAGTCGCGCCGCGCAGAACGCCGACTACCAGCTCTCGCGGCAGGACCTGCTCGACTGGGAAAAGAAACACCGCCGGCTGCCGGACGGCTGCTGCGTGGCGATGCTGTCGGGCTGGGGGCAGCATGTCGGCGATGCTGCGAAATATTCGGGCAACGCCGACGGCGTGTTTCACTTTCCCGGCTTCTCGCCGGAGGCGGCGGCCTGGCTGATCTCGGATCGCAAGGTGTGGGGACTCGCGGTCGATACGCTGTCGCTCGATCACGGGCCGTCGAAGGACTTCCGCGTGCACAAGACCTGGCTCGGCTCCGGCCGCTGGGGCCTGGAGAACGTCGCCAGTCTCGACAGGGTGCCGGCCAGCGGCGCGACGCTGATCGTCGGTGTGGCCAAGGTCAAGAACGCAACCGGGGCGCCGGCGCGGCTGATGGCCTTCGTGTAATGCATGATCCCGAAAAGTGGGAACCGGTTTTCGGACACGATCATGCGCAGAAAAGCCCCGGCCCGCCGGGCCGGGGCTTCGGTTGTGCGGAAAGGCGACCGCGTTCAGATGCAGACGTTGACCACGCGCACCCGAGGACCCCACGGCGTCGGCACCACGCGCTTGCGATGGCAGCCGTAACCATAGGCGTAGTGGACGACGTGCGGCCGGTGGAAGCCATAGCCGTAGCCGTAGTGGCCGCCATGCCAGTGCTTCCCGTGCCAGTGCTTGCCGCCCCAGTGCTTCTTCGGAAACGCCTGGGCTTCGGTGCTGTTGACGGCGAGCGAGGCCGTGCCGAGCGTTGCGGTGGCGGCGAGGGCGATGGCGAGCTTGCGGAACATGATGATCTCCTGAGGGCTGCGATGCCTGTCCCTTGCCTGGTCTGTCGCCCGCGCCGGAGGCGAGGTTCATCCTCGGGAAAAACAACGATTGTTCAGGAGGCGGCGAAAGGGGAGCCGCAAACCTTGCCGCTGCGCGGGCCTGCCGCTATAAGCCCGGCGAACGCGAAATCCCCGAACATCCCACCCGAAGGAAGACGACGATGGCGGTCGAGCGGACCTTTTCGATCCTCAAGCCCGATGCGACGGAGCGCAACCTGACCGGCGCGATCAACGCCCTGATCGAGCAGGCGGGCCTGCGCATCGTGGCGCAGAAGCGCGTGCGCATCACCAAGGAGCAGGCTGAGACGTTCTACGGCGTGCACCGCGAGCGGCCGTTCTTCGGCGAACTGGTGTCGTTCATGACCTCGGGCCCGGTGGTGGTGCAGGTGCTCGAAGGCGAGAACGCGATCGCCAGGTATCGCGAGGTCATGGGCGCGACCGATCCGGCCAAGGCCGCGGCGGGCACGATCCGCAAGGTGCATGCGAAGTCGATCGGCGAGAACTCCGTGCACGGCTCCGACGCCCCCGACACGGCGGCGAACGAGATCGCGCAGTTCTTCTCCGGCAACGAGATCGTCGGCTGATCCTGCCGGTTGTTCAACGGAAAGCCCCGCCGTCGCGCGGGGCTTTTTCGTTGGCTGGCTTCACGCGAGCGCAAGGTCTATGGCGGCGGTTCCCGCGCCCGTGGATCGGGCATGGCCCGGCGGCACGACGATGCCGCAAAGCCAAAGCCTTCCTTCAGCCGTATTTTTGCTATAGCCGCAAATCGCAACTGGATTTTGGCCGTTCCGGCCGCTGAGCGTCTTTGCGGGCGCGCTCGTTTCGGATCCCCCACCAAAAGCCGGATGTGGCGCGGCGTGCGGCGAGCCGTTGCGGCGTCGAATTTTAATGCAATGCGAGACCAGGAGACCGACGATGCAGAAGGGCACCGTCAAGTGGTTCAACCCGACCAAGGGCTACGGCTTCATCCAGCCGGCGGACGGCGGCGGCAAGGATGTGTTCGTGCACATCTCGGCGGTCGAGCGCGCGGGCCTGAGCACGCTCAATGAAGGCCAGGCCGTCGAGTTCGAACTCGTGACCGGCCGCAACGGCAAGGCGTCCGCCGAAAATCTCAAGATGAGCTGACGCCTTCACGCTTCGCGGGACGTTCCCGCGACCCTCGGTCGAAAGCCGGGGGTTTTATTTTGTCTGCGCGGCCAGGGGCGCGGGCCGGCCGTCGATCAGGCAGCGTTCGCCGTCGATGCTGACGCGGCCCTCGGCCACGAGACGCAGCGCCTGCGGATAGATTTCGTGCTCGATCGCGAGCACGCGCCGCGCCAGCTCCGCCTCGGTGTCGCCGGGCAGAACCGGCACCGCCGCCTGCGCCACGATCGGGCCCGCGTCCATCTCCGGCACCACGAAATGCACGGTCGCGCCGTGCGCGTCGGCGCGGGCCGCAAGCGCGCGGGCGTGGGTGTCGAGACCCTTGAACGCGGGCAGCAGGGCCGGGTGGATGTTGAGCATCCGGCCCTCCCAGGATCGCACGAACCACGGCGTCAGCAGGCGCATGAAGCCGGCGAGGCACAGAAGCTCGATCCGGTGCGCGGCAAGCTCGGCCTGCATCGCGCGCTCGAACGCCTCGCGGTCTTTTCCGAAGGCGCGATGGTCTACGACTGCGGTGGCGATGCCCTCGGCTGCGGCGCGCGCAAGGCCTGCGGCCGCGGGATCGTTGGACAGGACCAGCGCGATCTCGGCCGGATAGTCCTCCGCCTTCGCAGCCTCGATCAGCGCGACCATGTTGGAGCCGCGGCCGGAGATCAGGATTGCGACGCGCTTGCGGGGCATGGAGGGTTTCCCGGCGGCGCTCTTCGGTCAGACGGCAAGGCGGCCGGCGTAGGCCACGCGCGCTCCGTCCGCGGCGGCGGGCACGAGTTCGCCGAGCCGCACCACGGCCTCGCCCTCGCGGCGCAGCACGGTTGCCACCGCGTCGGCCCGCGCGGGATCGACCACGGCGATCATGCCGATGCCGCAGTTGAAGGTGCGCAGCATCTCCGCCTCCGCGATACCGCCCACGCCGGCGAGCCAGCGGAAGATCGGCAGCACCGGAACCTGCGCGAGGTCGATCGCGGCGCCCAGGCCGTCGGGCAGCACGCGCGGAATGTTGTCGGGGAAGCCGCCGCCGGTGATGTGCGCCAGCGCCTTCACGGCGCCCGTCTCGCGGATCGCGGCGAGGCACGACTTCACGTAGATACGGGTCGGCGTCAGCGCGGCCTCGCCCAGGGTCCGTGCGCCGTCGAAGGGGGCAGGCGCGCTCCAGGGCAGTCCGCTTTTCTCGACGACCTTGCGCACCAGCGAGAAGCCGTTGGAGTGCACGCCGGAGGAGGCGATGCCGAGCAGCACGTCGCCTGCGCCGATGTCCTTCGCCGGCAGGATGGCGCCGCGCTCCGCAGCCCCGACCGCGAAGCCTGCGAGGTCGTAGTCCCCCGCCGCATAGAGACCCGGCATCTCGGCTGTCTCGCCGCCGATCAGCGCGCAGCCGGCCTGCCGGCAGCCCTCGGCCACGCCCGACACGATGGCCGCGCCGGCCTGCGGGTCGAGCTTGCCGCAGGCGAAGTAGTCGAGGAAGAACAGCGGCTCCGCGCCCTGCACCACGAGATCGTTCACCGACATGGCCACGAGATCGATGCCGATCGTGTCGTGGCGGCCGGTCTCGATGGCGATCTTGACCTTGGTGCCGACGCCGTCGGTGGCCGCAACCAGAACGGGATCGGTGAAGCCCGCGCGCTTGAGGTCGAACAGGCCGCCGAAGCCGCCGATCTCGGCGTCCGCGCCGGCGCGCGCCGTGGCCTTCACCAGCGGCTTGATCAGGTCGACCAGGCGGTTGCCCGCGTCGATATCGACGCCGGAATCCGCATAGGTGAGGCCCCGGTTTGTCATGCCCCGTGCCTACGTTGAAATCGAAGCGTGTGCAATGGCTTGAAGCCCGATATACTCCACAGACTTCGCGAACGCGCCGACCGGAAAACGCGACCGGCGCGGGGGCGGCAAGCCGGGGCCGACGTTGAGCATTCCAAATCTTATTACACTGGCACGCATTCTGCTGGTGCCGGTCGTGGTCTGGGCGATCGCCGCGGGCCAGATGGGCATTGCCTTCCTGCTGTTCATGATGGCCGCGGTCAGCGACGCGGTGGACGGGTTCCTGGCCAAGCGCTTCGGGATGAAGACGGAGCTTGGGGCCTATCTCGACCCGCTCGCGGACAAGGTCCTGATCGTCTCGATCTATGTGACGCTCGGCTCGACTGGCGTGATCCCGCTCTGGATCGTGATCCTGGTGGTGTCCCGCGACATCATGATCGTGGGTGCGATCATGCTGTCGTGGCTGATCGGCAAGCCGGTCAAGATCAAGCCGCATGTGGTGTCCAAGGCCAACACGGCCGCGCAGATCGTCTTCGCGTGCCTGGTGCTGGCGACGCTCGGCCTCGGCATCGACGCCAGCGCCCTGTTGACACTGGTGATGTGGCTGGTGGCGGCCTTGACCTTGCTGTCGGTCGCCTTCTATGTCGCCGAGTGGGTGCGCCACATGAATGCCGAAGAAGCCTGACATTTCGCTGCGCGTTCCCCTCCGGTGCGGATCGTTCCGATGAGTATCGAGCGGCAGGTCATGTTCTGGGTCGCGGCCGCGGCCCTGCTGGTCGCGGCGCTATGGCTGCTCGGAAACATCCTGTTGCCGTTCGTGGGCGGCATGGCGCTGGCCTATCTGCTCAATCCGCTCGCCAACCGGCTGGAGCGGGCCGGCCTCAACCGGGCGGTGTCGTCGGTCCTTCTGGTTTGCTCGGTGGTGCTGGTGTTCGTGGCGCTGGTCCTGGTGATCGTGCCGGTGATCGGGGCGCAGCTTGCAGGTTTCGTCGAGAACGTTCCGGGCTACATGCGCCGGCTCCAGGATTTCGTGACCGATCCGGCGCGGCCGTGGCTGAGCCGCTTCGTCGGGGAGAACCTGTCGGGCGCCGACACCTCGGCGCGCGATCTCGTCAAGCAGGGGGCGGGCTGGGCGACCGCGTTCCTGCCCTCGCTGTGGACCGGCGGCCAGGCGATCCTGTCGATTTTTTCGCTGCTGGTGATCCTGCCGGTGGTGGCGTTCTATTTCCTGCTGGACTGGAACCGGCTGGTCGCGACCGTGGACGGCTGGATCCCGGTGAGGCAGCGCGAGACCGTGCGGCAGCTGGCCCGCGAGATGGACCGCGCGGTGGCCGGATTCGTGCGCGGTCAGACGCTCGTCTGCATCATTCTCGGCGTGTTCTACGCCGCAGCCCTGACCGCCGTGGGGCTCAATTTCGGGCTCCTGATCGGGCTGGTCTCCGGACTGATCGGATTCATCCCCTACGTCGGCTCGATCACCGGGCTGGTGCTGTCGGGGGGCGTTGCGGTTGCGCAGTTCTGGCCGGACTGGATCTGGATCGCGGTCGTGCTCGGCATCTTCGCCGCCGGCCAGTTCGTCGAGGGCAACATCCTGGTGCCCAAGATGGTGGGCGACAGCGCGGGCCTGCATCCGCTCTGGCTGATGTTCGCGCTGTTCGCCTTCGGCTACCTGTTCGGCTTCGTCGGTCTGCTGCTGGCGGTGCCGATCGCGGCAGCGATCGGCGTGCTGGCTCGCTTCGCCTTCGCCCGCTACCGCGAAAGCCCGCTCTACACGGGCGAGGGGTTGCGCTGATCCATGCCGGACGCAGCCCTCACGCCACGCCCGCGTCCCCGCCAGCTTGCGCTGGCGCTCGGCCATTCCGAGAGTCTGGCGCGCGAGGATTTCCTCGCCGGCCCCTCGAACGCCGCGGCTCTGTCGCTGGTCGAGCGCTGGCCGGACTGGCCGGCACGCACGATGCTGCTGGTAGGCCCCGAAGGCTCGGGCAAGAGCCACCTCGCAGCGATCTGGGCCGAGATGTCGGGCGCGCGCTTCGTCGCCGGACGGGCGCTGTCGGGGCCCGAGCTTCCGGCGGCGCTCGCCACCGGCGCGCTGGTGGTGGAGGACCTGACGCCGGGCCAGTTCGACGAACGCGCGATGTTCCATCTGCTCAATCTGGCGCGCGAGGAGGGGGTGTTCGTGCTGGCGACCGCGCGCACCGCGCCTGCGGGCTGGACGCTGGGGGTCGCCGATCTCGCCTCGCGGCTGCGCGCTCTGCCGGTGGTAATGCTGGAGGCGCCGGGGGACGCGCTGTTGCGGGCGGTGATCGTGAAGCTGTTCGCCGACCGCCAGCTCGCGGTGGACGAGAGCCTGGTCGCCTATCTGGCCGCCCGGATCGAGCGCTCGTTCGCCGCCGCCCGGTCGGCGGTCGAGCGCCTCGACCGCGAGGCCCTGCGGCAACAGCGCCCGGTTACGCGGGCGCTCGCGGCGGAGCTTTTTCGCGAACCTTGACGTTCTTTCAAGGAGGGCGCGTCATGGTCATCGGGCCGTCACGAAGCGCCATTAGGTTTCGTACGAGACACCGCCCGTGTTCGCATGAATCGCAATCAAGATATTGTTCTTACAGCAGAAAATGCAGACGCTGCGGCGTCGTCGGCGCCCGCCCGCGAGTCCTTGCCCGCGGCCGATCTGACGACGAGTCCGGAGCGCTTCATCAACCGTGAGTTGTCCTGGCTGCAGTTCAACCGGCGGGTCCTCGAAGAATCCGCCAACGAGGGGCATCCGCTCCTGGAGCGGCTCCGCTTCCTGTCGATCTCGGCCAACAACCTCGACGAGTTCTTCATGGTCCGGGTGGCCGGCCTCAAGGGTCAGGTCCGCGCGGGCATCAGCACGCGCAGCCCCGACGGCCTGTCACCGACCGAGCAACTCGCCCGCATCACCGAAATGGTCTCGGCGCTGCAGAGCGACCAGCAGCAGCAGTGGCGCCGCCTGCGCGCCGAGCTTGCGGCGAGCGGCATCGTGCTGGTCGAGGGCGCCGACGTCACCAGCCTCGACCGGATCTGGCTGGAGGAGCATTTCCTGCGCCACATCTTCCCGGTGCTGACGCCGCTTTCGATCGACCCCGCGCATCCGTTTCCGTTCATTCCCAATCTCGGCTTCACCATCGCGCTCAACCTGCAGCGGATCGCGGACGGCAAGTCGATGGACGCGCTGATCCGCGTGCCCAACAAGATCGAGCGGTTCATCACCCTGCCGCCGGCGATCGACAGTCCGGCCACGCGCGCGATCGCGCTCGAGCAGGCGATCGGGCTGTTCACCGGCCAGTTGTTCCCCGGCTATGCGATCAAGGGCCACGGCGCGTTCCGCGTGCTGCGCGATTCCGAGATCGAGGTCGAGGAGGAGGCCGAGGACCTGGTGCGCTCGTTCGAGACCGTGCTCAAGCGCCGCCGCCGCGGCTCGGTGATCCGGCTTGAGATCGGCGCGGCCACGCCGTCCGATCTCAAGCTCTTCGTGCAGCGCGCGCTGGGCGTGGCCGACGACGAGGTGTTCCAGGTCGACGGCGTGCTGGCCCTCAACGAGCTGTCGCTGCTCGTGGGCTTCGACCGGCCGGACCTCAAGTTCGTGCCCTACAATCCGCGCTTCCCCGAGCGCATCCGGGAGCTGGGCGGCGACTGCTTCGCCGCGATCCGCCAGAAGGACCTGATCGTCCACCATCCTTATGAATCCTTCGACGTGGTGGTCCAGTTCCTCCAGCAGGCGGCGCGCGATCCCGACGTGGTGGCGATCAAGCAGACGCTCTATCGCACCTCGTCCGAGTCTCCCATCGTCAAGCAGCTCGTGGAGGCGGCCGAGGCCGGCAAGTCGGTCACCGCGCTGGTGGAGCTGAAAGCTCGCTTCGACGAGGAGGCCAACATCCGCTGGGCGCGCGACCTGGAGCGCGCCGGCGTGCAGGTGGTCTACGGCTTCATCGAGCTGAAGACCCACGCCAAGCTGTCGATGGTGGTGCGGCGCGAGGGCGGGGCGCTCAACTCATACGTCCACGTCGGCACCGGAAATTACCATCCGGTCACGGCGCGCATCTACACCGACCTGTCGTTCTTCACCGCCGACCCGGTGATCGCCCAGGACGTCAGCCGCATCTTCAACTTCATCACCGGTTACGCGGAGCCGGCCGAGCTGGAGAAGATGGCGGTCTCGCCGGTCAACCTGCGTCAGTGCATCGACGACCACATCGCCCGAGAGATCGAGTTCGCCAAGGCCGGCAAGCCGGCCGCGATCTGGATGAAGGACAATTCGATCGTCGATCCCGACATCATCGACCGGCTCTACGAAGCCTCGCGCGCGGGCGTGCAGATCGACCTCGTGGTGCGCGGCATCTGCTGCCTGCGGCCCGGCGTGCCGGGCCTGTCCGACAACATCCGCGTCAAGTCGATCGTCGGCCGCTTCCTGGAGCACAGCCGCATCTACTGCTTCGGCGCCGGCCACGGCCTGCCGCACGCCCGGGCCGCGGTCTATATCTCGTCCGCGGACATGATGCCGCGCAACCTCGACCGCCGGGTCGAGGCGCTGTGCCCGATCCTCAATCCGACGGTGCACGAGCAGGTGCTGGGCCAGATCATGGTCGCCAATTTCAAGGACAACGAGCAGAGCTGGAAGCTCTTGCCGGACGGCACCTCGGCGCGTATCAAGGCCGCGCCGGGCGAGGAGCCGTTCAACGCCCACAAGTATTTCATGACGAACCCGAGCCTGTCCGGGCGTGGCAAATCGCTCAAAGACTCCTCGCCGCGAAGCCTCACGCGCCGCAACGAGCGGAGCTAGGAGCGCCCGCGCGGCCGCGGTCCCGGCGCAGGGCCGGCTCGACCACGGCCCGGCGGTGGCCGTCATCGACATCGGCTCCAACTCCGTGCGCCTCGTGGTCTACGAGGGCGTGGTGCGCAATCCCACGCCGCTGTTCAACGAGAAGGTCCTGGCGGGCCTCGGCCGCGAGGTCCAGAGCACCGGCCTGATGCCGCCGGACGCGGTGAAGACCGCGCTCGCCGCGCTCAAGCGATTCCGCGCGCTTTGCGACACGATGAAGATCGAGCGGCTCTGGGTGCTGGCCACGGCGGCCTGCCGCGACGCCCGCAACGGCAAGGCGTTCATCGCTGAGGCGCAGCGCATCTGCCGGACCCGGATCGACGTGATCTCCGGCAAGCGCGAGGCGGAGCTGACGGCGCAGGGCGTGATCTCCGGCTTCCACCGGCCGAGCGGATTCGTGGGCGACCTCGGCGGCGGATCGCTGGAACTGGTGGACGTGCACGGCGCGCGCATCAAGAGCGGCAAGACGATGCCGCTCGGCGGGCTCGCGCTGCAGGACCGCTCCGGCCGCTCGGTCAAGAAGGCCGAAAGGCTGGTCGAGGACGCGCTCGGCGCGATCTCCCTGAAGGCCGGCCGCGGCCGCGCCTTCTACGCCGTCGGCGGCACGTGGCGCTCGCTGGCGCGCCTGCACATGGCGCAGACCGGCTACCCGCTGCATGTGATGCACGGTTATGTGATCCGCGCCCGCGAGGCGCTGGAGTTCTGCCGCCTGGTGCGGCGGGTCAACCCGGACTCGCTGCTGCAGATCGACGTCGTGTCCGCCGCGCGCCGGCCGTTGCTGCCCTATGCGGCGCTGGTGCTGGAGCATGTCATTCGCAAGGCCCGGCCGAAGGAGATCGTGTTCTCCGCGCTGGGCGTGCGCGAGGGGCTGCTTTATTCGAAGCTCCGGAAGGCCGAGGCGCGGCAGGACGCGCTGATGGCGGCGGCGCGCGACCTCAACCGCCTGCGCTCGCGCTCGCCGCAGCACGGCGAGGAGCTGATCGGCTGGACCGACCGATTCATGGCCTCGTCCGGGATCGACGAGACCGCCGATGAAAAGCGGCTGCGTCACGCGGCCTGCCTTCTGGCCGACATCGGCTGGCGCGCGCATCCCGATTATCGCGGCGAGCAGTCGCTCAACATCATCGCGCACGCGGGTTTTCTCAGCATCGACCATCCGGGCCGCGCCTATCTGGCGCTGGCGGTCTTCTTCCGCCACGTGGGCCTGCTGCACGACGAGGAGCTGTCGCCGCGCATCCGCGAGCTGGCGTCCACCCGGATGCTGGACCGCGCCCGCGTGCTCGGCGCGGTGCTGCGTGTGGCCTATCTCGTGTCGGCGTCGCAGCCAGGCGTGCTGCCGCGCGCGCCGATGAAGGTGGAGCGCGGCCGTCTGGTGCTGCGCATGGAGGGCTCCACGGCAGCGCTGGCAGGCGAACGGCTCGCCACGCGGCTCAAGCATCTCGGCCGCCTGATCGGCCGCGAGGCGGCGCTCCTCACCTGACGCGGACGGACGTCAGTCCCGCTCGACCGCCACCACGCGGCTGCGCTCGATGGCGAGCGCCAGCCGGCCGTGCTTGAGCGCCAGCGCCCGCTCGCCGAACAACTCGCGACGCCAGCCCTTCAGCGCGCCCACGTCCGCGTCGTCGTCGGCCGCGATGCGGTCGAGATCGTCCACCGTGGCGATCACCTTGGCGGCGACGCCATGCCGCTCCGAGGTCATGCGCAGCAGCACCTTGAGCAGTTCCACCGTCGCCGCGCCGTTCGGCGCACTCTTGGGCCGTTCCAGCCGCGGCAGGCTCTTGTGGTCGCGCGAAAGCCCTCGCTGCACGGCATCGAGGATGCCTTCGCCCCATTTCGACCGTTCGAATCCCTTGGGCAGCGAGCGCAGGCCGGCCAGCCGCTCGGCGGTGGTCGGAGCCTGCACCGCGATGTCGCCGACGGTCTCGTCCTTGAGCACGCGCGAGCGGGGCACGTCGCGGGTCTGGGCTTCGCGCTCGCGCCACGCCGCGATCTCGATCAGCACCGCCAGCTCCTTGGGCTTGCGCACGCGGGTCTTGAGCCGCATCCAGGCGTTCTCGGGATCGGCGCGGTAGGTGTCCGGCGAGGTCAGGATCTCCATCTCGTCGGTCATCCAGTCAGTGCGGCCGCGCCGGCCGAGGTCGGCGACCAGAGCGAGATAGACGTCGCGCAGGTGGGTGACGTCCGAGGCCGCATAGGCGAGCTGGGCGGGCGAGAGCGGCCGCCGGCTCCAGTCGGTGAAGCGGTTGGACTTGTCGAGCGTGTCTCCGGTGATGCGCTGCACGAGCTGGTCGTAGGAGATCGAGTCGCCGTGGCCGAGCACCATCGCCGCGACCTGGGTGTCGAACAGCGGATGCGGGATGCAGGCTGCGCGGTGCCAGCAGATTTCGATGTCCTGGCGGGCGGCGTGGAACACCTTCATCACCTTGTCGTTCGCCATCAGCGCGAAGAACGGAGCCAGGTCGATGCCGGGCGCGAGCGCGTCCACCACCGCGACCTCTTCGGGGCTCGCCATCTGGGCCACGCAGAGCAGGGGATAGTAGGTGGTTTCGCGGAGGAATTCGGTGTCGACGGTCACGAACGGGTGGCGCGCAAGGCGCTCGCAGGCGGCCGCCAGTTCCTCCGAGGTGGTGATCGGTTCCATAGCGCTACATAGCGCATGAGGCCGGGCAGGCCACTCCCTTTTTGGTCCGGATTCCCCCGGCGGGCGCGTCCGCCGGGGCGCGATCGCGGCCTTGCCGGGGAGCGGGAGGCGGGGCGGGCGGGCCTATCGGTCGGGCAGGGAGTTGATCAGGATCATGGCCTTGAGCATGTCGCTCTGCGGCGTCCGGCCGAAGGTCCTGGTCAGGATGGCGTCGATGCGGCCGGTGCGGTAGAGCCGCGCCAGCGTGCGGTCCACCAGCAGGCGGAAGGCGCTGTCGTCGCGCGGCAGCGCGAGCGCATAGGTCTCGTAGGAGAAATATTGCCCGCTGAGCTGGAAGCCCGGCATCCGGCCTTCGTAGAGCAGGGCGGCCACGATCCCGCGGTCGGCGAAATAGGCGTCGACCTTGTCCGAAGTGAGCATGTCGAGGCCGGCCTGGTGGTTCGGCGCGGTGATCACCTCGGCCCGAATGTCGAGGTCGGAGAGGGCGCCGCGCAGGGCCTCCTCGCTGGTGGTGCCGCGCAGCACGCCCACCCGGCGCCCCTTCATATCCTCGAAGCGCTGCACCGGCCGGCCGGTCCGCGACAGCACGCTCGCCCCGTCGAGAAACGTGGGGATCGAGAAGTCGACCAGCTCCCGGCGCGCCAGCGTGACCGAGGTGGGGTCGCACAGGACGTCGATGCGGCCCTCCCGCACCGCCTCGAAGCGCTCGCCCGCCGGCACCGGCACGTACTCGATCCGGACCGGGCTCCTGGCCTCGGCTGCGACCGCGGTGGCGACCTCCCGGCACAGGTCCACGACATAGCCCGCGGGCTGGCCCTTGCCGTCGCGGTAGGAGTAAGGCCGGGCGTCGGTGCGGTAGCCGAGCTTGAACACCCCGCTCTGCCGGATGCGGTCCACGGCGGAGGCGGCCTCCGCCGCGGCAGGGAGCGCGCAGAGAGCCAGCACGGCGGCGAGCAGCAGACGCGGCATGTTTCCTGAACCTCCCAAGCCCGGATTCCGCGGCCAGTCTGGGAGCAAACCGGAGCCGCCGCAACGGGCGGATCGTCCCGTGGGCTCGCCTTGACAAAACGGGGGCTGCATGTGCTTCTCCGCCGCTTCACCCCTCGATTTGCAGTGATTTGCCGGGATTTTCAGAATGCACCGCTACCGCACCCACACCTGCGGCGCGCTTCGCGACGGCGACATCGGCCAGGGCGTCCGCCTGTCCGGCTGGTGCCACCGCATCCGCGATCACGGCGGGGTTCTGTTCATCGACCTGCGCGACCATTACGGACTGACCCAGGTGGTGGCCGATCCCGACAGCCCGGCCTTCAAGCTGGCCGAGACGCTGCGCGCGGAGTGGGTGGTGCGGATCGACGGCAGGGTGCGCCGCCGTCCGGACGGCACCGAGAACGCCGAGCTGCCGACCGGCGCGGTCGAGGTCTACATCGACGAGATCGAGGTCCTGGGCCCGGCCGGCGACCTGCCCATGCCGGTGTTCGGCGACCAGGAATATCCCGAGGAAACAAGGCTTAAGTACCGTTTTCTCGACCTGCGTCGCGACAAGCTCCACCGCAACATCATGATGCGCGGCGCGATCATCGATTCGATCCGCAAGCGCATGAAGGACGGCGGCTTCTTCGAGTTCCAGACCCCGATCCTGACCGCGTCCTCGCCGGAGGGCGCGCGCGACTATCTCGTGCCCTCGCGCATCCATCCCGGCAAGTTCTACGCGCTGCCGCAGGCCCCGCAGCAGTTCAAGCAATTGATCATGGTCTCGGGCTTCGACCGCTATTTCCAGATCGCCCCCTGCTTCCGCGACGAGGAC
>CAZZCV010000024.1:33187-45772 GCA_964653225.1 uncultured Rhodoplanes sp. | reverse complement strand
CTCCGGCGTCGAGGTGCCGTGGGCGTTGATGTGGTCGATGGCGTCGGGCGAGAGCCCGGCGTCCGCGATCGCGGAGCGGAGGCAGCCGATGATCGGCTTGCCATCCGGGCTCGACCGGGTGCGGTGGAAGGCGTCGGTCATCTCCCCGCAGCCCTCAAGCACGCCGAGGATCTTCGCGCCGCGCGCCTTGGCGGAGGCGAGGCTTTCGAGCACCAGCGCGCCCGCGCCCTCGGCCATCACGAAGCCGTCCCGGTTCTTGGAGAACGGCTTGGAGGCCTGCTCGGGGGCGTCGGTCGACTGTGACAGCGCGGACAGGAGCTGGAAGCGGATCAGCGCCTCGGCGTTCACCGAGCCGTCGGTGCCGATGCAGAGCGCGGCGTCGGTCTCGCCGCGACGGATCGCCTCGACGCCGAGCTGGATGGCGGTCGCGCCGGAGGCGCAGGCCGTTGAGAGCGAAATCGGCGAGCCCTTGGTTCCGAAGGTTTCCGCCAGATGGTCGGCCACCGACATGAACTGGAAGCGGCGATGGTAATGCGGGAACCGGCCGGTCCCTGCCGCGCGCAGCATGTCGTGGTAGGTGACGGTCTCGTTCGCGCCCGAGGCTTGCGCGACCTTCGCGCGCTGCGGCCACTCGATCTCGATCGGCGGCACGGCCAGGAACAGCGGGCCCGGAAAATCGCCGCGCGCACCGACGCCCGATTCGGCGAGAGCCTCCTCGGCCGCCATCGCCGCCAGGCGTTCGGACAGGGCGGGGGTGGAGAAGTCCTCGATCGGCACGAAGTCCACGGTGCCGGCGAATTTGGTCTTGAGCCCGTCGGTCGGGAAGCGCCGGATCGCGGTGATACCCGACACGCCGGCGGAGAGCTTGGCCCAGTTGTCGGCCTTGCCGGCGCCGAGCGGGGTGACGACGCCCATGCCGGTGACGACGACGATCGGCCGGCCGGCGCTGTCGTGCGTGCCTGACATCGTGCTCTCCTTCAGCTTTCGGCCTCGACCAGGGCGAGACCCTCGCCGCGCCAGTGGCCGATGCCCGTAACCACGGCCTGCGTGATCCGTCCCGCGGCGTCGTGCTCGAGCCCCGAGGCGTCGCAGGGCGGAAACAGGCTGCCGTGACTCACGACCAGTGCCGCCAGCGCGACGTTCATCGCGAACTGCGGCTCGTAGGCATGACCCAGATGGGTGCCGGTGGCGCGCACTGCAACGTCCGGCTTGCCTGCGAGGAATTCGCGCTCCTCCGAGGTCGCGGGCTCCGCTCCCGAGGCACCCGAGATCACCGCGAAGCGGCCAGCCTGAAGCCTGTCCGCGATCCTGTCGTCCCACAGCCGCGCCAGCGCCGCGGCGATCTGGCCCGGCGTCTTGCGGGGCGCGTGATCGGACGCGGTCACGCTGAGGCGGGCGACCGGCTTTGCGCCGCGCGCCTGCGCGTGGGCGCGGGTTTCGATCACCAGAAAAGCACCCATCGAGCCGAGCGCGAAGCCGCCCTGCGGCCCGCGCTCCCAGACCGGCCGGAACGGAGCCTTGAGCGCGTAGCCGCCGAACTCGGCGAGCATCAGCGCATCGGCGCGGTCGGCGTTGTAGCTGCCGCCGACGAGGGCGATGTCGCTCTGGCCCGCGTTGAGCCGCGACAGCGCGATCCGCAACGCGTCCACGCCGGCGCTTTCCTCGCCCATGAAGGTGCGCGAGGAGCCGGTGACGCCGTGCACGATCGAGATGTTGCCGGCGAGCAGGTTGGAGAGCTGGGCGAGGAACAGGGTGGGGCGCAGGTCGCCCATCAGCCGTTCGTTGAGGAACACGTCGGGCTGCGCGGCCTTGGGCAGCCCGGTCATGATCGCGCCGTCCACCGTCTGGTCGCGTTCGCCGCCGCCGGCGGCCACGATCATGTCGACGCGCGGCAGGATCGCGGTGTTGCCTTTCACGCCCGCGGATTCCAGCGCGAGGCCCGCGGCATAGGTGCCGATGCGCTGCCACGCCTCCATCTGGCGCTGGTCGCCCTTCTTGGGGATTTGCCGGTCGAGGTCGAGCGGTGCGATCGGGTGGATCGCATAGGGTGCGTGGGTTGTGGTGTCGGCCTGCGGCTTGCCGGCCTGCAACGCGCTCCAGTGCGCGTCCGGACCTTCGCCCAGGCAGGAGACGATGCCGATGCCGGTGATCAGGGCGTCGCGCGCCGCGTCAGCCATGCGCGGGCGCCTCCAGGGGGAATCCGATCCGTGTGGCGAGCTGCTCCATCTGCGAGCGGACGTCCGGATTGGGGAACGGCATCACGCGGAACGACAGGTCCGCGTTGCAGACCAGCTTGCCCCCGGCGCGCACCTCGGCCTCGGTCACGGCGAAGCCGGAGCCTTCGTGCTCGAGCCGGGCCGACAGCGCGAGCGTCTGTCCCGGCGTGACGAAGCTGCGGAACTTGGCCTCCTTCACCGAAGCCAGGAACGGCATGCGTTCGAAGCCGGTGCGGCCGATGATCAGCCAGCCCGAGGTCTGTGCCATGGCCTCCACGAGCAGCACGCCCGGCATCAGCGGATGGCCGGGGAAATGCCCTTCGAAAATCGTGCTGGTCTGCGGGACGATGGCCTCGACCTGGATCGTCTGCGCGGCGCGGTTAAGCTCGACGATCCGGTCGATGAGCTGGAAATACTCGATCCGCATGGACCCTCTTGAGGCCCGCAGGGCCGTCTTTCCGGAACCTGGAGCCGTCAGGCCTTCTTGGCGGCGACCAGGTCGTCGATGCGCGCGGCCAGGTTGCTCAGCACGAAGTATTGCTCCGTGGTGGCCTTGCCGTCGTTGACCTCCTGGGTCCACTGCTCGAGCGGCAGCTTGATGCCGAACGCCTTGTCGATGGCGAAGGCGATGTCCAGGAAGTCCAGGCTGTCGATGCCCAGATCGTCGATGGCGTGGCTTTCCGGCTTGATCGTGTCGCGGGGGATGTCGCAGGTCTCGGCGATGATATTGGCCACGGTATCGAAGGTCGAAGACATCGCAAATCCCTGAATGGCATGAGTTTTTTCGTTCCACGCCGCAAGGCGTGGCCGCGAGGCCGACGGCCCGAGGTTTGAGGCCCGTCCCCCGCCAGAAGCCAATTGCCCGTATAGCGAACCGGACGGGCGAGTTCAATGCCGCCGCGGGGGTGAAAAGGCGGGAAAACCCCCGAGAATCGCGGTCTTGCGCCCGTCCGCCCCGCCCGAAACCAAGTCTCCGGCTGCGCGTTGTCCGCGCAACCCGCAGGGATTCGCCCCATGCTGGCCGCATTTGTCGTGACGTTGCCGGCTTCGTCGGGCGGGTGCACGGAGGTTGGCGATGGCAGGATCGAAGCGCGTGCGGACAGTTTGCGTCGCTGTGTTTCTTGGATGGGGCGGGGCGGCGGCCTGCGGCGTGCTACTCGTTTCGGATGCGCGGGCCGAATCCGGAATCGCATCTCATTATAACTACGGCGGCCGCAAGAGCGCGAGCGGCGAGATCATCAGGACGGACGCGCTGACGGCCGCGCACCGCACCCTGCCGTTCGGCACGATGGTCAAGGTTACCAACCGGCGCAACGGCAAGTCCGTCACCGTCCGGATCAACGACCGCGGCCCTTTCATCCGCGGGCGGGTGATCGACGTCACGCCGGCCGGCGCGCGGGCTCTCGGCTTTAAGGGGTTGGTTCCGGTCACGCTCGCGGTCCAGTCGCGCGGATCGGGCCGGACCGCCGCGCGCTGATCAAGGCAGGGGCTTCGGCGGCACCTCGATCTTCTCGCAATTCTTGCGTCCGGACAGGGCGCAATCCTGGGTCTTGCGCAGGCCCGCCATCGTGTCGGCGATCCACCAGCCGGCTGCCATCAGCGCCACCAGCACCACGGCGGCGAGCCCGTTCATCGTCATCCGGTGCCGGTATTCGTCGGGCGCGTCCTCGACGCCGCCCTCGTAGCCGGCCAGATCCTTCACCGCAGGAGGCGGAGCGGGCCGCCTTGCGAACGGCAGGCCGCGTGGCCGGAACGGCAGCACGCGATGCTCGGGGTCGATGGGCGGGTGCGCGGCCAAAGGTCGTTTCCGGACACTGACGCGGCTTTATACCATCGAACGCACAGAACTGCCTTCCGATCCCGGACAGGGGGCGATGCAAGAACATCATGCCGTCCGCGGCCTTCCGGTCGGGGAAAGCCGCCCCTGCGGCTGTGGGTGCGCTGCACAACGCGCCGTTGTGTGAATTCCTGTCAGGTCTTTCCCTCATGACCGTCGTTTCTGTTGAGGTCGGCAAGGGGCTGCGGCAAAATTGACCAGGGGAGCTTAGAATCAGAACAATCTCTCCCCTTCCAATGGGGGCGATGCAGCTCCGGATCCTTGAGCCGGGCTCGCGGGAGCCGGCGTCACGACTTGAGGCCGATCCGGCATCCTGCCGGGGCGGGGGGCTGCGAACAGCGGGGGCTGTCGGGTGTCTGGAAGACTGGAGGCGCTTTTGGGCGCCGACTGGAGCTTGTCCTGGCTGGCCAAGCTATTTTCGCTGCTGTTCCTGCCGTTTGCGCATGAGGATCTTGCGATCGTCGCGGGCGCCTATGTGATCGTGAACGACACCATGCCGGCGGCAGTGGTGGCGCTTGCGATCTACGGCGGCATCGTGGCCAGCGACTTCGCGCTCTACGGCATCGGCGCGGGCGCGCGCCACATTCCCTGGCTCAACCGCTTCGCGATCGACGACCGCGTGCAGGCGTTCGGGGACCGGGTCAAGCGCAACATCTTTGGCCTGTTCCTGCTGTGTCGCCTGGTCCCGGGCGTGGTCTTCGTCGCTTTCGTGGCCTGCGGCTGGGCCCGGGTTTCGCTCGCGCGCTTCACGGTCGCGAGCCTCGTGGTGTCGGCGCTCTATCTGCCGCTGATGCTGTATCTGGCGATCGTGTTCGGCGACGCGCTGAGCAACCACATGGGTCTGTGGACGTGGCCGCTGCTGTTCGCCGCCCTGATCATGGCCGGCATGGTGCGCAGCCGGGTGTTCTCGTTCCGCGGCGCCACCGAGGCGGCCTCGCCCGTCAAGCCGGCCGACGCGCCCGCCTCGGGCCATCTCGGGCTGCCGGCGCTGTCGGGTGCGGATCGCAGGGTTGCGCCGGCGGAGCGAATCCCGCCCGGCCTGTTCTACGCCCCGCTGGTGCTCAACTGGCTCCGGCTCGGCGTGTCCCATCGCAGCATGACGCTGCCGAGCGCCGCCAATCCGTCGATCGTCACCGGCGGCATGTGGGGCGAATCCAAGAGCGGGTGCCTCTCCGGCGTCGCCCCCGAGCAGCGCCGCTGGGTCGCGGATTTCGTCACGCTGCGGCGCGGGCCTGCGGCGGAGGAGGGCGAGGATCTCGGCCTTGCGCGCGGCGCCATGACGGGAGCCGGCATCGACTTTCCGATCGTGGCCAAGCCGGACGTGGGCTGGCACGGCTACGGCGTGCAACTGATACAGGACGAAGCCGCGCTGCGCAGCTACATCGCGGCGTTTCCCGAGGGCGAGACGCTGATCCTGCAGCGCTATGTGCCCTATGCGGCGGAGGCGGCGGTGCTCTACGCCCGGCTGCCGGGCGCGGAGCGCGGCGGCATCGTGTCGATGGCCTTCCGCTATTTCCCGCATGTGATCGGCGACGGCCACTCGATGCTGCGTGACCTGATCCGCAACGATCCGCGCGCACGCTGGAAGGCGCACCTGCATCTCGGGCTCGATCCGAGTCACGGCGGGCTCGGCAAGCACAACCTCGACCGCGTGCCTGCGCAGGGCGAGGTGGTGCAGATCGCGCTGATCTGCAACCAGCGCGCCGGCGGACTGTATCGCAACGCGCACGACTTCATCACGCCTGCGCTGGTCGATCGCTTCGACGCAATCGCCCGCAGCATGCCCGAGTTCCACTACGGTCGTTTCGACGTGCGCTTTGCCTCCAGCGAGGCGCTGATGCGGGGCGACGATCTGGCGATCGTCGAGATCAACGGCATCGGCGGCGAGTCGATCGAGGTCTGGGATCCGCACATGGGAGTGAGCGAGGCTTATCGGCGGCTGTTCGCCCAGCAAAGCCTCCTGTTCCGGATCGGCGCGCTCAATCGCGCACGCGGCTTTCGGCCGACGCCGGCCGGCGATTTCCTCCGGCTTCTGATGCAGCAGGGCCGGTTGATCGCGAAATATCCCGCCAGCGCCTGACCGCCGCGGCCGCGTGGACGGGTTTGCCGGCAAGGCCTATAGAAAGGGCATGATTCCGGCCCGCCCGCGTCGAGCCTGCCTGCGTCGAGCCGCGATCGGGCTCGTCGCCGCCTATGCGCTGGCGTTGCAGGCGCTGCTTTCGGCCTTTGCGCCGGTGGCAGCGGTTGCGTCCGGCGCGCTGCCGGGCGTGCTGTGCTCGGGCGCGGCCGTGCTCTCCGGCGAGCCGGCTCCGGCTGCGCCGGGATCCTCGTCGCACGACTGCGCCGCCTGCGTCATGCCGGGGTGCGGGGCAGCTCCGCTGCCGGCCGCTGCGGGTGCGCTGCTTGTGGGGCCCCTGCCGCCCGCGGCCGCTCCGATCCCGAGCGAGGCCGGCCTAACCTTCGCGGCGGCGGTCCGCCGGCCGCAGAATCCGCGCGCGCCGCCTGCGGCCTGACCCGAATCCTTTCCGTCGCGTCATTTCTCTGCATCGAGGCCCGCGCCTGCGCGTGCGCCGCTTCCCATGGATCGAACCATGCAAATCCGTACCCTGCTTGCCGCTCTGGCGTGCTTCGTCTTTGCTCCCGCTTCCGTATCGGCCCACGATTACAAGGCCGGATCGCTGCACATCGTTCACCCCTGGGCCCGCGCCACGCCCAAGGGCGCGCAGGTCGCGGGCGGCTACCTGAAGATCACCAACAACGGCGCCACGCCCGACCGCCTGGTCGGGGGCTCGTCTCCCGCCGCCGGCCGCTTCGAGATCCACGAGATGGCCACTGTGGACGGCGTGATGCGGATGCGGCCGCTGCCCAGGGGGCTTGAGATCAAGCCCGGCGAAACCGTCGAACTGAAGCCCGGCTCGTTCCACATCATGTTCATGCAACTCCGGCAGCCCTTCAAGGAAGGCGAGCGCGTCAAGGGCACGCTCAGGTTCGAGAAGGCAGGCTTGGTCGAGGTCGAATACGCGGTCGAGAAGATGGGCGCGGCCCCCGCGCACGGCGGTCACAAACACTGACCGTCGTCGCAAAAAGGAACGGCCGCATCTTCGATGCGGCCGTTCTTCGTTTCAACGGCGGCGTGGTGTCAGGCCGGCTCTTTGAACGGCAGCGGCTCGCCTTCGGGCAGCGGCGCGCGGAAGGTGTTGAGCGTCATCGAGATCAGGGCGTAGTAGCCGAGGATGCCGATGAACTCGACCATCGCCGCGTCGTCGAGGAAGGCACGCACGCGCTTGTAGGTTCTGTCGCCGACGCGGCGGGTCTTATAAAGCTCCTTGATGAAGTCGTAGAGCGCGCGCTCGTCCTTCGGCGCGGTCTTGGGCGCGCGGCCCGCCTTGATGTCCCTGATGGTCGCGGGCTTCACGCCGGCCTTGAGAGCCATCGGTTCGTGCGCGAACCACTCGTACTGCGCCTTCCAGTGCTGGCCCGTGGTGAGGATCGCGAGCTCGGACAGCCGCGGATCGAGCGCGGTCTTGTAGCGGCAATGTGCGCCGAGCCTCTGTGACAGGTCGCCGAACTCCGGGGCCTGCAGCCAGACCGCGAACGGGCCGTTGAGTTTCTTTCGCTGGCCGCGCGGGCCCGACAGGATCGCGTCGCGCAGCGCGCGCTGCGGTGCGGTCATCTGCTCGTCGCTCGGATCCGTCAGGCGGTAGGCGGGAGCTTTCAGCGCGCGCTTCACCGTTTTTTTCGTGGTCCGCTTTTTGGCCATCGTCTGTCTTTCTCGTCTCTGGGGAATGAGGAGGAAAGGGCGTCAGGTGCCGACCGCCAGCGGTGCCTTCATCTTGCGCAGCGCCGCGATCACCGAGAGCGCGACGTTCTTGCCGGTCTTGGGGTTCTCGGAGGGGACGTTCTCGATCGACAGCGTGTAGCGCGCGCTGTCCGAATCCACCTCGATCGAATGGCAGTTGCGGGTGACGGCCGGGTCCGCCCAGATGTCGATCATCGTGCGGTCGGGGCCGATGCCGGCGAGCGACAGCGCCGCCGCCACGTTGACGTTGGCGGGAAATCCGGCCGCGGCCTCGCGCGCGGTGCCGCTGAACACGAGCTTCGCGGCGTTGAGCCCGTCCACCGAGATGTTGTTCTTCTCCAGATAGGGCGCCCCCTTGAGCCCGCCCGGCGGCTTGCGGGTGGTCATCCTGACCGAATGGATGGTGCCCTCGGCGGAGGCCGCGACCGCGTCGAGGCCGAGCAGCGCGCCGGTCGGCACCACGATCCGGCCGCCGTGCGTCTTGGCCAGCTCGATCAGTTCCGGCCGCGGCAAGAGCGCTCCGCAGCTCAGCACCATGACCGACTTGCCGGCTTCGAGCATCGGCCGGCAGATCGCCTCGATCAGCGAGGCCGGCGCGCATTCCACCGCAATGTCGGCGTGTTTCGGAAACTCGGACAGCGGCACCACCGGGCAGTCGATGGCCTCCCCGGCGAGCCAGGCGCGTGCCTTCTCCTCGTTGCCGCTGGCGACGCAGGCGAGCTTCAGGCCCGGAATGCCGTCGGCCAGGCGGCGCGCCAGAACGCGGCCGATGGCGCCGAGGCCGGCGATGGCGATACGGGTGTCGGACATGCGGGGAACCTTATGCGAGGGCGGCCGCGGGCGGCAACCGGGACGGCGGAATCGGCTTGACCGGAGGGGGCTTGTGACGCAACTCTCCAGCGATAAAAGACGCCACTCCATTCATAAAGCAGGAGACGCCCTATGTTCAAATCCGTGCTCGGAACGGCCGTCGCGGGCCTTCTGGCTTTTGCCGGGACAGCCGGCGCGCAGAATTTCCCGAATCGCCCCGTCACCATGATCATTCCGTTCGCGGCCGGCGGACCGACCGACGTGCTGGGACGCATCGTGGGCGCACGCATGAGCGAGCTGCTCGGCCAGCAGGTCGTGATCGAGAACGTCGGCGGCGCCGGCGGCATGACCGGCTCCAAGCGCGTCGCCGACGCCCGGCCGGACGGCTACACCATCGGCATCGGCACCGTGGGCACGCACGCCCAGGGCCAGACCCTCTACAAGCGTCCGCTCTACAACTCGCAGACCGACTTCCAGCCGGTGGCGCTGCTGGCGCAGGTGCCGATCCTGCTCACGGTCCGCAAGGATCTGCCGGCCAAGAACCTCCAGGAGTTCGTCGCCTACGCCAAGGCCAACCAGGGCAAGATGCAGTTCGGCTCCGCCGGCGCGGGCTCGGCCACCCACCTGGGCTGCGTGCTGCTGAACT
This sequence comes from uncultured Rhodoplanes sp., assembly GCA_964653225.1. Classification (GTDB taxonomy): domain Bacteria; phylum Pseudomonadota; class Alphaproteobacteria; order Rhizobiales; family Xanthobacteraceae; genus Z2-YC6860. Next base: position 36,464 of record CAZZCV010000024.1, on the reverse strand, counting down.
ACCTGATGAAGACCAACATCACCCACATCCCGTTCCGCGGCACGGGCCCGGCGATGGCCGAGCTGCAGGCGGGCCGCATCGACTTCATGTGCGAGATCTCCTCGACCGCGAAGCCGCACGTGGACGCGGGCGCGATCCGCGCTCTCACCATCATGAACCCGGCGCGTTCGCCGGCGCTGCCCAACCTCGCCACCTCGACCGAGCAGGGCATGCCGGAACTCGTGGCCTACACCTGGAATGCGATCTTCCTGCCGAAGAACACGCCCAAGGAGATCGTGGACCGGCTGAACAAGGCGGCGATCGACGCGGTCAACACGCCCGCCGTGAAGGCGAAGCTCGCCGGCCTCGGCGCCGAGATCTCGACCAAGGACCAGAGCACGCCGGCCTACCTCGCCAAGCTGGTGAAGGAGGAGACCGAAAAGTGGGCGGTGCCGATCAAGGCCAGCGGCGTCTCGGTGGACTGACGCACGGCCGGGGTGGTCGACTCACCCTTCCGGGCGCACTAGACAGAATCGGACGGGCGGCCGGATCCGGCCGCCCGTTTTCGTCAGCATACAGACGACAACAGGGGAGGGCGGACATGACAAGGTCGATGGTGGCCGCGGCGCTGCTCGGCGTGCTGGCGCTCGGCGGGAGTGGTGCTGCGGCGCAGGAGTTTCCGGCGCGTCCGATGACGCTGATCATCCCCTTCGCGCCCGGCGGGCCGACCGATGTGCTGGGCCGCGTCATGGCGGGGCGGATGGGCGAGATTCTAGGCCAGCAGATCGTGGTCGAGAACATTCCGGGCGGCGGCGGGCAGGTCGGCTCCAAGCGCGTCGCCGACGCGGCGCCGGATGGCTATGTGATGGGCCTCGGAACGGTCGGCACCCATGCCCAGGGCCAGACCCTCTACAAGAAACCGCTCTACAATTCGCAGACCGACTTCACGCCGGTCGTGCTGATCGCCGATATCGCGATCGTCGCGATGGCGCGCAAGGATTTTCCGGTCAACGGCCTCAAGGAGTTCGCGACCTACGCCGGGAAGAACCAGGCCAAGATGACCTACGGCAGCGGCGGGACCGGATCGGCCCCCCATCTCGGCTGCGTGCTCCTCAACCACACGCTCGGCGTGAGCACCACCCACATTCCCTATCGTGGCACGGGACCCGCGACCCAGGATCTGCTCGGCGGCCGCATCGACTACATGTGCGGGGGCATAACCACCTCCAAGCCGCTGATCGACAACGGCTCGGTGAAGGGGCTCGCGGTGTTCAGCCGCAAGCGATCGCCCGTGATGCCGGATCTGCCGACCGCCGTGGAGCAGGGCGCCGATATGGAGGCCTACACCTGGAACGCGATCTTCCTGCCGAAGGGTGCGCCCGACGACGTGGTCCGGAAGCTCAACGCCGCGGCGCGCAAGGCCATGACTCTGCCGGAGGTGCAGGCCAAGATGTCCGGGCTCGGCGTGCGGATGGTTTCCGAAGAGCAGGCCACGCCGAAGTATCTCGCCGGTTTCGTAAAGAGCGAGACCGAGAAATGGGCCGCGCCGATCAAGGCGAGCGGCGTGTCGGTGGACTGAACCCCGTTTCCGGTCGGCGTGCGAAGAGAGCGGGTGGTCTCCGGGCCGCCCGTTTTCGTCGCGGCGGTCGCTGCAGGTTAAATCTTCGCAACAATCGGGACGTCCTGTCGCAGTCCCCGGAACCGACGGCGTGCCGCCGCTTTGGTCTCCCAATGGGGGCGATACGCTGGAGTGACAGGAATGATGACGATCCGGAAAGGTTTTCTCACCGCCGCCTTGCTGCTCGGCTCGGCCGGCCTTGCGTCCGCCGCGCCCGCCACGGTGGCCGGCGATCTCAACCTGCGCGCGGGACCCGGTACCGGCTACGGCGTGGTCGCGGTGATGCCCGCGGGCGCGACGGTGAACACGCTCGGCTGCTCGGGCAACTGGTGCCGCGTGAGCTACGGCGGGGCCGTGGGCTATGCCAGCGCGAGCTATCTGGACGCCGGGGGCTACGGAGCCTATGCGGCTGCGCCGCCGCCGGTGTTCTACGCCGGTCCGCCGGTGTTTCGCCCGCGCGCCGTCTGGCATGGGCCGCGATACCATCAGCGGCCGCACTGGCGGCACCACCGCGGCCACCGTTCCTGGCGCTGAGGCGACGAAGGGCCAGTCCAGCCCGCGCCGTCCGGCTGCAAGGCCGGGCGGCGTTTCCCATGCCGGCCGCGTTTACCCTTAACGGAAAAGCGGCGACCTGCCGCAGAGCCGCGCGCGGCGGCGCTGGCTAATCATGGCCTCCGACGAGGGGCGACACCTCGACCGGAGGCTGGCCATGTCATTCAAAGCCGGCGCGCTGAGCGTCCTGACCTTGCTTTTGTCCGCGGGCCTCGCATCCGCGGCGCCGGCGGTGATCTCCGCCACCAGTCTCAACCTGCGCGCCGGCCCCGGCGCCGAGCATCGGATCGTGGCCAACATGCCGCGCGGCGCGCGGGTGGAGATCGTCAACTGCGGTCCCGACTGGTGCCGTCTGCGTTTCCGGGGCTTTAGCGGCTTTGCGCTCGCCACCCACCTCGACCGCGGCGACGGCGGCCATGCTCTGGCGTCCGCCGCGCCGATTCCGGCGATCGCGTGGAGCAATCCCTCGCCTGAGCCCGACGCGCGCGTCTGGCGCTGGAAAGACCCCCAGTGGCGCCACCGCCACGCCCGCACCGGGCAATGGCTGCGCCGGCACGGCCGGTAGCTAGGCCTTCTTCTTTCTCGCGGGCTTCGGCTTGGCGCCGCCGAACACGCGCTTGAAGATCGTGTCGACGTGCTTGAGGTGATAGCCGAGGTCGAAGTTCTCCTCGATCTGCTTCGGCTTGAGGAGCCTGCGCACGTCCGGGTCGGCCTTGAGCAGCGTGAGGAAGTCGCCTTCGCCCCGCCACACCGGCATCGCGTTGCGCTGAACCGCGCGATAGGCATCCTCCCGCGACATGCCGGCCTGGGTCAGCGCAATCAGCACGCGCTGCGAATGCACGAGCCCGCCGAGACGGTCGAGGTTCTTGCGCATGTTCTCGGGATAGACCACGAGCTTGTCGATCACGCCGGCCAGCCGGTTGAGCGCGAAGTCGAGCGTGACCGTGGCGTCGGGGCCGATCATCCGCTCCACCGACGAATGCGAGATGTCGCGCTCGTGCCAGAGCGCGACGTTCTCCAGCGCCGGCGTGACGTAGCCGCGAACGAGGCGCGCCAGCCCCGTCAGGTTCTCGGTCAGCACCGGGTTGCGCTTGTGTGGCATGGCCGACGAGCCCTTCTGGCCCTCGG
>CAZZCV010000024.1:0-33177 GCA_964653225.1 uncultured Rhodoplanes sp. | reverse complement strand
CTGTGGCGAGCCGCTCCATCGACGAGGCCACGACGCCGAGCGTGGCGAAATACATCGCATGCCGGTCGCGCGGGATCACCTGGGTCGAGACTGGCTCGGGTTCGAGCCCCATGGCCCTGGCGACATGCGCCTCCACCCGCGGGTCGATCTGCGCGAAGGTGCCGACCGCGCCGGAGATCGCGCCTGTCGCGACCTCCTTGCGGGCGGCGACGAGGCGCGCGCGCGCGCGGTCGAACTCGGCATAGGCGCCCGCGAGCTTGAGCCCGAAGGTGGTGGGCTCGGCGTGGATGCCGTGCGAGCGGCCGATGGTGGGCGTCAGCTTGTGCTCGAAGGCGCGGCGCCTGAGCGCGGCGAGCAGCTTGTCCACGTCGGCGATCAGAAGGTCGGCGGCGCGCACGAGCTGCACGTTGAAGCAGGTGTCGAGCACGTCCGACGAGGTCATGCCGGAGTGCACGAAGCGCGCATCGGGGCCGACGTGCTCGGCCAGATGCGTCAGGAAGGCGATAACGTCGTGCTTGACCTCGCGCTCGATCTCGTCGATCCGCGCGATGTCGAATTTCGCTTTCCGGCCGCGCGCCCAGATGGTCTGCGCGGCTTTCTTCGGGATCTTGCCGAGCCCGGCCATCGCGTCCGAGGCGTGTGCCTCGATCTCGAACCAGATGCGGAAGCGGGTCTCGGGCGACCAGATGGCGACCATTTCGGGCCGGGAATAGCGGGGGATCATGGAAAACCACCTGTTCGGAATGCCGCTGTCATGGCGTGATCGTCACGCCGCTTCCCCGCGCGCGAACGCCGCGGCGTCGCGGATCGCGGCGATGTTGCCGCCGTAGGCGGCCGGCCCGCCCTTGAACACCGCGGAGCCGGCCACCAGCGCATTGGCGCCGGCCTGCGCCACGGCGGCCGCGTTGTCGGGCGTCACGCCGCCATCGACCTCGATGTCGATCGGCCGGTCACCCGCGAGCGCCTTAACCTGGCGAATCTTCTCCAGCGCGGCGGGGATGAAGACCTGGCCGCCGTAGCCGGGGTTCACCGACATCACCAGCACCAGATCGACGATGTCGATGACGTGCTCGATGCTCGCAACTGGCGTCGCCGGATTCATGGTCACGCCGGCCCTCTTGCCGAGGTTGCGGATCGCCTGCAGCGAGCGGTGCAGGTGCGGGCCGGTCTCGACGTGGACGGTGATGATGTCCGCGCCGGCCTTGGCGAAGGCCTCCAGGTGCGGATCCGCGGGCGCGATCATCAGGTGGACGTCGATGACCTTCTGCGTCAGCGGCCGGATCGCCTGCACAACCTGCGGACCGAAGGTGATGACCGGTACGAAATGCCCATCCATCACGTCCACGTGGATCCAGTCCGCGCCCGCGCGGTCGATCGCGCGCACCTCCTCGCCGAATTGGGCGAAGTCCGAGGCGAGAATGGATGGAGCGATCCGGAGCGGCCGGGGCATGGGTGCCTCCTTGCGCCTGTCGCCTAACACGCGGGGGCGGGGCCGGGCAACGTGGCCGCGCGCGGCGCGGTGGATAGCTTCCGCCGGCCGGCGCGGCGGAGGGCCGCGGCGGGGCATGCCAGCCATGCTGGCAGCGGCCCCGGCTTTTGCCTAGATAACCGCTACGCTTCCCTGACCCCGTCAATCAGGACACAACGCATGGCCCGCACCGACGCGATCGTTCTCGGCGCCGGAATCGTCGGCACCTCGGTCGCGCTGCAGCTGGCGCGGCGGGGACTCTCCGTCGCGCTGGTGGACCGCCGCGGGCCGGGCGAGGAGACCTCCTACGGCAACGCCGGCATCCTCGAAGGCAACACGGTGTTTCCGCACGCCTTTCCCTCGGGCCTCGGCGAGCTGCTGCGGATCGCGTTCAAGCGCGCGCCCGAGGCCAACTATCATCTCGGTTTCCTGCCACAGGTCGCGCCCTGGCTGCTGGCCTATCGCGCCAACACCACGCCGGCCGGCAGCCGGGCGTTTTCCGAGGCCATGCGGCCGTTGTTCGTGCAGGCGGTGGCCGAGCACGAGGCGCTGATGCAGGAGGCGGAGGCGACCCGTTATCTGCGCCATGACGGCTGGATCAAGCTCTACCGCAACGACGCCGCCTTCGAGGATACCAAGGCGGAGCGGGCCTATGCCACGGAGCTGGGCCTCGTCCACCGCGTCCTCGACACCGAGGCGGCGCGCGCGCTGGAGCCGTCGCTCGCGCCGGTGTTCCGTCACGCCGTCCACTGGCCGGAGGCTGCCAGCATCTCCGACCCGCTGGCCGTCACCAAAGCCTATGCGGCGCTGTTCTCGAAGCGTGGCGGCGTGATCCTGCGCGGCGAGGCGGATACGCTGCATCGCTCGGGCACGGGCTGGCGCATCGACACTGACGAGGGCGCGCTCGACTCCAGGGACGTGGTGGTGGCGCTCGGCCCCTGGGCTCCGGACCTGCTGACGCCGCTCGGCGTCGACCTGCCGCTGAAATGGAAGCGCGGCTATCACCGCCACTTCCAGCCGCGCGGCAACGCCTCGCTGACGCGGCCGGTGGTGGACGTCGAGAACGGCTATTGCCTAGTTCCGATGGAGCAGGGCATCCGCCTCACCACCGGCGCGGAGTTCGCGCACCGCGACGCGCCGAAGACGCCGGTGCAACTCGACCGGCTGATGCCGGCGGCCTCCCGCCTGTTCCCGCTCGGCGAGCCGGTGGAGGCCGAGCCATGGATGGGCTCCCGGCCGTGCTTTGCGGATTCCCGGCCGGTGATCGGCCCCGCGCCGGGCCAGAACGGGCTGTGGCTGGCCTATGGCCACGCCCACTGGGGGCTGACGCTCGGCCCCGTCACCGGCCGCCTGCTGGCGGACATGATGACCGGAGCCACGCCGTTCTGCGATCCCGCGCCCTATGGCGCGGAGCGTTTCCGCGCCTGACGGCCGGACGCGCGAAGCCCGGCGGAGCCGCCGGGCTTATGCGAGAGCGTTGCTGGCGTATTGCAGGGTCAGCGCCGCCGCCGCACGGGCGCGGGCACAGGCTCGTCCCGGCGCAGCAGCCGCGTCACCACGAAGGTCAGCAGTGCGAGCTTGGTGATGGTGCCGAACAGCCGTGTCATGCCGGACTCCTTCGAGTTTCGGGTTAATTGAGGCCGCCCAGCAGCCAGACGACGAAGATGATCGGCAGCGGAATCCCGATCAGCCAGAGCAGCAAGCCACGTCCCATGTTGTCCTCCGACGACCTGCGGTGAAACGACGCCCGGACAACGCCGGTCGCGGCCGGAAGTTCCATCGGGTTCCCTCTCACCTCAGGCGCGCTTCCGCGCGACCTCGCGGAAGCGATAGCGGTCGCGAATGAAGCGGTTGAAGAATGTGCCTTTGGAGGGAGCGCCCGCGAAGGCGGCGTGGACCTCGGCTGGGACGCCCTCGTAGACGTAGGCTCGCCCGCTCACGAAATGCACGAACAGTTCGCGGCGTTCGGGATCGTAGAACAGCCTGAGCACGACCGACGAGGGCATGCCCGATAACCCGGCGAATGCGCCGCGGGTTGCACCGGGTTTTCAGCCGAACCGGCTCTTCCAGTCAGGCAGCGCGCCGGCGAAGGGCAGGGCGCACGCCTCGTACACGCCGCGCGCCACCGCGCGCGCCAGCACGTTGGCCGCGATCGCGCCGATCTCGCTCACCTCCATGACCGCGTCCTGCAGGGGCCGCAGGCCCGTGGAGGCCGCGAACACGGTGTCGCCGTCGAGCACGGTGTGGACCGGATAGATCGCGCGTGCGAGCCCGTCCTGCGCCATCACCGCCACCTGGTGGGCCTGCGCCTTGTCGAGCTTCGCGTCCGTCGCGACCAGCGCGATGGTGGTGTTCTCGCCGGTCCGTCCCTTGGCGCGCGGCACCAGCGCGTCCGCCGGCACGTGCGCCGGAAAGCCCAGGCCGCCGAACTCGGCGTCCTGCTCGAACGGCGCGGCCCAGAACCGGCTGCCGTCGCCGACCGTGACGCTGCCGCAGGCGTTGACCGCCACGATCGCGCCGACGGTGTGGCCGTCGCGGGTCTTGGCGGAGGCCGAGCCCAGCCCGCCCTTGAGGTTCACCACGGTCGCGCCCATTCCCGCCCCCGCGCTGCCGAGCCCGAAGTCGGGACCGGCCGCGGCCGCGGCCGCGTGGCCCAGCTCGCGGTAGGGTGCGTAGCGGCCCCAGTCCTTGTCGCCGCCATTGATCAGGTCGAACAGCGCGGCCCCGCACACGATCGGCACGCGGATGTCGCCGATGGCGAAGCCGCGTCCCTGCTCCCGGAGCCAGGCCTGCACGCCGGAGCAGGCGTCGAGACCGAACACCGAGCCGCCGGACAGCACCACCGCGTCGATCGCCGCCACGGTGCGGTGGGCGTCAAGGAGGGGAGTTTCGTGGGAAGCCGGGGCGCCGCCGCGCACGTCCACCGCGGCTGCGGCCGGCTGGTCGAACAGGATCGCGGTGGTGCCGGAGGCGAGCCTGGCGTCCGCGGCCTGGCCGACGCGCAGGCCGGGAACGTCGGTGATGAGGTTGCGCATGGTCACAAGCTCCTTCGCGGCTCGCGTCTCGTTTCGCGCCGGTTCGGGCGAAGCCGGTTCGGGCGCGATTCCATGCCGTCCGGGTTATCACATCGCCGCGACCGCGGCCCCCGCCGGCTTGCGTCCCTTGCGCGCGGCGGGCATCAAGATGCCATGACGCCGGACGTGACCCTTCTGGCCGCCCTGCTCGCGGGGCTGGTCAGCTTCCTCTCCCCCTGCGTGCTGCCGCTGGTGCCGCCCTATCTGGTCTATCTCGCCGGCACCTCGCTGGAGCGCCTGACCGACGACGATCCCTTGACCGGCTCGCAAAGCCAGACCACGGGCGCGGCGCTGCTGTTCGTCGCAGGATTTTCCACCGTGTTCGTGGCGCTGGGCGCGAGCGCCAGCCTGATCGGCGGGCTGCTGCGGGTCTGGTCCTACGAGCTGTCGATGGTGGCGGGGATCGCGATCATCCTGATGGGTCTGCACTTCCTGGGCCTGTTCCGGTTCTCGTGGCTGATGCGGACCAAGACGATCGAGGTGGTCCAGCCGGTCGGCCTGTGGGGCGCCTACGTCATGGGTCTCGCCTTCGCCTTCGGCTGGACGCCCTGCATCGGGCCGATCCTGGCGACCATTCTGGCGGTCGCGGCTTCGGAGGCTACGGCGGCGAAGGGCGCGGGCCTGCTCGCGGTCTATTCCCTGGGCTTGGGGATTCCGTTCGTGATCGCGGCGTTCTTCGTGGAGCCGTTCGCTCGCTTTCTCACCCGCTTCAGACGCCACCTCATGCACATGGAGCGCGTCATGGGCGGGCTCCTGATCCTGACTGGCGTGGCGTTCCTGACCGGCTCGATCACCACGTTCAGCTTCTGGCTGCTGGAGATGTTCCCGGTGCTCGGGCGGATCGGCTAGGACGGTCTCATCCTTGGCCTGGCAAAAAAGCCCGCCCGGTGTCCCGGGCGGGCCGCTGCCGTCAGGCGTGCGTTGCGGTCAGCTTGCCGGCTTGGTGAGCTCGGCGTAGTTGCCGCTCTTGTCCCACTGGTAGACGACATAGTCGATCACCGTGATGTCGCCCTTCTTGTCGAAGGCGAGCGTGCCCAGCACCGTGTCCCACTTGCCGCCGCCCTTGAGCGTGGCGGCCACCTTCTTCGGATCGACCGTGCCGGCCTTGGCCGCGGCCTGCGCCCAGACCTGGAACGCGGCGTAGGAGTAGAGCGTGTAGCCTTCCGGATCGATGCCCTTGTCCTTGAAGGTCTGCACGATGGCGGCCGCGGTCGCCTTCTTGCGCGGGTCTGGGCCGAAGGTGAACAGCACGCCGTCGGCGGCCGCGCCGGTGATCGAGGCGAACTCCTTGTCGGCGAGCGCGTCGCCGGCCATCAGCACGGTCTTGAGTCCCTGGTCGCGCATCTGGCGCAGGATCAGGCCGGCCTCCTGGTGGTAGCCGCCGACATAGACCAGCGCGATATTGTTCAGCTTGAGCTTGGAGACCAGCGCGTTGAAGTCCTTGTCGCCCTTGTTGTAGCTCTCGTAGAGCCGCTCCTTGACGCCGGCCTTGTGGAGCGCCTTGCGGGTCTCGTCGGCGAGGCCGCGGCCGTAAGTGGTCTTGTCGTGGACGATGGCGATGTTGCGACCCTTGTAGGTCTTGGCGATGTACTGGGCGGCGATCACGCCCTGCTGGTCGTCGCGGCCGCAGACCCGGAACGTGTTCCAGAGCTTGCGCTCGGTGAACGTCGGGTTGGTCGAGGCCGGCGAGATCTGAAGCACGCCGCCCTCCGCATAGGCCTCCGACGCCGGGATCGACGACGACGAGCAATAGTGGCCGGCGACGAACGGCAGCTTCTGGCTCGCCAGCTTCTCGGCCACCGAGCGCGCCTGCTTGGGATCGCAGGCGTCGTCGCCCACTTCGAGCCGCAGCTTGCGGCCGAGCACGCCGCCCTTGGCGTTGAGATCCGCGACCGCCTGCTCGGCGCCGTTGCGCATCTGCCGGCCGAAGCTCGCTTCGCCGCCCGACATCGGGCCCGCCACCCCGACTGCGATCTCCTGGGCGGCGGCGACGCCGCCGAACGCAAGCCCTGCGCCGAGCGCAAGGCCCGCCAACGATATCCGTTTCATGCCGTTCTCCCTCGATGTTGCGGATCGCGAACCAGCTTTAGCCCGGCTGCAAGACAGCTTGCATTACCCTGAAAAGGGTATTCTGGCTTGAATACACCGGAAGTCACCCGGTATTTCCGGGACCCGATGCGGTATTTTCGTCCGGTGCCTGTCGTGGCCGCCACGTCATGGGGCCGCTTCGTTCGAACAGCCAGTAATATTGCGTGGTCATCTGGCGGACGCGCGTCACGCGCCACGCGAGCGCGGAAACGATCAGCAGAAACAGCGTATCCAGCGCGTAGGATGCGGGCGCGAGCAGGCTGCCCTCGAACAGGGCGAAATGCACGAAGCGCACCGCGGCTCCCAGCAAGGCGGTGTAGACCGCCAGATGCCAGAACGGCCGCCAGGTCTGCGCGATCGCGCGTCCGGACAACCACGCCGCACCGCCGCCGAGCACCGCGGTCACGAACATCACCTGGAAGAAATTCTCTTCGGCGTAGAGGCCGCCCATGCGTCGTCTCAAGGCTCCGGTGCGGATGCGGTCGGCACGTTAGCACGGTGCCGGTCGGTGGAGGGAGCAGCCGGCATCAGTGTCGCCCGCCTTCGAGATAGGCGGCCTTGACCTCGGGGCGGTCGAGCAACTCGCGGCCGGTTCCGGTCAGCGTGATCCGTCCGTTGACGATGACGTAGCCGCGATGCGCCAGCTTGAGCGCGTGAAAGGCATTCTGCTCCACCAGGAGTACGGTGAGCCTGTCTCGCTCGTTCAGCTCCTTGATGGTGCGGAAGATGTGCTTGGCGATCAGCGGCGCAAGGCCCAGCGACGGTTCGTCGAGCAGGAGCAGGCGCGGCCGGCTCATCAGCGCGCGGCCGATGGCGAGCATCTGCTGTTCGCCGCCCGACAGCGTGCCGCCGCGCTGGTTGATGCGCTTCTTGAGGATGGGGAACAGCGCGAACACCCGCTCCAGGTCGTCGATGAAGTGGTCGGCCTCGGCGACGGTCGCGCCCATTTGCAGGTTCTCCAGCACGCTCATGCGCGCGAAGATGCGCCGCCCCTCCGGCGACTGCGCGATCCGCAGCCGGGCGATTTCGTGCGGCGACAGGCGGGTGATGTCGCGGCCGTCGAACAGCACCTGGCCCTCGCTGGCGCGGGGATGGCCAAACGCGGTCATCATCAGCGTCGATTTGCCCGCGCCGTTGGCGCCGATCAGCGTGACGATCTCGCCCTCGTGGACCTCGATGTCCACGCCCTTGAGCGCCATGATGTTGCCGTAGAACGTCTTGACGCCGCGGATCGCGAGCAGGGGAGCGGTCACAGCCCGACCTCCGCCTCGACCCTCTCGACCTCGTCGTCCTCGACCCCGAGGTAGGCCGCGATCACGCTCTGGTCGGAGCGGATTTCGGCCGGCGCGCCGTCGGCGATCTTCACGCCGTAGTCGAGCACCACGATGCGGTCGGAGATCTCCATCACCACGCTCATGTCGTGCTCGATCAGCAGGATCGACACGCCATGCTCCTTGCGGATGAACTTGAGCAGCTCATTCAGCTCGCCACTTTCTCGCGCGTTCAGCCCCGCGGCCGGTTCGTCGAGGCACAGCAGCACCGGGTCCGTGCACATGGCGCGCGCGATCTCCAGCCGCCGCTGCTCGCCATAGGCGAGCGAGCCCGCGAGATCGTCGGCGCGCGCGCCCAGCCGCGTGCGGTCGAGCCAGTAGCGCGCCTTGTCCACCGCCTGGCGCTCGGCCGCCTCGTAGCCCCCAATCCCGAGCAGGCCGCCCAGCGTGTAGCCCGAGGCCACCATCAGCCGGTTGTGCTGCGCCACCACCAGATTCTCCAGCACGGTCATGCCCGAAAACAGGCGGATGTTCTGGAACGTGCGCGCCACGCGCGCGACCTGCGCGATGCGGAAGTCGAGCAGCCGCTCGAGCAGGAAAACCGATCCGTCGGCATGGGCGAGGCGGATCATGCCGGCGGTCGGCTTGTAAAAGCCGGTGATGCAGTTGAACACCGTGGTCTTGCCCGCCCCGTTGGGCCCGATCAGCGCGGTGATCTCGCCGCGCCGGGCGGTGAAATCGAGCGTGTCCACGGCCACCAGCCCGCCGAAGCGCATGGTCAGCCGCTCGACCGTGAGGATCGGCTCGGCTGCGCTCATGCGGCGGCCTTCGCCGGTTCGGGTTTCGCTGTGCCCAGTCGCAGCGACGGCTCGCGGTGCGAGACCAGCCCGCGCGGCCGCCACACCATGATCGCCACCATCGCCAGACCGAACACGATCATGCGGTACTGCTCGAACTCGCGGAAGAACTCGAAGCCGCCGAGCATCACCAGCGCCGCAACCGCGACGCCGATCTGCGAGCCCATGCCGCCCAGCACCACGATGGCCAGGATCAGCGCGGATTCGTGGAACGTGAAGCTCTCCGGGCTGATGAAGCCCTGCCGGGTGGCGAAGAACGAGCCCGCGAAGCCGCCGAACATCGCGCCGATGGCGAAGGCGGTGAGCTTGGTGTTGGTGGTGTTGATGCCGAGCGAGCGGCAGGCGATCTCGTCCTCGCGCAGCGCCTCCCAGGCGCGGCCGACCGGCAGCCGGCGCAGCCGGATGGTGGCCCAGTTGGTGATCAGCGCCATCGCCAGGATCAGGTAGAACAGGAACACCACGCGGTGGGTGGCGGAGAATTCGAGCCCGAACGTGTCGGCGAAGCCGCCCTCCTCGTTGGTGAAGGGGATGCCGAAGAACGAGGGGCGCGGGATCGAGGAAATGCCGTTCGGCCCGCCGGTGAAGTCCTGCCAGTTCAGCAGCACCAGCCGGATGATCTCGCCGAAGGCGAGCGTGACGATGGCGAGATAGTCGCCGCGCAGCCGCAGCACCGGAAAGCCGAGCAGCACGCCCCAGAACGCCGCGAGAATTCCCGCGAGGGGCAGGCAGAGCCAGAACGACAGTTCGAAGTGGGTGGCCAGCAGCGCGTAGGAATAGGCGCCGACCGCGTAGAAGGCGACGTAGCCGAGATCGAGAAGCCCTGCGAGCCCGACCACGATGTTCAGCCCCCAGCCGAGCATCACATAGGTCAGGATCAGGAGCCCGAGATCGAGCAGGTAGCGGTCGTGATAGAACATCACCGGCACGAGCAGCGCGAAGCCGAGCAGGGCCGGTCCGAGCCAGCGGCCCGCGATCGCCAGCGGCCCCGAGCCGGCCTGCGCCAGCGCCGGCGGGATCAGCCGGTCGAGCCGGATCGGTCCGCGGCCGAAGATCAGCCCGCGCAGCAGCGCGCCGGCGAATACGATGCCGACCAGCGTGGCGAGCTGCGGCAGGCGCGTGGTGACGGTGAGGGCGCCGCCCGGCCCCTGGTCGGAGTGCAGGCCGATCAGCATCGAGAACAGGCCGAGCGCGATCAGCGCCGCGATCGCGGCGTCCTTGAGCGCCGTGGCGAGCGGAGAGGGGGCTCGCGTCTCGCGCGGCGTTTCGGTCTGCACCGTGTCGGTCGCGGTCACGGGGTCATACCTTCTCGACCTCCGGCCGGCCTAGGATGCCGGTCGGAAGGAAGATCAGCACCACGATCAGGATCGAGAACGCCGCGACGTCCTTGTACTCGATCGAGAAATAGGCCGACCACATGGTCTCGATCAGGCCGATCAGCAGCCCGCCCAGCATCGCGCCCGGCAGTGAGCCGATGCCGCCCAGCACCGCGGCGGTGAACGCCTTGATGCCGGCCATGAAGCCGATGAAGAAGTCGATCACGCCGTAATAGGCGAGGTACATGATGCCGGCGACCGCGGCGAGCGCGGCGCCGATCACGAAGGTCAGGGAGATGGTGCGGTCCACGTCCACGCCGATCAGCGAGGCCATCTTCAGGTCCTGCTCGCAGGCGCGCATGTTGCGGCCGAGCCGCGTGGAGGCCACCAGCCACGAGAACAGGGCCATCAGCACCAGCGTGGTCGAAACCACCAGGATCTGCACGTTGGAGAGTTGCACCGGAAAGGTCTCGCTCGCGATCAGCGTGTGGCCGCCCTCGATCAGGGGCGGCAGCGGCTTCACCCGCGCGCCCTGCGCGATCTGGACGTAGTTCTGCAGGAAGATCGACATGCCGATTGCCGAGATCAGCGGCGCGAGCCGGAACGAGCCGCGCAGCGGCCGGTAGGCGAAGCGCTCCACGGTCCAGCCGTAGAGCGCGGTCAGCGCCATCGCGATCAGCAGCACCAGGAACAGCGCCAGCGGGATCGCAGTGACGCCGATGGCCATGAGGGCAAGAAGCGCCAGCAGCGCGATGAACGCGCCCACCATGAACACGTCGCCGTGCGAGAAGTTGATCATGCCGAGGATGCCGTAGACCATCGTGTAGCCGATGGCGATCAGGCCGTAGATCGAGCCGAGGGTGACGCCGTTGATGAACTGCTGGAGGAAATATTCCATGCGCCGCCGGCCGTGCCCCTCTGCCGTGATTCTGTCGCTGCGCCGCAGTATTCGCGGGGGCGGGCCGGGGCACAAGTCCCCGGCCTCGCGCCTCGCGCGGCTTTCGCGGGCTGTCCGCTCCGCCGCCGCCGGCTCCGGCGCACGGGAGGCGGGCGCCCGCGATTGACAATCCGGGCCTTCCCGCGAAAAGACTATCCCATAAAAAGAGTATGCGGCCGCACGCGCCCCCGGACGGAAAGGAATGCCCGCCATGACCCGCCAGAAGCCCGAGGACATCATCGCGGGCAAGGCGCGCCCCTTTACCGGCGAGGAGTATCTCGAAAGCCTGCGCGACGACCGCGAGGTCTACATCTACGGAGAGCGCGTCAAGGACGTCACCGCGCATCCCGCGTTCCGCAACTCCGCCCGCACCATTGCGCGGCTCTATGACGCGCTGCACGACGAGAAGACCAAGGGGGTGCTGACCGCGCCCACCGACACCGGTAACGGCGGCTTCACCCACAAGTTCTTCAAGGTCGCGCGCTCGCGCGAGGACCTGATCGCCCAGCGCGATGCGATCGCGGCATGGGCGCGCATGTCCTACGGCTGGATGGGCCGGACGCCCGACTACAAGGCGTCGCTGATGAACACGCTCGGCGCCAATCATGCGCTCTACGATCCGTTCGCCGAGAACGCCAAGGCCTGGTACGCGCGCTCGCAGAACAACGTGCTGTTCATGAACCACGCCATCGTCAATCCGCCGGTGGACCGCATGAAGGCGGCCGATCAGGTCAAGGATGTGTTCATCACCATCCAGAAGGAGACGGATGCGGGCATCGTCGTGTCCGGCGCCAAGGTGGTCGCGACCTCCTCGGCGCTGACCCATTACAACTTCCTCGGCCAGAACGCGGCCATGCCGATCAACGATACCGACCTCGCGGTGATGTTCATCGCGCCGATGAACGCGCCCGGCGTCAAGCTGTTCTGCCGCAACTCCTACGAGCTGCAGGCCGGTGTGCTGGGCACGCCGTTCGACTTTCCGCTGTCGTCGCGCTTCGACGAGAACGACGCCATCTTCGTATTCGACAAGGTGCTGATCCCCTGGGAAAACGTGCTGCTCCATCGCGACATCGACAAGATCAAGCAGTTCTACCCGCGTTCCGGCTTCGTCGCCGGTTATCAGCTCCAGGCCGCCACGCGCTTCGCCGTGAAGCTCGATTTCATGGCGGGCATCGTCGCCCGGGCGCTGCGCGCCGCCGGTACCGACGATTTCCGTGGCAACCAGGCTCTGCTCGGTGAGATCGTGGCCTGGCGCAATCTGTTCTGGGCGCTCACCGATGCGATGGCCGGCAACCCCGACAAATGGGTCGGCGACACGGTGCTGCCGAACATGCAGTCCGGCACCAGCTACCGCGTGTTCGGCGGCGACTGCTGGGGCCGTGTCAAGGAGATCGTCGAGAAGATCGTCGCGGCCTCGCTGATCTACCTTCCGTCCTCGGCGCGGGATTTCAAGAATCCGGCGATCGAGCCCTATCTCAAGCAATACGTCCGCGGCTCCTACGGCATGGACTACAAGGAGCGGATCAAGATCATGAAGCTCCTGTGGGACGCGATCGGCACCGAGTTCGGCGGCCGCCACGAGCTGTACGAGCGCAACTACGCCGGCAGCCACGAGGAGGTCCGCCTCCAGGCGCTCGGCAACGCCCGCGGTTCGGGCAGCCTCGACCGCATGATCGCGCTCGCCGAGGCCTGCATGGCCGACTACGACGAGGACGGCTGGACGGGCGACACCTGGTTCGGGCCGGACGCGCCTGCGCCGGGCGCGGGCGGCCCTGCGTGAGCGGCGGGGATGGTGGGCTACCTCCCAATTCGAAAATCGCCTATGTGTGAACCATGAGCTGGATCGACCATTCCCCCGACATGGCCGGCGCCTTCGAGGCCGTGGAATCCTCGAGCGCCGTGGAGGCCAGGCAGTTCCGAGAGGCCATGAGCCGGCTCGGCGCGGCCGTCCACGTCGTCACCACCGACGGCCCGCACGGCAAGACCGGATTCACCGCGACCGCGGTGTCCTCGGTGTCCGACCAGCCGGCCACGCTGCTGGTCTGCCTCAACCGTTCGAGCGGCAGCGGCGCGCTGGTGCGCAACAACGGCGTGCTCTGCGTCAACACGCTGCGCGCGGCGGAGGTCAATATCGCCGACGTGTTCGCCGGCCGTACCGGCGTCAAGGCCGCCGAGCGCTTCCAGACCGGCGACTGGCGCGTGCTCAAGACCGGCGCGCCGGTGCTGCAGAGCGCGGTGGTCGCGTTCGACTGCCGCATCGTCGAGATCAAGGCGGTGGCTTCGCACGACGTCTATTTCGCCGTGGTCGAAGCAGTCCACTCCGGCGAGCCGGGGCCGGCGCTTGTCTATCACGACCGCGCCTACAAGCAGGTATGACGGCTTTTCGGTCGTAACCCCTGTCGCGGCAGGCCCGCCGCGAAACCGGGCGAATTTCGACGCCAAAGCGTCCCTGTTCCCGCCGGAACGAAGCCACGGGGAAGAACGTTTTTCCGCCGGGGAATTCACCCCCCAGGAGAGATCCCAATGGCTCAGCAGAACCAGAACAACCCGAACCAGAAGCCCGGTCAGCAGAACTGGGAACAGGACAAGCCCGGCCAGCAGCAGGGCGGCGGCCGCGACCCCGGCCAGCAGTCGCAGAACCCCGGTCAGCGGGGCGGCGGGCAGCAGGGTGGTCAGCAGGGCGACCATCAGCAGGGACAGCAGCGCAACAAGGAACAGCGCTGAGTCCGGAGCCTGAAGCCCGGGAGCCCCGCCGTTCCGCGGCGGGGCTCCCGCTTGCGTCTGAAATCCGAACTCCTGAAAATCCAAACCGAAAAAACCGAGCCGGAAGCGCTGCCGCGTTCCCCTTGCGGCCGGGCGGGCCTATGCTGCCGGCATGGCCACGGTCACGGCACTGCCGCTGTTCCACCTTTACGGCGATCCGCCCGACGACCAGGCGTTCGACTTCATCCATGCCGAAACCATCGCCTCGCGCTCGTCGGTCCACGACTGGCTGATCCGCGCCCACCGGCATCGCAACCTGTTCCAGGTTCTGCT
This sequence comes from uncultured Rhodoplanes sp., assembly GCA_964653225.1. Lineage (GTDB taxonomy): Bacteria > Pseudomonadota > Alphaproteobacteria > Rhizobiales > Xanthobacteraceae > Z2-YC6860. The sequence goes on along the minus strand of CAZZCV010000024.1, from coordinate 19,133 downwards.
GATCGAGAAGGGCGGCGGCGAGATGGCCTTCGAGGCGGCGCATCTGCCGTTTTCGGCGCCGGCCGCGATCGTGGTGCCCCCGGCCGCCGCGCACGGCTTCCGCTTCGATCCGAACGTCACTGACGGCTGGGTGGTCAGTTTCACCGAGGACGTGGCGGCCGCGCTCGGCGAGCGCTCCGGCGGCGCGCTCAAGCGGCTCAAGGCGCTCGCCGCGCAGCCCGTGGTGCCGCTCGCCCATCCCGACGAGATGCAGCGCCTCTCGCGATTGTGCGCGGATCTGCACGAGGAAGGCTTCCTCGCGCGCGAGGGCTTCCGGCTCGCCATGCGCGGACTGATGGCGCTGATCGCGATCGAGGTGGCGCGGCTCGCGGCCAGCCGCGCGCGCACCGGTGCGGTGACGCTCGCGCCTGCCGATGCGACCGTGGACGCCCTGCGGGCGCTGGTCGAGGAGAGCTTCCGCCGGCAGCGGCTGATCAGGTTTTATGCGGACGCGCTGGCGATGACGCCGGACCGGCTCAACGACCACGTCAAGCGCGCGACCGGCGTGACCGCGGGGCATCTGATCCGCCAGCGCGTGCTGACCGAGGCCAAGCGTCAACTCGTGTTCAGCGGCCAGGCGATCCACGAGATCGCCTACGATCTCGCCTTCGCCGACCCCTCGCACTTCGCACGCTTCTTCCGCAAGCAGACCGGCATGACGCCGCAGCAGTTCCGCGAGGGCGGGGGCGGCTGAAGCTGAAACGGACACGCCGCCCTGCGGCGGCGTGTCGACGGATGCGAGGTGGCTTGCTGGTCGCTTACTTGCGGCCGAGAAACGCCAGCATGGCGTCGAGATAGGCCTTGGGCTGCTCGACGTTCGACAGGTGCGCGGCGTCGATCGCCACCAGCTTCGATCCTTCGATCATCTTGTGAATCTGCTCGCCCGCGGCCGGCGGCGTCGCCGGGTCCTGGCTGCCGACGATCACCAGCGTCGGCGCCTTGATGGTCGGCGTCGACTGCCGGAAGTCCATGTCGCGCACCGCGGCGCAGCAGCCCAGGAAGCCGTCGAGCGGGGTGGCCGCGAACATGGTGGCGATGCGGCCGGTGGCGGCCGGCGAGCTTTCGCGGAAGCCCTTGGTGAACCAGCGCTCGATCTGCACCGGGGCGAGCGCGGCCAGGCCCTTGTCGCGTGCGAACGCCATGCGCTCGTGCCAGGGCGCCTTGTCCGGATAGCAGTAGTGGGTGTTTGACAGGATCAGCTTCTCGACCCGGTCCGGCGCGTTCGCGCCGAGCCATTGTCCGACCATGCCGCCCATCGAGAGGCCACACCAGTTGAAGCTTTTCACGCCGAGCGCATCGGCGATGGCGAGCACGTCGCGGCCGAGCCGCTCCATCGTGTAGTCGCCCTTGGGCGCGCCGGACTTGCCGTGGCCGCGCCGGTCGTAGCGGATCAGCCGGAACTGCTGCGACAGGACCGGAGCCTGGTCATCCCACATGTGCAGGTCGGTGCCGAGCGAGTTGGACAGGATCAGCGCCGGCGCGTTCGCCGGGCCTTCGACCTCGACGTTGATGCCGCAGCCGTCGTCGGTCTGGATGATGGGCATGGTTCTCTCCCCCTGTTCGCCGTCGTCAGGTTCTGGATGAACGGCAGGACGGGCGGGTCCGTCAAGCCGGAAGGCGGGCCGTGGTGTCCACAGGGCCCCCGGGCGCTAGGTCGCGCCGGCCGGCCGCCGCCGGGAAATCCAGCATGCGTTGCAGGCGCGCGGATGAGCCAACGACGGCGCGCATCGCCGCGCAGGCGGACGGCTGCGTCGCAACCGGCACCGGTTTCGACGGGTCGCCCATTGGGACCAAAGACTTAGCTTTCCCGGCGGGCCGCGCCGATCCCCGATCGCAGGATGCTGCGGGCCGACGTGCGAAATCAGTCTTTTATTCAGCCGCGCAAGGGCTTAAGCGTGGCGGGAGCCGACCCGCATTCTGGTACGCACATTCCGTGCGCAATGGAGGACCGCCGATGGCGATGACGATGACCGGTGAGCAGCAGCTTCCCGCCCCGCGCGAGAAGGTCTGGGCGATGCTCAACGACCCCGAGGTGCTCAAGGCCTGCATCCCCGGATGCGAGAGCCTGGAGGTGATCGGCGAGAACGAATTCCAGGCGGTCGCGGTCAACAAGATCGGCCCGGTGAAGGCCAAGTTCAAAGGCAAGGTCAAGCTGGTCGATCTCGATCCGCCCAATGGATACAAGATCCAGGGCGAGGGCGACGGCGGCGTGGCCGGATTTGCCAAGGGCGGCGCCTCCGTGGCGCTCGCCGAGAAGGACGGCGGCACGCTGCTGTCCTACAACGTCGAGGCCCAGATCGGCGGCAAGCTCGCCCAACTCGGCCAGCGCCTGGTCAACGGCGCGGCCAAGAAGCTGGCCGACGATTTCTTCGTGCGCTTCGCCAACGCGGTTAAGGCATAATTTCGTTCGCTCCCTTCGCCGGTTCGACCCCGCCTCCTTGCCCACAGGGTGGCGGGGTTCTTAGTTGCTCTTGTTCTAAGGACGAAATTGAGCCAAAAACGTCCGGTTTCGGGCCGATTGTTCACCGGGATGTCCTTCCCGGATTCAGGACCGGGCCGTGAGATCCGGATTTCGAGGAGGATTGCCGATGCCAGTCGTATCGATGACGGTGAACGGAAAGGCCGTCAGCGCCGACGTGGAGACCCGCACGCTGCTGGTGCAGTACCTGCGCGAGCACCTGCGTCTGACCGGCACCCATGTCGGTTGCGACACCTCGCAGTGCGGCTGCTGCGTGATCCACCTCGACGGCAAGGCGGTGAAGTCCTGCACCACGCTGGCGGTGCAGTGCGAGGGCGCCAATGTCGTGACCATCGAGGGTCTGGCGGAGCCGGACGGCAAGCTGCACCCGATGCAGGAGGCGTTCCGCGAGAATCACGGTCTGCAGTGCGGCTACTGCACCCCCGGCATGGTGATGGCGGCGGTCGACATGGTCCACCGCAAGGGCCACGAGCTGGACGAGCAGACCATCCGCACCGAGCTGGACGGCAACCTGTGCCGCTGCACGGGTTACCATAACATCGTCAAGGCGATCGCGGCCGGCGCGAAGGCCATGAAGGGAACGTCCGCGCAGGCTTGATCGCGCGGCCTGCGGGCGGTGCCCCCGGCCGGTCGGGGCGCGATCCTCAAGGCCACGACGAGGCAGCGGGCAGCAGAATAGGAATCAGGAGACGCCGATGTACGCCTTCGAATACTACCAGCCCAAGACGGTCCGGCAGGCGGTCAACCTGCTCGCCAAGAATCCGGACGCCAAGCTGCTCGCTGGCGGTCACTCCCTGCTGCCGGTGATGAAGCTGCGGCTGGCGCAACCCTCCGCGCTGATCGACATGAACAAGGTCGAGGGCATCTCCGGCGTCGAGGTCAAGGGCCGCTCGGTGGTGATCGGCGCGCTGACGCGCCATTACGAGGTCGCGGCCTCGCAGACGCTCGAGGACGTGCTGCCGGCGCTTACCGGCGTGCCCGGCTCGATCGGCGACCCGCACGTGCGCCACCGCGGCACCATCGGCGGCTCGATCGCCAACAACGACCCGAACGCCGACTATCCGGCCGCCTGCCTCGGCCTCGGCGCCACCATCATCACCAGCAAGCGCCGCATTCCGGCCGACGAGTTCTTCGTCAGCATGTACGAGACCGCGCTGGAGCCGGACGAGATCATCACCAAGGTCAGCTTCCCGATCGCCAAGAAGGCGGCGTACCAGAAGTTCAAGCACCCGGCCTCGGGCTTCGCCCTGGTCGGCGTGTTCGTGTCCAAGCGCGGCTCCGACATCCGCGTTGCCGTGACCGGCGCGGGCACCAACGGCGTGTTCCGGGTGCCGCAGTTTGAGGAGGCGCTGACGAAGCGGTTCTCGCCGAAGTCGATCGAGGGCATCGCGGTCTCGCCCGAGGGGCTCAACACCGACATCCACGCCAGCGCCGAATACCGCGCGCACCTGATCGGCGTGCTGGCCAGGCGGGCGCTCGCCGCCGCCTGACCGGCCGTACCGCGAAGCCCACGACCACGAGAAAAAAAGCCCCGCGCGAGCGGGGCCTTTGCATTTCAGCGATGGGCGGTTCAGCGGCCGAAGCGATAGTTCACGCCGAACTTGGCCTGGTGGATGTTCTGCTTGCTTCTGATCGGGAAGGCCGCGCCGGCCGTATCGACGGCGGTCAGGGTCTTGGGGCCGAAATCGACGTAGTCGTATTGCGCGCGGACCGTCCAGGGGCCGCCGAGCGCATACTCCAGGCCCGCGCCGACGGTCCAGCCGGTGCGGTTGACGTTGGTGCTGAACGAGCCGCCGTTGGTGATGTCGACGCCGGACAGGCGGGTGCCGCCGAACGCCGCGCCGCCCTTGATGTACGGCAGCCAGGGGCCGTGGGCATAGCCGATGCGGCCGGTCAGGAGCGAGGTCCAGCGCACGCGCGCCGTGCTGCTGCTGACGTCGCCGGTGCCGGGGTCGACGACGACGATGGTGCCGTCGATGTCGGCGCCGGAGATGTCGGCTTCGAGGCCGAACACCCACGCGCCCACCTGCTGGTTGTAGCCGAGCTGGCCGCCCCCCAGGAATCCCTTGGTGGTGATGCCGGCGCTCGGACCCGCCGGATCGCCGACCGTGGCGCGGCCGGAGCCGAAGCCCACATGGGCGCCGAGGTAGAACCCGGTCCAGTTGTAGGCCGAAGCCGGAGCAAGCATGGGCGGCGCCTTGTAGGGAAGGTCCGCCGCCATCGCGGCGGTCGAGAGAACGACGGCGCCCGTAACGCAACCAAGCACTTTGAACATGATACGCCTAACCCTTGCTGGAGGACGGCGCCAGAAAACACCGGCCGCCGGGCCCGGGCAAGTGCAGCGCGGCCACACCGCGCGGATATGTTGCGGGCTGCCGGCTTGCCCCGCTGCGGCCGGGGAGAACGGCCCGCGACAAAACCGTTCCGAACCGGCTATAGAAGTCCCCGATGACACAGAAAATCCAATCGTTTCCGGCCTCGATCGACGCCACCCTCCAGCTCCTGAGCGCGGCCGACTACCTGGCCGACCGGCCGCTGGCCACCGTCCTGTTCCTGGCTCTGAAGATGGGCCGGCCGATCTTCCTGGAGGGCGAGGCGGGTGTCGGCAAGACGGAGATCGCCAAGGTTCTGGCCTCGACGCTCGGCCGCCGCCTGATCCGGCTGCAATGCTACGAGGGGCTGGACGTCGCCTCCGCGGTCTACGAGTGGAACTACGCCGCGCAGATGATCGCGATCCGCGCCGCTGAGGCGGAGGGCGACCGCGACAGCCGGCGCATCCAGAGCGACGTGTTCTCCGAACGCTTCCTCATCAAGCGCCCGCTTCTCCAGGCGCTGGAGCCGGACCCGGCCGGCGCGCCGGTGCTGCTGATCGATGAGCTGGACCGCTCGGATGAGGCGTTCGAGGCGTTCCTGCTCGAGGTGCTGGCGGATTTCCAGGTCACGATCCCGGAGCTGGGCACCGTGAAGGCGGCGGAGCCGCCGATCGTGGTCATCACCTCGAACCGCACCCGCGAGATCCACGACGCGCTCAAGCGCCGCTGCCTGTACCACTGGGTCGGCTATCCGAGCGCGGCGCGGGAGCTGCAGATCGTGCGCGCCAAGGTGCCTGGGATCGGCCGGAAGCTGTCCGGGCAGGTGGTCGCCTTCGTGCAGGCCCTGCGCAAGGAGGACCTGTTCAAGTCGCCGGGCGTGGCCGAGACGCTGGACTGGGCGACCGCGCTATCCGAGCTGGACGCGGTGGCGCTCGATCCCGCGACCGTTTCGGACACGCTCGGCGTGCTGCTGAAGTACCAGGACGACATCGCGCGGCTGGAGGGCGGCAAGGTCAAGGAGCTGCTCGACCAGATGCAGGCGGAGCTGCGGGCGGCGGAGTAGGGCGATGCAGGCACCGGAAGAACCGCAGGGCCGTCTCGCCGAAAACATCGTCTATTTCGCGCGCGCGCTGCGGGCGGCGGGCATTCCGGTGGGACCCGGCGCGGTGCTGGATGCGCTGGCCGCGGTCCGGGCCGCGGGCGTCGGCACCCGGCAGGATTTCTACTGGACCCTGCATGCGGTGTTCGTGAAGCGCCGCGAGCATTCGGTGCTGTTCGATCAGGCGTTCCGCATCTTCTTCCGCAAGCGCGGCTACCTGGAGCAGCTCATCGCGCTGATGTCGCCGCCGGTGCCTGGCGCGGTGCCGCCGCCGCCGGAGGAGGCGTCGCAGCGGGTGCTCGATGCGCTGTTCGCGGGCTCCGAGACGGTCGAGCGCGAGCAGGAGATGCGGGAACTCGACGCGCGGCTCACGGTGTCCGACCGCGAGGTGCTGGAGAAGAAGGACTTCGCGCAGATGAACGCGGCCGAGGTCGCCGCGGCCCGGGAGGCGATCCAGCGGCTGGTCCTGTCCGTCGATCAGGTGAAGACGCGCAGGCTTGCGCCCGACCCGCGCGGCCACCGCATCGACCTGCGCCGCACGCTCCGCTCCAGCATGAAGGCCGGCGGCGCGCTGATCGATCTCAAGTATCGCGGCCGCACCACGCGCTTTCCGCCGCTGGTCGCGCTGGTCGACATCTCCGGCTCGATGAGCCAGTACACGCGCCTGTTCCTGCACTTCCTCCACGCCATGACCGACGCGCGCAAGCGCGTCTCCACGTTCCTGTTCGGTACGCGGCTCACCAATGTCACCCGCGCGCTGAAGGAGAAGGACCCAGACGAGGCGCTGGCGGCCTGCTCGGCTTCGGTGCTGGACTGGTCCGGCGGCACGCGGATCGCGACCTCGCTGGCCGAGTTCAACAAGCGATGGTCCCGCCGCGTTCTGTCGCAGGGCGCGGTGGTGCTGCTGATCACCGACGGGCTGGAACGCGACCCCGACGAACGTCTGGAGTTCGAGATCGACCGGCTGCACCGTTCCTGCCGCCGCCTGGTCTGGCTCAATCCGCTGCTGCGCTTCGACGGTTTCGAGGCCAAGGCCCGCGGCATCCGCACCATGCTGCCGCATGTCGACGAGATGCGGCCGATCCACAACCTCGATTCCATGCGGGAGTTGTGCCGCGCGCTGTCGGGGACGGGCAGCCATGCCGATCCGAAGGTTTGGCTGCGGCGGGTTGCGTAATATATAGTGGGATATATCGTTCCGGCCGGGCCGCCGGCCATCGCATCGGAGGCGCGCATGACATCCGCAAGCATGACACTCGCAAGCGACGACGATATCTTGAAGGCGGCCGAGGACTGGCGCGCGGCCGGCCGCGGCGTGGCGCTCGCCACCGTGGTCGAGACCTGGGGATCGGCCCCGCGGCCGGTCGGCTCCAACCTCGTGATCGACGAGGAGGGCAATTTCCTGGGCTCGGTCTCCGGCGGCTGCGTCGAGGGCGCGGTGGTGACGGAGGCGCTCGACGTGATCGAGAGCGGGGCGCCGAAGACGCTGGAGTTCGGCGTGGCCGACGAGGCCGCCTGGAAGGTCGGGCTGTCCTGCGGCGGCCGGATCAAGGTGTTCGTGGAGCGGGTGGAGTAGGTCCGTTGCGTCTCGACATTCTCAAGGCTCTCAACGAGGAGCGCGCCGCGCGGCGCGCCGCGATCGTCGTCACCAACCAGGACACGGGGGCGCAGCGGCTGGTGAAGGGCGCCGACGCCGCCTCCGATCCGCTGGGAGAGGTGCTCGGCAAGCACCTGCGCTCCGGCAAGAGCGGCATCGAGGAAACGCCCGAGGGCCGCATGTTCCTCACCGTGCACGTGCCGCCGCCGAAGCTCGTCATCACCGGCGCGGTGCACATCAGCCAGGCGCTCGCGCCGATCGCGAAGATGCTCGACTACGACGTCACCATCGTCGATCCGCGCACCGCCTTCGCCACGCCCGAGCGGTTCCCCGACGTCCGGCTGCTCGCGGAGTGGCCGGACGTGGCGTTGCCGCCGATCGGCATCGACCGCTACACGGCCTTCGTCGCGCTCACCCACGATCCCAAGATCGACGATCCGGGGCTGGTTCTCGCGCTGAAGAGCGACTGCTTCTACATCGGCGCGCTCGGCTCGCGGAAGACGCACGGCCGCCGCCTGGAGCGGCTCAAGAGCGAGCATGGCTTCCGCGACAACGACCTCGGCCGCATCCACGCGCCGATCGGCCTGAACATCGGCGCGGTCTCTCCGCCGGAGATCGCGGTCGCGATCATGGGCGAGATCACGGCCAAGCTGCGGCAGGAGCCGGCGTGAGCGTGCGGCCATGAAGTTCGGTCCGGTCTCTCCCCGCGAGGCGCAGGGCGCCACTGCTGTCCACACCATCCGGCAGGGATCGCTGGTGCTCAAGAAGGGCACCGTGATCGGCCCCGCCGAAGCGGACGCGCTGGAGGGCGCGGGCATCGGGCAGATCGTGGTGGCCCGCATGGAGCCGGGCGATGTGTCCGAGGACCGCGCCGCGGCCGAGATCGCGCAGGCGGTGGCCGGGACGGGCGTGCGCGTGGACAAGGCCTTCACCGGTCGCGCCAACCTGTTCGCCGAAGAGGCCGGCGTGCTGGTGATCGACAAGTCGGCGGTGGACCGGCTCAACCTCGTCGACGAGGCCATCACCTTCGCGACCTTGCCGGCCTACAAGCCGGTGATCGCGGGCGAGATGATCGCCACCGTCAAGATTATTCCCTTCGCCGTGGCCGAGAGTGCGCGCCGCGCCGCCCTCGACGCGGCGAAGACGCCGTTCGTGCGCGTCGTACCCTATCGCGTCAAGAGGGTCGGCGTGGTCTCCACGCTCCTGCCGGGCCTTGCACCCAAGGTGGTGGACAAGACCCTGCGCGTCACCGCGGACCGTCTCGCGCCCGCCGGCGCGACCATCGTCGCGGAGCGGCGCGTGCCGCACGACCAGGCGGCGCTGACCGGGGCGCTCGGCGAGGTGCTGGACGCGGGCGCGGAGTTGGTGGTGGTGTTCGGCGCCTCCGCCATAGCCGACCGGCGCGACGTGATCCCGGCCGCTCTCGAAGCCGTCGGCGGCCGCATCGAGCATTTCGGCATGCCGGTCGATCCCGGCAACCTGATGATGATCGGTCAGGCGCAGGGCCATCCGGTGCTGGGCGCGCCGGGTTGCGCGCGCTCGCCCAAGGAGAACGGTTTCGACTGGGTGTTGATGCGGCTGCTCGCGGGCCTGCCGGTGTCGCGCGCCGACATCACCGGCATGGGCGTCGGCGGCCTGCTGATGGAGATCGTGAGCCGGCCGCAGCCGCGCGACGAGCCCAAGGTCGCGGAAGGGGCCGAGAAGGGCCGCCGCCTCGCGGCGGTCGTGCTCGGGGCCGGGCGTTCGAGCCGGATGGGCGGGCCCAACAAGCTCACCCAGGAGATCGGCGGCAAGCCGCTGGTGCGGATCGCGGCCGAAGCCGCGCTCGGCTCGCGTGCGCGCCCGGTGATCGTCGTGACCGGCCACGACCGCGAGCAGGTGGGGGCCGCCGTGCAGGGCCTCGATGTGCGGCTCGTGCACAATCCGGATTTCGCGGACGGGCTTTCGACCTCGCTCAAGGCCGGGCTCGCGGCGGTGCCCGACGACGTGGACGGAGCGATCGTCTGCCTCGCGGACATGCCGCAGGTCGATGCGGCACTGATCGACCGGATGCTCGCGGCCTTCGATCCTGAGAAGGGCGCGCTGATCGTGGTACCGACCGTCGAGGGTCGGCGCGGCAACCCGGTGGTGTGGTCGCGCCGCTTCTTCGCGGAGCTTGCGGGTCTCGAGGGCGATGTGGGCGCGCGGCATGTGCTCGCGCGTTACCCCGAAGCGGTGGCCGAGGTGGTGATGAGCGGCGAGGCGGCGTTCGCGGACGTGGACACGCCCGATGCCTTCGCGCGCGTGAAGGCCGAGATCGAGCGCGCCTGATCCGCCGTTGCGGCGAAGTGCCGCTAAAGCCGGATCGCGGGGATGGAATCGTCGGGGTCGGCTTTCCTGACGTGCCCGTGATCTTTCCGGATCCTGTCTCCCTGCCGCCGCAGGCGTTACGCCGGCATTAACCACTCCCTGTCTCTACTCGGCCGTCGATGGGGAAGGGGAGAACCGGCATGCTTCGTGTCCGGATGATGTTTTGCGTGCTTGCGGCGGCGGCTGTGCTGCTCGGCTCGGCGGCAGCGGCCAAAGCGGCCGGTGCGCTGGCGATCGGAGCCTGCGCGGCTTACGGCTACGCCTATGACTATTCCAGCCTCGCGGCAGCGGAGGCGGCGGCGCTCGACCGCTGCGACGGCTCCTGCAAGCAGGTCGTGACCACCCGAAAGGGCTGCGCGGCCTTTGCGATCGACGGCCACAAGCCCTGCGGCCCGCTCGGTTTCGCCAGCGCCCGCAGACTCGGTGAGGCGCAGAACACCGCCCTCCGATACTGCCACCGCCACGGCGGACGGGATTGCGTGATCCGCGCCTGGATCTGCGACAGCAAAGGCTGATGCCATTGTCCTCGGCGGGCTGACGTCCGCCACGTTGCGGCCGTGCCGACACGCGCCCGGCCTGTCGGCCAGGACGGGCCGCCGCAGACCGGATTCCAGCCATTGCGGTCCTCGTTCCAGCGCGGGGCTTGCGTGGCTCACGGATTGGGTCTATCTAATGACTGACCAGTCAGTCAAATAATGTGATGCCCCGACGCCCGCTCCATAAGTGCGATCCGGCACGAATGCCGGCTCCTTCCGCCGGAAGGCCGAAGGCTGCGGCTCCCAAACGCGCCGGAACGCGCGCGCAACGCAGCGCCGAGCGGCGCGATGCGATCCTCGCCGCCGCGCTGGACGAGTTCTCCGCACGCGGCTTTGCCGCGACCCGCCTGGACGACGTGGCGAAGCGGGCGGAGGTCGCCAAGGGTACGATCTATCTGCACTTCGCCGACAAGGAGACGCTGTTCCAGGAACTGATCCTGTTCGAGCTCACGCCGGTCGTGGCCGCGCTGCAGAACGCCTCGCATGTCGAGCGGCCGCTGCGCGAGGTGGCGGACGCCATGGTCGAGGTGTTCGTCCGCGAGGTCTACGGCACGCGCCGCAAGGACGTGATCCGGATGATCATCACCGAGGGCCCGCGGTTTCCTGCGCTGGCCGAATTCCACTTCCGCAACGTGCTCTCGCCGGTCCTGGCCGCGATCCGCGGCCTGCTGCGGCGTGCTGTGGAGCGCGGCGAACTCAAGGACGACACGCTGATCCGGTTCCCGCAATTGCTGGTCGCGCCCGGCATCGTCGCGATCCTCTGGAGCGGGCTGTTCGACCGCTTCGAACTGCTCGATCCCCGCGCGCTGATGCGCGCGCATTTCGACATGATCCTCGAGGACGGGAGAAGACCATGAACGCCCGCCGCTTTGCGGCCGCAGGCCTTGCCGCGCTCGTGCTCTCCGCCTGCGGCGGCCCCGAGCGTCCGATGTACCAGGGTTGGGTCGAGGCCGACCTGATCTTCGTCAGCCCCGACGAGGCTGGCCGCGTCGAGACGCTCTCGGTGCGCGAGGGAGACAGCGTGATGCAGGGCGCGGCGCTGTTCACGGTGGATGCGGAGCTTCAGCAGGCGGATGTGACGGTGGCGGAGGCGACACTCACCAACACGCAGCAGGCGTTCGAACGCGCCAAGAAGCTCGCAGCCACCGCTGCCGGCACCCAGCGCGCGTTCGAGGACGCGGAGGCGGCGCTCCGCACGGCGGAGGCGCGGCTTGCCGCAGCCCGGACGAGACTCGCCCGGCGCAAGGCCGCGAGTCCCGTGGCCGGCACGGTGCAGCAGATTTACTTCCGTCCGGGCGAGACCGTGCCCGCCGGCCGGCCCGTGGTGGCGCTGCTGCCGCCCGGCAATATCAAGGTCCGGTTCTTCGTGCCGGAAGCCGACCTGCCGACGATCCGGCTCGGCGAGCCCGTCGCTATCCAGTGCGACGGCTGCACCTCGGAGATCGCCGCGCGCGTCACCTTCATCTCGCGGACTTCGGAGTTCACCCCGCCGGTGATCTACAGCCAGCAGGAGCGGGCCAAGCTGGTGTTCCTGGTGGAGGCGCGCACGGACACGCCGCAGACCCTGCGGGTCGGTCAGCCGGTCAGCGTCCTGCCGTCGGAGGCGAAGCCTTGACTGCGGACGCCGACATCGTCATCGACGTCAAGGGCCTCACCAAGCGGTTCGGCGAACGGACCGTGGTGCGCGACCTGTCGATGCAGGTGAAGCGCGGCACGATCTATGGCTTTCTCGGTCCCAACGGCTCCGGCAAGACCACGACGATCCGCATGCTGTGCGGCCTGCTCACGCCCGACGAAGGCGAGGGCACCTGTCTCGGCTACGACATCCGCACCGAAGCCGAGAAGATCAAGCGCCAGGTCGGCTACATGACCCAGCGCTTCAGCCTCTATACCGACCTGTCGGTGCGCGAGAACCTGGAGTTCGTCGCGCGCATCTACGGCCTGCCGCAGCCGGCGAAGGCAGCCCGCGCCATGATCGACCATTTGGGACTCTCGGGCCGCGAGGAGCAGATCGCGGGGCTCCTGTCCGGCGGCTGGAAGCAACGGCTTGCGCTCGGCGCCTGCACGCTGCCCGGCCCGCAGCTTCTGCTGCTCGACGAGCCGACCGCGGGCGTCGATCCCAAGGCGCGCCGCGAGTTCTGGAACGAGATCCATGCGCTCGCCGACCGCGGGCTGACCGCGTTGGTCTCCACCCACTACATGGACGAGGCCGAGCGTTGTCACGAGATCGCCTACATCGCCTACGGCGACCTGCTGGCCCACGGCACGGTGGACGAGGTGATCCGTGGCGCGCGCCTGACGACCTACAACGTCACCGGCCCCGGTCTGGTGGCGCTTGCGACCGAACTCGAAATGCTGCCGGGTGTGGATACGGTGGCGCCGTTCGGCGCCAACCTGCATGTTTCCGGCCACGACCGCGCACGGCTCGAGGCTTCCATCGCGCCGTATCGGAGCGACGCACGATACGGCTGGGCCGAGGTCGACGCCTCGCTGGAGGACGTGTTCATCGGCCTGATGGCCAAGGCTCAGGACGACGTGCGGGCGAATGCCGAAGCCTCCGTGCGGGAGCGTTCGTCATGAGCGCGCTGGGCGGACGCGGGCGGGGCGGGTTCTGGCGGCGGACCTGGGCCATGATCGCCAAGGAGTGGATCCAGCTCCGCCGCGACCGCGTGACCTTCGCCACCATCGTCACGCTGCCGCTGATGCAGCTCGTGCTGTTCGGCTACGCGATCAACACCCAGCCGCGCGAACTGCCAACCGCCGTTCTCCTGCAGGAGACCAGCGACGTCGGCCGCTCCATCCTCAAGGCGCTGGAGAACACGAAATACTTCAAGCTGACGCATCAGGTCAGCGACGAGGCCGAGTTCGACCGCCTGCTGGCTTCGGGGGAGGTGCTGTTCGCCATCGAGATGCCGCGCGGCTTCGAGCGCGCGCTGCGCCGCGGCGAACGGCCTGCGCTGCTGATCGCGGCCGACGCGACCGATCCGGTGGCCACCGGCTCGGCGTTCTCGGCGCTGGGCAATCTGGTGCAGACCGCGCTGCGCAACGAGAGGGCGATTCCCGAGGGCGGCGTGCCGCCGTTCGAGATCCGCCAGCACGCGCGCTACAACCCGGCCGGATCGAGCCAGCTCAACATCGTGCCGGGGCTGATGGGTACGATCCTGACCATGACCATGCTGATTTTCACCGCCCTGTCGGTGACGCGCGAGGTCGAGCGCGGCACGATGGAGAGCCTGCTGGCGATGCCGATCACGCCGCTGGAGATCATGCTCGGCAAGATCGTGCCCTACGTGCTGATCGGCCTGTTCCAGGCGGTGCTGATCGTGGGGGCGGGCGTGCTGCTGTTCGGCGTGCCGATCGCCGGCGACCTGACGCTGCTGGCGGCTCTGACCACACTCTTCGTCGCCGCCAATCTGGCCATCGGCTACACCTTCTCGACCGTGGCGCAGAACCAGCTTCAGGCCGTGCAGATGGCGATGATGTTCTTTCTGCCGAACATCCTGCTCTCGGGTTTCATGTTCCCGTTTCTCGGAATGCCGGTGTGGGCGCAGTGGTTCAGCGAATGGCTGCCGCTGACCCACTATATCCGGATCGTGCGCGCCATCATGCTCAAGGGCTCGACGCTGGCCGATCTGCAATACGACGCGGCCGCGCTTGCGGGGCTGATGCTGATCGCGATGGCGATCGCGATCACCCGTTTCCGCCGCACGCTCGACTAGCGCCGGATTGGTTGCGATGGAATCACTCCGGTCAGCCTTCCTACGTTGGGGCGTTTCCGGATCACGCTCCTAGCGTCGCGTCACCAAGCCCAGCGCTCCATAGGCGCCAATGCGCCGGTCGGTATCGCGCGACCAGCCGAGGCCGGCCGACCATTCGAAGCTGCCGGAGCGCAGGCCGGTGAGGTGCACGCCGGCGCGCACCTGGCGATAGTTGTCCTTCGCGGCGAAGGTCCTGACCTCCGGCCCCAGGTAGAAGCGCTCCCGCACCCGCCAGCCGAACGCTGCGCGCGCGGAATAGCCGGGTCCGATGGTCGAGACGGAGGCGTCGGCCGCCAGCATGGTCGCGGGCGTCGGCTCGTGCCATAGCTCGAAGCCGGCGCGCAGGCCCCCATGGCGGCCGCGCAGGCCGGCCTGCGGATCGTCCGGCAGCAACTGATGGCTCTGGATGTCCGGCCCGGCCATGACGGCGACCGTGAGGCGCTCGCGCACGAAGCGCCAGCCGGGCAGGATCGCAGCCGTAAGCTGGCGGCCGGTGACGGGAATCCGGCCGGACTCGTAGCGGTACAGGCCGCCGCCGGCCGCGATCTTCAGCGTGAAGCCCGCGCGGTCCACGCCGCCCGGCGACCACATGAGGCCGCCGTAGGTGGAACTGCCGTGACGCCAGAGATCGGTCCCCGAGAAGAACAGGAAACGGGGCAGCCGCGTCTCCGACGAGGCGGGATGCGCTGCCGCGACGCCGGACACGCCCAGGCTGATGGCGACCACGCCCGCCGTCCCTGCACCAACGCAACGCATGAGGGTTCGCCCCCCGGCCGCGGCGGAACACACGCGCCGCGAGTGCAACCTTAGGACGCTTCCGGATCGAGAGTCCAATCAGGATTGCGAATTCGTCATGGGTGGGCGAGATTGGATTGGGCTATAGATTCGGGCACGAAACGCCGAGCCGGGGACAGCCTATGACCGACGCCGTGGTGCGCAGCCTGGACGACGAGGGCGACCGCCGCCGCCGCCTTTCCATCGGCTTCATCAACTTCGCCCATGCCATCGATCATTATGTGATGCTGATCTTCCCGACCGTGGTGATCGGGCTGGAGGCGGTCTACGGGCGTCCCTACTCGGAGCTGATCGCGCTCGGCACCGCATCGTTCTTCGCCTTCGGGCTTTTCTCCCTGCCGGCCGGCTGGCTTGCCGACCGCTGGAGCCGCCGCAACATGATGGCGACGTTCTTCATCGGCTGCGGCCTGTCGCTGCTCGGCGCGGCGCTGGCGCCCGATCTCGTTACGCTGGCGATCGCGCTGTTCGCGCTCGGCGTGTTCGCCGCGATCTACCACCCGGTCGGCACCGCGATGGTGGTGGCGGCGGCGAAGCACCGCGGCCGCACGCTGGCGCTCAACGGCGTGTGCGGCAACGTCGGCGTGGCGCTGGCCGCAGGCATTACGGCCGTGCTCACCGCCTGGGTCGGCTGGCGCGGCGCCTTCATGGTGCCGGCGGCGATCTCCGTGGCGACCGGGCTTGTCTATCTCCTGCTGGTGCCGGACGACCGGCTGCAAAGTGCTGGCCGGAGTTCTACGCCGGACGTGCGCCTTTCCATGCGGGTTGCAGCGGCGGTGTTCGCGATGTTCGTGCTGATCGGCATGTCGGCGGGCCTGGTGTTCAACATCGTCACCATCGCACTGCCCAAGCTGATCGACGAGCGCTTGACCGGAATCTCGCTGGTCATGGTCGGCGGCATCTCGACCGCGGTGTTCCTGTGCGGCGCGCTGGCGCAGCTTTCGATTGGCCGGGTGCTCGACCGCTATCCGCCGCATCTGGTGTTCGCGGCGGTGGCTGCGACCCAGTTCCTCGGCGTGGTCTGGGTCGCCCACGCCACCACGGGGACCATGCTTCTGTCGGCGCTGGCGGTGGCGATGGCTGCGATCTACGCGCAGGTGACGGTGACGGACATGGTGCTGGCACGCTACACCGCGGACTCTTGGCGCGCCCGCGCCTATGCCGTGCGCTACTTCATCACCTACGTGATCTCGGGCGCCGCGATCTCGCTGATCGCGCTGTTGCACGCGCGCGGCGGCTTCGACCTGGTGCTTCTCGTGACGGCGGTCGTCGCGCTGGGCTTCGTGATCGGCACGCTGGTGATCGCGCTGCTGGTCCACGGCGTCGAGCGCGACAGCAAGGCCGTGCAGCCGGCCGAGTGACGTCAGACCAGCGGCGGAAGCAGGTTCTCGATACGCACGCCCAGGCTCTCGCCGACGATCTCGGCGATGCGGCTTCGGTGACAGTGCTCGGGCTCGCGCTCGAAGCACAGCAGGCACACGGCCGGACCCGACTTCACGAGCGCGATCAGCTCCGCCATCTCGTGCTCCGCCTCCGGCGTCCCGAGGTGCGCATCGTACACCCGCCGCAGCGTTCCGTAATCGCCGCGGCGGGAGGCGGCGCGGCCCTCGGCCGGCGTGCCGAGCCCGCGCAGATGGAGATAGCCGATGCCGTGCTCGTCGAGCGAGGCGGCCAGCACGCGCTTGGAGAAGCCGGCGCGTCGCGAGGCGGCGATCGCGCGCGTGTCGACGAGGAGCTTCACCCCGACGCGGCCGAGTTCATCGAGCACCGCCTGTTGCGTGGCCTTCTCGTAGCCGATGGTGTAGAGCGGCTTCGCGCTCATGCCAGTCTCTCGATCAGCGCCATCGCGCCGGCCGGTGCCCGGATCTTCCCCTCGTGGATGACGTAGGCGAACACGTCGCGCGGGCCGGCTTTCCCGGCGGCCGCGCCGACGCGCGGCAGGTCGGGAGGCTCGCCGCCCGCGGCCCAGGTCTCGAGCCGCTTTGCCCAGGCGTCGAGCGCCTTGGGCGGATAGCAGGTGTCGATCGTATCGTCGCCCTTTTGCAGCCGCGCGTAGACGAAATCGCCGGTGATGTCGGCGAGGGCGGGATAGGTTGCGTGCTCGGAGAACACCACCGGAATGGAGAACCGCCGCAATAGCGCGACGAACTCCGGAACCTTGAAGCTGTCGTGCCGCACCTCGACCACATGGCGCAGGCCGCGTCCGTCGAAGGTCTTCGGGAGCAGTTCGAGGAAGGCGCCGAAATCCGCCCCGTCGAATTTCTTGGTCGGCGCAAACTGCCAGAGCAGGGGACCGAGGCGGTCGCGAAGCTCGGTCACGCCGGAATCCAGAAACCGTTTGATGGAATCACCGGCCTCCGCGAGCACGCGCCGGTTGGTCGCGAACCGGGGGCCCTTGAGCGAGAACACGAAACCGTCCGGCACCTCGGACGCCCACTTGCGGAACACCTCCGGATTCTGCGTGCCGTAATAGGTTCCGTTGACCTCGATCGAGGTCAGGCGCTCGGCCGCATAGGACAGTTCCTTCGCCTGCGGCAGGCCCCTGGGATAGAACACGCCGCGCCAGGGCTCGAAGGTCCAGCCGCCGATTCCGAGGTAGATCGTGCCCGCTTTTCTGGCTGTCATGGCGCCGTCACTTCGCTGCGCTATCAATATTCAAGTGGCGATGGCCCCCAAACATTGCCATCGCCCTGACGACCACGGCAGCGAAAAGGTGACGCCGGATGAACGCGCACCTTCTCGTTCGTGGTCGTTAGCATTTTCGGGGCGGGGCGGACACCCGGTTCCGCGGCCTGCTGGTGCGGACCTTCCGACTCGGACATGGATTGCGGGTTCCGTTCCCGCGAGCTCCCGTCCGGACCGCAGCCCCCGAACCCTAGCCCATGTCCCGATCCGCTCCCTCGGCAACCAAGGTCGGCTGGACCGCCGCGCTGAACACCCGCTATCTGCGGATGCCGTCCGTGGTCGCGCTGATCGCCGCCAATCTGGTGCCGCTCTACGGCGTGCTGGCCTGGGGCTGGGACCTGTTCGAGCTGATGGTGCTGTACTGGATGGAGACCGGCATCATCGGCCTGTTCGCCATCACCCAGATGGCGCTCACGGCGCGTTGGGCGGCGCTTTTTCTGGTGCCGTTCTTCATCGTGCATTTCGGCGGCTTCATGACCGGCCACATGGTCTTCCTGGTCACCATGTTCGGTCCCCAGCAGGTGCCGCGGTTCTCGGAGATCCCCGGCTTCGTGGCGGGCATGGTCGCGGGGGCGGGTTTCTGGATCGCTGTGCTGGCCCTTTTCGCCAGCCATTTCGTGTCCTTCGTGCTCAACGTGCTGGGCCCGATGATCCGCGGCTGGTTCGGCCGGCGGCCGCGAGCCGCGCTGCCGGTTCAGAGCGGAGAAATGGACGGCAGCGTGATGACGGCCTCCTATGGCCGCGTCATCGTCATGCACGTCACGATCCTGATCGGCGCGCTTCTGGTCGAGGTGTTCCAGACCAAGCTTGCCGCCTTCATTCTGCTGATCGCGCTCAAGACCGTGGTCGACGTGGCCGCGCATGTGCGCAAGAACTTCAAGCCGCCCGAGCCTGTGCGGGTGACGACCGCCTGAAAGCAGAAGGCCCGGGATCGCTCCCGGGCCTTCCTTCATGTTCCGCGATGAGGCCGGACTTAGAAGTCCATGCCGCCGCCCGGCATCGCGGGCATGGCGGGGGCGTTCTTCTTCGGCACCTCGGCGATCATCGCCTCGGTGGTCAGAAGCAGCGCCGCGACAGAGGCCGCGTTCTGGATCGCCGAGCGCACGACCTTGGTCGGGTCGATGATGCCCTTCGAGACCATGTTCACGTACTCGCCCGACTGCGCGTCGAAGCCGTGCGCGTACTGGTCCTTCTCCAGGATCTTGCCGACGATCACCGAGCCGTCCTCACCCGCGTTCAGCGCGATCTGGCGCGCCGGAGCCTGGATCGCCTTGCGGACGATCTCGACGCCGGTCTTCTGGTCGTCGTTCTGGGTGCGGATCTTCTTGAGCGCCTCGGTGGCGCGCAGCAGGGCCACGCCGCCGCCCGGCAGAATGCCCTCCTCGACGGCCGCGCGGGTCGCGTGCATCGCATCGTCCACGCGGTCCTTGCGCTCCTTGACCTCGACCTCGGTCGCGCCGCCGACGCGGATCACCGCGACGCCGCCC
>CAZZCV010000023.1:0-46615 GCA_964653225.1 uncultured Rhodoplanes sp. | reverse complement strand
CCATGATCGAGGACGAGGCCTGGCCGAGCGCGCAGGCTTTCACGTCATGGGCGAAGTCGGTGACGGTGTCGCCGTCCATCGTCAGGTCCACCGTAACGGTGGAGCCGCAAAGCTTGGAATGGGCGGTGGCGGTGGCGTCGGGCTGGGCAAGCCGGCCGAGCCGGGGGATGCCCCCGGCCAGCTCAAGGATGCGGCGGTTGTAGACCTCGTTCAGCATCGGACCGGAGACTCGATTGTCTTGGTTATCCAATCGACTATATATGGCGCACCCGCCCCGGACGAAAAGAGTTCGATCCGGGCGGGGCAGGCCATCCCTATCGGATGTGCCATGCGAATTGGGAATGCGGCGTCCGGACGGCCGGCGTGCTATGGGCACGGCCGGGCGGCTTGAGCGACGCGGCCCCCCGGTGACACACCCGGCCCAGGCCTTGAACCGAGGCGCCGGTCGAACGGAGAGACCGATGGACGCCATCCTCAAGCCCTGGCCCAAGGGCTCGGAAAAGCCGCAGGATAAGGCCCAGGACAGGGTTCAGGACCGGGGCACCGGCCTGCTCTCTGAGCATGTCCGCTCCGCCCCCCAGCCGGTGGCGGCGCGCCCCTCGCGCGAGCAGGCCGAGGAGGCGGTGCGCACGCTGATCGCCTATATCGGCGACGACCCGGCGCGCGAGGGCGTGCTCGACACGCCGCGCCGCGTGGTCAAGGCCTACGACGAACTGTACCGCGGCTATCGCGACGTGCCGGCCGAGGTGCTGGACCGCACCTTCTCGGAGACCGGCGCCTACGACGACGTGGTGCTGGTGCGCGACATCAGCTTCACCTCGCATTGCGAGCACCACATGATGCCGTTCACCGGCGTCGCCCACGTGGCCTACAAGCCGGTGGACCGGGTGGTGGGCCTGTCGAAGCTGGCGCGCCTGGTCGAGGCCTATGCCCGCCGGCTGCAGACCCAGGAGCACCTGAACTCGCAGATCGCCACCGCGATCGAGGAGATCCTGAAGCCGCACGGCGTCGCGGTCATGATCGAATCCGAGCACACCTGCATGTCGCTGCGCGGCGTCGGCAAGCCCGGATCGTTCACGGTGACGACCCAGTTCCGCGGCTCGTTCCGCAACGATCCGAACGAGCAGTCGCGCTTTCTGATGCTGGTGCGCGGCGGCCAGCGTTAGCGCCGTTTGCCGTGCGCGGGCTTGACCCGCGCATTCGTCGTGCGTGCAATGACTTCGACTGACGGATCGCCGGGGCGCCCGGCGATACTTCTTTCGACAGCGAGGCAGCGGTGTCCGCTCCATCCGAGATCGAGGAAGGCCTGGTGCTGGCGCCGCGGTTCGACGCTGCGGGCCTCGTGACCTGCGTGGCCACGGACGCCGCGACCGGCGAGCTTCTGATGGTCGCGCATATGAACGCCGAGGCGCTGGCCCGCACCATCGAGACCGGCGAGGCTCACTATTACTCGCGCTCCCGCAAGGCGCTCTGGAAGAAGGGCGAAAGCTCCGGCCACGTCCAGCGCGTGGTCGAGATGCGGGTGGATTGCGACCAGGACGCGGTCTGGATCAGGGTCGAGCAGGGCGGGGCGGGTGCCTGCCACACCGGCCGGCGCTCCTGCTTCTATCGCGCGGTGCCGCCCGGCCAGACCGGAGCCGTTCGCCTCGAGCTTCGCGACGGCGAAAGGACCTTCGATCCGGGGGCGGTCTATGGAAAGTCCTGAGGGCGCGTGCAATTCTCTCGAGGGAACCTGTTTCGGACGCCGGGCTTATTGTCCGGCCTGAATTTCAGCGGAGGATGTCATGGATAACGAGGTCGGCTGGGTGGCGGCCATCATCATCGGCGGATTCGCCGGATGGCTCGCCGAGAAAATCACCCGCAGCAACATGGGCCTGATCACCAACATCATCCTGGGGGTGATCGGGGCCGGCATCGCGACGTGGCTGTTCGGACAGCTCGGCCTCCGGCTGCAGGCCGGGTGGGTGAGCTATCTGATCTCGGGTGTGGTCGGAGCCAGCCTCCTGATCTTCGCGACCCGGCTGATCTATCCGGATCGCTGGCGCAGCTGATTTCCGTCGCGGCTATTCCTTGACCCGCGCCAGGAGCTGCCGCGCCCGCTCCAGGTGCGGCCGGTCGTACATCAGGCCGCCGATGCCCACCGTGCCCGCGCCGGGATCGGCGGCGAAGGCCGCGACCACGGCCCTGGCGCGCGCGATCGCCTCGGGTTTCGGGGTGAACACCTCGTTGGCGATCGCCACCTGCGCGGGATGGATCAGCATCTTGCCGGTGAAGCCGTCGCGGCGGGCCTCCTCGCATTCGCCGCGGAAGCCGGTCTCGTTGCGGAAGTCGACGTAGACCGTGTCGATGGCCTGCACCTGCGCTGCGCCCGCGCCCGCAAGGCAAAGGCTGCGCGCCAGTTGGTAGGGCGCGAGGAAGTGGCCCTGCGCGTCGCGGTTGGCCTCCGCGCCCAACTCCACCGAAAGATCCTCCGCGCCCCACGACAGGCCCTTGAGCCGCCGGCTCGATCCTCCGAATGTGCCGGCCAGAAACAGCGCCGCCGCGGTCTCGGTGGCGATGGCGAGGATGTCGAGGCTGGCGTCCGGCAGCCCGTGCAGGGCTTCCCGGGCGGTGAGCTTCGCGTCGCAATGCGTCACGGCCGCGCCGCCCTCGGCCTTCGGCAGCATGATGCCGTCCGGCCGCGCCGCCACCACGGCGTCGAGGTCGGCGTCGGTCAGGCCGGTGGCGAAGCCGTTGATCCGCACGAACAGGCGTGGGCGCTCCCTGACCGGTACCGCCTCCTTGAGGAAGCCGACGGTGATGTCGCGGGCCTCGCGCTTGCGCTCGGGTGAGATCGCGTCCTCGAGGTCGAGCAGCAGCGCGTCCGCGCCGCTGCCGATGCCCTTGTCGAGCTTCTTCGGGCTGTCGCCGGGGATGAACAGAAGGGAACGCATTATGCCGGCCTCATGCGCACGAGAACCTGGCGGCGGCATTCCGCCACCAGCTTGTCGTCCTGATTGAAGCAGCGGTGGTGCAGCTCGACGATGCCGGTGCCGGGCTTGGATTTCGACACGCGCTTGCCGAGAATTTCCGTGGAGGCGTGCAGCGTGTCGCCTTCGAACACCGGGTTCGGGAATTTCACGTCGGTCATGCCCAGGTTGGCGACGGTGGTGCCCACCGACACGTCGCTGACCGAAATGCCGACCATCAGCCCGAGTGTGAAGAACGAGTTCATCAGCGGCTGGCCCCACTCGGTCTCGGTCTCGCAATAGTGCCTGTCGATGTGCAGCGGCTGGGGGTTCAGCGTCATGTTGGAGAACAGGATGTTGTCCATCTGGGTGACGGTGCGGGTGTAGCGGTGCTCGATCCGCTCGCCCGCCGTGAAGCCCTCGAAATAGAGGCCGCCGCGCTTGTGGCGGTTCGTCTCGCCTGGACCCTGGGTCATTCCTGTCGTCTCCCGTTCGATCGTGGAGACTGTTTGCAAAGTCGTCCGCTAATCAACTGAAATGACGCGATCGTCTGCGACGAAATCCCGGTCGGAAGAACATAGAATGAACGCTCTGGCCCGTACCACTCGCGCAAGCGCTGTCGTTCAACGATGGCCCAGGCCCGCTTGAGCCCGATGGTCGCGTCCAACGGCACCGGCATCTGGCCATGCGATGAAGCGCGGCGCACGCGGCTCGCCGCGCGCCCGCATGGGGGCGGCGCTACGCCACGGATTCGAAACCGGTCGATGTCTGAAAGGCCGGCATGATCTCGCGCGCGAAGAGATTGACGGAGCGATGGCATTCCTCCGGCGTCAGGTCGCCGAATGCGAACTGCCCGACGAAATAATTCGTACCCGTCGTCTCGATCTGCTCGCCCAGCCACTGCCTGACGGTGGCCGGTGAGCCGGCCATGCCCTGGCCGCGCTCCATCAGCGTATCGAAGTCCGATGGGCGCGGATGCTGCTGCGTGCGGCCGTGCCTGCGGAACAGGTGCGTGAAACTGTCGTGCCAGCGGGGATAGGCGCGCCGTCCGAGCGCGACGGCGGCATCGTCGGTGTCGGCCACGACGACGAAGCGGCCGATCCCGAGCAGCGGCAGCGGCGCGGCACCATGCGTGTCCCGCCACGCCGCGACATAGGCGTCCGTCGACAGCCGCACGTCCTCGGGCGGATCGAGGCTCACCGTGTGGAGGCCCTTGCTGGCCGCGCGCCGTGCGGAGTCGGGAGAGTGGACCCCGTACCAGATCGGCGGGTGCGGTTGTTGCAGGGGGGCGATCTCGCGGGGCACGCCGCTGAACTGAAACGCCTTTCCGGAATGTTCGAGAACGGGCTCCGTCATCGCCTTGACGATCAGCTCCAGCGATTCCGCATAGATCTCCTGGGCCCTCTCCGGATCCTGGCCGAAGTACATCAGCTCGATCGGCGACGAGCCGCGGCCGAAGCCGACCTCCAGCCGTCCGTCGCTCAACTGGTCAAGCATGCAGATCTCCTCGGCGACCCGCAGCGGCTGGTAAAGCGGCAGCGCCAGGACCAGCGGACCGAAACGGAGCCGCTTGGTCCGCTGGGCCACGGAGGCGAGGAACAGCATCGGCGACGGCGCCATGCCGAGAGGGGTCGAGTGATGCTCGGCCAGATGATAGGCGTAAAAGCCGCTCCGGTCATACAACTCGACCAGGCGAAGCCGCTCCTCGTAGTAGCGAGCGAGAGGCACGTCATACCGGTCGAGGTGGTCGAAGATTCCGAATTGCATCGTTCGCTCCCGTGTCGCGGCGACCATAGGAGCGCTCCTGCGGAGGCGGCAAGGACGTCGTCCGGCGGCTCCGGTAATCTTGCGCCCTGGTTCAAGTCCTTGCAGTTCTGAACCAGAGGCGGGACTGTATTCGTCCGGAATCGCATGTAGTGAGTTGGTCCCGTTTGCATGTGGAGGAACGATGAGCCGGGTTCCCGACCTCAAGCCTGAAGAGCTGTCGCCGCTGCAGCGCCGAGTTCATGACGAGATTGCCAGCGTCCGTCGCGGCAACGTGAAAGGGCCGTTCGCGATCTGGCTCCGCGTGCCGGAGATCGCCGACAAGGCCAACCAGTTCGGCAACGCCGTGCGCGCCAACGGCAAGCTGGAAAAGCGGCTGATCGAGCTGATGACGCTCGTGGTGGCGCGCCACTGGTCGGCGCAATACGAGTGGTACGCGCACGAGGATCAGGCGCTCAAGGCCGGCATCGGCGGGGAGGTCGTCGAGGCGCTGCGACACGGCCGCGTGCCGCACTTCGAGCGCGAGGACGAGAGGCTGGTGTACGATCTCGTCACCGAGCTTCAGGTCGCGAAAGCGCTGTCGCCGGCCTCCTACAAGCGGGGCGTGCAGGCCTTCGGGCTGGATCTGATGATCGAGTTCGTCACCGCGATAGGCTTCTACACCCTGGTGGCGATCATGCTGAATGCGTTCGACGCGCCGGTCCCCGGCGGAAAGAAGCCCCTGCCGGTGGCAGGCGCGGAGGAAAAGGAGCCGTCATGACGGAGGGGAGCCGCGTCGTCCGCCGCGTCGTCACGGGCCACGATGCGAACAACACAGCCAGGGCGATCATCGACGGACCGGCGACCAACGCGCGCCACTCGGCCTCCGGCATCACATCGACGCTGATCTGGTGCACCGACCGCACCCCGGCGGACATCTCCGTCGGTGAAGGCGTCGAGGACATGGGCGCCCGCAAGCTCGGGACGCCGCCGCCACCGCGCGGGACCCGGTTCGCCGTGCTGGAGTTCCCGCCGGGCAACAAGCCGGCCATGCACCGCACCGAGACGGTCGACTACGTGATCGTGATCGAAGGCGAGATCGAGATGGAAATGGACGATTCCACGGTCACGCTGAGGCAGGGGGACGTGATGGTGCAGAGGGGAACCAATCACTCCTGGCTCAACCGGAGCAGCGCGCCCGCACGGGTCGCCTTCGTTCTTGTCGATGCCGAGCCGCTCGGCATCGGACATGCGGTCTCAAGGGCGGGAACGGCAAGCTGACGACGCATCGGCGGTGCGGCGGATCGTGGCCTGCGGGCTCTCGCCGTATCGCGCCTTGTAATCCTTGGAGAACTGGCTGGCGCTGGGGTAGCCGACGCGCGCCGCGATGAGGGCCACCTTCTCGCCGGTTTCGCCCGCCGCGAGGAGGTCTTCTCGCGCGCGGCTTAGCCGCAGATGCTTGAGATAGCGCATCGGCGTCTGGTGCCGGTACTGGCGGAATCCGTAATGGAGCGTCCGCGGGCTGACGCCCGATGTCTCGGCTAACTCTTCCATGGCCATGGCGGCATGAAGGTTGCCGAGCATGTATTTCTCGGCGCGGCGCACGTAGAAGGGTGCGGCCGGCGAGGCCGCGGCGGCGGGCGGTCTTTTGGGCCCATGCGGAATCGACCGGAGCAGCAGCAGCGAGAGCAGCCGCTCCGCGCTGCTCGCCAGTTGCGCGTCTGTGAAGGCCGGGTCCTCGCTTGCGAGATCGGCCAGGATCGTTTCGAGCGTCGAGACGAGCGTCGGCATGGACGACAGTTCGACCAGCGCCAGCGGGTCGAAGCTGATGTCGTCGATGTCGCGCCGATATTCGCCGGCCAGGCAGTCCGCCAGGTGACGGCGGGGGACGACGATATTCACCAGGTCGCACGGCCCCTGCCATTCCCGCACGATCACGCCGGGGGCGCTGGCCACCAGGAGCTGGCCCTCGCGCACGCTGGCGCGGCGCGCCGACTGGGTGACGTCGAAGCCGCCTTTCAGGACGAGGTGGAACACCAGGTGCTGGTCCGGGAAGCGTTCGGTCGAGGTCTGGCAGTCGGTCTCGAACTCCCAGTGGAAGATCTGGAACGCGATGGAGCGAAGCCGCGCCTGCGCGCTTCGGAAGGCATCGGCCTGCTGCGAGTCCGACACGCGGAACGTGCAGCGCCCGTCGGTGATCGCGGAAAGATGCCGGCGCGCGACGATGGCGTCGCCGCGGACGGCGTTTGCCCGCGCCATCATGTTGACGGCATGCGCCTGCAACGCCTTGTCGGACATCGGGTGTCGATCCGGGCTCAACGTTTCCCCCCACGAACGTCGCCATCGCACGCCGTCGTTCGGTCTCCGCGGACGAGCGCGCCCGAAACGAACCACCGGCTTTGCGATCACCATAGCCCACCGCAGGGCGCGGAAAAAGGTGGGCCCGGCTGGCGTGCGCTGCCCGGAGGCCTTGGCCGCAACTGCAAGCCCTTGTGCAGCAGCGCAGCTTTCCGATCCGCATCGGCGCGGTCGGTTTCTTTAGAACGCTAATTGTGAAAATCTGATGGGCAGCCATGCAGCCCCGAAGGGCAGGTGGCGGAACCGCTGGCGGCGTTCTGCCGGGCGGAATCGCTGAGGAGGGAACGATGTCGTGGAGGCTGGCTGCTGCCGCTCTGGCAGTCGTACTGGCGGGGGCGGGCTCCGCCGCCGCCCAGGTTTATCCGAACGGCCAGGTGCGATTGATCGTGCCGACGTCGGCCGGCGGCGTCACCGATACGATGGCCCGCATCGTCGCCCAGCGCCTGGGCGAGCTCATCAATCAGACCGTCATCGTGGACAACCGTCCGGGCGGCAACGGCGCCGTGGGCGCGGTGGCGGTGGAGCGCTCCGCGGCGGACGGGCTGACGTTGCTGGTCACCTCCGACTCCACGATCACGGCCACGCCGTATCTGTCGAGCAAGCTGCCTTATAATGCGAAGGAGTTCACGCCGGTCATGGTCCTGTGCCGCGGCACCCCGACGCTGGTCGTCAAGGGTTCGCTGCCGGTGAAGTCCACGCAGGAGCTGATCGACCTGGCCAAGGCCAAGCCGGGAACGCTGAACTACGGCTCCTACGGCGTGGGCACCTATGCGCACCTGAGCATGGAGGATTTCAAGCGGCGCACCGGGGCCAACATCGTTCATATTCCGTACCGCGGAGCGTCGCCGGCCGCGAACGCGCTGCTGGCGGGAGACGTGGACATGCTGCTGCTGAACCTCAGCAGCATCGCGGATCACGAGAAAAGCGGGCGCGTGCGGATTCTCGCTGCCGCCGGCGACAAGCGCATCCAGGCGCGGTCCGACCTGCCGACCGTCTCCGAGGCGGGCGTGCCGGGCTTCCACACCTCGGTCTGGTTCGGAGTCTTCGCCCCGCCCGGCATGCCGCCGGAGCTGGTGAACAGAATCCACGCGGACATCAGCAAGGTGCTGGACCTGCCCCAGATCAAGGATTTCTTCGAGAAGAATACCTTCGAGCGCGTAACCCTTTCGCCCAAGGAGTTCGCCAAGCTGGTGGAGGACGATTCCCGACACTGGGAGGCGATCATCAAGCAGGTCGGCGCCAGCATCAACTGAGGCGCGGCTGCGAGCCCGCAGGCCTCTGGATGTTCTGCCGTTTCGTTCCGGCAGGGGGCCTGCGCTCCGCCGTGTGCCTGTCGGACGGCTGCGCCATCGGCCCGCGTCATGACCGGCCGTGCTGCGCCGCGCGTCAAGTCTCTCGATGACGAAGAGCCAACCGGAACAGGAGGCTGCCGTGAGAATCAAGGTCAACGGTCGCGAGCACGATGTCGATGCCGACCCCGATACGCCGCTGCTCTATGTTCTTGCCGACGACCTGAAGCTCAAGGGACCGCGCTTCGGCTGCGGACTTGCGCAATGCGGTTCATGCTCGGTGCTGCTCGATGGCCGGGAAATCCGCTCCTGCGTCACGCCGCTTTCCGAGGTGAAGGGCGGCGCGATCGTCACGCTGGAGGGCCTGCCGCAGTATTACGCCGTCTTGAAGAAGCTGCCGGCGGCACCCGAACTGCACCCGGTGCAGCAGGCGCTGATCGATGAACAGGCGCCGCAATGCGGCTACTGTTTCAACGGCATCACCGTCAAGGCCTGCGAACTGCTGTCGCAGAATCCATCTCCCTCCGATCAGGAGATCCGCGAGGCGATGGACGGTCACCTGTGTCGCTGCGGCACCTATCCACGGGTCATGAAAGCCATCAAGCGCGCAGCCGTGGAGATGCGCAAATGACCATTCAAACCGCAATGTCGCGCCGGAGCGCGCTCAAGGGTGGCGGCGCGCTGGTCGCCTCCGTCGCTCTCGCGCAGCCCGGCTGGATCGGCCCGGCGCGGGCGGCGGCGCCCGACCCCAAGCTCGCAGGCTCGTGGATTGCGCTCCACGCGGACGGGAGCGCCACGGTCTATCTCGGCAAGGTCGAACTGGGGCAGGGCAACAGTACGTCGCTGTTGCAGATGGTGGCCGACGAACTCGACCTGGACCTGTCGCGGGTCTCGGCGGCACCGATCGACACCGACCGCTCCATGAACCAGGGAGCCACCGTCTCCAGCTCCTCCATCCAGGTGGGCGGGCCGCAGCTTCGCTCCGCGGCGGCCGAAATCCGGCGGGAGTTGCTGCACCGGGGCTCGCGCCATCTGGGGATTCCCGCCGAGCAGCTCTCCACCGCCGAGGGCGTCATCCGGGCCGGCGACAGGTCTGTCGAATACGGCGCGCTGGTGGGCGACGGCCTGACGCAGGTTCCGGTGACCGGAAAGGCCCCGCTGAAGCCGCCGTCCGCGTACCAGTGGATCGGCCGGCGCGTGCCCCGCCGCGATATTCCGGCGAAGGTGAAGGGGACGTACACCTTCATGCAGCAGGTCACGGTGCCCGGCATGCTGCACGGCCGCGTCATCCGGCCGGACGGACAGAGTGCCTATGGCCATGCAGCCAAAATACGCTCCATCGATGAATCCGGCCTCGCCGGGCTGAAGGACGTCCGGATCGTGCGCAAGGGCGATTTCCTCGGCGTCGTCGCGCCCCGTCAGTGGGATGCCGTACGGGCGGCCGAACGGCTGCGCGTCGAATGGGACTTCAAGGAAGCGCTGCCCGAAACGGCCGGCATCTTCGGCAAGATGCGAGCGGCGAAGACCGACGACAGGGTGATGCTCAAGGAGGGCGACGTGGCGGCCGCAGCCGCCCATCATGTGGCGGAGGGGGCGTTCCGCGGCCCCTATCAGGCCCATGCACCCTTTGCGCCGAGCTGCTCGATCGCCGACGTGACCGCGGACCGGGTCACTATCCGGTGTTCGAGCATGGATGTCTTCGCGTTGCGCCAGCGCGCGGCCGCCGTGCTGGGCATCCCCGGCTCCAGGGTGAGGGTCCTGTTTCATGAGGGGGCGGGCTGCTTCGGACGGAGCTGCTATGACGACGTAGCCCTGGCAGCGGCGCTGATGTCACAGGAGGTCGGCAAGCCCGTGCGCGTGCAGTTCACGCGTGCACAGGAGATCGGCTGGGACAATTACGGCCCGGCCCATCAGGGCGAGGTCAGGATCGGCGCCGACAGGAACGGCATGCTCGTCTCCTACGAATATCACGGCTGGCATCACGGCTGGATGATCGAGGAATCGACGGAGGAGCTGACCAACAAGCCCGTGCGCGAGCTGGCCAAGGGCCCGCTGTCGCTCTACGTGAACCGGTTCGTGTGCGGCGGGATGTACGACATTCCCAACCGGCTGCTGGTCAACCACGCGGTCTCCGGCCTCGAAGGCTACCTGAAGGGAGCCAACCTCCGGGCCCCGATGGACCTGCACTACGCCTTCGCCTCCGAGCAGCTCATCGATCGCCTGGCGGCGGCGACGGCGCTCGATCCGGTCGAGTTCCGGCGGCGCAACATCAAGGACGCCCGCTGGCGGGGCGTGCTCGAAACCGCGGCGGAGGCGGCGCAATGGCGCCCGCGGACCGGGCCGCGCGATACGGGTGCGGTCATGAGGGGTCGCGGCGTCGCGCTCGCCACGCACCGCGCGTCGATGGGCGGGGCGGTCGTGGACCTCGAAGTGGACCGCAGCACCGGCCGCATCGTGGTGAAGCGTGTCTTCGCCGCGGTCGATTGCGGCACCGCGATCAATCCCGGCATTGTCGAAAGCCAGATCGTCGGCATGACGAACCAGGCCATCAGCCGGATGTTGATCGAGGAGGTGACGTTCTCGAAGACCAGCGTCACCAGCCTCGACTGGGCCAGCTATCCGGTCCTGCGCTTCGGCGAGCACCCGGAGGTCACGCCGGTGGTGGTGCGAAGCAATGCTCCGCCGATTGGCGCAGGCGAGGAGGTGCTGCCGGCGGTCGGCGCGGCGGTGGCAAATGCGTTTTTCGACGCAACCGGCAGGCAGATGGCGCAATATCCGCTGACGCCCGAGCGCGTCCTGGCGGCGCTGCGGACCTGAGCCGGCCGCGGGTGCGTCGGTCGATTCGGCCGACGCACCAGTCACAGCAGGAAAGCTCCCGCGACCGGTCTGCGTCAAACCCGGTGGCGCGAACCCATGCTCCCGTAGCCTTCGACGCGGCCGCTGCTGCGGGCCGCTCGACGGTCATTGATGCGATCCGATTTTCCGGCAGATTTCCTGCAATTGCTCGCGCATCCATTGATGGGCGGGATTGTCCGTCATGCCGACATGCCAATCCATCGTGATCGGGACGGGATCGATCGGCAGCGGGCGTGCGACCAGGCGGAAATCGCCGCGCGCGATGCAGTAGTCCGCGGCGCTGCGGAAGACCGCGGTGACGAGATCGGAGTTCTCGACGAGGAAGAACGCGGACAGGAACTGGGTGACGCTCATGCTGATGCGCCGCTTGATTTTGCGCTTCGCCAGAAGCTCGTCGAGGAGGCTGCCGACCTCGCCCTCCGGGCGGACCAGGACGTGTCCGGCTGTCGCGAACCGTTTCAGCGTCAGCGGACCTTTGGCGAACGGATGGTTCTCGCGCATCAGGCAGACGTAATTGTCGTTGAACAGGCGCTGGGTGCGGAAGCGTTTCGGCAATCCGGGATTGTATCCGAGCGCGATGTCGACCTCGCCGGCGTCGAGCATCGCCGGCAGGGTGCGCACGGTTTTGCTCTTGAGGCGGAGGTCGAGGCCCGGCGCCGCATTCTGCATCCGCTCGGCCAGGTGGGGCAGGACCACGACCGACACATGGTCGGAAATCGCCATCTGAAACGTCCACTTGGTGTCGCCGTGCGGCAACTCCGGCGGATCGAGGACCACCTCCAGCCGGCGGAGCGCCTGGGAAATCGGGCCGGCGAGGTCCTGCGCGCGCTGCGTCGGCTCCATCCGGTTGGCGACCTTGATGAACAGCGGGTCGCGCAGGTGATGCCGCAGCCTGTTGAGGGCGTTCGAGGTGGCGGGCTGCGTGATCCCGATGCGACGGCTGGCTTTCGTCACGCTCCGCTCCTGCATGAGCGCGTCGAAGATGAGAAGCAGGCGGAGGTCGAAGTTCGATAAATTCATGATGTGAATGAGCATATCCTAATTATTAATTTCACGAATAGAAAAAACTGCGCGACGATGGAGACAAGAGGCGACGCGTCACCGCGATGCCAGGGAAGGGAAGAAGCAGTCATATGTATCGTCTGGGTGTCGACATCGGTGGCACGTTCACCGACCTGGTCATTCAGGATGCGGCCAGCGGCATGATCCGCACGCTGAAGGTTCCTTCGACCCCGGAGGATCCGTCCGAGGCCGTTCTCAACGCGATCCGCGAGGCGGCCGATCCGAACGGACTGAATGTCGACCTGTCCGGCGTCACGCAGCTCATCCACAGCACGACCGTCGCATCCAACACGATCCTGCAGGGCGTCGGCGCCCGGACCGGTCTTCTCGTCACGGAGGGGTTTCGCGACCTTCTCGATATCCGACGCCATAAGCGCTACGCGCTGTTCGACGCGGCTTACCGCAAGCTGCAGCCGCTCGCCGATCGCCATCTGACTATCGGGATTCCCGAGAGGATCGACGCCGGAGGCGATGTCATCGTGCCTCTCGACGAGGCGGCCGTGCGCGCCGCTGTCGAGCAGCTCGCGGCCGGGAGGGTCGAGTCGATCGCGATCTGCTTCCTGTTCAGCTTCCTCAACGATGCGCACGAGAGGCGTGTCGAGGACATCGTGCGCGAGATGCTGCCGACCTGTTTCGTCTCGCGCTCCAGCGCGATCTATCCGCAGTATCGGGAGTACGAGCGCGCCAGCACGACGGTGGTGAACTGCTATCTCGGACCGCGCGTGTCGCACTATATCGACAGGCTTTCGACCGAGGTGAAGGAGACGGGCATCGGGGCGCCGCTCCAGCTCATGCAGTCGAACGGCGGCATCATCGACTCGAACGAGGCGAGTCTTTATCCGTGCCGGATCGTTGAATCCGGACCCGCCGCCGGCGTGATCTCCGCGGCTTATTTCGGCTCGCTGGTTGGCCGCAAGAACATCATCGCCTTCGACATGGGCGGCACGACCGCCAAGGCCGGGTTGATCGAAAATGGCGAGGTCCGGCTCGCGGCCGGACAGGAGGTCGGAACGGGGATCAACATGTCGCGCCTTCTGCAGGGGGGCGGCTATTTCATCGGCGCGGCGACGGTGGACCTCGCCGAGGTGGGAGCCGGCGGCGGCTCGATGGTCCGGATCGACGAGAGCAAGGTGCTGCGCGTCGGCCCGGAAAGCGCGGGCGCGGTGCCGGGGCCGATCTGCTACGCCAAGGGCGGCAGACGCCTCACCATCACCGACGCCAACGTGCTGCTGAACCGGATTCCGGCGGACCATTTCCTCGGCGGCAAGATGAAGCTCGACGTCGCCGCCACGCGCGAGATCGCGGAGCGGGAGTTCGCCGAGCCCCTCGGGATCAGCAGCGAGGAGGTGTGTTCCGCGGTGATCGAGATCGCCAACGCGAACATGCTGAAGATGCTGCGCATCGTGTCGGTCGAGCAGGGATACGATCCGCAGGATTTCTGCCTGATCCCGTCCGGGGGCTCGGGGCCGGTTCACGCGGTCGAGCTTGCGGAGGAGCTGGGCATCCGGGAGGTCATCGTGCCGCCCGCGCCGGGCCTTCTGTCCAGCCAGGGGCTTCTGTCGGCCGACGTGCGATACGACTTCCGGCGCACCTATGTCGCGTCCGTATCGACCGTCTCCCTGTCCGATCTCGGTGGGTTGATCGCGGATCTCAGACGAGACGGAGAGCGGGCGCTTGCCAGCTACAAGCTGCCTGCCGAGCGCGTCGACGTCACGGTTTACGCCGACATGCGGTATCAGGGGCAGGCCTACGAAATCAACGTGCCGCTGCCTTCGGACGAACTGACCGAGGCCTCCCGCGGCGAGATCGTGGAGGCTTTCCATCAGGCCCACGAGCGCCTCTACGGGCGGCGTCAGGCCAAGGCGAACGTGCAGCTCGTGAACATCCTGCTGTCGGTGACCGGCCGGGTGAAGACCGTGCGTCATCCCGAACTGGAGCAGGCGACGGGGATGCCGGCTCCCGTCACCCGGGCGCGCACCTGGTTCCAGGGGCGGGCCTACGACGATTGCCCCTGCTACGACCGCGACACCCTTCGGGCCGGGCATTCCTGGCCGGGGCCGGCGGTGATCGCCGGGCAGGATTCCACCATCGTCGTTCCGCCCGGCTGGAACGGCACATGCGACAAATTCGGCAATCTCCTTCTGACGCACGCGCGAGTGGCGGCATGACCGGTCCCAACAACCTCGATTCGTATCGTCTCGACATCCTGTCCAGCGCGCTGACCGCGTTGACGGAAGAGATCGAGATCACGTTGCTGCGCTCGGCCTATTCCCAGGTCGTGAAGGAGGCGCAGGATGCGTCCTGCGCGATCTTCACGGCGGACGGCCGCATCGTGGCGCAGCCGGTCGTCATTCCCGGACATCTCGGGTCCATGAAGTATATGCTCGAGGCGTGCCTGCAGGCCTATCCCGCCGGCGAGCTTTCGCCGGGCGACGTCCTGCTGAGCAACGACCCCTACCAGGGCGGCAGCCATCTGCCCGATATCGCGCTGTTCCGGCCCGTGTTCGACGGCCGCAACCTGATCGCCTTTGCGGGCTGCATCATCCATTACACCGACGTCGGTGGCATGGTGCCGGGCTCCAACCCGCAGGGCGCCACGGAGCTTTACCAGGAAGGAATCGTGCTTCCGCCGGTGAAACTGCACGAGGCCGGACGTCCCAACGAGACGCTTTACAAGCTAATCCGTGCGAACGTCCGCAACCCGGATATTTTCTTCGGCGATCTCAGCGCCCAGGAGGCGGCTCTGCTGACCGGCGAGCGCCGCATGACGCAACTCGTCGAGCGGTTCGGCGCCGACAGCATCTGCGATGCGATGAACCAGCTCATCGAGATCACGACGCGGAAGGCGAAGATCGAGGTCGCGGCCATGCCGCGCGGAAGCTATGTTTTCGAAGACTTCATGGACCACGACGGCATCAACCTCGACAAGCCCGTGGGCATCCGGGTCCGGCTCGACGTGCTGGACGACAGGCTGCGCTTCGACTTCACCGGAACCGATCCCCAGGTCGAAGGGCCGCTGAACGCGCCGCTCTCCAAGACCTGGACCACGATCTTCTACTGCGTGATGTGCGCCCTTTCCGACGACATTGCGTTCAACGACGGACTGGCCTCCATCATCGAGGTGCATGTGCCGGAGGGCACGGTGCTCAACCCGCACCATCCCGCGCCCGTCAACGCACGCTCGGTGACGGTCAACCGGGTCGCGGACGTGGCGCTCGGCGCGCTCGCACAGGTCGTGCCGGAGCGGCTCGGCGCGCAGTCCTGCGGCGTGCCCACCGGGGTGTCCTTCGGCGGCGTCGATCAACGCACGGGCCGCAACTTCGTGTTCTACGAGAGCTATTGCGGCGGGATGGGCGCCACCCGCCACGGCGACGGTGCCGACGGCGTCAGCACCGGCACCTCCAACGCGATGAACATTCCGGTCGAGGCCATCGAAATCGACTATCCGATCCGGGTGCGCCGCTACGAACTGGCGCCCGGCACGGCGGGGGGCGGCCGGTATCGCGGCGGGCTCGGCATCATCCGGGAGTACGAGATGCTGGCGGACAGCGCGAGCATCAATGTCCGCGGCGACCGCGCCAAGTTCGCCCCGCGGGGGGTGGAAGGCGGAGGCGACGGCTCCAGGAGCCGTTATGTTCTGATCGAGGCGGGCGTCGAGCGCGAAATTCCGAGCAAGTACAGCAGCCGCATCCGGCGCGGCGACCGCCTGCGCGTCGTCACGCCTGGCGGCGGCGGCTTCGGCGCCGTGAATGCGCGAAGCAGCGATCTGGTCGAGGCCGACCGCAAGAGTGGCAAGATGCCTTCGCTTTGAGTGGATAAGGGGCATGGAGTGCGGAATCCTGCGTTGGTCCGGGAGTAAGGCATGAGGCTTGCGAGTTTTTCCGTCGGCCGAACGGCGAGCTACGGCTCGCTCGCCGGAGACGGTATTGTCGATCTCGGAGCGAAATTCGGCGACAGGTGGCCGACGCTGCGGTCGGCTCTGGCGGCGGATGCGCTCGATGAGATCCGGGCTTTCGTCCGCGCGGCGAAGCCGGATCATCGGGCGGCCGATGTTCAATGGCTTCCGGTGATGCCGGATGCAGACAAGGTGATGTGCATCGGGCGTAACTATCGCGACCACGCGGAGGAGGTGGGGGCGGATCTTCCCGAGCACCCGCGGGTGTTTCTCAAGCACCGGACCGCGATCGTTGCACACGAGGCGCCGATCGTGCGTCCCTCCGCGTCCGGCAATTTCGATTACGAGGGCGAACTCACCGTGGTCATCGGTCGCGGCGGCCGGCACATTCCGCGGGAGCGCGCCCTTGATCACGTCATCGGCTACACCCTGCTGAACGACGGCTCGCTCCGCGACTACCAGAAGCACAGCCTGTTCGCGGGAAAGAACTTCGACCGGACCAGCGGGTTCGGCCCATGCATCACCACGGCCGACGAGATTCCCGATCCGCGGTCGCTGACGCTCATGACGAGGTTGAACGGGATGGAGGTGCAGCGCAGTGGCGTGGATATGCTCCTCTACGATATCCCGTTTCTCATTCATTACCTGTCGCAGATCACCGAGCTTGCGCCGGGTGATTGCATCGCCACGGGCACCCCGGCCGGCGTCGGCTCTCGCCGCAAGCCGCCGCTCTGGATGAAACCGGGCGACTTGATCGAAGTCGAGATCGCAGAAATCGGAGTGCTGAGAAACAGGGTCATCGCCGCCGATTGATCCGGCGTCGGGAAACGCCGCCGCTCGAGCCTCGGAAAACGGGCACGCTGCGGCGAAATCTGAAGAGGAGGAATGCCATGGTAAGGCTTGTCGGTGCTTGGCTCGTCATGTTGCTGTCGAGCGGATGGATGTTGAGTGCGGCCCAGGCGCAGGCTCCCGCCAACGCGGACTGGCCGAACCGGCCGTTGCGTTTCGTCGTTCCGTTTCCCGCGGGCTCGGTCACGGATCTGGTTTCGCGGATCATCGCCACCAAGCTCAGCGACCGGCTCGGTCAGCCGGTGGTGACCGAGAATCGGGTTGGCGCCAGCGGCAATCTCGGTGCCGAGGCCATCGCGCGCTCCGCGCCGGACGGCTACACCATCGGTCTTGCGACGGCCAGCACGCATGCGATTGCGCCGAGCCTCAATCCTTCGCTTTCCTATCATCCGGTCAAGGACTTCACGCTGATCTCGTCGGTCGGCGAGGCGCCTTATGTCCTGGTCGTGAACGACAAGCTCGCCGCCAGGAACGTAAAGGAGCTGATCGCGCTTGCGAAGAGCAAGCCCAAGATGCTGAATTATTCCACGGTCGGGCCCGCGAGCCTCGCCAGCTTCGCTGGCGCGCTGTTCCAGAGCATGACCGGCGTGCAACTGACGCAGGTTCCTTATCGCAGCGCGACGCATGCCGTGATCGACCTGAACGAAGGCCGCATCGAGATGCAGTTCGGCGCCATCGGCGCGAGCCTGCCGCATGTGCGCAGCGGCAAGCTGCGGGCGCTCGCCGTGACGAGCAAATCCCGCGTACCGCAACTGCCCGATGTGCCGACGATGGAAGAGGCGGGCCTGCCGAACTACGAAGCCGTGCTCTGGATGGCGGTGGTCGCGCCTGCCGGCCTTCCGCCTGCGGTCGCGGAGCGGTTGCGCAAGGAAACGGTTGCCGCAATCGCGGACCCGATCGTCAGCAAGGCCCTGAACGAGCAGGTGGTTCAGCCGCGAAGCAGCTCTCCGGACGAGCTCGCCGACCGGATTTCGCGTGAGGTCGCGCTTTGGCGCGAGATCGCGAAGCAGGCCGGGATCAAGGTCGAATGACGAGGCCGGCATCATGACTTCGCTTGAAGCCCCCGGCGGGCGGCTGCCGCTTCGCGGCAGCCGCGTCATCGCGGCGATCAAGGAAAGCGGCATCCGCTATGTGATATCGGTTCCGGACCGCGTCACGAGCGACGGCCTGCTTCGACCCATCGCCGGGGATGGCGATCTGAAGCTGCTGCGTGTCTGTCAGGAGGCGGAGGGATACGGCGTCAGCGCCGGTCTGTCCTACGGCGGCCATCGCAGCCTCATCCTGATCCAGCACACGGGCCTGCTCGATTCCATCAACGCCCTGCGGACACCCGCGGTGGAGTACCGCATGCCGGTGTGCCTGATGGTGGGGCTGCTCGGGAAGGCGCCCGGCCTGCCGCTCGCCGAGGCCAAGGCCTATGGCGTGCGCATCGTGGAGCCGATCCTCGACGCGATGGGCGTGAAGCATCTGACGATCACGACCGACGATGACCTGGCCGGCATGCGTCCGGCGATCGACGAGGCTTACGCGAACTCTCACCCCCTTGTCATTCTCCTCGACCACGGACCCGCCGAGTCATGATGTTTCGGGACGACTGTTTCCGTGCGCTTGCGCCGCATGTGGCCGACGACGTCGTCGTCGCGGTGTATTCTTCGGCGTTCGACTGGATGGAGGTGCGGCCGCACCCGCTGAACTTCTTCTCGACGGGGGCGATGGGTCTCGGCTCGGCCCATGCGCTGGGGCTTGCGCTGGCGTTTCCGGAGCGCCGCATCGTCGTGCTCGACGGCGACGGAAGCCTTTTGATGAAGCTCGGCAGCCTCGTCACCATCGCGAGCGCCGCGCCGCGGAACCTGATCCATTTCGTCTGCGAGAACGGGATCTACGAGGCGAACGGTCTGCATCCGATTCCAGGGAAGGACACGGTCGATTTCGCGGGGATGGCGCGTGCGGCCGGCTACCGGACCAGCCATTCGTTCGACGAGCTTTCGACGTTCGCTTCGAATGTCGGGGCGGTCGTGTCGGCTGAAGGGCCGGTTTTTGCCTCGCTCAAGGTGCAGGCGCGTCATCCGCAGGAGCGCGACTACAGCAAGATCCACGGTCCGCAGGTGCGGGATGCGTTTCGCCGGGCGGTCCAGGTTTCATAGACCGCCCGCGTTTCTGGCAGCTCTCGGCTCTCCGCCCTATCTGCTCGGGACGAGAGCGTTTGACATCGTCAGGCCGGCGTGAATCCGAAGGCCTCTGCGGGGTTGTCGACGAAGATCAGCTTCCGCGTCTTCTCGTCGGGCACCCAGTCCAGCATCATGTCGAGCAGCGCCACGTCGTTGGGCATCGGCTTGAAGTATTGCGGATGCGGCCAGTCGGAGCCCCACAGCAGCCGGTTGGGCGCGTGCTCGACGAGCTTCTTCACCAGGGGGTCGGTGTCGGAGAACGGGAAGTTCTCCTGCTTGGAGATGCGCGGCGACAGCTTGACCCAGCAGCGGCCGGTGTCGAGGCATTCCAGCACGAACTTGAAGCCCTCGCCGTTGATGCCCTTGGCCGGGTCCACGCCGCCCATGTGCTCCAGCACGAACTTGCCCGGCGTCTTGAGAATCTGCGGCTTCCAGCCGTCCATCTGCTCCTCGTCGGCGCGATGGAGATAGTGCATCGACCAGCCGCGCTCGGCCGTGCGGGCGATCAGGCGCTGATCGATCGTCTTGGTCAGCCGCCATGTGACGCGATAGCCGACCACGCCCGAGCGGGTGAGCAGGTCCAGTTCGTAATCGGTGATCCCCGACCACGGCACCACGACGGAGCGGATGCGCTCGCCGAGCCGGCCCCAGGCGTGCAGCGCGATTTCGTAGTTGTGCTCGTACATCATCGACAGCACATGCAGGCCGCGCTGCAGGCCGAGCGCCTCCTGCATCTTGAGCCATTCGTCGATCGTGGTGTCCTCGAACTGGAGATGGCTGAAGACGTGGTTCGGCTTGAGGGTGAACTGCTTCTGCGGACCGATGAAGTGGAAATGGCAGTCGCACGCGCCGGGCGGCAGCTTGAGCTTCGGCTTCGGATAGTCGCGGTCGATCCGCGGAGAGAACGGACGGGTGTCGGCTTCGCTGCTCATTGACCCACCTTGATGTTGGCTCGCTTCATGACATCGGCCCACTTGCGCGTTTCCTCGTTGAGGAACGCTGCGAACTCGCCCGGCGTGC
Source organism: uncultured Rhodoplanes sp. (assembly GCA_964653225.1). Taxonomy (GTDB): domain Bacteria; phylum Pseudomonadota; class Alphaproteobacteria; order Rhizobiales; family Xanthobacteraceae; genus Z2-YC6860. The sequence goes on along the minus strand of CAZZCV010000023.1, from coordinate 26,427 downwards.
TGCCGCGGGATTCGGAACCGAGCTTGGCGAGCTGGTCCACCGCGGTCCGCTTGGCGAGGGCGGTGCGGATCACCTGGCTCAGGCGCTCGACGATCGGCGCGGGCGTACCCTTCGGCGCGAACACGCCGTTGAAGGTGATGCCCTGGACATTGGGAAAGCCGGCCTCGGCGATCGTCGGCACGTCAGGGAGCGAGGCGACGCGCTTGGGCCCCAGCACCGCCAGCGCCCGCAGGCTGCCGGTCGCCAGATGCGGCGCGGCGTCGGTGAGCTGCTGGAAGCCGAGGTCGACGTGGCCCGCCACCAGGTTGCTGATCGCTGGCGCGTTGCCGCGATAGTGGACCTCGACCCAGCCGATCCCGGCGGTGAGCTTGAGCAGCTCGGCCATGAAGTGGTTGATGCTGGCGCCGCTGCTGGTGGCGAGCGTGAGCTTGCCCGGGTTCTTCTTGGAGTATTCCACGAGTTCGGCGACCGATTTGACCGGCAGCGTGGACCGCACCAGCAGCAGGTTGGTGGCGACGGCCAGCATGCTGACCGGTTCGAAGGCCTGATCCCATTGATAGGGCGGGTTCGGCATGGTCATCGGGCCGAGCAGCACCGGGCCGTTGGAGCCGACCAGCAGCGTGTGGCCGTCCGGCTTGGAGCGTGCGACATAGGTGCCGGCGATGGTGCCGCCCGCGCCGGCCCGGTTCTCGACCACGATCGGCTGGCCGAGCGCATCGCCGACGTTGGCCTGCAGGATGCGAGTGCTGACGTCGACGTTGCCGCCCGGCGCATAAGGCACCACGAAGGTCACCGGGCGCGTCGGGAACGGCTGCGCCGAGGCCGGCGCCATCGCCAGACCGAACAGGAGCGCCAGACAAATCCGGCTCGAGACTCGCATCGCATGTCCTCCGTCTTTCGGCCTGGGTCGGCGCGGCACCGGCCCGGCGCTGTTCACTTTCTGACGCCGGCGATTTCCACCGCCACGTTCCACTTGGCAAGCTCCCGCTCGATGTAGCGGGAGAAGTCCTGCGGCGAGCCGCCCAGGGTCTCGTAGCCGTGCTTCTGAAGGCTGGCAATCAGCTCCGGGGATTCAAGCGACTTGTTGAGCGCCGCGCCCAGCTTGCTGATGACGGAGGGCGGCGTTCCGGCCGGCGCCATGAGACCCAGCCAGATGCTGGCGTCGATGTCGGGCAGGCCGAGTTCGGCCATGGTCGGCAGGTCGGGCGCGGCCGCGGAGCGCTTCGGCGCGGCCCAGGCCAGCGCCTTGAGCTTTCCCGCCCTGACGTGCGGCATGACGGTGGCGGCGGAGGAGAACATCACCTGGGTGCGGCCGCCGAGCAGGTCGGTGATCGCCGGCGTCGCGCCCTGATAGGGCACATGGGCGAGATCGATGTTGGCGCGGACGTTGAGCAGCGCGCCGGCCAGATGCGGCGTGGTCGCCACGCCGCTGGAGGCATAGAAGAGCTTGCCCGGCTGGGATTTCGCCAGCGCGATCAGCTCCGGCACCGTGTTGACGCCGGTGGAGGGATGTACCACCAACATCACGGGAACGGTGACCGCAAGCCCGATGGGCGCGAAATCGCGCGCGAAGTTGAACGGCAGCTTGGGCTGGATCGCCGCGTTCACGACGTTGGCGACGGTGCCGAGGAAGAGCGTGTAGCCGTCCGCCGGCGCGCGGGCCGCGGCCTCCGCAGCGATGCTGCTGCTGGCTCCCGGACGGTTCTCGATCACGATCTGCTGCCCGAGCGACTTGGCCAGATGCCCGGTCACCACGCGCATGGCGATGTCGCCCGAAGCGCCGGCCGGGAAGCCGATGATGAGGCGGATCGGCTTGCTCGGATAGTCGTCGGCGCGGGCTTGATGCGGATGGGCGAAGGCGAGGCAAAACGCCATGAGGGCGATTGCGAGCTTGACCGGCGCATTCATTCTTCAGGTCCTCCCTGTTGATGTCTCGTTCCGCTTGCGGCGGTTCTTTATGGTTTCCGGGATCGGCGGGCGTCGATCCGGCAGTCGTTTCGGCAGGCCGCCCGCTTTGAGACCGCGCCCGATCGGAGACCCGAGCGGGCGGGGCGGGCGCGCAAGACGGCCTATGCGGCGCCTGCGCTCTGCTGCTTCTGGCGCTGCTCCGCGGACCATTCGGAGGCCAGCCGGCACGTCGGGTCCTTGCGGACCATGGCCTCGGTCTGGGCCTCGATCTCGGCTGCCGGCTTGGTCAGGTCGAGCAGTTCGCCGCAAGGCTGCGCCACGTACCACGGCGACGGCAGGTAAAGCTCCATGCGGTTGTCTTCGGGGTCGCTGAAGTAGATGCTCCAGGCATTGCCGTGATCGCGCGCCTCCAGCTTGTTCACGCCTTCCTTGACGAGCCACGCATAGTAGCGGCGGAGTTCTTCCAGGGTGTTGACGCGGAACGAGACCTGGTTGACGGTCGAGAACGTCGCGTCGTCGGGGCGCCCGCTGGCGATGACGAGCTGATGATGCTCGTCCGGCGTTCCGCTGAGAAACGCGATGTCCATGCCGCGCGAGGATCGTCCCCAATCGGACACCGTCAGGCCGAACACGCGGGTGTAGAATTCGACCATCTTGTTCAGGTCGCGGGCATAGATGCCGAAGTGGCAGAGCTTGGGCTTGGGCAGGGAAGTCATCAACGCACTCCAGGGTGTGAGGGGTCGATTGTGGCCGACGAGCCATCGTGTCGTCGATTGATTTCTCGTTGATTTATCATTCCGTCGTCGGTTTTAGAACATCCATGATCTTGAGCCCGGTGCGAACAGGCCGGTCAGTCCTGCTCCATCGCCATGAACGGGTTGGTTTTGGCGGGAATCTCAACGGCAGGCTGCAATTCCGTCAGTCTTCCTGCATGTAGCGCGGCAGCCAGACGGCGATCACGGCGGGCGTGCCGGAGCGAATGCTCTGGAGGCCGCGACGGAGAGCCGCTTCGATCTCGGATGGATCCCGGACGTTCTCTCCGTAAGCCCCCGCGGCCTGAGCCTCCTTCGCATAATCGATCGGAGGGTCGAAATAGCCGCCCTCGCAACCCGATTTCGCCGCGTAACTGTCCTCCGCGCCGTAGACGCTCGCAATGCGGAGCACGCCGGTCGAATGGTCCTGTTCTGGAGTTGCTCAAGAAAGATATCGACAGGGTGATCGTCCCCTACAACAGGTAGCGCCGGCATCGTTGCAGGACGTTGTCGCCGGCCGCGCGCCTGCCGTCGCTGCCTGACGTTCCCACCCTGTCCGAAGCCGGTCTGAAGGGACACGTCGCCACGTCGTGGCATATGATGGTGGCCCGGCGCGCGTGCCGATGCGGATTGCGCCGAAGCTCCACACGGAGATGAAGCAGATCGGCAACCTGCCGGAGATCGTCCAGCCGGCGGGGGCGAGCGCCGGCCACCACGCACCGCTGCCCTTGCGGGGCGTTCCCGTTCAACTCCGCGGCCGCATTTCGAACCACGCGCGTTCGGCAAGGGGCGCGCGTGTTCTCTTTCCAGGGCCCGGCCCTTCAGGCCGCTTCTTAAGACTCCGTTTACCATAAACGTTAACAGTTCGTCGCGCCGGGCCGTCCGCACGCCGCCCGGCCCAAGGCATTCATGGTCGCCGAAATCGCCAAAGCCCCTCCGGCCGTCACCGGTGCCATCCGCAACGCATCGCGGGTGACGGGCGCGAATTTTCAGTACCTGCTGGCGACCGCCAGGGTCGAATCCAACTTCAATCCCGACGCCTCCGGCCGGACCTCGACCGCGAAGGGGCTGTTCCAGTTCATCGAGCAGACCTGGCTCGCCACGCTGAAGGAGCAGGGCCCGGCGCTTGGCTACGGCCGCTATGCGAACGCGATCGAGCGCACGCCATCCGGTCAATATGCGGTCGGCGACCCGCGTTGGGAGGCGACGATCCTCAACCTGCGTTCGGACCCGACCGCCAACGCGGTCATGGCCGGAGCCTTCACCCGCGACAATGCGGCGAAGCTGTCGGCGCAGCTCGGCCGCAATCCGAGCGAGGGCGAGCTTTATCTGGCGCATTTCCTCGGCTCGAACGGAGCCGGCAAGCTGATCGGCCTTGCGACCGAGGCGCCCGGCGTTCGCGCGGCCGATGCCTTTCCGGGTGCGGCCCGCGCCAATCCGTCGATCTTCTACGACCGCCAGGGCGGAGCGCGCACGGTCGGGCAGGTCTACGGCATGCTGGTCGGCCGCTACGCCCAGGCGAGGGCCGCCAATCCTGCGGTGCCCGTCCAGCCGGCGCATGTCGCCGCCAGCGTGCCCCTGCCGCCGGTGCGTGCGGCCTACGCCCCCGAGCCGGCGCAGCTCGCGGGCACCTATGCTGCGGCCGCCCGGCTCGCCGAGGTGCCGGCGGAGCCGCCGCCCGCCCGGCTCGGGGATTCCGGCCCCGCCTTCCACGGCCTGTTTCACACGCCGGGGCAGCGGCGCGACGCGGTGTCGCCCGTGGTCAGCGCGCTCTGGGGTGCGCCATCCGCAGTGCCGCCGCAGAAGCCGGCGGTGATGCCGGAGCCCGATCCGGCGCAGCCGACGGCGATGCCGGCTGCGGCCCAGCCGCCGCGCGCGCCGATGCCGCTCGATCTGTTCCAGGACAATCTGCCGGACGCCCGCGCCCTGTTCCGCGGCCGGGTCTGACGGCGGCGCCCGTCCCGGCAATGGGCCGGAGGGCCGGGGTGTTTATGGTGAACCCTTTCTTAAATTTCCGCCTCTAGGCTGCTCTCTGCCGGCTTCGCTGCCGGCCGCCGCGCAGCCCTTGCCGCGGCCGAGCGTATGGGTGGGGCGATGATCGTCCGGCAGTTTCTTCATTGGTTGCGGCATGCGCCTCCCGGCGAACGCGCGGAGGCCACCAGCGCGCTGGCGCGCGCCTATCTCTATTCCGACCTGACCGAAACCGACCGCGCCGCCGCCGAAGGCGCGATGATCATGCTGCTGGACGATCCGTCGCCGCTGGTGCGGCGCGCGCTCGCGCAGGTGTTCGCGGGCAGCGACCGGGCACCGCCCGCGGTCGTGCATTCGCTCGCCGCCGACCAGCCCGACGTCGCGGCCCCGGTTCTGGCGCGCTCTCCGCTCCTGCTCGACGCCGATCTGGTCGACGCGGTTGGCACCGGCGATCCGGGCCGCCAGATGGCGATCGCGGCGCGCGCGCCGCTGCCCTCCGCGGTCTCGGCTGCGATCGCCGAGGTTGGCTGCGCCGAGGCCTGCCTGATGCTTCTGGAAAATCCGGACGCCGGGATCGTGCCGTTCTCGATCGACCGGATCGTGGTCCGGCATGGCCATCTCGCGCCGATCCGCGACGCCTTGCTGCTGCGGGACGATCTGTCGGCGGCGACCCGCCAGGCGCTGGTGGCCAAGCTGTCCCGGACGCTGGCCGATTTCGTGACGGCGCGGCAGTGGCTGCCGGCGGACCGCGCCCAGCGCGTCGCCAAGGAGGCCTGCGAGAAGGCGACCGTGCGGCTCGCCGCCGAGGCGTCCGAAACCGACGTGCAGCCGCTGATCCAGCATCTGCGCGAGAGCGGCCAGCTGACCGGCGGTCTCGTGCTGCGGGCGCTGCTGTCGGGCAACGTCGCGCTGTTCGAGGAGGCGCTGTCGGAGCTGTCGGGCATGCCGCTTGCCCGTGTCGCGGGCATCGTCCACGACCGGCGCGGTGCCTCGTTCCGTGCGCTCTACGACCGCGCCGGGCTGCCGGCCGCGGCCTATCCGGCGTTCCGCGAGGCGCTGGAGGCAATGCGGGAGGATGGTTTCCTCGGCGAGCCGGGCGGCGCGAGCCGGCTCAAGCGGCGGGTGATCGAGCGCGTGCTGACGCGCTGCGAGAGCGCAGCCATCGGCGAGGTGGAGCCGCTGCTGACGCTGCTGCGGCGGTTCGCCGCCGAAGCCGCGCGCGAGGAGGCGCGCATGTTCTGCGACGAGCTGGTGTCGGACGGCTGGATCGAGGCCGGCTTCGAGAGCCGCTCCGCCGCCTGAATCAGAACTCCGCGGGCGCGATCGATGGGCTGCTGATCGCCTTCAGATACTCCGGACGGTGCCGGTTCTCATTGGCGAGAAACTCGTCCGTGACCTGCCGCAGCTTCTCGGTCAGCGCCGAGGCGATGCTGAGGATATCGCTGCGGGCATATTCGCGCACGATCGCCCGCACCGCATCGACATGCTGGTCGATCAGCGTCATCGGCACCCGCGCGAGATCCGGCGTGTGATCCAGCAGGCGGCACAGGCTGTCCGCCGCCGGCGCCACCGCGGGATAGCCGAAGACGCCGGAATCGCCCTTCACGTCATGGGCGGAGAGGAACAGCTCCTGCCGCGTCTGCCGGTTGAGGCCGGACGCCCGCACCCGCTGCCGCGCGTTGTCGAGGCGTGCGCATTCGTCCTGCATCCAGCTCGAGAAGTCGTTCGACATCTCCGCGAGCGCCGACTCGGCGCGGGCGACCGGATCGTCCTCGTCGGGAAGCGCCGCGCGCACGGACTTGCGCAGCTTGCGGGTGTCCGGCGTGATCAGCTCGTGATCGCCGTAGGTGATGACGTCCGGTTTATCCCGTTTCGAGCCCATCGCGTGCATCCTTCCCCAGAACCGTCAAGTAAGCGCCCTGGCCTTGTCGAGCAGGGGCTGCTGGCGGATCGTGTCCGCCTTGCCGCCCTTGCGCCGCTCGGGGCCGGAATAGGTCGAGTTGACGCCGCGCCGCCGGTCCGGACCGAAATAGGTCTTGGTCTTGATGAAGGGACGCGGGTTGGCGATGACGTTGACGAGGCGCTCGTAGAGGGCCTTGGCCGAGATCGGCTTGGCCAGGAATTCGGTGATGCCGGCGTCGCGCGCGGCGGTCACGCGCGTCTTCTCGGTGTGGCCGGTCAGCATGATGATCGGTACGAACGGGTTGGCATTGACGCCGGGCTGCCGGATCATCTGCGCCAGCTCCAGGCCGTCGAAGATCGGCATCGCCCAGTCCGTCAGGATGATGTCGGGCTGGTAATGGTTGAAGGCATCGAGGCCGGCCGCTCCGTCCTCCGCCTCGTAGACTTCGCGCGCGCCAAAGCCGTGCAGCAGGGTGCGGATGATGCGCCGCATGTGGGCGTTGTCATCGATCACCAGAAAACGCAGGCGATTGAAATCGATACGAACCATACTGCCTCGAACGCGCCCGACCCCGCATCCGGCTCGGCGGCGTGCAAATCTAGGGCAATGCCGTTAAGGAACGGTTGAGCATCGCGGCGGGCGTGTGGCGCCGCCTTCGCGGGTCCGCCGGCGCTCTGGCGCCGCCCCGGTTGGGCAGGAGTTGGGACGGGCTCGGCCGAACCGGCTGCGTTTGCAAGGGTGTTGCGACCTGCTAACGATCCCTGCAACGTCAGACGGCGTGCCATGTCAGAACCGGGGCTGCAGCCATGAAGCATTCGACCGACCGCATCCTGACCACCCATGTCGGCAGCCTGATCCGGCCGCCGGCCCTTCAGGAACTGCTGCGCCCCAAGCAGGCGGGCAAGCCCTACGACCAGGGCGCCTACGAGCGGGTGCTCCAGGAGTCGGTCGCGGAGATCGTGCGCCAGCAGGCCGAGATCGGCATCGACGTGGTCAGCGACGGCGAGTTCGGCAAGTCGATTTCCTGGTCGCAATACGTGCTCGAGCGTCTCTCGGGCTTCGAGCGGCGGCCGTTCAGCGGCGGCAACACCTTCGCCCGCGGCGCGGACCGTACCCGGTTCCCGGAATTCTACGCCGAGATGGATGCGCACGACGGCGTGGCCACGGCGATGGATTCGGTGGCGGTGGCGCCGATCCGCTACACCGGCGGCGCGCTGCTGCAGAAGGACATCGACAACTTCAAGGCCGCGCTCAAGAGCGCGAAGGTCGCCGAAGGATTCCTGCCGGTGGCTGCGCCCGCCAGCGTGATCCCCGACCGCAAGAACGAATACTACAAGAACGACGACGATCTGCTGGCCGCCATCGGCGGCGCCATGCGCGCCGAATACAAGCAGATCATCGACAACGGGCTTCTCGTGCAACTCGACGACGCGCGCACGGCCGTGACCTACGACCGCATGGTGCCGCCGGCGACCGAGAAGGATTACCTGAAGTGGGTCGCCCGCCATGTCGAGATCCTCAACGAGGCGATCAAGGGCCTGCCGCGGGAGAAGATCCGCTACCATGTGTGCTGGGGAAGCTGGCCCGGCCCGCACACCACCGATATCCCGCTCAAGACCATCGTCGATCTGATCCTCAAGCTGAAGGTCGGCGCCTTCGTGATCGAGGGCGCCAACCCGCGCCACGAGCACGAGTGGAAGGTCTGGGCCGACGTGAAGCTTCCGAAGGACGTGGTGCTGATTCCGGGAGTCATCAGCCACGCCACCAATATCGTGGAGCATCCCGAGCTGGTGGCCGAGCGCGTGGTGCGGCTTGCCAGGCTGGTCGGGCGCGAGAACGTGATCGCCTCGACCGACTGCGGTTTCGCGCAGGGTCCGTTCCACCGCCGGGTTCATCCCAGCATCATGTGGGCCAAGCTGCAGGCTCTGGTGGACGGCGCGAAGCTGGCGACCCGCGAACTGTGGGGCAAGTCGAAGAAGGCCGCCAGGAAGGCGCCCGCCCGCAAGGCCGCCGCAAGAAAGACCGCTGCGAAGAAACCTACGGTGAAGAAGACCGCGGCGAAGAAAAAGCCTGCTGCGAAAAAGCGTCGCGCAGCCTGAGCCTGCGCGACGGCGGTTGACGGGCGGGGCGGCTTTGTCCGGATCCCCGCGAGATGGAGGAAGGACGATGCCGGACGCGAAAGCCGAGCCGATCTGGAGCCGGTTTCTCACCGAGCGCGACCGGCAGGTGTTCGGCAACGCCGGCTATGCCAGCCGCGCCGGCTTCGGCAAACGCCCCGCGCTGCTGGTGATCGACGTCAGCTATGCGTTCTGCGGCGACCGTCGCGAGCCGATCCTGGAATCGGTCAAGCGCTGGCGCAATTCCTGCGGCGAGGACGCCTGGGACGCGCTTCCGGTGCTGCAGCGCCTGATCGCGGCCGCGCGCGACCGCGAGGTGCCGGTGATCTACACCACCGGCGTCCAGCGCGCCGACAAGTGGGACATCGGCTCGTGGGGATGGAAGAACACGCGCTCGGGCGAGGACGTGGTGCGGGTCACCAACCACGATCCCAACGAGATCATGCCGCAGATCGCGCCGGGGCCGCGCGACATCGTGGTCTTCAAGCAGAAGCCGAGCGCGTTCTTCGGCACCAACCTGCTGAGCTATCTGATGCTGCTGCAATGCGACAGCCTGCTGGTCACGGGCACGACGACCAGCGGCTGCGTGCGCGCCTCGGTGCTGGATGCCTTCAGCAACAATGTCCGCTGCACGGTGATCGAGGACGCCTGCTTCGACCGCTCGCAGGCCAGCCACGCCATCAACCTGTGCGACATGAACGCGAAATACGCCGACGTGATCCGCAGCGGGGAGGCGCTCGAATATCTCGCGGGGCTCCCGCGCGGGATGTTCGATCTGCCCACGGGCGAGGGGATGGCCGAGCGCCCGTCCTAGTCCGGCCGCATCGGCCGGATTAGAATGGAGCGATGAGCGCCAGTCCGAACGCATTCCGGAGGCCGGCCCCTTGCGGCGCGGCGGCGGCCGATCCGGACGAGTCCGTCAGCCTGCCGGCCTGGCTCTACCGGGACGAGGAGTTCTTCGCGCACGAGGCGGAGCGGGTGTTCCGCCCGTCCTGGCAGGTGGTCTGCCACCTCAACGACATCCCGCAGGCTGGCGATTTTCACACCTTCGAGTTCCTGAACGAGCCGCTCGTGGTGCTGCGCGGTGACGACGGCGTGGTGCGCGCGTTCCACAACGTCTGCCGCCACCGCGCCGCGCGCCTGCTCGACGGCCCCTCGGGGCGCTGCGGCCTGCGCATCCGCTGCCCGTACCACGCCTGGACCTACGACCTGCGGGGGCGGCTTGCGGGCGTGCCGTTCCGCGAGCGTTTCGCGGGGCTCGACGCCGGGGCGCACGGTCTGGCGCCGGTCGAGCACGAGGTGTTCCACGGCTTCGTGTTCGTGCGGCTCGCGCCCGGCGGGCCGTCCGTCGCCGAGATGATGGCGCCCTATGAGGCCGAGATCGCGCCCTATCGCATGGCGGAGATGGTGCCGCTCGGCCGCGTCACGTTGCGGCCGCGCGCGGTGAACTGGAAGAACATCGCCGACAATTACTCCGACGCGCTGCACATCGGCGTGGCGCATCCCGGCCTCACGCGCCTGTTCGGCAAGGGCTACGGCATCGAGGCGACGGAGTGGGTGCACAAGATGTGGGGCCTGCTGCGCGACCGGCCTTCGGACAGTCGCTCCGAGCGGATGTACCAGCGCGTGCTGCCGGAGGTCGCGCATCTGCCGGCCGAGCGGCAGCGGCTGTGGACCTATTTCAAGCTCTGGCCGAACGTCGCCTTCGACATCTATCCGGACCAGATCGACTTCATGCAGTTCCTGCCGGTGTCGGCCACCCGGACCACGATCCGAGAGATCGCCTACGTGCATCCGGATGCGCGGCGTGAGATGAAGGCGGCGCGTTACCTCAACTGGCGCATCAACCGCCAAGTCAATCGCGAGGATACCGACCTGATCGAGCGCGTGCAGGCCGGCATGGCGTCGTCGAGCTACGACGCGGGCCCGCTCGGCGACAGCGAGGTGTGCCTGCGCCAGTTCGCGCGCAAGCTGCGCGAGTTCGTGCCGGCGGCGAGGCTGCGCCGCGCGCCGCCGCCGGGATGGAGCCGGGGAGCGTGATCCCGGAACGGGCGGCTCAATAGCCGAACTGCTCGCGCAGGATGCGCTCGTCGAGGCTGTGGCCCGGATCGAACAGCATCTGCATCGAGATCGTCTCGTCCATGCCGATCTCGACCTCGCGCACCGAGCGCACCTCGGCGTGGTCGGCCACCGCCGCCACCGGCCGCCGCTCGGGGTCCAGCACCTTGACCATCACCCGCGCCCGGTCAGGCAGCAGCGCCCCGCGCCAGCGTCGCGGGCGGAACGGACTGATAGGGGTCAGCGCCAGGAGCGGGGCGTCGATCGGGATGATCGGCCCCTGCGCCGAGAGATTGTAGGCGGTGGAGCCCGCGGGCGTGGCCACCAGCACGCCGTCGGCCATCAACTCGGGCAGGCGCTCCTCGCCGTCGACGAAGATCGACAGCCGCGCCACCTGATACGTCTGGCGGAACAGCGACACCTCGTTGATGGCGTGGTGGACGTGCACCTTGCCCTTCATGTCGCGCGCCCGCATCACCAGCGGATGGATCACCGTGGTCGCGGCCGCGGCGAGGCGCTCGCGCAGGCTGCTCTCGGCATATTCGTTCATCAGGAAGCCGATGGTGCCGCGGTGCATGCCGTAGATCGGCGTGCCTGACTTCATCAGCCGATGCAGGGTGCGCAGCATCAGCCCGTCGCCGCCGAGCGCCACCACGACGTCGGCCTTGGCGGGCGCAACGTTGCCGTAGCGCCGGACGAGCCTGTCCAGCGCCCTGCGGGCCTCCGGGCTCGGGCTTGCCACGAAGGCGATCCGCTCGTAGCGGTCACCCCGAGCGGCCGCCCTGCGGCCGGCAGCATTCTTCTTGGCGGGGCTCATGCGGCGTGCTTTCTGACATCCCTCGGGCGGCGGCCCGATCTCCGCACCCACGGAGCGAAGGATCATGGAACGCGCGATTTTCGTTTATACGACCTGGCCGTCCGCTGTCGAGGCGGAGCGAGCCGGACGGGCGCTGGTGGAGCAACGGCTTGCCGCCTGCGTCAACATCCTGCCGGGGATGGTGTCGCTCTATCGCTGGGAGGGCCGGGTCGAGCGCGCGGAGGAGGCGGTGATGATCGTCAAGACCCGCGCGGGCCTGGCCGGCGAGGTCGAGCGTGCGGTTAAGGCGTCGCACCCCTACGAGGTGCCGGCGATCGCTTTGCTGCCGCTCGAAAGCGTGGAAGGCCGTTATCTGGGCTGGCTGCTCGGGGAAACCGGGGGCGGGGCGTCCTGATCCGGGCGGTCGCGGTGTCCGCGACCGCCCGTCCGGAATGTCGAGCCTAGTGGCCGAGCTTCACACGCAGGCCGGCGAAGGCGCCGAACGGCGTTCCGCGGTACGAATACACGTCCTCATGGCTCTTATTGAACAGGTTCTCGGCGCGGACATAGGCCGTGGCCCACGGGGTCACGTCGTATGAGACCATGGCCGAAACCAGATTGTAGGACGACAGCATCACCCGCGTCTGATTGCCCGCCGGCACGTTGGCGCGGTCCTCCCGGCTGGCGTTGTAGTGGAAGCCGGTGGTGAAGCGGCCGCGGCCGTCGAGGAACAGGACGGTGGCCGATCCGGATGCGGTGTGCGGCGGCCGGCGCGGCTCGGGCGTGCCGTCCGGCCGCGTGGCTTTCAGATAGGTGTAGCTCGCCGACAGCTTGAGCCAGTCGAACACGTTGAAATGCCCGGTGGCCTCCACGCCCTTGCGGTGCGAGACGCCAAGGGCGTTGACGGCTGTGTTCTGCCCGTTGATGACGCCGTTGACGATCTGGTCGGTCACATCGGCTTGGAAATAGGTCACGTCCACCCGAAGCTTTCCGTTGAGGAAGGCCTGCTCGACGCCGACATCCCAGCCGAAGGAGTGCTCCGGCTTGAGGGCTGGGTTGCCGACGAAGTTGAGGCCTGCGCCGAACTGCTCGGTGAAGCTCGGATTGGTGATGCCGGTACCGGCGGTGGCGTGCAACCGCGTGCCGGTGGAGGCGAAGCGCTGGCTGGCGGTGAGACGCCAGGTGTTGGCATCCTGGAAGACGTCGTTCCAGTCCCTGCGGGCGGCCGCGGAAACCGTCAGGCCGAACGGCAGATCGAGCAGGTATTCGCCGGCAAGTCCGCGGCGGCTGCGGTCGGCGCTGACGGCACCCGGGGGAAAGCCGGAATTGTTATGCTCGAAGTGTTCGATCTCGCGATCGACCTGCACGCTGACGGTATGTTTGGCCGCGCCGCCGGGGGCCGGCGTGTCGAACAGGAAACTCGAGCGGTAGTCCATCCGCTCGCGGCGGCCGTGGGTCGTGTAGAACGGCGGCGGGAAGCCGAAGTCGCTGACGTAAGTGTCGCGCAGGAGTCCCCAGCTCGCGCGCTGGATCCAGCGGTCGTCGAACAGCTTGAGCGTTCCCGCCACATGGCCGGTCGTGGTCTTGAAGCGGTCGAAGGCGTAGCTGTCGAACACGGGCGGGTCGGAAAGCGGAAACGCCTCCTGATCGTACTGCGTGGCCCGCTCGACGTTGCGGACGACGCCCTCCACGTTGAACTGGGGCGTCAGGTCCATGCCGAACTTGGCCGTCACCGTCCGGTGGCGATGGCCGTCCCGCTCGTTGCCGGCGCGGGCGATGTTGTAGCCGGCGGTATTCATGTGCTGCACCGTGACCGCGCCGTAGAACGGCCCGGCCGATCCGCGGGCGCTGGCTCCGACCTGTCCGGTCTTGCGCGATCCCAACTCGGTGAAGATCTCCGCCTGCGGCTTGGCCAGCCCGCGCCCCGATTTGGTCGTGATCGAGATCACGCCGGCCTGTGCGTTCGAGCCGTAAAGGCCGGACTGCGGTCCGCGCAGCACCTCGACGCGCTCCACCGCTTCGAGTCCGAAATTGGCGAAGTCGAAATCGCCCGCATCGAGGCGGTTCATCGGCACGCCATCGACCAGCACGAGGATGTGGTTGGAATCGGCGCCGCGGATGCGAACCTGGGTGAGCGTACCGGCGCTGCCCGTGGGGGCAACGTTGACGCCGGGAACGTCGCGCAAGGCCTCCGCGAGATCGCGGACGCCGCGCGCGCGCAGGTCATCGCCCCGCATGACCGTGACGGCGGTGCCGGTGCGCGACAGCTCGACGGGCACCTGATGCGAGGACACCGTGATTTCGGGCAGCGCTTCGGCCGGCGCTTGCGCGGTGGCCGTACCCGGAACGGCGAGGGCGGCGACCAGCGCGCCCGACGACAGCAACAGACGGTTTCTGAATCGAGGATTCCAGGGGACCGAAGGATAGACACACGACATGACGCAACTCCGCTGCGCAGACATTGACCAGGCGTCGCGGAGGCGCGGGCCGAAGGGCCCGCACGAGGACATCATCCTGCTCTTGAGGAACGGGTCGTCGACCGGTCCTCCGCGACAGTTCATCTGTCACCGCTGCGGAGAACCGCTCCGGTGGCGCGCCCCGCGCACCGGGAGGATGACGTCGTGCAGGCAGGTCTCCTGGCTCGCGGGTCGTGGCCTCTCTCCGCCTTCCCAGGCCTTCCGGCCCAGTGGCTCGTGGAGAGCGGCTCGCCGCCGACAGTTGCGGGGGCAGCTCCGGACTTGACCCGATCGCGATCGGGCCGCACCGAATTCCCTTTCAAGCCGGCCGTAGCCGGCACCTACACCGATTTTTAGTGAAGATGAACGAAGGCTTGCTGTCAACGACCTTGCGGTGATTGTGCGGCTGCTTCGGCTTTTCTATTGGGATATTTTACGTCCGCGAATCGATTCATCGATATCCGTCCGAAGGGGGGATCATGACAGCCATTCGTGCCGCTGCGGCGGTGGTTCTGTTCGTCCTGGCGAGCAGTCCGGCTCTGGCCGACGACATCACCGAAGCCATCGATCTGGCGCGCAAGGCCTATCAGGCCGGCGACCTCGCCAACGCCAAGCAGCAGCTCGACCTGGCGTCCCAACTCGTCGGCCAGAAGAACGCCGAGGCGTTCTCGAAATTCCTGCCCAATCCGCTGCCGGGCTGGAAAGCCGAGCGGGAGCAGACCTCCGCGTCCGGCATCGGGGCGTTCGGCGCTTCGGTCGCGGGGCGGACCTACACCAACGCCAAGGGCGACACGGTCGAGGTGCAGATCACCGGCGATTCCGCGATGGTGATGCAGTTCGCCACGCTGCTGCAGAACCCGCAGATCGCGGGCGCGATGGGCAAGCTGGTCCGGATCGGCACCCAGCGCGCCGTGCAGACCGCGGATGGCGACATCAACATGGTGATCGCCTCCAGGCTGCTGGTGACGATCCAGGGGTCGGCCGACGGCGCGGCCAAGATGGCCTATGCGCAGGCGATCGACGTGGCGAAGCTCTCGAAGATGTAGGCTGCGGCCCGCGCGTCAGCCGGGCAGCAGGGCGGTGCGGCGCGGATAGAGGTGGTGCAGCGCCACCGTGAACACGATCAGGATCGGCACCGACAGGAAGGCGCCGATGGGTCCCCAGAGCCAGGCCCAGAACGCCAGATTCAGAAACACCGCCAGCGGCCGCATGTCGAGCCGTCGCCCGACCACGTTGGGCATAATGAACTGGCCTTCGATGATCGTGAACGTGATGAAGATGGCCGGCGGAATCAGCGCCATCGTCAGCGTCGGGTAGGTGACGAGCCCGAGCACGAACAGCCCCACGTGCATCGCGCCCGGCCCGATATAGGGGATGTAGTTCAGCACGAAGGCGAGCGCGCCGAGCAGCAGCGGGCTCGGCAGGCCGAGCAGCCAGGTGATCGCGGCGACGAAGGCGCCGACGCAGAGATTGATCACCGTGACGATGAAGAGATAGCGGTTGAGGCTGTGCTCGATGTCGTTGAGGATCTTGAGGGTCCGCAGCCGTCCCTCGCGCGTCTCGAACAGGTTGATGACCACCCGCCTGAATTCCTCGCGTCCGATGATGAAGAAGAACAAGGTGCCGAGAAACAGGACGATCTGGACGGCGGCGGGCGTCACCACCGTCACCACGCCGGCGATGATGGCCGACTGGCTGGTGGTGTCCACCGCGATGGCGGCCGAGCCTCCGAGGGCGTCCTGCAGCTCCTTCAGCGCGCCGAGCGGACGCTCGAAGAGCTGGAATTTGTCTTTCACCGCGGCGCCGAGCTCGGCGGAGCGTCCGATCAGCTCGGACGCCGGCTCCGACAGCGTGACGATGGCGGCGTAGGCGCTGCCGATGATGACGAGAATGGCGAGCAGGGCGGCGGCCCAGGCCGGCACGCCGCGCCGGCCTGCCCAGGAGGCTGCGGGGCCGATCGTCATGCCGACCACCACGGCGCTGAGCACCGGCAGCAACAGGGGCCGGGCAAAGTAGAGCAGGGCGCCGAACACGATGAAGAACATCGCCACCGTCGCGCTCTGGGCCATCACGCGCCAGAACGCGGCCGCGTCGTGAAACGGGGAAAGGCCGCCGCTCTCCGAAGGGGCGTGACGGTCGATCCACCGCCGTGGCGTCCCTTCGGTTCCGGCGCCCACCGCAACCTCCCCCGATGTCAGATCCAGACGCCGAGGTAGCGGAGCAGCGACAGGATGCCGACGATGATGACCACGATCCGGATGATCTGCTTCACCCGGCCTTCGACCGGCAGCATGTTGACGAGATAGAGCACCAGGATGACGACCAGAAAGGTGATCAAGATGCTGATAAGCGCTGCCATGAGCTGGTTCCTGCTGGGCCTGAAAGAGGCCGTGGTGCAACGGTTCGCCGGCGGCCCGGACCGGTTCACGGCGCGGTCAGCCGGGCCTTCAACGCGCCTACGGGTTTCCGGTTCCATTGGGGGAACCGGCAGGAAGTCACGGCAGGCGGCAGGTTGATCAGGAGGGCCGGGGGTCCTTGAGCGGCGGGCCGGGCTTGATGTTGAGCCGCTTCATGTCCGCTTCGCTGAAATCGTAGTCGGATCGGAAGCCGGCGGCGCGGATGCCGGCGACGGCGCAGAGGTCGTCCACTTCGTTGACGTCGCCGGTGGTGGCGATGGCGCCGACCACCTCGCCATGCGAATCCCGGATCAACTGCCCGCCGCCTTCGAGGAACATCGGTCCATCCGCAAGCTCGACGAGCGAATCCATGAACAGCGGCTTCTCGCGCGCCTTCTGCAGCACCAGGCGCGAGGCGCGGCCCATCGCGAGCGCCGCATAGGCCTTGCCGTAGGCGACCTCGAAGCGCAGTAGCGAAGCGCCGTCCTGCTTCATGGCGGCTTTCAGCCGCCCGCCCGCGTCGAGCAGCACGGCACAGAGCGGATAGGCGTTCAGCCGCTTCGCCTCGTGAAAGGTTTCGTCGATGATACGGACGGCTTCGTCGAGGGTGATGGCGCGCATTCGATTTGTTCCGGTTTGTCGGGCGGGAACGGATTTATCCGCGGCAGGAAATTGTTATAAGAAATCGTCTGTTTTTGATATTGCCATCTGAAAATAAGAAAGACGAAATCATTTTCGTTGATTGCGCCGCGAACCAGTCAATAAAATCGTGAAATAATGCCGGATGCCACCGGGGCGTGCTTTTCACGTTAATATCCCCGGAGTATGGATATTTATTGTTGACTGGAGCAATCATGGCCAAATCAAGCAATCTCGCGTCGATGTCCGTCGATGCGCTTTTGAAGCTGAGGGACGACATCACCGACATGCTCGGCCGCAAGGCCAGCGAACTGAAGCAACAGCTCTCCCGGCTTGCCGGCGACACGCCGAAGCGGGGCCGTCCGGCCGGCGGCGGCCGCAAGAAGGGACCCGGCAGGGGCAGCAAGGTGGCTCCGAAGTATCGCGGTCCGGGCGGTGAGACCTGGTCGGGGCGGGGGCTTAAGCCGCGCTGGCTCACGATGGCGCTGAGAGAGGGCGGCAAGATCGAGGATTTCCTGATCGCGCAGCCCGCGGCGAAGAAGGTGGCCAAGAAGCGCGGACGGAAAAAGAAGTAGCCGGTGCGTTCGCCTTCACCGCAGGATTTCCGGATTCGGCCGGCATCGTCCGGCCGGCTTGTTCGGAGCCTGCGGTGCTGGTAGCTCTGCTGTCACGCCGGCTTAGCTCAGCGGTAGAGCAGCGGTTTTGTAAACCGAAGGTCGGGGGTTCAATCCCCTCAGCCGGCACCAGCGGTCCCGGCAGCACCGCTTCCGGGCGTGGTTGTTCCCCGCACTGCCCCTGACAGCATGACGACGCAGTCGTAGACACCGGGGCGCTGCTCCCGCCATGCTCTTCCGCGAGGCCGTCCGACGAATTAACCAATCGGACGACCCGGATCCGGGATGAGACGGCCGCCTGGTAAACGCCGGTTAAGCTTATCGGACGATTATCGGTCCTCTTAAACCTCCGGTCCGGAAAACTCGTCTAAATTGCCATCCGTCTTCATCCGGACGGATGGCCGATGCTGCCGCTTCGCCTGATCGCTGCTGTTGTTGCCTGTGCGGGCTTCCTGCCTGCGGCCGACGCCTATGCGGACAAGGCCCCGGTGATCGTCATCCCGAGCCGGCCCGGCATTCCCACCGTGATCAACGGACGCAACGCGAATTACGCGGTGGTGGAGGGCGACTGGGGTCTCGCGCGGCCCGGCCACATGCCGCAGACCGTCATCGGCGGATCGCCACTCGCCCCGAGCCGCGCCTATGCGCCGCGCGGCGCCTATTTCCCGGCTTATGGCGCGCCGCCGGCGCGCGGCCGCCACGAGGTCGATCCGGGCCCGAACCGCGAACGACCGGAGCCGGCCGAAACATTCCATCGCTCCTGGTCGAGCCACTCTGGCCCGTCCGCACCCCGCTCCGCGCAGCGTCCCGCGCCGCAGGAGCCGGCGGACGAGCCCTGGCGCGGCGACGCCCATCGCTACGACGCGCCGTCCGACGTGGTGCCGCCGACGATCCGCGATCCGAACGCGATCAGCCCGCCGATCGTCGTGGTCCCGCAGATCGGGAGACAACGCCCTTGAGATCACGCGCCTGCGCGGCCACCGCGGGCGAGCCAGGAAACCGGATGCGGCAGAGAGAAATGAAACGGGGAGCACCATGTCCCGCCGCATCGTCCTGTTTTTCGCGGCTGCGAGCGCCGCGCTGATCGCCGGTCGCGCGCACGCCGATCCGGAATGCTTCGGTCCCTCCTGCCGGATGAGTCCGCAGGCGCTGATGCCTCAGGCCCTGATGCCGCAGGTGGAGGACCCGCCGAGGCTCACGGCCGAAGCCACCGCGATGGACGCCACGGGCAATCTGGTCGACGTCACCCCGCCCGCCATCGTCGAGGATCGTGCGCAAATGTCTCACGCGCCGGCTCCGTTGCCGGCCGAGATCGCCGCCGAGCCGCCGGCAAGACCCGCGGCCGTTGCCGCTCCGCTGGTGCCGCCGCTTGGCCTGCCGCCGCGTCCGGTGCCGCAGATGGTCGCCGATCCCGCGACCCGTGCCGTGCCGGCTCCGCGTTATTCGGCGGATGCCTCGCCCACGACGCACACGCCTTCGTCTCCGCAGGCCCGCGCATCCCGGCGGCCTGCCGCCCGCAAGACTGCGGACACCGTAAAACGCTCCGCGCCGCGCGAGACCGTTCGCCAGACGGCGCAGGAGGAGCAGGAGCCCGCACCCCTGCGCGTGGTGACGCATGGGGTGGCACATGGCGCGCGCGTTCCGGATGCCGTGCCGGCTCCGGGCGTGGTGTCGGTGGCGCCGCAGGTGCACGTCGAGGGCAGCGTGGTGGTGGTGTCCCACCCGAACGCGCACGATCCGGCGTGGAGGCGTTGCCAGACCGAGGGACGCGGCCCGCGCGGCTGCGGTCCGTCGAGCTATCACGCCTATGGCGCAGGCGGTTACCGGCCGCTCGGCAGCTATC
This sequence comes from uncultured Rhodoplanes sp., assembly GCA_964653225.1. GTDB lineage: Bacteria > Pseudomonadota > Alphaproteobacteria > Rhizobiales > Xanthobacteraceae > Z2-YC6860. Next base: position 6,974 of record CAZZCV010000023.1, on the reverse strand, counting down.
GCGCCTACGCCACCGCGCCGGGCTATATCGCGGTCAATCCGGACCCGCGCATCATCAGCATCGTGCGGGACTAGCGGGCCGCGGGGAGTCGCGTGCCGGCGATGTAGAGCGCGATCGCGGCTGCGTTCGAGACGTTCATGCTCTTGATCGCGCCCGGCAGGTCGAGCCGGGCGACATGGTCGCAGGTCTCGCGCGTGAGCTGGCGCAGGCCTTTACCCTCCGCGCCGAGCACCAGCGCAAGCGGCCGGCGGAGCGGCAGCGCGGCGAGGTCCGCGTCGCCGCTGGAATCGAGTCCCACCACGAAGAAGCCGCGCCCCTTGAGCACGGCCAGTGCCCGCGCCAGATTCTGCACCGTCACGAGCGGGACGTGTTCCAGCGCGCCGGACGCCGACTTGGCGAGGACGCCTGTGGCCTCCGGGCTGTGCCGGGCGGTGGTCACTATGGCGGAGGCGGAGAAACCCGCGGCCGAGCGGAAGATCGCGCCGACATTATGCGGATCGGTGATGCGGTCCAGGACCAGCACCGTGCCCTCCGGGGCGAGTTGCTCGATCGGCGGCGAGGGCAGGGGCTCCGCCTCGAGATAAAGGCCCTGGTGAACTGCCTCCGGAAGCAGTCGCTCGGCGATCGCGCCGGGCCGCACGATCTCGGGCTCGATCCGCAGTTGCACGCCCTCCTCGGCGAGCCGGCGGGCGGCGTTGTCGGTGGCGAGCAGGCGACGCAGCCGGCGGGCCGGGTTCTCCAGCGCCGCCCTGACCGTGTGCCAGCCGTAGAGCGTGGCGATCTCGTCGCCCGGCCGCAGGCTCTCGCGGCGGGCGCGCTCGAAGCGCGCGCGGCGCTCGGTCTGCTCGCGGGTGGCGCCGGGCTTTGGATTGGGCTTGGGGCCGGCCGGCCGGCCGGACCGGTCGTGAGGACGCTGGGGCATGGGTGTTTCCGTGGATTCCGCCCCTCAGGTATCGGGCCGGACGGGTTCCTGCAAACGGCGGCGGCTTTCCATTGACTTCACGCGCCTGCCTGACCATAAAGCGCGGCGTTCCTGCCGTAAGCGGGCAAAGCCGGTTTGTCTTTCGGGATCAACGCGGTGCGACGGTTTGGGAGAGTGTCCCGAGTGGCAAAGGGGGCGGACTGTAAATCCGCTGGCTTACGCCTTCGTAGGTTCGAGTCCTACCTCTCCCACCATCCTTCGCGCCAGCCCGCGTGGCGCTTCGGCCGGCAGGCCGGCCTTCGCGGGGGCGGCTCTCGCGGGTGTAGCTCAATGGTAGAGCAACAGCCTTCCAAGCTGATGACGAGGGTTCGATTCCCTTCACCCGCTCCAAGCCTTTCAGGATGGCGAGCCGGGGTTGCCTGAGCGCCCCACCGCTGCGCGACGGACGGCGGCGAGGTCACGGCAGCCGGTGAGCGCCATCGTCGCCTCCAGCTCTGCGCGCAGGATGTGCAGGACGTGTGACACGCCGACCGCGCCGGCCGCCGCAAGCCCCCAGATATAAGGCCGCCCGATCAGCACCGCGTCCGCGCCCCGCGCCAGCGCCTTGAACACGTCGCCGCCGCGGCGGATGCCGCCGTCGAGCAGCAGCGGCACGCGGCCGCCGGTGGCGGCTGCGATCTCCGGCAGCACGTCGATGGTGGCGGGCTGGGTGTCGAGCGTGCGGCCCCCGTGGTTGGACACCACGATGCCGTCGATGCCGGCCTCGATCGCCTGCCGGGCGTCTTCCGCGGTCATGATCCCCTTGAGCAGGATCGGCAGCCGGGTCCGCGTGCGCAGGTCGGCCACGTCGCTCCACGTGGGGGCCGCGGCCAGCAGCGGCCCGCCCAGCAGGACGGCCGCACCCGCCCCGCCACCCTGCCGCGGAGGCGGCGCCATGCCGCGCAGGTTGACCGACTCCACGCCGGGCGGCAGCGCGAAGCCCGCGCGCTGCTCGCGGTTGCGCAGCCCGCTCACGGGCGCGTCCACCGTCACCACCAGCGCGCGATAGCCCGCCGCCTCGGCGCGCCGCACAAGCTCATGGGTAAAGCCGCGGTCCGGCTGGATGTAGAGCTGGAACCAGAGCGGGGCGGTGGTGGTGCGCGCGATGTCCTCGAGCGGCAGGCCGGCCTGCGTGCTGACCACCATGCCGGTTCCGTGCGCCGAGGCCGCGAGCGCGCTGGCGCGCTCGCCTTCGGGATGGACCAGCGTCTGGTGGGCGACAGGCGCGAGCAGAATCGGGAACGGCAGGGCCTGGCCGAACAGCGTCGATGCGGTGCTGCCGCCGGTCATGTCGGCCAGCACGCGGCCGCGCAGCGTCAGTCGCCGGAATGCGGCACCGTTCTCGTGCAGCGTCACCTCGTCGGCGGCTCCGCCCGCGACATAGGCCCAGGCGGCCTCCGTCATCCGCTCGCGCGCCAGCGGCTCGTAGTCGGCCACCGCGGCGACGGACGAGGGGATTTGCTGCAGTCGCGGGAGAGGCGCGCCCATCCGCCGGCTCAGGTCTCGGTCCAGTCGCGCAGCAGGTTGTGGTAGAGCCCGGTGAGCCGGACCGCCTCCGGACTGTCGGGGGTCCGCGCGGCCAGCGCCTGGATGGTGTCGTCCAGCTCCAGCAGCATGGCGCGCCGGTTGTCCTGCCGCACCATGCTTTGCACCCAGAAGAACGACCCGAGCCGCGCGCCGCGCGTGACCGGCGTGACCTGGTGAAAGGTGCTGGCGGGATACAGGATCATGTGCCCGGCCGGCAGCTTGACGGTGTGGCGCGCGAATTCGCCCTGGATGATCAACTCGCCGCCGTCGTAGTCGGCGGGCTCGCTGAGGAACAAGGTGGCCGACAGGTCGCCGCGGATGCGGAACGGCGTGCCCGGCACGCTGAAGATGGCGTTGTCGATGTGGTCGCCGTAGGCGCCTTCGCCGGTGTAGCGGTTGAAGCGCGGCGGGACGATCTTCAAGGGGAGCGCGGCGGCGAGGAAGCGGGCCGTGGTGCCGAGCCGCTCGAGGATGAAGCCGCGGATCTGGGAGGCGGCAGGATCGTCCTCCGGGAGCTGCTCGTTGGTCTTGACGCGAGCCGCGAAGTGCCCGGCGGTGAGACGGCCATCGTTCCACGAGGCCTGCTCCAGAAGCTCACGGCAACGCCGGGCCTCTTCCGGTGTCAGAACGCCTGGGATTTCGATCATCATCGCGGAACGCCCGTCGAACTCGCTTTTACTGAAGACGAACGCCCCGGCTGCTGTTCGCGGCCGGGGCGCATTGTTTGCCGTCGCCGGCCGGATCAGAACTTGAAGTTCGCCGTGAGCCGGTACGTGCGCGGCGCGCCGAGCTGCACCCGCTGGCCGGGCCAGTTGGTGGAGACGGCGTAGAGCTTGTCCGTCACGTTGTCGACGTTGAAGCGCACCTCGACATCCTTACTCAGCTCGTAGGATGCCATCAGGTGGAGCAGCGTGTAGGCCGGAAGCTTGCCGAACACGCCGTTGGGGATGACACGGGTGGCGTCGTCCGGACGGCCCAGCCAGGACGAGCCGACATACTGGACGCCGCCGCCGAGGGTGAGCGGGATCGCCGACAGACGATAGGTGGTCCACAGGTTGCCGGAGACACGCGGTGTGAACGCCAGTTCGTTGCCGTTGACGGTGGTGTAGGTCCGTCCGTCCAGCCCGACGAAGTCGCCGCCGGTCTGGGCGACCAGCGCGGCGTCCAGCGCGGCGCTGGTCTCGCGCTTGCTGTCGAGGAAGAGGAGGCCGCCGAACACCTTCCAGTTCTGGGTGATGTTGCCGGCCACGCCAAGCTCGAGGCCCTGCACGATCTCCTTGCTGTAGTAGATGTTGCCGCCTGGGTTGAGCGGCACCCGCTGCTCGGAGCGGAACAGGGCCGCGGTCGTGGAAAGACGGCCGTTGAAGAAGTCCCACTTGGTGCCGACTTCGTAATTGATCGAGCGGATCGGGTCCGCGCCCCGGATCAGGCTCGGAAAGGCGTTGTTGCCCTCGCGGGAGATGTCCGGATTCGACAGGTACGAGCCCGGCGGGCGGTGCGACAGGCCGACCGACGCGTAGATACTGCCGTTGTCGACCGGCTTGTAGATCACGCCGATCTTGCCGCCAAGCGTGGTTTCGGAGGCATTGAAGTTGTTGGCCCCCTGGCTGTCGGTGATGTTGACCTTGTAACGCTCCACGCGCAATCCACCGGTGATTTGCCACTGCCGGTTCAGATGCATCGTGTCGTAGAGATACGCCGCAATGGTGTCGACTTTGACGGCGTTCGTCTGCGTCACATACGGAAACGCCGTGGGCACACGGTTCGGGTTCGGATTGAAGATGTTCGTCGTCGTCTGCTGACCGGTAGCAGCGGCGGCGGCGTAGCGCTTGGCGTCCGACTCTTCGCGCGTCAGCTCAAGACCCATCGAAAGATTGTGCTTGAACGCGCCGGTGTAAAACTCGGCGGAATAGTTGGTGATGTTGCTCAGCGTGGTGTTCACCCGGCCATAACCCTGGGTCAGGGTTGTCACCGCACCGGTGCCGGCATTGTAGGCCGTGGGAGATGTGAAAAAGGAATTGCGATCCACCCGCGCGAAGCGGGTCTGGTTGCTGATGGTGGCGGTCTTCGAGAAGTCGTATTCGAAGCGCGCCAGCGCCACGTCGCTGGTCGTGTTGTCGAAGTCCGACCGCAGGCCGTAGAAGCTGTCGCGACTGACGCCCGCGACCGACGGAGTGTAGCGCGCCATTCCCGGAATGACGTGGGCGGGAATACCCCAGTCGGGCAGATCCTTGCGCGTCAGGTGCTCGTAGGAGAACGTCGCCCGCGTATCGGTGCCAAGGCCAAAGGTGATGGACGGCGCGACGCCCCAGGCATTCGCTTCCGCAATGTCGCGGCCGGCGACGCCGCCGTTCTCCCACATTCCGTTGAAGCGGACGGCCGTGTTCGGCGCGACCACACGGTTGAAGTCCACGGTGGCGCGCTTGCGCGCTTCGGACTTGTAGCCGTCGAAGCCGACGCCGACCTCGCCGGTGAAGAAGTTGCGCAGCGTGGGCGTCTTGGTGACAAGGTTGATATAGCCGCCGGCGCCGCCGCGGCCGTTGTCCGCCGCCGGACCCTTGAACACCTCCACGCGTTCGATGTTGAACACGTCGCGGGCATAGCTGCCGTTGTCGCGGGAGCCGTCGATGAACACGCTGCCGCTGGTGTCGAAGCCGCGCAGCTTGAAGTTGGTCATCGAGGTGCCGAAGCCGTTCTCGCCGCCGTCGAAGGTGATGCCCGGTGTGTTGCGAAGCACTTCGGTCAGGTTGGTTGCGCCGCGCTCGCGGATGATCTGTTGCGGAACGACTGTAACGGTCTGCGGCGTGTCCAGCAGAGGCGCGGTCTGCTTCGGCGAGGCCGCCGCCGGCACGTTATAGGCGCCGTCGCCGGTTGGCTGGCTCGTAACGTCGATCGTGTCGAGCCGGACGTTCGACTGCTGTTGCGCCGCGGCCGTGTCGGACATGGCCGCCCACGAGAATGCAACGCCTGCCGAAAGAGCCGCGTGCGAAATCGTCGAACGCAGCGCCGTTTCCAAAGTCTGAGTCATTCCAGAAGCCCCCGCGTACATGCATGCGCCGTTGTTTCGACGCCATTTCATCGCTGGGTGTTAAAGCGCGGGCTGTGCAGCGAACGCAAAACTTATGTTGTGGAACAAATCCAAAGGGATGCCCGCGAGAGGGGCACAGATTTTCATGAGAATAATTCTGGTTTGGAACGATGATAATGGCGTCTGAAATTTGTTTGATCGTCCAATGAGCGGCTTGTGAAAGTGCCGGCGTCGGCAGGATGCGGGCCGTGGCGACGTGCCGGTTGGCTGCGGCGCAATATCGCAGTGAATAAATCGTTCCCTCGAACGTCTCTGGTGGAGTTTCCGGTCGGGCGGAAGGCTCTGCTGCGGCAATCATCCGTTCTCCGGTGAAGGCCGGCGTTGAAGAGATCGGCTTGCGCGGAGTAGACCGCTGCGCAGAGCCCTTGGTTGGGCGAGACGCTGGTTGGGCCGGGTGGTGCGTTTTCCGTTCTCGCGTTTTTTCAGGAGACTCAAGCGGCGCTGGCGCAGTCCTCCGTCCGCGGAGCCGCTCTATTTCAGCCGGCTGCGTCATCTGAGCGACGATCGGTGGCGCGCGGCGCTGGCCGAGAGTCCGGAAGAGGCCGCGCGGTGGGTCTATGCGGCGGCGGCCTACGGTGACGCCGACGCGCAGGTGGTCTGGGGCCAGATGCTGCTCGACGGTCACGGCACGGCGCGCGATCCGCAGGGCGCGTGCCGCTGGTTCCGGATCGCGGCCGATGCCGGCAACGCGGACGGCCTCAACATGCTGGGGCGCTGCCACGAGCTGGGCTGGGGCATCGCTCCGGATTCGGCCGAGGCCGCCCGCCTGTTCCGCATGGCGGCCGGGCGCGGCCACGCCTGGGCGCAGTTCAACCTCGCCTCGCTGATGCTCCAGGGCGAGGGCCTGCCCCGCGACCCGAACGGCGCGCTGTCGCTGCTGGTGCGCTCCGCCCGGCAGGGCAATCCCAAGGCCATGAGCCTGATCGGCCGCTATCGTGAACTGGGCTGGGTCGGCCCGGTCCGGATGGCGTCGGCGGCGCGCTGGTATCGTCGGGCGGCGGAGCGGGGCTGCTTCCGTGGCTGCTTCGACACCGGCCGCTTTCTGATGCTCGAGGGCCGGGTCGCGGAGGCTGCGCACTGGTGCCGGCGCTCCCTGGACGCAGCGCCGCCTGCGTTCTGCCGGGAGGCCGCGCCGCTTCTGGCCGGACGGCCGGAGCCGGAACTCAAGGCGCTGGCCCGCCACGCCCTGGAACGGGCGGGCGCGTAGAGTTCGCCCGGAGGCCGGGCGAGCCTGGAAACAGTTGAAAAAAACCGGCCTGCGTCGCATATGACGCGCGAGCGGGAAGCGACCCCGCAACCGCAAGACCACATCGCAGGACGAGAGAGAACCTCCAGAGGGATTTATGGCGAAAGAGAAATTCAACCGCAGCAAGCCGCATTGCAACGTTGGGACGATTG
>CAZZCV010000022.1:0-47420 GCA_964653225.1 uncultured Rhodoplanes sp. | reverse complement strand
AAAGTGTATCGCGGCATGATCGTCGGCGAGCATACCCGCGACAACGATCTCGAGATCAACGTGCTCAAGGGCAAGCAGCTCACCAACATCCGCACCACGTCGAAGGACGAGGCGGTGCGGCTGACGCCGCCGATCCGCATGAGTCTCGAAAAGGCGCTGGCCTATATCGAGGACGACGAGCTGGTCGAGGTCACGCCGAAGTCGATCCGGCTGCGCAAGAAGCTGCTCGATCCCAACGACCGCAAGCGCGCCGAGCGCGCCCGGGAAGCCGAAAGCGCCTGATGCCTCGTACGCCGGCTGTGCCGAAACGAGGCACCCGACGGCGCGAATCGATTTGATCGGCCTGAAGCCGGTGCGCGGCGCGCGTTTCGCCGCACCTTCGCACTTCGGAGGGATTCGACAGCCGGATCGCCGCGCATTTTCAAAGCCGGGCGTGTCGCCTGCGCCACATGTCCGCAAGCGTCGGGACAATCGCGGCTTTCCGACCGGCGACAGCTACGCTGCAGAGCCGCCCGCGCGAAGTAATCCACACCGTTAACCGTTCGTTAAACGAAGCCCTTGAAGGCGCGCGACTCGCTTGCTCATATCCCGGACATGAGCACGGTCCTCATCGAGATTCGCAAGGCCAAGCCGTCCGACGCCGCCGCCGTCGCGGAGACGCACGACGAGGCATGGCGGGCGGCCTATCAGGGCGTGATCCCCGGCCTCGAACTCGACAGGCTCATCAACCGTCGCGGACCGGAATGGTGGGACAGCGCGATCCGCAAGGGCAGCCGCATCGCCATCCTCGCATTCGGCGACAAGGTGGCGGGCTACGCCAACTACGGCCGCAACCGCGCCCGCAGCCTGTTCTACGACGGCGAGATTTACGAGCTTTACCTGCGCCCGGAGTATCAGGGTCTCGGCTTCGGCCGCCGGCTGTTCACCTCGGCGCGCCGCGACCTCGGCCAGAGCGGGCTCAAGAGCCTCGTGGTCTGGGCGCTCTCGGACAACGAGCCGGCGGTGGAGTTCTATCGCACGCTCGGCGGCAAGGCCGTGGCGCGCTCCTCGGAGCGCTTCGGCGAACGGAGCCTCGACAAGGTCGCCTTCGCCTGGAACGGCTAAGGCCGCACGCGCCGCGAAACGATCCGAAGCCCGGCCATCCGCCGGGCTTTTTCGTGCCGGAAGCTACACCGAGGGCTTGGGCAAGCCCACGATCGCGCAGGCGGCACGCAGGGTGTTCGCCAGCAGGCACGCGATGGTCATGGGGCCGACCCCGCCCGGCACCGGCGTGATCGCCCCGGCCACCCGCGCGACCTCGGCATAGGCCACGTCGCCCACCAGCCGCGGCCTGCCGTCCCCGCCCGCCACGCGGTTGATGCCGACGTCGATCACGGTCGCGCCCGGCCTGATCCAGGCCGCCTTGACCATCTCGGGCCGGCCCACGGCGGCGAACAGCAGGTCCGCGCGCCGGCAGACCGCCGGCAGGTCGCGGGTGCGCGAGTGCGCCACCGTCACGGTGGCGTTCTCATTCAGCAGCAGTTGCAGCAGCGGCTTGCCGACGATGTTGGAGCGGCCGACCACCACCGCCTCCATCCCTTCAAGAGAATGATGCACGGACTTCGCCAGCACGATGCAGCCGAGCGGCGTGCAGGGCGTCAGCGCCGGCAGGCCGGAGGCGAGCCGGCCGGCGTTGACCGGATGGAAGCCGTCCACATCCTTGGCCGGGTCGATGGCGGCCAGCACCGCCTGCGCGTCGATCTGCGGCGGCAGCGGAAGCTGCACCAGGATGCCGTGCACCGCCGGATCGGCGTTGAGGGTGCGGACGAGCGCCAGCAGGTCGTCCTGGCTCACGCTTTCAGGCAGCCGGTGATCGAACGAGCGCATGCCCGCCGCCACCGTCATCTTCTTCTTGCTGCCGACATAGGCTTCGCTGGCAGGATCGTTGCCCGCCAGCACGACCGCGAGACCCGGCACCAGCCCGCGAGTCGCGGCGAGCCGCGCCACTTCGGCCGCCACGCTGGCCCGCAGTTCGGCCGCGATGGCCTTGCCGTCGATGATTCGTGCCGCCATCACCTGACCTTCAACGCTCCCTGCCGGTCATCCGCGCCAGACGTTTCCTACAAAGACGCGGACCGCCGGGAGACACAAGGGCGTTCGCGCCCGTCTTCCACGGGCTATGCCCAACCATGACGGCTCAGGGTTTAGCCGCCAGCCTTTCCAGCGCCGCCGCCAGGCTTGGGCCGTCGCCCGCAACCGTGAAGCGCTTGATGCGGGACGAGGCCCCTGCGGCGAGCGTCACGTCCCGGGGGGCGACGTCCAGCGTTCGCGCGATCAGCGCCGTCGCCGCCGTGTTGGCCGCGCCGTCGCTCGGGGCGGCACGCACCCGCACCCTGAGCACGCACTGTCCGTCGCTCCGCTGCTCGATTCCGTCGACGGCGTCGCGGCCGCCCTTCGGCGTGACCCGCACGGTCAGCCTCAGCCCGTCCGCCTGCACGGCCCAGGGCCGGGCCTCCGCATCCCGCTCGAACGTGATCGCGTCCGAAAGCCGGCTCCCGCTTTTCGGAATCACGCCCGACTCAGGTCACGTTGGGCAGGATGTAGAGCGCGATGCAGTAGCGGATGAAGATGATGATCAGGATCAGGATGACCGGCGAGATGTCGATGCCGCCCAGGTTCGGCATCGCGTTGCGGATCGGGCGCAAAGCCGGCTCGGTGATCCGGTACAGGAATTCGCCGATCATGGACACGACCTGGTTGCGCGTGTTCACGACGTTGAAGGCGATCAGCCAGGACAGGATCGCGGAGGCGATCAGCAGCCAGATGTAAAGCTCAAGGGCGAGGTCGATAACGAGGAAAAGCGCGCGCATGGCCCTCTGCCGCTGGTGTGGAGCGACCGGAACCTAGCGGTTCGCCGCCGTCCGAACAAGCATGGCCGGAGGTCGTCCTCGATGCCCGGGCAGCCCCGCGGCCGGGTCCGGCCGGACCGCCGGAGCCATTCCTTGACTCTTGCCACCCCCGGACGTAAATGGCGCCCACTCGCTGTGGGGTGCACCGGTTTCGTGCGCCCCCGGTCGGGGCCATAGCTCAGCTGGGAGAGCGCCTCGTTCGCAATGAGGAGGTCGGCGGTTCGATCCCGCCTGGCTCCACCAACCCCCGCCCTGCGGCTCCGGTTGGCTGGCCGGTCTTTAGCGCAGCGCGCAGGCCGGGGCGCCGTCAGCCGTCCGTCAGTCCCGCCGCCACCGGAATCTCCATCGTGCAGCGCAGGCCTTCCGCGTCGAAGTCCAGCTCCGCGACGCCCTGAAGCTCGGCCGCCACGCTGCCCTCGATGAAGCGCGAGCCGAAGCCGCGGCGCGACGGAATCGCCACCTTCGGCCCGCCCTCCTCCCGCCACTCGATCCGGAGGCGCGGCGGATCGCCGGAGGTCTGCAACACCTCCCATCGCACGCCAACGCGGCCGGTGGGCCGGGACAGCGCCCCGTATTTGACGGCGTTGGTGGTCAGCTCATGAAACGTCAGCGCCAACGTCAGGCTGGCGCGCGGCGTCAGCGTGATCGGCTCGCCGCCGATGGAGAGCTGATCGCGGGCGCGCGTGAGATAGGGCGTGACGGTGGCCGCCACGATGTCGCGCAGGTCGGCGCTCTTCCAGTGCCTGCGGGTCAACTGGTCGTGGGCATGGCTGAGCGCGATCAGCCGACCCTCGAACGCGTGACGGAATTCGTCGAGGGAGCCGGCCCCGCGTGCCGTCTGGGTGGCGAGCGACTGCACCGTGGCCAGGGTGTTCTTGACCCGGTGGTTCAGCTCGTCGATCAGCAGTCTCTGCCGCTCCTCGGCCTCCTTGCGCTCGGTGATATCCTGCACCACCCGCACGCTGTAGAGGAAGTTTCCGGCGGCATCGCGCACCGTGGAGGAGCGGATCGCGACCCAGACCATCCGGCCGTCGTCGCCGCGCGCAAAGCGCTTCTCGATCGAATAGAACTCCAGCTCGCCCCTGACCTGGCGTCGGTACAACTCCTCGTCCCGGTCGCGATCGTCGGGATGGGTGCCGGCGAACAGACGCCAGCCCAGCAGCGCCTCGCGGCTGCGGCCGATGATGCCGCAGATCGCCTGGTTGACGCGCAGGAAACGGCCCTCGGCGTCGATCTCGACGATGCCGATGGCGGCGTGCTCGTAGGTGGCGTTCCAGCGCTCCTCCTGCTCGCGCAGATGCTGGCGGCCGCGCTCCAGCTCGAACAGCACGCGCTTGCGCTCGGTGATGTCCTGGATGCAGTTGATCGCCCCGACGATCCGACCCTTCTCGTCGAGCAGCGGATCGATGTTGAGCAGCACCACGATCCGGTTGCCGCCCGCGCGTTCGACGATCACCTCCTGATCGCGGACCGCCTGACCGGTGGTCAGCACGCCGCGGAGCGCGGAGCGTTGCAGCGGCCGGCCGTCGGCGTCGAAGAACTTCGAGCTGGCCGTGAACTGCTCGTGGGTTTCGCCCGGCTGCGGTACGCGGCCCCATATCTCGACGGCGCGCCGGTTGTACTGGATGATCCGGCAGTCGGGATCGCAGATCCAGGTGGCGACCGGCAGAAGCTCCAGAATCTCGTCCGAAGCCCGCGACGCGCGCAGCAACGAGGCCGAATAGGCCTGCGCGCGTCGCGGAGCCGCATCGTCATCCGTCATGCCTGCCCTCCCGGAATGCCTCCCGGCCCGATCCGCGGGACCGGGCGAGTGCATCGGTTCGTCGGCGCGCCGATCATGGACCGGAGGCTACCATCGGGGGACGAGTCAGGGGACGATCATTTTTATCGAAGACATGGCCAAGGTTGTTTGCGCCGCAGGCGGCTGAAATGCCGTACAATGGAACCCGATGCGGTCCGGCTTCGGCTCGCATTCTTATCCGTAGCCACCTCCCGATCCCATGAGCGCTGACGACATCCTGACCATGCCGCTGCGGCGCCATCCGCCGTTCGCCCTCTATTGGCTGTCGCGCGTCTTCAGCACGATCGCGCTGCAGATGCAGGCCGTGGCGGTCGGCTGGCAGCTTTACGAACTGACCAACGATCCCCTCGACCTCGGTCTGGTCGGGCTGTGCTATTTCCTGCCGGCCCTGCTGCTGGTGCTGGTCACAGGTCACGTCGCCGACCGCTACGACCGGCGTCGGATCGTGCGCATCTGCCAGATCGCCTCCGGGTTCGGCGTGGCGATTCTTGCGTTCGGGACCTCCGGCGGCTGGCTCAGCCGCGAGGCGATTCTCGGCATCGTGCTGCTGCTTGGCTCGGCCCGCACCTTCGAGCAGACCACGCTGCAGACGCTGGTGCCTGCGCTGGTGCCGCTGCCCGTGCTGCCGCGCGCGCAGGCGGCGGCCTCTTCCGCGACCCAGACCGCCGTGATCGTGGGCCCCGCGATCGGCGGGCTGATCTATGCGGCAAGTCCGGTGCTGGTCTATTCGCTGTGTTTCGCGCTCTACATGATCGCCGGCATCCTGATCGGCCTGATCCGGATCGAGCGTCCCCCGCTCAAGCGCGAACCGGTGAGCATGGAGACGTTGTTTGCCGGCTTCGCCTTCATCCGGCGCAACCCGATCGTGCTGGGCGCAATCTCGCTCGACATGTTCGCGGTCCTGCTGGGCGGCGCGACCGCGCTGCTGCCGGTGTTCGCGCGCGATGTTCTGGGCGTCGACGCCTGGGGTCTGGGCCTGCTGCGCGCCGCGCCCGGCGCGGGCGCGCTGCTGACGGCCTTCGCGCTGGTGCGCTGGCCGCCGGTGCGCAATGCCGGGCGCATCATGTTCGGGGGCGTGGCGGTGTTCGGCCTGTCGATCCTGGTCTTCGCGCTGTCGAAGTCGCTGGTGCTGTCGATGGCGGCCCTGTGCGTGATGGGCGCGGCCGACATGCTCAGCGTAGTGATTCGCATGACGCTGATCCAGCTCCAGACTCCGGACGCGATGCGCGGCCGGGTCGGATCGGTCAACTCGCTGTTCGTGACCGCCTCCAACCAGCTCGGCGAATTCCGCGCCGGCGCGATGGCGGCCTTTATCGGCGCGATTCCGGCGGTGGTGGTCGGGGGCATCGGCGCGCTCGCGGTGGTCGCCATCGGCCGCAAGGTGTTTTCGAACCTTTACGGGGTGGAGACGCTTTCGACGTCGCCGCGGAGCAAGCCGGATTAAGCCGCGGCCGTGGCCGCCTCGGACCCGGTCGAGAGCCAGTGGTCCATGAAGGTGTGGAGCCAGGCGCGGCAGGCATCGTCATGCAGCAGCTTGCCGGTGAAATGCGCCTCGCGCGGCTGCGCGCCCGGCAGTTCCAGGCGCTCGTGGCCGCGCGTGGTCCAGCGGCACATCATGGCGTGGGTCACATCCATGTGGAACTGGAGCGCATAGCCGGTGCCGTAGCGGAACGCCTGCACCGGGAAGGCGTCGCCCTCCGCCAGCATGGTCGCGCCCTCCGGCAGGTCGAAGCCCTCGCGGTGCCACTGGTAGACGTGGCCGGGCCAGGGATTGCAGACATCGAGTCCGGCCGTGGTCGGACGGATCGGATAATAGCCGACCTCCGCCTGACCCTGCGGATGCCTGTAGACCCGCGCGCCGAGCTGGCGCGCCATCATCTGCGCGCCGAGGCAGATGCCGAGGAACGGCTTGTTCTCCCGAAGCGGCACGCCGATCCAGTCGATCTCGCGGCGGATGTAGTCGTCCGGATCGTTGGCGCTCGGCGGGCCGCCGAAGATCACCGCGCCGGAATGGCCTTCGAGCGTGTCCGGCAGGGGATCGTCAAAGCGCGGCCGACGGATATCGAGGGCATAGCCGCGGTTGCGGAGCGCCATCCCGATGCGGCCGGGCGTGGAATTTTCCTGATGCAGGACGACCAGGACGGGGAGATTCATGTCATCGAACCGAGAATTCTCGGGAATATTAAACTCCTAGCCGGTTAACGGACAATTGCAAGACCGCGCATGCGACCGCGCTATGCGGACGGAGCGGATCGCTCGAGACGCCCGCGCTGCCGCCGCTCCACCAGCGCCAGGAGCCACGCGCGCGGCAGGATGCGCGGCAGCACAGTAACCGCCTTGTTGGCGACCCCCGGCACCACCAGCCGCCGCCCCCGCATCAATCCGCGGTAGCCCTGCTCCGCCACCGCCGCCGCGGGCACCGCCAGCGGCCACGGCGGGACCGATTCCGCGATCCCCGCCCGCTCCTGGAATTCGGTGGCGACCGGCCCCGGACACAGTGCCGTCACCCGCACGCCGCGCCGACCCAGCTCCAGATGCAGCGCCTCGGACAGCGAGAGCACATAGGCCTTGGTCGCATAATAGACCGCCGAACCCGGCCCCGGCAGGAAACCCGCCACCGACGCCACGTTGAGGAGCCCGCCGCGGCGGCGGATCAGGCTCTCCGCGAAGGTCAGCGACAGATCGGTGAGCGCACGCACATTGAGGTCGATCATCGCAAGCTGCCGGTCGCGGTCGAGACCGGCGGCACGGCCGACCAGCCCGAAACCGGCGTTGTTGACGAGATACTCCGGCTCCAGCCCTTCCGCGGCGAGGACCCCGGCGAGCCTGGCGGCCGCATCCGGCTGCGTCAGGTCGGCCGGCACCGCCAGCGGCTCGGGTCCTCCGCGTGCCGCGATCTCCGCCACGAGTTCGCCCAGCCGCTCCGAGCGGCGCGCCACCAGAACCACGCGGTGACCCTTGCGCGCGAACACCCGAGCCAGCTCGGCGCCGATGCCGGCGGAAGCACCGGTGATGACGGAAACCGGATTCATGTTTCGCCGCCAGCCGCAGACCGTGCGCGCTGGCGCAGCGCCGCTCGGTCACGCGAGGTGATGCCGAGCAGGTCGGCCGCCCGCCAGATCAGGTTGTCCTCGAACTCGGTGACCTTGCCATCGGCGTAGACCACCTCCCACATCATGCCGACGATGCGGCGACGGCCGTCCTCGTCGAGATCGCGCAGCAGAAGGCTGGTGAAGCGATAAAGGTCCACCGCCTCCTTGTCGGCCTCGATGGCCTGGTCGATCAGCGCGTTCGCAGTGTCGTCGTCGAGATCGAACTTGGACTTGAGGCGCGCGTGCAGCACCGCGCGCTCCGCGTCCGTGATGCTGCCGTCGATCGCCGCGACATGCACCAGCAGCGCCGCGGCCGCGAGCCGGTCGTCGTTGGCGTCGAAGCTGCGTCGGCCGCCGGAAACGGTCAAATCCGCGATCAGGTTGCGCAACGCCTCGAACATCCGTCCCTCCGGCCCGATGACAGGCCCGAGGTTGCACGGCGAACCCGGCGAGTCCAGAGGCCGGCGTTGATCGGGCCGGGCCGGCGCGGCATCATGGACCGCGAACGTCCGCCGCCCCCTCCGGGGATCGCGCGGGTCAATCAGACATTTCGGGAAGGACCGCACCGATGACCGACGATCCCCGGCTCAAATCCGCCGTCGGCCACTGGGCCGCCCGTTTCGTCGCCAACGGCGTCGTTCTCACCGACTTCGAGGAGGTCACGGCCTCGCTCAAGTCATGGAGTGAATGGTGCTCCGCCTGGAGCGCGCGCGCCCGGCTGCACGAGGACCTCGGCCACGAGGCGCTGGCAGAAAAGCGATATCTCACCGCGGGCGAACACCTGCAGCGCGCGGGCGTCTACTACCACTTCGGCAAGTTCCTGTTCGTGGACGACCTCGCCCAGATGGAGGCCGCGCATCGCAAGGCCGTGGCGTGCCGGACGCTGGCGCTGCCACACCTCGCGCCGCCCGGCGAGCGGATCGAAATCCCGTTCGAGGGGAAGAAGCTCTACGGCATCCTGCGCAAGCCCGCCGGCGCGAAGAAGCCGCCGGTGATGCTGATGGCCTGCGGCCTCGATTCCACGAAGGAGGAAACCGACGCCTACGAGCAGCCCTACCTGGCGCGCGGCATCGCCACGCTCGTGTTCGACGGACCCGGTCAGGGAGAGGGCGAATACGACTTTCCGATCCGCGGCAACTACGAGACCGCAGTGACGGCGGTGATCGACGCAATCATGGGCCGCGACGACATCGACACGTCGCGCATCGGAATGTGGGGCGTGAGCCTCGGCGGCTACTACGCGCCGCGCGCCGCGGCCTACGAGAAGCGCATCAAGGCGTGCATGGCGCTCGGCGGGCCCTACAGCTTCGGCGAGGCGTGGGATGGGCTGCCGGAGCTGACCCGCGAGGCGTTCCGCGTGCGCAGCAAGTGCGCCACGCAGGAAGAGGGCCGCGCCAACGCGCTGACGCTGACGCTCAAGGACGCCGCACACCGCATCACCTGCCCGATTTACATCATGAACGGCAAGCTCGACCGCATCGTGCCGTGGCAGGACACCGAGCGCGTGGCGCGCGAGGTCAAGGGGCCGGTCACGATGCTGATCATCGAGGACGGCAACCACATCGCTAACAACCGCGGCTACCGCTGGCGGCCGCACAGCGCCGACTGGATGGCGAAGCAGTTGAGGGCAGCGGGCGGCTGACCGGCCCTACCCTCGCTCCGCCTCCTCCTGAGGAGCGGCGCGAAGCACTGCCTCTCGAAGCATGAGGCCGGAGGGAAACGAGTGTGTGTCCGCTACACCCGCGCGAATCCCCGCGGGAACGTATGCAGGCTCTCGATGCCCTGCTCGCGGATCACCACCAGCTCGCCGGTCTGCACGCCGGCCTTGCCATCGCGCGTCACCACGTTGGGCTGTATCACCACGGTCTGGCCGGCGCGGAACGGCTCCTCGGGCACCGGCCCGGCCGGCCGGCTCTCCGAGCCCAGAACCGGCGGCAGGTAGCCGCCGCCATAGCCGTGCAGCAGGTCGTCGAGGATCGTGTAGCCGGCGTCCTCGATGGCGCGCGCCGCTTCGATCACCTGCGCCGGCGTGGTCCCGTCGCGCAGCACGCCAGCCACCGCATCGAACGCCGCATCCGCCGCCGCATGCAGCGAGCGATAAAGCGGCGGCGGTTCGTCGCCGACCGCGAAGCTGCGCAGCACCTGCCCCGAATAATCCCAGAAGTGCGCGCTGATCTCGGCGAACACGATGTCGCCCCGCTCCACCCGGCGCCCCGAGGGATATTGCCGCGGCGCGGGCACCTGCGGCTCGCGCATCGGCGTGGTGCCGATGTAATGAATCCAGGTGCCGCCGCCCTGCGCAACGTAAGCACGCTCCACGGCGTCGCCCAGCTCGCGCTCGCTGACACCGGCGACGATGGCGTCGCGCAGCGCGGCCATGCCGGCGTCGCTGTAGGCCGCGCCGATGCGCAGCCAGTCCAGCTCCTCGTCGGACTTCACGGCACGCAGCCGCGCATAGATCCGGTTGAGGTCCGCGATCCGACCGAACTTCCCGGACAGCGCCGCATGCTGCGCAAACGGCATCGGCCCGATTACGGCGACCCGGCCGGGGCGCGCGCCGCGCTTCTCCAGAACAGCGATCGCCTTCGCCAGCGTCGACGGCCCGCCCCACTCCACCGTCTCCGCCTCGTGGGCGAAAAGCCGGGCCAGCGGCGCATGGTTGACATGCTGCACGAACAGCGCGTCCGGCTGGTCCGGCGAGAACACGCCGATGGCCTCGGCGGTCACCGGCCATTGCGTCAGCCACTGCACGCAGGAGCCGGTCCGGTTCGCGCCGTAGAACACCAGATGGTCCGCGTCCGCCTCCGCCAGCGCACCCGCCACGAGCGCGCGGCGGCGCGTCATCTCGGCCGCGCCGAAGCGCGGGATGTCGGCGTCCGCGAGCGCGCGCAGACGGGGGGAAAGCTCGATCATGCCGCCTGCTACACCAGAACCGAGGGCTTGGCCACGCTCGCGGCCGCATGCTCCTTCACCAGCTTCGTGACGGCCACGAGATCGAGCTTGCCGGTGCCGAGCAGCGGCAGCTTCTCCATCACCACGATCTCCGCGGGCGTCATCAGCTCGGACGCGCCGCGTGAGCGCGCGAACGCCTGGAACTCGGCCCGCGTCGCACCCTTCTTCTGCGTCACCATCACCAGCCGCTCGCCCTTGCGCGCGTCCGGCACCGCGGCCACCGCGGTCAGCGCGTCCGGCCACAGCTCGCCGGCCAGCGCCTCGACCGCCGCGAAGGAGATCATCTCGCCGCCGATCTTGGCGAAACGCTTGGCGCGGCCCTTGATCGCGATGAAGCCCTGCGCGTCGATGGTCACGATGTCGCCGGTGTCGTGCCAGCCCTCCGGCGGCGGTTCTAGCACGCCGGGGTTCTCGACCCTGAGATAGCCGAGCATCACGTTGGGACCCTTCACATAGAGCCGGCCGCCCTCGTCCACGCCCTCGACCGGATCGAGCCGTGCCTGCATGCCGGGCAAAAGCCGGCCGACCGTGCCGAAACGGTTGAACATCGGCGTGTTGAGCGCCAGCGCCGGGGCGGTCTCGGTGACGCCGTAGCCTTCGAGGATGCGCAGGCCGAACTTCTCCAGATAAATCCGCCGCGTCGTCTCCCGCACCGGCTCCGCGCCCGCGAGGATGTAGCGCAGCGAGCGGAAATCATAAGGATGAGCCGCGCGCGCATAACCGTTGAGGAACGTGTCGGTGCCGAACAGGATGGTGGCGTTCACGCCGTACACCAGCTCCGGCACGATCCGGTAGTGCAGCGGCGACGGATAGAGATAGATGCGCACGCCGGAGACCAGCGGCAGGATCAGCCCGACCGTCAGGCCGAACGAGTGGAACACCGGCAGGACGTTGAACACCTTGTCCTTGCGCCCGAAGTCGATGCGCGCAGCCGCCTGCGCCGCGTTCGCCAGCATGTTGCGGTGGGACAGGACCACGCCCTTGGGCGTGCCCTCCGACCCCGAGGTGAACAGGATCGCGGCCCAGTCGTCGGCCTTGCGCGGCACCAGCGGCTTGCCCGCCTCGCGCATCCCGCGCAGCTTGTCGCGGAGCGTGATGGTGGTGCGGATATCGTCGAGATAGACGATCCGCACCTCCTTCTCGATGGCCGCGATCAGGTTCTCCAGCCGCGCCTTCTCGACGAAGGTGCGCGCCGTGAGGATCACGCGGAGGTCGGCGGCCTTGCAGGCCGCCAGCACGTTGGCGGGACCGGCCGTGAAATTGATCATGGCCGGCACGCGCCCCGCCGACATCAGCGCGATCAGCGTCACGGCCGCCCCGTTGGCGTTCGGCAGCATGACACCGACCGGCTTGCCCTCCGGGGCGTAATCCATCAGCTTGCGGCCGAGCACGGCCGCGCCGAGCAGCAGCTTGCGATAGCTGAGCGCGCCCGCCACCGGGTCTTCCACCGCGACGCGGCCCTTGCCGTGCAGATCCGCAGCCTGGAGCAACGCCTCGACCACGGTGCGGTCCATCGACGTGGTGCGGAACACCAGGTTCGACATGATCTCGTAGAGCGCAGCGCCGGCGGCCTGCCGCCGCGCCTTGCCCTTGAGCGCGGGATCGACCGTGAGCTTCACCGGCTCCAGCACCGTGACCGTGACCTTGGGGAACCAGCGCCGCTTGATCTGGTCTTTCGCCAGCCGCGTGAACGGCGTCTGCTCCAGCCCCTCGATGCGCACCGGCACCACATAGGCGTCGGACTTGTCGGCGATCAGGCCGGCGCCGTCGTAGACCTTCATCAGGCTGCCGGTGACGGTGATGCGGCCTTCGGGGAAGATGATCAGCGGATTGCCGTCGCGCACCGCGTGGATCAGCGTGCGCGTCGCCATCGGCTTGGTCGGGTCGAGCGGCATGGCGTGGGTGAAGTGCAGGAACGGCTTCACCCACCAGTTCTGCGCCATCGCGCTGTCGATGGCGAACACCGGCTCCTTGCCGAGCAGCGACAGCGCCAGCGGCGCGTCGAGGAAGCTGACGTGATTGAGAGCGATGATCGGATTGTGGCCGGCGCTCTGGAGATTCTCCACGCCCTTGATCTCAACGCGGTAGAACGCGCGGAACAGGATGGAGAGGAAATCCATCAGCCCGTTCGCGGGCATGGTGCGGCCGATGACGAAGGCGACGGCGAGGCAGGCCACGCCCATGACGATGAACAGGACCGGCGTGGTGGTGCCGAACGCCTGCAGCACGGCGATGATTCCGGTGCCGACGACCATCGCGGCGGCGTTGAGCACGTTGACGCCGGCGATGGTGCGCGCACGCCGGTCCGCCCCGGCCCAGGCCTGCACCGCGGCGAAGGTCGGCACGATGTAGAGGCCGCCGGCGATGGCCAGACCCGCGAGGTCGATGGTGACGCGGATGCCGCGCGCGGAGGCGAACACGTCGCTCAAGCCCTGCGCCGCGGCAGGGGGCGCGGCGTTCAGCATCACCCAGCCGAGGTCGATGGCGAACACGCCAAGCAGGATCGCGCCCGCCAGCGTCGGCAGGATCACGATGCGGCCGGCCGCGAGCCAGGCGGCGAGGCCGGAGCCGACGGCAACCGCCACCGAGAAGATCGCAAGGAACGCCGTCACCACCTCCTCGGCGCCGCCGAGACCGAACTTGACCAGCGGCGGCAGGAGCGACAGCACCACCGCACCGATCATCCAGAACCAGCTCGTCACCAGCGCGCCCCACCACAGCCGCTTGTCGCCGCGCAGGTGGCTGATCAGCTCGACAGTCGATTTCGCGATGTTCGGGGACACGCGCAGGTCCGGGGCGGCCTGGCCGACCGGGGGGATGAACAACGCCGAGCCCCAGCACAGCAGCGCGAACACCAGCATCATGGCGCCGAACGCGGCCGGATGGCCACCGCCCTTGGCCGCCAGCCCGCCGACGATGGTGCCGAGCAGGATCGCCATGAAGGTCGCGCCCTCGACCAGCGCGTTGGCTGCCGGCAGCTCGGAGCGCGGCAGCAGGTCGGGCAGGATGCCGTACTTGATCGGGCCGAACAGCGAGCCGATCACACCGAACAGGAACAGCGCCACGAACAGGATGGGCACCGAGTGCAGCCAGAAGCCGGCGATGGCGACCAGCGCCACGCCGATCTCGACCAGCTTCAGGCGCTGCGCGACCAGCGCCTTGTCGTAGCGGTCGGCGATCTGGCCGCCGAGCGCGGACAGGAAGAAATAGGGCGCGATGAACACTGCCGCCGCCAGCGTGATCAGCGGCCCGGCAGAACTTTCGCCGAGCTTGAACAGGATCAGGAAGACCAGCGCGTTTTTCAGGAAGTTGTCGCTGAACGCCGAGAAGAACTGGCACCAGAACAGCGGCGCAAAGCGGCGCGACAGCATCAGGGGCGGGGTATCGGCCATGGGTCCGGTCATGCTTTCGTGACGACGGAGATCATTGTCGCATCAAGTGCGGCAGCGATACAGCGCCGTTGTTAAGGATTTGACGAAGGTGGGCGACGCCGATCGCGCAGACCGGCAGGATCGCAAGATCACGCGGCCGATCCGGCCCGCGGAGAGGCTGCCCGTTCAATCCGATCACCGACAGGCTGGCAACCACCCGACCGGGTTGCCGACCCCCATCGGGCGATCAGACCCCGGAACGGCTCCGGCCGCTCGGTCATGACCTGCGCACCGGGCGGGAAATTAACATCGGGACAGTTCACGACCGGCAGTTGCTATTGGAGCGGCGAATCCGGCCTATGATGACCGCTCGGCCGAAACGGATCAGCAATCGCTTTCGCCGACACTGGCGTCGATTCGGAGCGGCGGGGCATTCGCGGATGAAGCGTGGTGGGATTTGCGTGACGGCGGGCGCGGCCCTGGCGGCGTGGCTTGCGACGACGCCGGCGGCCCCGGCCCAGCAGGCTCCGGAACGCCGGACCTTGAGCGAGCCCACCGCGGCCGAGCGGCCGCCCGTCCGCACCGCTCCGGCCGCAGCGACCGGGGTTCCACGGGTGCGCGACAACGCCAGGCCGATTCCGACCGTCCGGAATCCGGGTTTCGGCCGGGTCCCGATCGACAACTTCTCGTTCGGCCTCGAGACGGACCGCAAGCTGAAGCCCGACCAGTTCCCGGACGGCCGCCAGTTTCCCGGCCTGGAATCGCACCGCCGGGAAAACCAGTCACCCTTCATCGGGCTGTCGGTGTCAGTGCCCACGAACTGAACGGCTTGTCCAACCGCGCCGCCGGATGCCACAACTCCCGCGCAACAACCGGAGACCGTCCATGCGCGTCGTCGCTCTCGAAGAACACATTGCCTTCCCCGCCCTGGTGAAGAGCATCGACCCCGCCGCGATCGCCGCGCGCGGCCATTACGGCAAGCGGAGCGTCGCTCCCGGCCACGCCAACCCGATGGAGCTGCTGCCCGAGGTCGGAGAGAAGCGCCTGAAGTCGATGGACGATGCCGGCGTCACCATGCACGTGCTGTCGAACAGCGGGCCGGGCCCCGATCTCGTTCCAGGTCCCGGCGGCGTGGACCTGGCGAAGAAGGTGAACGACGCGCTCTCCGAGGTCGTGAGCCGGAATCCGAAGCGCTTTGCCGCCTTCGCGCAATTGCCGATGGCCGCGCCGGACGCCTGCGCCGCCGAGTTGAAGCGCGCAGTGAAGGATCTCGGCATGGTCGGCGCGATGATCCACGGCACCACCGAAGGCCGCTTCCTTGACCATCCGGGCTACGACGGGCTGCTCGCAGCCGCGTCCGAGCTGGACGTTCCGATCTACATTCATCCGAACGTGCCGATGCTGGAGGTCCAGAAGCTCTACTACGGCGGAATGCCCGAAGGCACCGACCGCGTGCTCGGCACCGCCGGCTGGGGCTGGCACTCGGAGGTCGCGATCCACATCCTGCGCATGGTGTTCGCGGGCACCTTCGACAAGCATCCCAAGCTCAAGATGATCATCGGCCACATGGGCGAGATGCTGCCGGTGATGCTGGCGCGCATCGACGAGGTCGCCGCCGCCGAGGTCGCGCATCTCAAGCGGCCGCCGAGCCGCACCATCGTCGATCAGGTCTGGATCACCACCAGCGGCGTGTTCAGCCAGCCGCCGTTCCTCGCCGCCCTGCAGACCTTCGGCATCGACCGCATCATGTTCTCGGTCGATTACCCCTTCGCGCTCGACAGGCGCGGCCGCGACTTCCTCGACGAGGTCGCGCTGTCGCCGACCGACATGGCCAAACTCTGCCACGGCAACGCCGACGCGCTGCTGAAACTGAAGGCATAGAGCGTTTTCGAGCGAAGGGGGACCCGGTTCGCGTGAAGAAAACGCGACAAACAGGGGATCGGCAATCCTTCACCGTTTTCCCTGAAACGGTGAAGGACTCTAGACCCCGCCGGCCGCGCCCACGACGCCGCGGGCGCCCGTCGGCGGTGTCGCACTGCATCACCGGTGCGGGCCTTCCAGCCTCGCACCGGCCTCCTGCGTCGCGCGCGACAGCCGCAGCACGGCCTCGATCATCGCCTTCGGACTCGCCACGCCCTTGCCCGCGATGTCGTGGGCGCTGCCATGCGCCACGGACGAGAACAGGATCGGGCTGCCGATCGAGAGCCCCGCAGTGGCGTTGCGCGCCAGCAGTTTCGCGGCGATGTGGCCCTGGTCGTGCAGCATCACGACGAAGGCGTCCACGCCGGTCATATGAAACATCGTGTCGGCCCCGAACGGCCCCGTGGCCGCGATGCCCCGCCCCACGGCCTCCTCGACGGCCGGCCCGATGATCTCGATCTCCTCGCGGCCGAACAGGCCGCCCTCGCCGGCGTGCGGGTTAAGCCCGCCGACCGCGATCTTCGGCGCAGCCACGCCCATGCGCCGCAGCGCCGCATCCGCCGTGCGGATCACCCGGCCGACCTTCTCGCGGGTGATCAGGCCAATGGCCTCCCTGACGCTCTGGTGCAGCGTGGCGTGCACGATCTTCGTGTCGCCGAAGCAAAGCATGAGATAGACATCATCCTCGGGCGTGCCGGTTTCGCGCGCGACGAACGACGGGTAGCCGTCGAACTTGATCCCCGCGAGCGCAATCGAGGTCTCGTTCTGCGGCGCGGCCACCACGGCATCGACCTCCCCGCCGAGCGCCGCCCGGATCGCCGCGCCCGCGAAGGCGAGCGACGCGCGGCCGCTCGCCGCGCTGCTGGCGCCGAATTCGAGCGCGGCCGCCTCCGGCTGGCGGCAGACCAGAACGTCGAGCCTCTCACCCCGTGCATCCGCCACCCGCCCGATGGGGTGAATGTCGAGCGCGATGCCGCAGGCTGCGGCGTGGCGGGACAGGATGTCGGGATCGCTGAACACGACCGGCGTGCAGGCCGCCCGCACCGCGGGATCGAGCGCAGCTTTCAGGGCGATCTCGGGGCCGATGCCGGCCGGATCGCCGGTCGCGATGGCAATCGTCGTCTTCATGGCTGCGTCTTTGCTTTCAGCATCGCCTGGAAAGGTTGGGCGGGATCGGCCAGCGCCGCGGGGTCCACGGGAATCCGCCGCTCGATCAACCGGCGGATCGGCGCCATCTCCCGCTGCGCGTTGATGCCGGCCGCATGGCACAGCAAACCTCCGCGCGTTTCAAGCACGAGGCTGCCCTTGCCGGGCATCGGTCGGCGGATGCGCGCGTCGGGTTCGGCCTGCGGCCAGCCCACACCCTGAATGGTGAGGTCGTACTGCTCGGACCAGTAGGACGGCACCGGCCGGTATTCGTCGCTGGCGCCTGCCGCGTTGCGACCGACCACCGCGCCGTGCTCCTGCGCGTGCCGCCAGTTCTCCAGCCGCACCAGCGCGCCGTCCGGCCCGGGAAAGCGGGTGCAGTCGCCGGCGGCAAAGATCGCGGGATCGCCGGTGCGGCCCTGCGCGTCGACCACGACGCCGTCGCCGGCCGGCAGGCCCGCGGCGGCGGCCAGCGCATCGTCGGGTCGGACGCCAGCGCCGACCACGACGCAGTTAGCAACGTAAAGTTCGCCGTCGTCGGTCTCCAGCGCGATGTCGCCGTCGATCTGCGGGGTGGCGCGCACCACCTGCACGCCGGTCCTGACCTCGACGCCGTGATGCTGGTGCTCGGCCAGGATGGCGGCGCTAGTCTCCGCGTCGCAGGCGCGTCCCATGATGCGGGGAGCCGCTTCCAGCACCGTGACCTGGATGCCCAGCGCGGCCGCGCTCGCGGCGACCTCGAGGCCGATCAGCCCGCCGCCGACCACGACGATCTGCTTGCAGGTCTCAAGCGCCGCCTTCAGCGCGGCTGCGTCCGCCTCGGTGCGCAGGTAATGCACGCGCGGCAGGCCGCGCGGCAGCAGCGGCAATTCGCGCACCACCGAACCCGAGGCCAGCACCAGCGCATCATAGGCGAGCGGTCCCTCTCCGGTGGCGACGACGCGCGCCGAAGCATCGATGGCCGTGCAGCGCACGCCGAACCGCACCGCGACGCCCTGCGCCGCGAGCCCGGCCGGCCCCGCGATCGGCGCGTCGGCGGCCACGGCCTTACCGAGCAGCACGGCCTTCGACAGCGGCGGCTTCTCGTAAGGCTCGCAGGCTTCGTCGGTCAGCAGCGTGACCTCGGCCGAAGCATC
Organism: uncultured Rhodoplanes sp.; assembly: GCA_964653225.1. Classification (GTDB taxonomy): domain Bacteria; phylum Pseudomonadota; class Alphaproteobacteria; order Rhizobiales; family Xanthobacteraceae; genus Z2-YC6860. The sequence continues at coordinate 29,114 of CAZZCV010000022.1, read as the reverse complement.
GCGGCGCCTGGCCTCCATCGCCGCGGCCACGGCGGCCGGGCCGCCGCCGATCACCACGATGCGTCGCGTCATGAATCCGTCCGGCGTTCCGCGGTCCCGTGCCCGTCCACGATCCCGGTCCTCATGCGCGCAACGCGGTCAGCATGTCCGCGATGTATTCCTCGGCGCTGGCGATGACGAGCATCAGCGCCCACGGCCGCAACTGCGCCAGCGAGCGCGACATCACCTCGTCGGGGATGTCGGGGCCGCCGAGCACCAGCGCCGTGGTCATCACCCGCTTGAGGCTGCACGCCTCGCCGATCAGCGAGGCGGCGTGCGCCTCGTGTCCGGCGGTCGCCACCATCACCACGAGGTCCGCGCCCTCGATCTCGTCCACCAGGTTCTTGGTGCGGCCGGCGACGTCGCTCAGCCAGCCCGCGAAGCTCTCGCCCTGCCGCGGCGCGGCGCCGAAGGCGGAGGCGGTGAGGAACACCGCACGGTTCCAGGAGCCTTCCGACAGCGACTTGACGACCTGCTCGCTCGGCGGATCGAGCGCGATCACCTTGATCGTGCGCGGCACCGAGTTCGGCGCGCCGATGCGGAAACGCGCCTCGGCGGCGCTGCTCATGCGGGCGGATTCGGATGGCATTCTTCACTCCACTCCCGGACGGCCGTTCCGCGCGCGCGGGGGCGGCCGATCCGCGGTTACACCGTCACGTGCTCCCGGCCCGGCTGCACCGTCAGGGCCTCGCGGGCGGCGTCCTTGTAGGGACGGTCCGGCGGCAGCACGACCGCGGCCGAGCGCACCCGCTGATGGTCGAGCGGCACGCCGGGCGGGGTCTCGCCCTTCTCCATCGCCTTCAGCGAGCGGAGCAGCCGGTGGCGCGCCATGATGATGCCGTTGTCGGTGGAGACCAGGTTCTCCTTGGTGCGGTCGATGATCGGACCCATGCTCTCCTGCAGCGAGGCATCCTGCATCGCGATGCCCTCGACGCCGCTGTAGGTGTCGCCGCGCTTCTGCGCGGCGCGGTCCATCATGTAGTCGTTGTCCTTGTTCTGGAGCGGGCGATAGGTGCCCGGCACATAAGGAACGTGGATGCCCTTGCCGGCGCGGAACGCCTCGATCTCATGGTCCTTGAACGGCCGCGTGACCTTGTAGTCGAAGCTCCAGGCCCAACAGTTCTCGTCGTCGATCGGCACCCAGAAATGGCCGTGCACCGGATGGTCGCCGCGCGGCGGAATCATGGTGAAGGCCGGCAGCACGTACTGGGTGACGCGCCAGTAGTACTTGCCGTCCTCGGCGTTGCGGCGCGCGCCGATGTAGAGGCCGCCGGGGCTCTCGACCACCTCGAACACGGGCCGCGAGTCGCCGAGGTTGTAGGCGTTGCCCTTCGAACCCTTGAACAGCGGGTCCTTGTTCAGCTCGCCGCGGTGCAGGAACGAGACGTGGCTGGAATCGATGCCGCCCTCCATCGCCTGGAGCCAGTTGCACTCCTGCGTGCGCTTGGACATGAAGCTGCGGTCCGCCGGCACCATGGCGAACTCCCATTCCGGCAGCGGAGGCTGCTGCTCGGACGGGCCCATATAGGTCCACAGCACGCCGCCGCGCTCCACCAGCGGATAGGACTTGAGCTTGATCTTCTTGCAGAAGCCGCTTTCCTCCGGCTCCGATGGCACCTCGATGCACTGGCCGGTGTGGTCGTACTTCCAGCCGTGATAGGGGCAGCGCAGGCCGTTCTCCTCGTTGCGGCCGAACCAGAGCGAGACGCCGCGATGGGCGCAGAACTCGTCGGTCAGCGCCAGTCGGCCCTGGGTGTCGCGCCAGGCCAGCAGGCGCTCGGACAGGAGCTTCACCCGCACCGGGGGGCACTCCGGCTCCGACAGCTCCTCGGCCAGCAGGGCGGGCAGCCAGTGCGCCCGGAACATGCGGCCCATCGGCGTGCCGGGGCCGGTCTGTGTGAGGAGGTCGTTCTGTTCTTTTCTGAGCATGTTCCACTCCCGAAGTCGTTGCGCCGGTCGCGGCCGGACCGGTCCCATAGCACCGGTCTATGGTGCCGGTCCTGCAGCCTGCTCGCGCTTGCCGGGCGGCTGCGTTGACCTGAATCAAGTCGCGTGGTCTATGAATTTTTATAGACTGCCAAGCCTCGTCATTTTACGCGCCGACGCCCCCTTCAAGCAAGAAAAGCGCACCGACAGAGAGACGCTCTCCGTGCCCACCCGACTTGAACTCTGCAAGGCCGACGAGGTTGCCGCCGGAACCGCACTCAAAGTCGAGACCGGAGGCCTGATTCTCGCGGTGTTCAACCTGGACGGCGCGTTCTACGTCACCGACGACACCTGCACCCACGGCCCCGGCTCGCTGTCCGAGGGCTACATCGACGGCGACGTGATCGAGTGCAACTTCCATAATGGCCAGTTCGACATCAAGACCGGCGAGGTCGTGGCGCCCCCCTGCATGATCCCGCTCAGGACCTACCCGACGGCCGTCGAGAACGGCGTGGTCGTGATCGAGGTGGACTGAGGGCCGGAGTCCGGCCGGGGTGGCGACGCGGGACGGCACCCCGGGCGCTCTCACGTCTGTCCCGTATTGCGATACAAATCGCGGCGGCTGGCGCATCATGCGGCGAAAGGACTGATGCCTTCGCCGCAAAACACGCTAGGCTCGCGCTCAACGAAACCCCAGGGAGGACCCATGATTCGTCTTCGAACCCCCGCCGCGCTCGTCGCGGCGCTCGCCGCCGGCTGGGCGCTTGCGCCCTCGCAGGCCCACGCCCAGACCTATCCGAACAAGCCGATCCGCATCATCGTCCCGATCGCGCCCGGCGGCGTGGCGGACATCGCCACGCGCGCCTTCGCGCTCAAGGTCGGCGAAACCTCGCCGCACCAGATCGTGGTCGAGAACCGCACCGGCGGCGCCAGCATTCCGGGCACGGACGCCGTCGCGAAAGCCACGCCGGACGGCTACACGTTCCTCACCGGCTATCACAGCGTTCTGTCGATCCTGCAGCACATGCAGAAGCTGCCTTACGACCCGGTCAAGGATTTCGTGCCGGTCGTGAACCTCGTGGTCGTGCCCAACATCCTGGTGGTGAATCCGAAGCTGCCGGTCAAGAACCTGAAGGAGCTGATCGCCTACGCCAAGGCGAATCCGGGCAAGCTCACCTATGCCTCGCAGGGCGTCGGCACCACCGGCCACATCGGCGGCGAGCTGCTCAAGCAGGCGGCCGGCATCGACATCGTGCACGTGCCCTACAAGGGCGCGGCTCCGGCGGCGCAGGATCTGATCGCCGGCCACGTCCACATGATGTTCGACGTGGTGGCGCTGGCGCGGGCCCACATCAACGAAGGCCGGGTGCGGTCGATCGGCATCGCAACCAAGGAACGCTCTCCCGCCCTGCCCAACATTCCTACGCTCGTCGAACAGGGGCTGCCCGTCGAGCTGACCGCCTGGTTCGGCATCGTGGCGCCCGCCGGCACTCCGAAGGAGGCGATCAACTGGATCAACCAGGCCGCCAACAAGGCGTTCGCCAATCCGGCGGACCAGAAGCGGTTCACCGACACCGGGTCGTTCATGCCGCTCGGTACGGCGGAGAGCTTCGGCGCCTTCATCGCCGCCGAAACCAAGAAGTTCGGCGAAGTGATCCGCAAGGCCAACATCAAGCTGCAATAGAAATCCGCGGCCGGACGGTCGCGACAATGAAGGGGGCGGCCGCGCGCCGCCCCCTTTCGATTCCGAAACCCGGCCTTCGAATTCCGCCGGCGCGCCGGGCGGCGAAGCCCGATCAGTTCACGTTGCCGCCGCGCGTGCGCACGCCCACGCGGGCGAAGTCCTCCGCGATGCTGGGCTTCAGCTCGCGGGCCGCCGCGAAATCCTCGCTGCTGGCCGCGACGTCGCCCTTCATCATCCGGGCCACGCCGCGGCCGTAGAGCGCCGCCGGCGAGTTCGGGTTGAGCTTGAGCGCCTCGTCGTAGCTGACGATCGCCTGATCCGGCTGGTTCAGCTTGAGGTGCGCCAGGCCGCGGTGATCGAAGGCGTTGGCGTTGTTCGGCTTCAGCCGCAGCGCCTCGTTGCAGTCCTGCACCGCCTTCTGAAGCTCGCCCACCATCGCGCGCGCGCCGCAGCGGCTGCCCAGAGCGTCCGCGTTCTGCGGCTGCAGCTTGATCGCCTGATCGTAATAATGGATCGCTCGGTTGTAGTCGCGCGAGCCGTAGAAGATGTTGGCGCGGTTGTAATAGGCCACGGCCGGCGCGTTGTTGTTCTTGATGGTCTGGTTGACCTCCTGGATCACGCGGTCGTCGTCGCGGCGGTTCTCGTAGGAGTGCCCGCGGTTGCTGGCCACGACCGGATAATCGGGCTTGACCTGCATGGCCACGTCGACCGCCGGGATCGCCGGATCGTAGGCCCGCCGGTCGTAGTTGGCGACGCCGCGCTCGTGGAACGCGCGCCCGTAGTTCGGATTGATCTTAATCGCGTTGTTCAGGTCCTGGCTGGCGCGGTCGAACTCGCGACGGTCGTAATAGACGATTCCGCGGTTGTAGAACGCGAGCGCATAGTTCGGATCGATCTCGATGGAGCGCTCGTAATCCGCGAGCGCGCGCTGGCCGTCGCCCTTGTTTCGATACGAGAAGCCGCGGTTGTTGAAGGCGAGCGCATCCTTCGGATTGAGCTTGACCGCCTGCGTGAAGTCCGCGATGGCGCGATCGTAATCGCGCTTCTCGTCGTAGGCCAGACCGCGGTTGTTGAAGGCAGCCGCGTTGTCCGGAGCAAGCTTGATCGCCTGATCGTAGTCGGCGATGGCACGGTCGAAGTCCTTCTTGTCGTAGAAGGCATTGCCGCGATTGAAGAACGCCGTCGCATAGGCCGGCGCGAGCGCCAGCGCCTGCTCGAAATCGGCCACCGCCTTGTCGGCGTCGCCCTTGTTGCGCCAGGCGAAGCCACGGTTGTTGAAGGCCACCGCGTCCTTGGGATCGAGCTTGATCGCCATGTCGAAATCCGCGAGCGCACGGTCGGTCTCGCCCTTGAGACCGAGCGTCACGCCGCGGTTGTTGAACGCCACCGCCTGCCGGGCGTCGAGCTTGATCGCCTGATCGAAATCGGCCAGCGCGCGGTCCAGGTCGCCCTTGTTGCGCCAGGCGAGGCCGCGGTTGTTGTAGGCCGGCGCGTTGCCGGGCGCGAGCTTGATCGCCTGGCCGAAGTCGGCGATGGCCCGGTCGTTGTCGCCTTTGTCGCGGAACGCGAGGCCCCGGTTGTAGAACGCCGCGTCGTGGCCGGGGTTGAGCTTGATCGCCTGGTCGAGGTCGGCGATGCCACGATCCACCTCGCCCTTCTCATAGAGGGCGTTGCCGCGGTTGTAGAGCGCGAGCGCAAAGCCCGGCTCCAGAGCAATCGCCTGATCGAAGTCCGCGATGGCGCGCGCCACGTCGCCCTTGTTGCGCCAGGCGAGGCCGCGGCCGTTGAACGCCGCCGGATCCTTCGGCTCCAGCTTGATGGCTGCGTCGAAGTCGGCGATGGCGCGGTCGGCGTCGCCCCGCGCGCCGTGCGCGACGGCGCGGTCGTACAGCGCCGCCGCATAGGCCGGGTTGAGCTTGAGCGCCTGGTCGAGGTCGGCGATGGCGCGGTCGTGGCCGCGCTTGAGCAGATGCACGTTGCCGCGGGCATAGAGCGCCGCCGTGTAGTTGGGGTTGAGCTTGATCGCGGCGTCGAAGTCGGTGATGGCGCGGTCGAGATCGCCGCGGTTCCGCAGCGTCAGACCGCGATTGTAGAACGCCATCGCGTTGCGCGGGTTGAGCTTGACCGACTGGTCGAAGTCGGCGATGGCGCGATCCGTGTCGCCCTTGGCGCCATGGGCCAAGCCCCGGTCGTTGAACGCCATGGCATAGGCCGGATTGAGCTTGATGGCCTGGTTCTGGTCCGCGATGGCGCGGTCGAAGTCGCGCCGGGCGGCGTGGGCGTTGCCGCGGTTGTGGTAGGCGACCGGATCCGCCGGGTTGAGCTTGATAGCCTCGTCGTAGTTCTCGATGGCGCGGTCGAACTCGCCCCGGTCGTAGAACGCATTGCCGCGGTTGTAGAACGCGAAGGCGTAGGTCGGCGCGATCTTGATCGCCTCGTCGAAGTCGGCGATGGCCTTGGCCGCGTCGCCCTTCACGCCATAGGCCACGCCGCGGTTGGTGAAGCTCGGCGCATGGCGGGGGTCGATCGAGACCGCCTTGTTGAAGTCCGCGAGCGCGCGGTCGAGATCGCCGGTGGCGCCATGGGCGAGGCCGCGGTCGTTGTAGACGACGGCATAATTCGGGTTGAGCTTGATCGCGTGGTCGAGGTCGGCGATGGCGCGCGCGTAGTCGCGCTTGCGGGCAAAGGCGTTGCCGCGGTTGTGGTAGGCCAGCGCGATCTTGCCGTCGAGCTTGATAGCCGCATCGAAGTCGGCGATGGCGCGGTCGAAATCGTGCCGGCCGTAGCGCGCCACGCCGCGGTTGTAATAGGCGAAGGCGTCCCTCGGGTCGATCTTGATGGCGGCGTCGAAGTCCGCGATGGCGCGATCGAACTCGCGCTTGTCGTACCAGGCCAGTCCACGGTCGTAATAGGCCAGCCCGTCGTTCGGATTGAGCTTGATGGCGCGGTCGTAATCGGCCAGCGCGCGGTCCAGGTCCTTCTTGCCGTACCAGGCGTTGCCGCGGTTGTAGTGCGCAACGGCATAGCCGGGGTTGATCTTGAGCGACTGATCGTAGTCCGCGATGGCGCGATCCAGCTCGCCCTTGGCGCCGAACGCCACGCCGCGGTCGTTGAACGCCAGCGCGAAGCTCGGGCTGAGCTTGATCGGCTCGGCGGAGGGACCCTGGCCGCGGTCGTAGCCGCGCTGGCGCTCGAGCGCCCGCTCCTTCGGATTGAGCGACAGGACCACGCCGGAGGCGACCTTGGTGAGAGCGTCGAAGTCGGCGATGGCACGGTCGTAATCGTGCTTGTCGTAATAGGCGACGCCGCGGTCGTGCAGCGCCTGCGCGAAATTCGGATCGAGCTTGATTGCGGCCTCGAAGCTCTGGATCGCCCGGTCGTGGTCGAGCTTGTCGTAGTGCGCGGTGCCGCGGTTGTAGAGCGCCATCGTGTAGGCCGGGTTGAGCTTGATGGCCTGGTCGAAGTCGGCGATGGCGCGGTCGTGCGCACCGCGGTTGCGGTGCGCGACGCCGCGATTGTTGAAGGCCAAGGCGTTCTGCGGATCGAGCTTCACCGCCACGTCGAAGTCGGCGATGGCGCGGACGGCGTCACCCTTCGAGCCGAAGGCGATACCACGGTCGTTGAACGCCTGTGCGTTCTTCGGGTCGATCTTGAGCGCAGCGCCGAGATCGGCGATGGCGCGGTCGTAATCGCGGCGGTCGAAGTGCGCGTTGCCGCGGTTGTGGTAAGCCAGCGCGAAGTTCGGGTTGATCTTGATCGCGGCGTCGAAATCCGGGATCGCCCGGTCGATCTGGCCGCGCGCCCGCAGCGCCTGGCCGCGGTTGTTGTAGGCCACGTCGAAGTTCGGCTGCAGCCGGATCGCCTGCGAGAAGTCGGCGATGGCGCGCTCGCCGTTGCCCATCGCGGCATGAACGCTGCCGCGCTCGTTGAAGGCCGCCGCGTGATTCGGCGCGAGCTTGATCGCGGCGTCGAAATCCGCCAGTGCGAGATCGTGCGTTCCCATCTCGGCATGCGCGCCGCCGCGGTGATAGAAGGTCTGTGCCTCGCGCGGATTGATCTTGATCGCGGCGTCGAAATCCTTGATCGCCAGCTCGATCTGACCCTTGTCGCGCAGCGCCATGCCGCGGTTCTGGTAGGCCGCGTCGTAGCCGGCGTTCACCCGGATCGCCTGCTCGAAGTCCTTGATTGCGCGGTCGAGGTCGCCCTTGCCGCGCCACGCCAGGCCGCGGTTGTTGTAGGCCACGTCGTAGTTCGGGTTGGCCTTCACCGCCGCGTCGAAATCGGCGATGGCGCGGTCGAGGTCGCCGCGGCTGCGGTGCACGAGGCCGCGGTTGTTGTAGGCGATGTCGTAATTCGGCTTGAGCTGAAGCGCCTGGCTGAAGTCTGCGATGGCGCGGTCGGTCTTGCCGGTCGCGGCATGGACCAGGCCGCGGTCGTTGAACGCGCCGGCGTAGCGGCCGTCGAGACGGATCGCGAGGTCGAGGTCGTGCAGCGCACGGGCGTAGTCGCGCCGGTTGCTGTGGGCGAGGCCGCGGCTCGCATAGGCGGCGGCGAACTTATTGTCCAGCTTGATCGCCTGATCGAAGTCGGCGATGGCGCGGTCGTTGTTGCCCCTGTCGCGCTGAGCCAGGCCGCGATCGTGCCAGGAGGCGGCCACGCCCGGATTGAGCTTGATGGCGGCGTCGAAGTCGGCGACGGCGCGGTCGTAGTCGCGGCGCTCGTAATAGGCGCTGCCGCGGTTGGAATAGGCGGCGGCGAACTTCGGGTTGATCTTAATGGCCTGCTCGAAGTCGGCGACGGCGCTCTCGTTGTCGCCCTTGTTCCAGTGCGCGAAGCCGCGGTTGTTGAAGGCGGCGGCGTTGTTCGGATTGATCTTCAGCGCGGCGCCGAAGTCGGCGATGGCGCGGTCGTAATCCTTCTTGTCGCGCCAGGCGAGGCCGCGGTTGTAGAACGCCACGTCGAAGTTCGGGTTGGCCTTCACCGCCGCGTCGAAGTCGGCGATGGCGCGGTCGAGATCGCGCTTGCCCTGATAGGTCTCGCCGCGGTTGTTGTAGGCGGCGGCGAAGCGCGAATCGAGCCGGATCGCCTGGTCGAAGTCCTGGATCGCGCGGTCGGTCTCGCCCTTGGCGTTGTAGGCCTGGCCGCGCATGTTGAACGCCACCGGATAGTTCGGCCGGCCGTTAATCGCCTGGTTCAGGTCAGCGATAGCGCGGTCGTGGTCGCGGCGCTCGAAATGCGCGAGGCCGCGGCTGTAATAGGCCGGCGCATAGCCCGGATTGAGCCGGATCGCCTGCTCGTAGTCGGCCATGGCGCGGTCGCGCTCGTTGCGGTCCCAATAGGCGAGGCCACGGTTGTAGAACGCCAGCGCGTTGCGGCCGTCGAGCCGGATCGAGGTGCTAAAATCCGAGATCGCCCGCTCCTGCTCGCCCTTGTCGCGGAACGCGAGGCCGCGGTTGTAGAACGGCAGCGGGTTGCGGGGGTCGAGCTTGATCGCGAGATCGAAGTCGGCCAGCGCCTTGTCCATCTCGCCCTTGGCGCGGAAGGTCAGGCCGCGATTGTAGTAGGCCAGCGCGTCCTTGGGATCGAGGCGGATCGCCTCGCTCAGGTCGGCCACGGCGCGGTCGTAGTTCTGACGGTCGTAATAGACGACGCCGCGGTCGTAATAGGCCAGCGCGTAGTTCGGATTGATCCGGATCGCCTGGTTGTAGTCCTGGATCGCGCGGTCGTAGTCCCGCTTGTCGTAGTTGGCGCTGCCGCGGTTGTAATAGGCCAGCGCGAACTCGCCGTTGAGCGCGATCGCCTGATCGTAATTGTTGATGGCGGCGTCGGTCTCGCCCTTGTTGCGATAGGCCAGACCTCGGTTGTTGAAGGCCAGCGGGTCCTTCGGATTGAGCTGGATCGCGAGGTCGAAATCCTCGATGGCGCGGTCCGCCTCGCCCTTGGAGACGTAGCTCAGGCCGCGGTCGTTGACCGCCGCAATCAGGTTCGGCGTGATCTTGATCGCGGAATCGAAGTCGCGGATGGCGCGGTCGTAGTCGCGCATGTCGCGATAGGCCAGGCCGCGGTTGTGATAGGCGTGCGCGTCGTTCGGCGTGACCTTGAGGAACGCATCGAAATCCGGAACCGCCCGGTCGGGCTCTCCGTTGGCGCGATAGGCCATCGCGCGGTTGTAGATCGCCATCGTGTTGCGCGGGTTTAGCCGGATGACGTGATTGAGGTCGCCGATGGCGCGCGCGTAATCGCGCTGGGCGAAATAGGCATGGCTGCGGCTGCTGTGGATCGCGGCCGCGTTGCGGGAATCGAACTTCAGCGCCTGCTCGTAGTCGGCGATGGCGCGGTCGTTGTCGCCCTTGGCGCGATAGGCCAGACCGCGGTTGTAATAGGCGTTGCCGTTCTTGGGATCGGCCTCCAGCGCGATGTCGAGATCCGCGATCGCCTTGTCGTGCTCGCCCTTCTCCCGATGGGCCTCGCCGCGCACCGCGTGCGCCGCGGCCACCACGTTCGGCTTTTCGTTTCCGCTCTCGATCAGCGGCGTACAGGCCGCGATCAGCGCGTCGTGCGACACGTCCTTGGCGAAGCACGGGCCGCGCAGCGGCGCGGTCTGCGCCACCGGCGCGGGGCGCGGCGTCTCGCGGGTCTGCTGCCGGGCGGGCTGGCCGCGACGCTGCTGCGCGGGCGCGACCTGACGCTGCGGCGGCCGCTGCTGCTGCTGCATCATTGGACGCTGTGGCGCGTACTGGCGCCGCTGCTGCTGATGGCGGTCCAGCCACGGTTGCGCCAGCGCCGGGGTCGTCACCGCGATCAGCGCCGCTGCGAGCAAGCCGCCTTTGAGAATGAGCCGCATTCTCCTGTCCATCACTGCCTCTCGAGTCTTGCGTCGGCCGCCACCGGGCATGACCTGCCATGAACGTCAGCGCCGCTATAGCGCGCGCCGCATGGTGAACGTTGAGGATTCGAGGAGTAACATTAACCCGCAAGACACCGGGCGAGCCCCGCCCGCGCAGCTCGATAGCGCACAACCATGAAGGCGCGTTTACGCCGGATGTTTAACGGCCGTTAGCGTTCATCGAAGGTTACGACGCGCATGTGCCGGAGCGGCGCTTAGTTAATGCTTAATGCAATCGGTCGCTCGCATTGTGTGGTTGTCCATGGCGGCGGTTACGAAATGCGAATAGAAAATCGCTATGCGTACAGAGGCCATGACGAAAGTCATTTGTGACGCGCAATGAATGTGATCCTCATCAAGATGTTCGCGACCGCGCTGGCGCTGGGTCAGGTGACGACCCGGCCCGACCAGGTGCGGACCGAATTCGATCCGGTCAATGACCGCGGCGCGGTGGTGCAGATTCTCCAGGAGGGCTGCGCGCACATGCGCAAGGCCTTCGACATCGAGGATCTCAATCTCGACGACCTGATCTCGACCGCGCTTGAGGACCCGCAGGCAGTCGCCGGCGAGATCAAGGCGTTCCGCGGCATCAACTTCGAAGACCTGCACATCGCCTACAAGCAGTTCTGCTCCAACCAGCCGGTGGAGAATTCGCCGTTCGACATCGGCGCGGTGATCGAGTTCTACAACAAGACCGTCAAGGACCTGCCGGACCACAACAAGCTCAAGGGCATCAAGCTGCCCGGCGCGAGCGTCGTCTACGACATCAAGGGCGAGCGCTTCGCGGAGCTGTTCGAATCCGACCATCGCCGCACCTGGGTGCCGATTGACCAGCTCCCCGAGCACGTCCGCCTCGCCTTCGTCTCGGCCGAGGACAAGCGCTTCTACGAACACAAGGGCATCGACGAGCGCGGCCTGATCCGTGCCTTCATCTCCAACATCGCCTCGCCCGGCCGGCCGCAGGGCGGCTCCACCATCACCCAGCAGGTCGCGAAGAACCTGCTGGTCGGCGACGACGTGAGCTACGAGCGCAAAATCCGCGAGATGATCGTGGCGGCGCGGCTCGACGCCTCGCTGAGCAAGGACGAGATCCTCGAGGTCTACCTCAACTCGATCTTCCTGGGCCGCAGCTCCTGGGGCATCGACATGGCGGCGCGCAGCTATTTCAAGAAGCCGGCGGCCGCCCTCAACCTGACCGAGGCCGCGCTGCTCGCCGGCATGGCCAAGGGCCCGGCCTATTTCAGCCCCGACCGCTTCCCGCGCCGCGCGCAGGAGCGTTACGGCTACGTGATGAAGCGCATGGCCGAGGAGAAGGTCGGCGACGCCGAGGATCTGGTGAACGCCGGCATCGGCATGCCGCGCATCGTGCCGCACGAGCGGCCGCGGCGCGAGACCGGCTTCCATTTCGTCGATCATCTGCGGCGCGAGGCGCGCACGCTGGTCGGCATGCAGTCGCTGACCAGCGAATCCTACACCGTGCGCTCGACCATCAACGGCAAGCTCCAGAAGGCGGCGGAAGGCGCGTTGCAGGAGGGTCTCGCGCGCTACGAGTACATCTCCAACCGCGCCCGGTTCACCGGCCCCGAGGTCAACCTCGGCGAGACCGTGGCGCGCGTCGACACAGAGCAGCGCACGCGGGCGCAGCGCCGCGGCCGCATGGTGCGGCCGGTCTGGCAGATCGCATTGCAGAACGCCCGGCTGCCGCTCTACGACATCCAGTGGGCGCCGGCCATCGTGGTCGAGCGTCGCGCCGGCGAGGGCGGCCGGGTCGCGATCCGTGTCGGCCTGCGCGATGGCCGAACGCTTCCGCTGTCCACGCCCGAGAGCATCGACCCGAGCAAGCTCAGGCTCAACGACGTGATCTACGTGCGGGTCTCCGAGCCGAAGGCCGTGCGCAGTCCCGACGGCAAGCGCAGGACCGAGGTGGTGGCCGAGCTGCGCGTGCGTCCGCGCGTGCAGGGCGCGGCGATCGTGCTGGAGAACAAGACCGGCCGTATCCTGTCGATGGTCGGCGGCTTCTCCTACGTGCAGAGCCAGCTCAACCGCACCACGCAGGCGCTGCGCCAGCCCGGCTCGTCGATCAAGCCGGTGGTCTATCTCGCCGCGCTGCACCGCGGCCTGCAGCCCAACACGCTGGTGCAGGACACCGGCGTCACGCTGCCGCCGATCCCCGGCGTGTCCACGCATTACTGGACGCCGCGCAACTACGACCGCTCCGCATCCGGAACCACCACGCTACGGCGCGCGCTGGAGCAGTCTAAGAACATCGTCACCGCTCGCCTGCTCGACGGCGCGGTGGACAAGGAGCCGCCGCGCAGCCTCGAAATGGTCTGCAACCTCGCCGTCGAGGCCGGCATCTACAAGGAGTGCATGAAGAACTATCCGTTCGTCCTCGGCGCGCAGGCGCTGCGCATGATCGACCTCGCCGGCTTCTACGCCTCGATCGCGAGCGAGGGCCAGAAGGTCACGCCCTACGCCATCGACTCGATCGAGCAGGACGGCAAGCCCGTGTACCGCCGGCGCGTCGCCGCGCCGCATTATCTGGCCAACGGCGACCGGGCGGCGTTCTTCCAGCTCCGCTCGATCCTCGAGGGCGTCGTAACGCGGGGTACCGCCACATCGATCCGCCACCTCGGCGGCTATGTCGGCGGCAAGACCGGCACCACCGACAACGAGAACGACGCCTGGTTCGCGGCCTTCAGCAGCGACGTCACGGTCGTCGTCTGGGTCGGTTATGACAACGCCGGCCGCCGCCAGACGCTCGGCGACGGCTCCACCGGCGGCAAGCTCGCGGTGCCGATCGCGGAAAGCATCTTCCAGGCGGTCTGGACGCATCATTCTCCCAAGACGCCGCTGCCGCCGCCGTCGGCGGAAATCGCCCGCACACTCCGCGCCATGCCGATCGACCCCTATACCGGGCAGAGCGTCCGCCGCAGCCCGACCGCGTTCATGGAGCACTTCCGCGTCCGCAACGGCCAGGTGCGCCAGACGCAATATGCGCTGGTGTCGCGCGGCCAGGCCGCGATGCGGCCTTCGCCGCTCGCCCAGCAGCAGGACGAGCGGACGTTCGCCTATCCCGGCCCGGCCGCCCGCCAGGCCCAGCCGTCGCGGCCGCCGCGCACGCTGAGGGAACTGTTTGGATTGCAGCGCTATTAGCGCATGATGCCGGAGCCGGCGGCCCGCCGGTCTCGGTCACGCGCAACGGAAAGCCGGCCGGTCCACACAAATCGGCCATCGTGGAGTGAAACGGTTCGTCACGGGAATGCCAACCTAGTCGGGGTACACGTCATGTTGTTGCGCACGACCACCGCTATGCTGCTCGCGCTCACGGTCTCCACCGGCGGCGCGCTCGCTCAGGAATTCCAGATCGTCAAGGTCGCCTCCGTTGCCGGCTCCGGCGCGGACATGAAGCCGAAGACCATCCTGTTCAACGACCGCCGGCCCGATGAGAACTCCGACAAGGGAGCCTTCATCCGCTTCGAGGAATGGTCGAAGACCAAGCCGGTGGAGCGCCAGTTCCTGGCGCTGTTTCCGGCATTCTCGGAGGGCATGACCCACAAGACCATCGACGGCATCAAGAAAGAGGTGAAGGACGACATCTCGATGTACGTCACCGAGGCCCGCTTCAAGCTGTCGCGGCCCGCGGAGAGCATCGACCTCGCGCCGTTCGCCAACCTGGCCTTCATGCAGAGCGTGGATCCGGCGATCAAGCATCAGACGATCCAGCCCGCCGACGTTTCGGTCGGCAAGGACGAGCGCTCGGCCTCCAACAAGAACCCGGACCGGAGCTGGTGCGAGGGGACGGGCGTCGTGACCTGCACGCGCTCGACCTACAAGCTCGAAGGCCGGCTGCCGATGGGCGTCGCGCTGGCCAACAAGCTGCGCGACAACGACAAGAAGATGTCCGACACCATCATGTTCGAGAGCGAGATGCGCCTGCTCAAGGCCGCCGATCTCGACGAGGCGGGTCTGCGCAAGCTCACCGGCGTCGACACGCCGGTCGCCGGCGTGCTCGAGCAGAACATGTTCTACGTCAACCAGGTGATGCGCTTCGGCAAGCTGGTCGCGGTGTTCCAGCCGAATCCGGCCGACGCAAGCAGCACCGTCGCCACGGTGATGATCGCGCTCGCGGTCTCCACCAGCACGCTGAACTCGCAGAAGAAGTACCAGGACGTGCCGGTGCTGCGGAATCTGGTGCCCTCGCAGGTGCTGCTGGGCCAAAGCTCGTTCAACACCGGCAACTCGATCAGCTCCGGCCTGCCCAACTACGTCCGCAACCGGATCAAGGCGATCGCGGCGCTGCTCGACAAGGCGGCCTGACACCGCCGCCCCCGACATTCCCTGAGGAAGCGGCCCGCTCCGGCGGGCCGTTTTCTTTTGGCGCAGCCGCCTCGCGGAGCCCGCCGCCGGCCGCCGGCGTCATGCACGGCCCCCTCACGACAACGATGGTCGCGCCGGAGTCCCGCACGCACGCATTCCGGAAGGGGCGCGTCCCGGCGGTCCCCGCCAAAACGAAGCGCCGGCCGCTTGCGCGGCCGGCGCCGTCCCCTGACGCCCCGTGGTCCCGGTTGTCAGTTCGTATCCGGCGGGATGACGTAGCCCAGCACGCGGCTGGTCGGATAGGTGCTCTCGGCGACCTTGTTGCCATGATTGCCGGAGATCACGATGATGTTGCCCGCGCCGTCGGTGCCGCGCACGATCCCGACATGGCCGCCGTTCTTGCCGCGCGTCAGAACGACGATGGCGCCGACCCGCGGCCGGTTCACGCGCTTGCCGTAGTCGAGGAACGAGCGCGCCGCCCGCGAGTTGGTGGTCGGATGGCCCGTGCGCCGGAGGATGAAGTTGATGAAGTCCGCGCACCACAGGTCGGGATAGGGCACGCCGACCTGGCGCGAGGTGGCGCCGATCCACTTCAGCGACTCGAGCCCGATGTCGAACACCGAATCCCGCTTCTCGGCGAGCTTCGGAATGCTGGACGGGATGGCCGAGGTGACGTCGGTGCGGCTGACCGGGACCGAAGAACTCGAACTGAGAGCGAAGCGGACTTCGTTCTTGCCGTTCGCCTTTGCCGCCGTGGGCGCGCCAAGGGCACAGGCTGAAGCCAATACGATGAGCGTCGCAAGAGGGCGCTGCATGGTGTCGTTTCCCTGACTGACTCTGCTTCCTGAACCTCCGATTTCCTGAGCCGCCGCACGCGGGAAATGGAACACTTTCTGACGTCTTTTGCGGTAATTTTGCCTTCCGGCATCACCCGTTCGCAAGACCCATGGCGGGGTCGGGGCCGTTAACCTCCGAGTATGGTTAACCGTCATGGTTAACACACCGCGCACGGCGCGTGCGAAACCGGGCCGTGCCTGGCTTCGCACGGTTAATGGAGCCACGCATCCGCGCGGCTCCATCGGGACGACGGGGGATCAGGCGTTGCGGTCGAGCAGCTCGATCGACACGCCCTGCGGCGCCTTGAGGAAGGCGATGCGGGTGCCGGGGCGCACCGTGGTCGGCTCCTTGGTGAACTCGACACCCTTGGCCTTCAGCTCCGCGACCACCGCGTCGATGCCGCTGACCGTGAAGCCGAAGTGGTCGAGCCCCTGATGCGGATGGGCCGGAGCGGCGTGCACGGTCTCGCTCGGCGTCACCGGCGCGATGAAGATGTTGACCCCGCCCAGCTTGAGATCGACGCGCGGCTGGCCCTGCTGCATGGTCCGGATCACCTCCGCGCCGAACACGCGCTCGTACCACTTCGCAGTTTCTTCCACGTCCGGGCTGCGCAGGTGGATATGGTCGTAGGTGAACTGGCTCATGCGGCTCTCCCCTGATTCGAAGGCCGTGCACGATAGCCCATGACACCGAAGCGTTGACAGGCCTTTCGGATCCGGCCGGACGCCATCCGGCGCGGGCGGGTCGGGGCTCATATGCAGTCACGACATTGGTATCTTCCGCGATTCCGGATATGGCTGCGCGTGGTCTTCCGGCGCCGGCCGCGAACCGCAGGCATCGTCCTTCCGCTCCATCACCTTCCGCCCCATCGTCGGCCCCGTCATGGATTTTCTGGGAACGCCGGACATCGGCCCGCTGCTGTTCGCAGGCCTGGTCCTCGCCTCGTTCGTCACGGCGCTTGCGGGCGTCGTCACCGGGGCGGCCGGCGGCGTGCTGCTGCTCGCCATCATGGCGCTGGCGATGCCGCCGGCGGCGCTGATCCCCGTTCACACCGTGGTCATGCTGGGGACCGGGCTGAGCCGCACGCTAATCATGTGGCGCTATGTCATGCGCGGCACGATCCTGCCCTTTGCCCTGGGCGCCGCGGCCGGCGCCGCCATGGGCGCGAAGATCTTCGTCGCGCTGCCGACCTCTTGGCTCCAGTTCATCCTGGGCGGCTTCATCCTGGTCGTGACCTGGATGCCCCGGCTCGGACGGGTCGGCGGCGAGCGCAAGCGCTTTGCGGTCCTCGGCTTCGCGGCAAGCTTTCTTGGCGTTTTCGTCAGCGCCACCGGCACGATGATCGCTCCCTTCGTTGCCAGCGCGGCCAAGGACCGCTTCGTACATGCCGCCACGCTCGGCGCGCTGATGTCGATCGCGCATATCGCCAAGCTGGTCGCGTTCGGCGTCATCGGCTTTGCGATCGCGAGCTTCGTGCCACTGATGGCGGCGATGATCGTGGCGGGCGCGCTCGGAAACTGGATCGGCGAGGTCGCGCTGATGCGCACCTCGGAGCGGCGCTTCCGGCTCATTCTCCAGCTCGTGCTGACCGCGCTCAGCCTGCACCTGCTCTGGAGCGCCGTGGCCGCGTCCGGCTGGTTCTAGAAATTCAGCCGAAGGCCCGCGACGTTCGCGAGCAGCCGGATGTCGCGCTTCTGCCGCTCCGTGAGCAGGCCGAGGAAACCGTCGGCGGCCTGCTTGAGCCGCTGCGCGGCTTCCGGATCGACGACCGGGCCGTTGCGGCCGCCGGTCTGCTTCCAGGCCATCGCGCGCAGGGCCCCTTCCATCGGCGGCCAGTGCTTCTCCTGCTCGGGCGTGAGCGCCAGCCGGCTCTTGATGCTGGCGATCTGCGAATCGTTGAGGATCGCGTTCGGCGGCGACCGCGCCGCGCGCGCCCTGTCGAGCGCCGCGAGCGCGCCGGCGAAGTCCTCCGCACTCATGCGGGTCAGCGGCTGCATCGGACCGTCCGGTGGGTTGCCGGCGCGGGGCGCCGCGGTTCGGGCCATCGCCAGCAAGGCCGCGGGGCCGCGCACCGGCGCCTTTTCCCATTCGTCGGGAAAGCGCAGCGCCACCAGCTCCGCCGCGGTGAACGCGTCACCGCCGGCCGAATCGCCCCGCTCGAGCAGCCATGCGGCCAGGCCCGCTCCGGCCAGCACCAGGCCCAGCACCAGCACGCTCCAGGTCAGGCCGCGGGACGGCAGCCACATGACGGCTTCTCAAAACGCACAGGCAACGGACGCCATGCCCCACCCCTGCGGGGCGAACATGGCGCTTTCGCGGATCGGCGCCACAACAGCACGCCGCGATGACTGGAGGCTTAACCGGACCTTCGGGTCGCGGGAAGGCGAAAACCGCCTTGAAAAACAAAGTGGTGCCGGTGGAGGGATTTGAACCCCCGACCACCCGCTTACGAAGCGGATGCTCTACCACTGAGCTACACCGGCTGAATGCCGGCTCTGATATCCGCGCCCGGCCGGATTGGCAAGCAACCCGGTGCCCGGACCTACTTGAACAGGCGGAGACGGCCCGCGCCGCCGGCCGGTTCCGGCCGCGGTTCGAACTCGGGCGCGGCGTCAGGGCCGGGGTCATCGGGCGCGTGCACCATCGGGATCACCGGTTCGGGCCTGGCGGGGGCCGGCGGCCGCACCGGCGCGAGCACCGGACGGACCGGCGCGGGAGCGGGAGAAGGCGGCGCGGCGGGAGCCTCGGACGCGGGCACAGGCACAGGGGGCGGCGCGGCCGCGGCCGGCTTTTCCGCCGGCTCCGGCGCGGGTTCGGGCAGCGGCGGGGACGACGCCATCTCGGCCGCCGGCTCCTCGGCGATCTCGATCACCTCGCGCGCATCCGTGAGCTGGCCGAGCGGCACCTTCCACTGGAAGGCGTCGAGCCGGCCGTCCACCGGCGACACCGGCAGCCAGCGGCCGGAGACGAAGCCGTCGGCGGTCCATGCCGGATCGCGCGCAGCGCGCAGCGCGCGGCCCATCCATTCGCGGGCGCGGCCCTCGTCGCCGCTCTCGCGCATCTCGATCTCGGCCATCAGCGCGGCCACGCGCTGCGTCGGCTCCTTGAGCAGCGGCCGCAGCGCGGCGCGTGCGGCGGCGAACTCCTGCGCGTCGAGCGCCGCGCGCGTCACCGCCAGCGCGCTCTCCGGATGGCCCGGCGCGCGGTCGGCGAGCCGCTGCACGCGCGTCAGCCGCTCGCGCGCGGAATCGCCGGGGCGCAGATGCGCGTAGGTTTCCGCAAGATCGGGATGCGGATTGGCCTCCCACGCCTTCTCGACGATCCGACTGGCCTTGCGCAGCTCACCGGCCTCGCCCAGCAGGCGGCCGGCCAGTTCCGCCGCCGGCACCAGCGACGGCGACAGCTTCACGGCCTCCAGCGCGAGCGGCAGCGCCCGCTCGCGCTCCGCCTCGTCGGCCGCAAGCGCCTGCGCGGTCAGCAGCACCGCACGCTGCCTGCGGTATTCGGCGCGGTCCACCAGCGCATGCTTGCTGTTGCGATCGAGTGCCGCGAGCGCGCCGGTCCAGTCGCCGGCGGCGCTGCGGAATTCGAGCACCGCCTGCCCGGCCCAGCCGAGCGCGGGCGCCGTGCGCGCGGCCTCCTCGGCATAGAGCCGGGCCGCGGCCGCATCATCGCGCCGCCGGGCTTCGACGAACAGGCCGCGCAGGCCGAGCAGCTTGGTGTCCTCGCGCTCCGCCATGGCGCGGAACGCCGCCTCCGCGTCGGCGCGGTTGCCCTCGAGCTGCGCCACCTGCGCGTTGAGCAGCAGCGCCAGGGGATCGCCGGGCGCGATCCGCTCGGCGTCGCCCGCGAAGCGCCGCGCGGTGCGGCCGTCGCCCGCGCCGACCGCGACCAGGCCGCGCGAGATCGCGAGATAGCCGCGGATGCCGCGCCGCTGGCCGAGATACATCGAGATCAGGTCGGGCGAGCGCAGGATGGTGCGGAACAGCGACCAGATCAGCACCGCGAGCACGACCAGCACGACGACGGCGGTCGCCAGCACCATCGTCGAGGTTTCGATCCGGTAGCCCTGCCAGACGATCGCGACCTCGCCCGGCCGGTCCGCCATCCAGACTGCGCCGAATGCGAGAACGGCCGCGAATGCGAGAAAAAGAATGACACGGAACATGGGCTTTTCCGGCCTATGGCACGGGCTTGAGCGCGGCGACGGAATCGGCCGCGAGGCGGCGGGTGGCGTCGAGTGCGCGGCCGCGCGCCTCGGCACGGGAGATCCAGCCCTTCGCCGGCGCACGCAGGCGTTCCGGAAGCCGGGCCAGCTCCGCGAGCGCGGCCGGAATATCGGCGTGCGCGGCGCGGATCTCGACCCGCGACAGGATCGCCGCCGGGCTGTCTCCGGGCGTCTCGTCCACCGGGCGCACGCGCACCAGCTTCTCGGCGTTGGCCTGCAAACGGTCGATGAAGCCGCCGTCGCGGCTCGGCGAGCCCGCGAGCTTGAACATCGCCGGAACCAGCACCGTCAGTTCGCGGCCCAGCGTCGCGGCGCTCGGCACCCCGCCCGCGGCGAACGGCTCCAGCGGCACAAGCATGGCCGCGTCGCCGACCAGCGGCCGGGCGGCAGCCAGTTCGGTCGTAAAGGGTTCGTAGCGTTCGACGGCGGTGCGCAGCGCGGAGGCCGCGATCGCCAGCCGCATGCTGCGGTCTTCGGCCACGGCATTGGCGCGCTTGGCCAGCTCGTCGGCGAGCGCACGGTCGGTCTTCTCCAGCGCAGCCACCCGACCGGCCAGCGTCTCGACCTGGGTGTGATCGGCCGAGCTGACGCGCGCGACGTCCTGAAGCTGGCCGAGCGCCGCGGCGGACGTATCCGCTCGCCGGTCCACCACGTCGAGCTTTTCGGACAGCGATCGGGTCTGGCCTTCGAGCGCCGCGAGGCGGCGGGCCAGTGCGGCGTCCGGCGGGGCGGACGTCGCCGGTGCCGATGTGGGGGTCGGAACTGGTGCGGTCTCGAGCTTGTGCAGGCGCGCGGCCAACGCATCGACCGCCTTGGGATCGGCCGTCACCGGCGCAGGCCGGGCCGAAAGCTCGCTCAGCCGGGTTTCCAGCGCCGAAAGCCGCGGATCGAGGGTTGCGGCGGCGGGATCGCGGCCGGGTAGCGCCGGCCAGAGCAGCAGCACCAGCGCCGCCACGGCCGCGCCACCGACAGCACCCGCGCCAAACGCCTGCCACGGCAGGCCGGACGGGAGCGCGCGGGCCGCCGCCGGCTGCGGAGGCTCGGCGGCCGGCTCGTCATCCGCCGGCTTGGGAGCATCCTGCGTCTCGGGGGCTGCGGACACGGCGTCCGGCGCTTCGGACGCGACCGGCTCCGGCGAAACCGGTGCCTCGGGCACATCTGGCCCGGCCGCAGCGCCGGCGGCCGGCTCGCGGGCGATCTCGGTCGCGGTCAGGTCGATGGTCGGGCCCGGACGTCGCCGGCGGGAGCCCGCGTCGCCCGACGGAGGAGGTGCGTCGTCTGCCATGATTCCATCCTAGACGATTCTCGCGCCTCCGGGGGGCGCGACCAAAGCGAGCAAGGCCGCCTCGTCCGGCCGCGTGGCCACCGCGATCCGGGGTGCGCCGGCCAGCCGCAGCGGCTCCGCCGTGCGCTCCGACAGACAATAGTGCACCGGCGCGAGCGCCTTGCCGAGCAGGTCTTTCGTTCCATCGAGATAGACCGCCACGCTACGCCGGGAAAAATGCACCACGCCATCCACCGTTCCGGCCGCCAGTGCCGCGCGTGCCTGCGGCGGCAGGGGGGTCATGGGCACGGCGCGATAGGCGATCAGCGTGTCGGTTCCGATGCCGGCGGCCGCAAGCTCTCCGGCAAGATCGCGCGCCCGGTTCTCGCCCGCGAGATAGAGCAGCCGCCCGCCCTGCCCGGCGAAGCGGCCGGCGGCCAGCCGCGCCAGATCGCCGCCGTCGCCGTCCGCGGACTCGATCCGGGTGAAGCCCGCGGCCCGCGCCGCGGCGGCGCTGCCGCCGCCAACCGCGAGCACCGGCAGGTCCTTCCACTCCGCGAACCGCGGATGCGCCGCAGCCGCCCGCGCGCCATTGGCGCTGGTCAACAGCAGCGCGGCCCAGGGACCGGGGCCTGGATCGGCGTCCCGCACCGTCTCGATCCGCAGCAGAGGAGCGAGCAGCGCCTCGTGCCCCGCCGCGCGCAGTGCCTGTGCGGTGCGCGCGTTGTCGGGCTCGGGGCGGGTGACGAGCAGACGCATCTCACGCCGTCATGAAATCCGGCCCGGCGCGGCCCTTCAACTCGCGGCCGGCATCCGCGCCGAGCGCCGCGGCGTCCTCGACGGACCCGCTGCGCTCGGTCTCGTGCCATTCGCTGCCGTCGGGACGCAGCACGATGCCGCGGAAGCGCAGCGAGCCATCAGCCTCGACCGTGGCGTGACCGCCGATCGGCGTGCGGCAGGAACCGTCCAGCTCCGCAAGGAACGCCCGCTCGGCGTCGAGGGCGATCGCGGTCTCCCGATGGTTGATGCGGGCCAGCATCTCCTGCACGCGCGCGTCGGCGGCCCGCGCCTCGACTCCGACCGCGCCCTGCCCCACCGCCGGCAGGAAGTCGCCGAGGTCGAGCACCTGCGTCGCATGCTGCGCCAGCCCGAGGCGCTTCAATCCCGCCAGCGCCAGCAGCGTGGCGTCGACCTCGCCCTCGTCGATCCGGCGCAGCCGGGTCTCGACGTTGCCGCGCAGCGTCACAATCCGCAGGTCGGGACGCCTGCGGCGAAGCATCGCCTGCCGGCGCAGCGACACGGTGCCGACCACGGCGGCCTCGGGCAGTCCATCGAGCGTCGCCGCCTTGCGGCTGATCAGCACATCGCGCACGTCCTCGCGCGGCAGGAAGGTGGACAGCGTGAGCCCGTCCGGCAGCACCGTCGGCATGTCCTTGGAGGAGTGCACGGCGATGTCGATCCGCCCGTCGAGCAGCGCCTCCTCGAGTTCCTTGGTGAACAGACCCTTGCCGCCGGCCTCGGACAGCGGACGATCCTGGATGCGGTCGCCGGTGGTGCGGATCGCCACGATCTCGACCCCGTGGGGGTCGAAACCGTGCGCGGCCGCGAGTTCCGCGCGCACCATATGCGCCTGGGCGAGCGCCAGCGCGCTGCCGCGCGTCCCCAGACGCAGGATTGCCGGACGGTCGAAGGATTGCGACATTGAACCCCGCAATGGTAGGCCGTTGCGAACCGATCCGCCGGACCCGCGATGCTTGTACTCGGAATCGAAACCACTTGCGACGAGACCGCCGCCGCGGTGGTGGAGCGTCCGGGCGACGGCCCCGGCCGTATTCTTTCCAACGTGGTCCTGTCCCAGGTCAACGAGCATGCTGCCTTCGGCGGCGTAGTGCCGGAGATCGCGGCGCGCGCCCATGTCGAGCAGATCGACCGGATCGTCGCCAAGGCGATGGGCGACGCCGGCCTGACCTTCGAGCGGATCGACGGCGTGGCCGCGGCCGCGGGACCGGGCCTGATCGGCGGCGTGATCGTCGGCCTCACCACTGCCAAGGCGATCGCGCTGGTCAACGCCAAGCCGCTGATCGCGGTCAACCACCTGGAGGCGCACGCGCTGACCGCGCGCCTGACCAGCGGCACGTCGTTTCCCTATTGCCTGTTTCTTGCCTCCGGCGGCCACACCCAGGTGGTCGCGGTGCGCGGCGTCGGCCACTACGAGCGGCTCGGCACCACCGTCGACGACGCCATCGGCGAGGCGTTCGACAAGACCGCCAAGCTGCTCGGCCTCGGCTATCCCGGCGGGCCGCAGGTGGAGACCGAGGCCGCCCGGGGCAATCCGGTGCGGTTCCTGCTGCCGCGGCCGATGCACGGCCGACCCGAGCCGGACTTCTCCCTGTCCGGGCTCAAGACCGCGCTGCGGCTCGAAGCCGAAAAGATCGCGCCGCTGAGCGACCAGGACGTGGCCGACCTGTGCGCCTCGTTCCAGCAATCGGTCGTGGACGTGATCCATGACCGGCTGCGCGCCGGGCTCAAGCTGTTCCGCGAACGTTACGGCGCGCCGACCGCGCTGGTGGCGGCCGGCGGGGTCGCCGCGAACCAGGCGATCCGGAAGATCCTGCACCGGCTCGCCTTCGAGGTCGGCACCGTGCTGGTGGTGCCGCCGCCCGCGCTGTGCACCGACAACGGCGCGATGATCGCCTGGGCGGGCGCGGAGCGCCTGGCCTGGGGCCTGACCGATCCGCTCGACGTCGCGCCGCGCGCGCGCTGGCCGCTCGACGAGGTCACGGGCATCGATTCGGACATCGAGCCCGAACAGGAATCCGCATGAGCTTCGAGCGCATCGCGGTGCTGGGTGCGGGCGCCTGGGGCTGCGCGCTGGCCAACGCGACCGCGCGCGCCGGACGGAGCGTCACGCTCTGGACCCGGCATCCGAAGGCCGCGGAAGCCCTCGGCCGGCATCGCGAGAGCCCGCACCTGCCGGGCATCGCGCTCGAAGCCGGCATCGCGGTCACGAGCGACCTCGCCGCCGCGGTGGCGCGCACCCAGGCGGTGCTGCTGGTGGTGCCGGCGCAGGCCCTGCGCGAGGTCGCGACCGAGGCCGGCCGCCTGATCCCGTCCGGCACGCCGCTGATCGCCTGCGCCAAGGGCATCGAGCGCGGCAGCCACCGCTTCATGACCGAGGTGATCGCGGAAGCCGCGCAGACCGCGCTGCAGGCGATCCTGTCCGGCCCGAGCTTCGCCAGCGACGTGGCGCGCGGCCTGCCGACCGCGGTGACGCTGGCGGCGCGCGACGTCGGTCTGGCGGAGCGGCTGTCGCAGGCGCTCGGCTCGGCCGCGTTCCGGCCCTATCACTCGACAGACGTCCGCGGCGTCGAGATCGGCGGCGCGGCCAAGAACGTGCTCGCCATCGCCGCCGGCATCGTCGCGGGCCGTGGCCTGGGCGCGAGCGCGGCGGCCGCGCTGACCACCCGCGGCTTCGCGGAGCTGCTGCGCTTCGGCCGCGCCTTCGGCGCGCGCACGGAAACGCTCACCGGCCTGTCGGGGCTCGGCGACCTGGTGCTGACCTGCTCCACGCCGCAGTCGCGCAACTATTCGTTCGGGATCGCGCTGGGCAAGGGCGAAGCGCTCGACGCCGCGCCGCACGGCAAGCTCGCCGAGGGCGCGTTCACCGCGCAGGCGCTGATGGAGATGGCGCGCAGGCGCGGCGTGGACATGCCGGTGGCCGGCGCGGTCGCCGCGGTGCTCGACGGCGGCCTGAGCGTGGATGCGGCCATCGAGTCGCTGCTGTCGCGGCCGTTCCGGGAGGAGTGACGCGCCGCGCGCCGCGATTTCACGTCGGCCGCATAGGACATTCGCGTCCGCGATCACGACGACACGAGCATGTCCGTTTTCATCCGCGCGGGCAGGCGGCAGGGATCTTCTTATTTTTCCGCATCAATTGACTTCGCTGCAGTGCGGTGGCGATCTCATGCGTCTCGATCTCCCGGATCGAAGATCGGTTCGCGATAGGAGCTTGCGATGCAGACCTGTCGATGTTGCCTGAGCACAACCGCGCGCGCCCGCTGACGCACGCTCTGCGCTGACGCGCGCAACCAACAAGCCGTCCATCTTTTCAACCCACCGCAACGCCGGCCTCGCCGGCGAAGGAGAAATCATGTCTCGAATCCTGTCGATCGCATCCCGTCCATCGGGCGTCGCACTGGCCCTCGTCTTTGCATTTGCCGCCGCGCCCGACCATGCGGGGGCGCAGCACGCCGCCTATCCGGACAAGGCCGTGCATTTCATCGTCGGCCGGCCGCCCGGTGGCGTCGCCGACATCGCGGCGCGTGTCCTCGGCCAGAACCTGTCGGAGCGCTGGAGGCGCCAGGCGGTGATCGAGAACCGGCCCGGCGGCAACGGCCTGGTTTCGTTCAAAGCCACGGTGTCGGCTCCGGCCGACGGCTACACGCTGCTGGTCGCCCCCGACTCCGACATCACCATCAACCGCTTCATCCTCAAGGGCTGGCAGTCCTCCTACGACAGCGACATCCTTCCGGTGGCGCGGCTGACCACCAATCCGGTGGTGCTGGTCGCGCACGCCAAGGCGCCGTTCAGCACGGTGCCGGAGCTGATCGCGGCGGCCAAGGCCAAGCCCGGCAGCATCACCTTCGCGACCGCCGGCGTGGCCTCGGCGCCGCATCTCGCCGGCGAGTTCTTTGCCGAGCGGGCCGGCATCGAGCTGCGCCACATTCCCTACAAGGGCGGTGCGCCGGCCGCGACCGCCGCGGCCGGCGGGCACGTCGATCTTGCGGTGCTCGCGGTGTCGTCAGCGGTGCCGCTCGTGAAGTCGGGCGCGATCAAGGTGATCGGCGTATCCGCCGCGTCGCGGCTGCCCTCGGAGCCGGACTGGCCGATCATTGCCGAGGGCGGCCTGCCGGGATTCGAGGCCAGCATCTGGACCGGCCTGTTCGCCAAGGCCGGGACCCCGCCCGCGATTCTGGATGCGCTTGAGAAGCAGGTGAAGGAGCTGCTCGCCGATCCCGCCGTGGTCCGCCAGTTCGATACGGTCGGCGCGCAGGTCGCGCCCCTGTTCGGCTCGGAGCTGAAGACCGTGATCACGCAGGACATCGAGCGCAACCGCGTCCTGGTGAACCGGCTCGGACTCGCGCTCGATTGAACGCCCTCCGACGGCATGCCCATCCGGCCGCGCGCGACGCCCGTCGCCGCGGCCGGATCGTTTTTGCTCGCGGTTGACTTTGCACGGTCTTGCGCATTCGCTCTCCCCGTCAATCGGCGCACGGCACGGAGAAGAATCGAATGGCCCACTGGCTGGTGAAATCGGAGCCCGACGCCTGGTCCTGGGACCAGCAGGTCGGCAAGGGCGCCAAGGGCGAGCTCTGGACCGGGGTGCGCAACCACACCGCCAAGCTCAACCTGATGAAGATGAAGAAGGGCGACCGCGCTTTCTTCTATCACTCCAACATAGGCAAGGAGATCGTCGGCGTGGTCGAGATCGTGCGCGAGCACCACCCCGATCCGACCGCGCAGCCGGGCGACCCCTGGGTGGTGGTCGATGTCGCGGCGCGCGAGCCGATGCCGAAGCCGGTGACGCTGGCCGACATCAAGGCCGAACCGAAGCTCAAGGACATGGCGCTGCTGAAATACTCGCGCCTGTCGGTGCAGCCGGTGACGGCCGAGGAATGGAAGATCGTCTGCAAGATGGGTGGCCTGAAGGGCTGACCTGACCGTGGCCCGCGGGTGCGGGCCACGTCGCGGAGACGATCATGGCCAGGACGAGCCCGGCCACCCCGCTCGGGAATGCGCCCGCCGGAACGGCGAGACCGGTCCGGCTACTCGATCTTGATGCCAAGCGTCCTGATGACCTTGCCGAACGTTTCGTTGTCGCGCTTGATGCGCGCGGCGAACTCGTCGGGCGTGGTGAAATAAGGCTCGCCGGAGCCCGACTTGATCAGGCGGTCGCGCACGTCCGGCTGCTTGAGGACCTCGGCGATCTCCTTGCGCAGCCGGTCGAGGATCGGCTGCGGCGTGCCCTTGGGCGCGAAGGTGCCGTGCCAGATCAGCACCTCGTAGCCGGGATAGACCTCGCCGATGGTCGGCAGGTTCGGCAGCACCGGAGAACGGGTCGCGCCCGTGGTGGCGAGCGCGCGCACCTTGCCCGAGGTGATGGTGGGCACCAGCGAGCCCGCGCCGAACATCGCCTGGATGTCGCCTGCGAGCAGCGCCGCGCCGGCGGGGCCGCCGCCGCGATAGGGCACGTGAGTCAGGTCGAGCTTGAGGTGCTGCTTGAAGATCTCCATTCCCATGTGGTGCATCGAGCCGTTGCCGATCGAAGCGTAGAACAGCGGCGGCTTGCTGGCGCGCGCGAGCTCCACGAACTCCTTCAGGGTGTTGGCCTTCACCGCGGGATGCACTGCGAGGATGAGCTGGTTGGCGGTCAGGCTCGACACCGGCACCAGATCGGTGAGCGGATTGATCGGCATCCGTTCGCCGTAGATGTGCGGATTGGCCAGGAACAGGTTGTCCGGCCCGTGCAGCAGCGTGTAGCCGTCCGGCGCCGACTTCGCGACCTCGGCCGCGGCCATGTTGCCGCCGGTGCCGCCGCGGTTCTCGATGATGATCGGCTGTCCGAGCCGGGCCGACAGGGCGTTGCTGACCACGCGCGCCACGATGTCGGCCGCGCCGCCCGGCGGGAAGCCGACGAACATGCGGATCGGCCGGTTGGGATAATTGTCGGTCGGGGCCTGGGCCTGAACGTGGGCCACGGGCCCCGTCATCACCACGGCGGCGGCGGCCGCCGCCAGAAGCCGGATCGAGCGTCGCATCGAGCATCCCCCCTGACGTTTCTTTCGATGTTCGGGATTGTCTATCGTCCGCCCCGCAAAAGCGAGAGGGCAGCGTTGTCGCAGCGCAGCGCACCGGCAACCGACCAAAGTGGCAGCCGCCGCGGCTTGTCCCTCATCCGGGCGCCGTCGCATAATGGCCGCCGAGAAGCAGCGATCGTGCGCCGGGCGCGCAACGTCGCGCTCCGCTGGAGGAACCGATGTCCGACAAAGTCTACGACGTGCCGCCGGAGTGGGCGCAGCGTGCCCTGATCGACGACGCCAAATATCGGGAGATGTATGCTCAATCGGTGAAGGACCCCGACGGGTTCTGGGCCGCGCAGGCCGCGCGCCTCGACTGGATCAGGCCGTTCAGCAAGGTGAAGAACACCTCGTTCGCGCCCGAGAACGTGTCGATCCGATGGTTCGAGGACGGCACGCTGAACGCGGCTTACAACTGCATCGACCGCCACCTTGAGAAGCGCGCCGACCAGACCGCGATCATCTGGGAGGGCGACGATCCCGGAGACTCGAAGCACATCACCTATCGGGAACTGCACGACGAAGTCTGCCGGATGGCCAACATCCTGCGCAACCGCAACGTCGAAAAGGGCGACCGCGTCACCATCTACATGCCGATGATCCCGGAGGCGGCCTACGCCATGCTGGCCTGCGCGCGCATCGGCGCGGTGCATTCGGTGGTGTTCGGCGGCTTCTCGCCGGACTCGCTCGCCGGCCGCATCGAGGACTGCCAGTCCAAGGTCATCATCACCGCCGACGAGGGCGTGCGCGGCGGACGCAAGTTCCCGCTGAAGGCCAACACCGACGCGGCGATCGCAAAGGCCAAAGCGTCGGGATTCGAGGTCGACCACGTGATCGTGGTGAGACGTACCGGCGGCGCGGTGGACTGGGACCCGGTGCGCGACGTCTGGTACCACGAGGCCAGAGAAGTGGTGACCAGCGAATGCCCCTGCGAGGAAATGAACGCGGAGGACCCGCTGTTCATCCTCTACACCTCGGGCTCGACCGGCAAGCCGAAGGGCGTGCTGCACACCACCGGCGGCTATCTGCTGTTCGTCGCGCTGACGCATCAGTATGTGTTCGACTATCACGAC
>CAZZCV010000021.1:0-48193 GCA_964653225.1 uncultured Rhodoplanes sp. | reverse complement strand
CACGCTGCGGGCGAGCGCGAGGGCCTGTTAGCGCATCTCGCCGAGCAGCAGCGCGAAGCCGATCTTGGGCGCCTGACAGCGACCGTGGCGCATGAGGTCCGCAATCCCCTCGGCGGAATGCGGACAGCCATCAGCACCCTGAAGCGCTTCGGCGATCGGGAGGAACCGCGGGCTCAGGCCGTAGAATTTCTCGAACGTGGCGTGGCCGCGCTGGAGCATGTCGTCGATGCGACATTGGAAAACTATCGCGCCCGCCCGGAATGGCGATCTCTTTCCAGGCAGGACTTTGAAGATCTTCGCCTACTGGTAGAAGCCGACGGCCGTTCCCGCGACGTGACTGTCGTGCTTGATACGAACATTCCCGATACCGTCGCGGTCGCCGCGCTGGATGTGCGACAAGTGCTCCTGAACCTGTTGCTCAATGCCGTCCGAGCATCATCGAGCGGAGGCAAGGTAGAATTGACTGCCAACATGCAAGACCGCGAACTTGTCGTGACAGTGTCGGACGACGGGAGCGGCCTGGATCGCGGAATTGCACGCGCGCTCGAGAGCGGAACCGTCTTGACAGAAGGTTCGGGGCTTGGCGTTGCTGTCGTCATCCGGCTTGTAGAACGCCTTCAGGGACGCGTCTCCATCGCGTCCGGTACTGGGACTGGGACGAAGATCACGCTGAATTTCCCCTTGCAGGAAAGGAAAGCGCCCTCATGACCACTAAGCCACAAGTCCTCGTCATCGAGGACGACACTATCCTTGGCGGAGCAATCAGCCAGCGCCTAAAGCTGGAGGGTTTCGAGCCGGTCTGGTCGCAGACCTGCGCGGATGCACTCGCGGCAATGAAACGCCGCCGACCGGATTTCGTGCTGTCCGACATTGTGCTGCCGGACGGCTCTGGCGAAGACGTGTTCAGAAGGGCCCAACCTTGGCTCGGCGACACTCCGATTCTGTTCGCGACCGCATTTGGAGAAATCGACCAAGCGGTGCGTTTGGTGAAGGCTGGAGCGGACGACTATCTGACCAAGCCTTACGATGTGGACGAACTTATCGAGCGAATCCGAGCACGCCTGGCCCGCCATCCTGCGTCTTCTAAGATTACCGACGTGGAGACGTTCGCGCTTTCGCCGGCAACCGAAGCGATTGCCGAACATTTGCGCCGGGCCGCCGGCACCGACGTTCCGGTCCTGCTCACGGGAGAAACCGGCGTCGGCAAAGAGGTAGCCGCACGATACCTTCATGCAAGCTCCCAGCATTCAGGATCGCCTTTCCTGGCTATAAATTGCGGCGCGATTCCTCACGAACTTCTAGAGAGCCAGTTTTTCGGCCACGAACGCGGTGCTTTCACCGGAGCGACGCAAGCCCATGTCGGCTACTTTGAGGAGGCCGCAGACGGCACGCTTTTTCTGGACGAGATTGGCGAACTCGATGCACGTCTCCAAACCGCTCTATTGCGCGTACTTCAGGACGGACGATTCCGGCCAATAGGATCGAAAAAGGACAAGACATTTGGCGGGAGGATCGTCGCTGCCACCAACGCCGACCTCAGCCAACTGCGGTCGGAGAGAAAATTCCGCGACGATCTCTACTATCGCCTGTCAGTGATCGAACTCCGGCTGCCTCCGATTCGCGAGCGGCCAAGCGAGATTAAGCTTTTGGCACAGAGGTTCTTGCAGGAGCTTTCTTCCGAGAACCATTCCGATCTCAAACTATCGAACGACGCACAACAAGCGCTTCTGCGCCACGACTGGCCTGGGAACGTCCGAGAACTGCGCAATCGGCTGCAAAGGGCCGCCGTATTTGCACAGCGCGACATGCTCGAACCTGACGAGATTTTCCCGGAGAGGCGGTTGAACGATGATCAAAGCGCTTCACTAGCTGACGTGAGGAATCGTGCCGAGGCTGAATTAATTGAACGAGCACTGATTGCTTCTCATGGTCGAATAGGCGATGCCGCAAGGCAGTTGGGAATTTCGCGCACCACGCTGTGGAAGCGAAGGGGTAAATCAAAACCATAGGCGGGCGCTTAGAGAACAAATCAAAGCGCGCTTCACAAGCTGAAATAATGCCCGTCCTGTAGGCCGAAAGCCCGAGATAGGTCCGCTGCCGGCCCCATAAGCTGCAGCTAGCTAAACGGAAGCCTATTGTGAGGCACTCACGAGACGGAGTTCAGCTATTCGCCACAAGGAGACAGGCGCGCTGGAAGGTTTCTGGGAACTTCGTTTGAATCTCCAGTTGCTCTCCAGGAATTAGGCCACCCAGAATAATGCGGCTACTCGCCAGCACGCCCGGGATGCTCTTTCCGAGTTCGGCAATCCCGACGTTCTGATACGGCCCTTGAAGGAATAGGAGCCCGCCGACGGGATGTGCGTCGATCCGGAAAGCCACAAACAGACCTGCATTTCCGCCCCAAGGAATTCGTTTTCCCTCAAGCTGTGTGGCGAAGAATCCGGCTCTCTTGTTGAAGGTGCTCGCGGTGATTAGTGCGCTTCCCTTGGTGCACGTGATTTCAATTTGATAATGTGTGTGGCTGGACTCGACGTCGGCCAGCGCTTTAACGGACTGCGCATCTGTCAACTTGTTGGCTTCCATGTTGAAGGCCCACGGCGATCTCCGGAATGGGAACTTCTTGGCCAACTCTTGCCGCTCCCGAGAGTCCATCAGGGATGGAAGCGTGGTTTGTAGCTCGGCCAATAGCTTTTCATGCTGACGCAGTTGGTTCTGCTGTTCAGTCGTCAAGGGTAAACTGGTTTGCAGCGAGCTATCCGCGGCGCTGACCAAGGTTTTAATCGCCGCCGAGGCGTCAGGGTCGAGGAGGTGCGCGCCACGTTGCTTGACCGCGTCCGTAAACTTGCGAACCTGATCCGCAAACGCCAGTGTTTCAGCGTCGTTCCTCTCTAGCCCTTGAAGATACTTCAACGCGCTTTCCAGCTTTTCGATTGTCGGCGTGTGATCTGCCCGTTCGAAAATCGATACGCCACCCGCCTCGACCAGGGCTGCGCGGAGTCTCTCGATAGTCTTCCTGACCTCCGCTCCCTTTTCGTTGATCCGGGACAAGAACGCAGGCCGATCGGTTCGTTTGAGTGCCTCGGTCGCTTTCGCAATGACTGCCTCGCGGCGCGAATCCAGTGCGCGCAAGTCATCGTGCTGCTTCTGTGCCACAGCAAAGCTGCGCTCTAATATTTGTTGCTGCTCAGCAATGCGCGATAGGGAATCATCGGCGTCACCGCGTTCTCCGATGCTAGTTGAAGCTAGCCGGGCAACATTGGTGGATAGAATTTCAATGTCTTTCTTGGTGGCGTCATTGACCAGGCGTCTCAGCGGTTCACCCTGACTCTTCCGCGACAGCTCAGTCAGTTCTCGGCCGATCTCTTCGAGTCGGGCCGTCTGATGTTGCAGGCGCATCTGCAAAGCCTGAAGGTTTTCAAGATGCATTCGAAGACCTGCACGGGCTGATAAAAACTGCTCCAGATCGCTTTCGAAGAGTCGCCGGTAATCTGAGCGTGCTCGCTGGTATGCTGCGGCTTGAGGATAGTGCGGGACTAATTGTTCTAGGTTCTGGGATGCATGTTCATCGTTTGACATCTGGTTGCGGAGACGTGCTGCGAATCCCGATACGATCTCACCAAACCGTTCGAACGATGTTCCCTGCAATCCAGCTTGCCTGCCAACCCAAAACAGTCTTGAGCTCAAGGCTAGGGATAGCTGCGTGCATTCCGACATTCTGGGCGTTAATTGTTGTTCGGCGCTTGAATTGAGCGTGCGCAAGATCTGATCCAATTCATGGAAGCTCCGTGACCCCTGTGCCGTGCGCCGTAGTTCCGCAAGCACGTTGGGGCTTTGGCGCAGGAACGTGATGATCGCGCGCGCCTGGGCGGTGATTGCTGGGTAGCACTGCCGAATGGCTTCACACGCAGGCCCAGGAGCGGTCCTGCCGCTAAATGGGTCACGCTGATGGAGTTGCTCGCGCCCCATTGCCCGGGCATCAACGCAAGACGAGGGAACCTGAACCAATTTCTCCAAGGTTGACAGGGATCGGATTCCTGTTGGCACTGGTGTTCTGTCACTGGGAGTGACGAAGGACGGCTGAGGACCGTCGCGGGACGTGGGATCGGCCATACGACGCGGCGGTTCCTGTGGCTTGCGGCATATCGAGACAATATGCGCTATCCGAGGGTCGTCGGGGCCGATCCCTTGCTGGATCAGCTGTCCCACGGAGGCTCCTCGATCGAGAAGAGCTTGAGCAATGCAGGCAATTCGACTGCGAGGAAGTTGTGCCCACTGCGTTCGGGCGCCTTCGACGGCAACATTGCCAATAACCGACCCGAACAGATTGATAATCGCTGATGGGTCCTGGGCGCTTGCCGTTGTCACCTCACTTCCCATGCCGACTGCAAGTGTTATTAATAGGAGTCGTTTCCTCATTTGCATGACGTCCATTCCCCTAAAGCGGCTTCTGCATTTGACATTCCCGGATTCTATGATCTGAACAGCGTTCCTAGGCACGACTGAGCAGCGCGGCCTTCAATCGCGTGTATTCAAGTTCGCTTAGGAGGTTTTGTTGTCGAAGCGCGTGGAGCTGGCTCAGCGACTTCGCCATGGCATCGAAACCTGACCGCGTGAGTGGGGAGGAGTGTGATGGCTGGCCATCGGGCGTCTGCAACACAACGCCATCATTGGCGAACAAGTTGAGGCCGGACTCGCCGCCATGAGTGCCGCCAGGTAACTTGCTTCGGTGGATCCCGTGGAATGACCAGATCAGCGCTCCGAACCAACCGAGCGCGGTAGCTCCAAAGAGGAGGTTGATCACTACGATCGGCCAGCGATTCGGATGTCCTCGGGCAAAGGCCACGATGGTGGGCAAGAGGTAGACAAAGCAGATTGCTCCAAGGACGATGATGACGACATAAAAGTCGCTCACGTTACGTTCCCTTGGATAGAACGCGAGCCTTCATCGTTTCGTATTCGGCTTCGGTGAGACTGCCGTTAATGCGAAGCTGGGCAAGGCGCTCGAGTTCCGCAACGATATCGGTCGGTGGCGCGACGACCCTGGCCGTTCCTGACGCTGCAGCAACGTCTGGTGCGGGTGCGCCACTGGCGGCGGGCTCATAGGCGTTCGCTCGCGGCTCGCTCGGCAAGCAAGCAAATATTACAAGCACCAACGCCCCTAGGCCGGTGAGCAGTAAAAGTGCCCACCAGCCCGAACGTCCGATGTCGTGCAGGCGCCGCACGAGAGCGGACAGTTGAGGGATGAGGTGCGAGATGTAGACCAGGACAAAGAAGGGCCCGACCCCTGAATCGGAATTAAGATTCAGCGTGTTGTCGAGCACGAACGCCACAATTGCCACGGCAAGGTTGACGAGCACGAACAGCCAGTAGCCGGACCGGCTGGTGCGCCCCCTGAAATCAAAATACCGCTGCAGCGCGTCTAAATAGGCTCTCATGACCCCCACCCCCCGTTAGGTCGCACGAAGACGTTCATTCGCCGCGTTTAAATCTGAACTTATATTGCCTGGTTTTAGTCAGGGCAAGTGACGTGCTTTCGGGTCATGAAGGCTCGTGCACTGGTCGGTTGGAATCTGCGGCGTCTCCGGGTCGCTAAAGGCGTTTCCCAGGAAGCTTTGGGGCTGGCTGCGGATTTTGAGCCGTCGTATATCGGCCGTATCGAACGAGGCCGGGAGAACACGACTGTCGAAACACTTGAACGCTTAGGTTCAGCGCTCGACGCTCATATCTCAGCTTTCTTCGTTGAGCCGACTCCCGGATCGAAGAAGCCTCCATCGCTCAAGCCTGGTCGCAAGCCGAAGGAGTGAAGAGTGCGCGTTTCCCAGAGTGGCAATCTTGCCTATTGACGCGCGCTTGTCGTCGAAAGCGGCGACGATCAGTGCCGCTGCCTAGCTAAATCTGCTTTCAGCATGTCGGTGGGGTTGAGCAGCAGGGCGAGCAGGTTGCCTGATCCAATAAGGCGATGATGGCTGTCGAACGTGTTGCCGCTTCTCTCGTCGAACCAACCCCTGAGATTGTTCTGTGGATCGCGAACTTCGGTTCGGCCGCCACGGGCGCGCAAGCGGCCGATGACAGCGCCCTGGCGGTCTTTTAGCTCGCAGCTTCGAGCCGAATTCTGAATGTCTGGGTAAATCAGTTTCATGTGGCCTCACGTTCGGGCGATCACTCCGTTGCCTTACCTGTTAATTCGCGTCGCCGGCAGACGCGCATGCGGCCTTGTCGATCCAGGCATGGCTTTCGAGTTCTGGCCGCGAGCGACAATGGACGAGTTCGCGAATACCCGCGCTGGGTCGTTACCTGCAACCGCTTCTTTCGGAACGTGGCGTTGTTCAAGCCAGCGCGGGGGCGGCTGGATGCAGGAGCGCGACCTGGTCGGCGCGCCGCACGAATGCGGGGTGGCCTTCAGGCTCAAGCCATTGCAAAATCAGCAGCGGCGGCACGACCCGGGCGACCCGGGCGGGCCACCAGCCAGCCCGGGGGCCGGTCGAGGCCAGCACCACCTGACCGCGTGCTTGTTGGGAGATATGCAACCTTTGAGGGTATTTGGCGCTGCCGGCCGGGTGTCGGGGTGGGGCTACTACCCCGGCAGGCCACCAGTCGCCTTCAGGCGGGCGCTGGTGCGGCGAACGGGGGTGCCCGCTACCCTGCCTAGGGGTCGGCATAATCGGTGCTGGCAGGGCTTTTAAAAGGCGGCGGTATAAAACCCGGCCCATATAGGGGGTAAATGCCCGACCGCTTTTGAAAAACCGACCCTCGGGCAGGTGGGCGGCAATTTCAGCCAATTTTGGGGTTTCGGCCAGCGCAAATTGAAACCCCATGATTTCGGCGGCGGATTTAACTCTTTTCGATGCCTTTTCCGGAAACCTGGAGCCGTGCGGTCGGGACTTTTTATCGAGGCCAAAAAGAATAATATGACGGCGCGTTTCTTTCGGCATCAATATTCCTCCTTCAATATTCCTCTGCCAGCATCAATGTCATGATCCGTGACGTGAGTTTCAGGTCGGCCGGGTTCTCCGAACCGGAGGCGAGCGTCGGGTCGTAATAATCGATTTTGAAGAAGACCCTCGTTCCCTGGATTTCGACCGAGCCGAAGTCATGTTCGCCGTGAGGGTCGTTGTCCGGGTCGAAGGCGTCGAACCGACGAACCATATTCACCGCCATCTGCACGAAAGGCCCGCCCGTCGCGGCGAGCCCTTGGGTGATGACGACCTGGTCGCCGCATAGCGAACGCCGGAACGCGTCGTTGAGGCGACGGATGGTGCCGGCGTGACCGGTTGATGCCGTGGCCTGCCGCATCCTACTCACCCGCCGCCTGATCGGCTTCCGCAAACTTCGGGCTCAGCAGCGCCAAATCCCGGCGGTTGCGCCGGATGATGGGATCCTTCGGATAACCACGCCATCGCAAGGTGACGGCGTCGCTTTCCACGCTCTCGACGATGGCTTCCCACCAGCCGTTCTGGCCGCCTGCGTCGGCCAGCACCAGATGTCCCGCGGCGATCGAATTCCAGTCGGACGGCACGTCGATGTTGCCGGTTTCCTCTGCGGCATCCGGCTGCGAGACGAAGTCGATGCTCACGCCGGCAGCTTCGAGGAACTTGTCGAACAGCGGCCGGCGCACGGTCGGCACGAAGCCTTTACCGGTGGCATAGAGGCGGCCGGCGGGCAGCTTCAGAGCTTGCTCGCGAAGAGGGTCGGTCACCGTCACCACGGTGAGATTCATCAGGGCCGCGGCCTTGTTCGCCTGGCTTGCCTGCGTGCCGGCAAACCGGGCGGCCCGGGGTTTTCCGTTGTCGTCAAATCCAATCAGAACGACCGAAGTCTGATTATCGGGTTTTGCGGATTTTGGGGATTTCGCCATGAGAGCTCCTGAAACGAAGAAGGGACCCGCGAGGGGTCCCTTGGATTGCGTGACGGTGGCCGGCCGCAAACCTGATGGTTTTCGGCTGGGCCGCGATTTTACGAAATAATGCTATCGAAACCCGACGATTCGACCAAGGCAAAAAATCATATTTATGCCCAGGCATTTATGCCAAAAACCGCTCAAAATATACGAAACCGGTTTCAGCGATGCAGCGGCACCCGGCCGCAAATCGGGAAATTGGGACAGTGGCAGTTCAGGCATTTTGCTCTGTCGTCGATTTGATTGCCGTTACAGATATCCTGGCCGCCTTGGGCGCAGAACAGCCAAATCGCGTGTTGGACGAACCGTGGAAAATAAGCGGGATAGCCCGGTCCGAACGGCCTCGCGTCGATCCGCCCAGATAATGATTCCAGCAGGCCGAGGCAGCCGCCCTGCAGATAGCAGCCGTCGCCGTATGGATGTTCCGCGCCAACCCGTTCGAGCATTCCGGTTCGGTGGAAGAAGTTGTGCATGAGGGTGTCGACGACGATCATGCCGGCTCCGGCGATCCGCCACAGCTCGCGCCGGGAATCTCCGCCGAGCAGCAGGTTCGCAAGGCCCAGCGCCAGGACCTTGTCGGAGACCCCGTGAATGTGCCGCATGGGATCCAGCAGCGCCTGCCGCAATGCGGCGCTTCTCTGCTCGACCGCGCCCGCGCAATCGGCGTCTTGCAGCCTTGAGTCGATCCAGCCGACCAGGTCGCCGTCGCAGATGTCCCGCACGAACAGATACAGGCTATAGGCCAACCGGTTGAGTACGCCTTTGCGCAAGGGAAGGAGCGGAAGCGGGCAACGCCCTAAAAGCTCGCTGTGCAGGCATGAATGGGCGGATTTGGCGTAGCCGCATCGGTCGAAGTGCCAATAGCTCGCAAGCTGCGGGCAATCGGCGCCGGCTTTCAGCGAGTCCTCGATGCTGTGCCACGACCCTGAACCGTGCTTTTCGATGAACGCATGGGCGGCCGCGTCTGAAATGCCCTGATATTGAAACAGCTCTAGCAAGTAATCGAAAACAGGCCCGCTGTCGTGTTGCTGGACCGCCCGATCAACGCCACGCCGGCGAGCTGTTTCGAGGGTTTTTTTCAAGAAATCTTGCGGCGCCAGAAGCAGACACGGTTGAATGAGCTCCAGGGCCCAATCCAGGAGTTTCTCATCCCGACCGATGTGATTACGGTTTCGCACGCGAGGTGCGTAGGCGAGGGCGTATAGCCGCGGTCAAGACAATTGTTGTGGCTTCGCCGCCCGAATACGGTGCTACCGTGAAATGCCTGCCACCGAAATAAAGTAGACCAATACAATGGCCAAGAAATCGATTGCCTCGATGTCGGTTGAAGCTCTGATCGAGCTTCGCGACCAGATCACCAATGTTCTCTCCACACGCGCTTCCGAACTGCGGCGACAGCTGGCGCGGCTGGGTGGTGCAGACCGCCCAGTTCGTCGAAAGGGCCGGTCGCCGGCAAAACGCGGCAAGGTCGCAGCCAAATATCGCGGGCCGAACGGCGAAACCTGGTCGGCCGGGGCCTGTCGCCGAAATGGCTCGCGGCTGAGATCAAAGCCGAAAAGAAGAAGGAAGATTTTTTGATCGCCAATGCGCTTTTTCTGGCCGCTAAATCACGAAAAGCTTCGAAGCGATCCAGATCGAGCTAAGCGCTCGTTTTATCATTTCTACGAGATCATATGCAGCGCTTACCTAAACTCCTGACCGACAGGTGCGGTTTTGCTTTAACGAAAACGCCGGGGGGATCCCCGGCGTCCTCAATTGTTAGTTTTCCCAGCTCAAACTAGAGGCTGTCTAAGACAAATCCATCTTCTTCGTTCGTTAGCAACAGCGACCTGTCTGGTTAATTTTCCATCCGCGCCGCTTATGAGAATCCCTCGAGCCTTCAAGTTGCGGATGCACCGAGTATAGTCGGTGCCGAGGATCTGATTCACCCACTTCTGGGCCAGAACGATCATCCGACCATGTTCGTTATCATGCCGTTGAAACCCTACAGAAGAGGGTTCTCCCGGATCGCGCGATTGAGCTTCAATTGGGGGTAAATTACCCAATTCACGCCTAACCTTTTCCAGGAAAGTTTTATAGCCTTTCTCACTTCGCACCAGTCTAATCGCGCGATTATACATTTTCTTGACCGCTATCATGCACTTGCCGGGCTTCCAAGGCGCAACCCCAGCCTTTGCTGCCTCGGCGTTGCCAGCAAAAACGAATGCAAACTTTTTCGCTAAACGTTCCTCCCACGCCCCCCCGGGAGAGACGGCGATCATAAACTTGTCGACGTGCGACTTGGTCCTAGCAGTGGCTATTTTGCGGTTGAGAGAGAGGTGCTGGACAAATTTCCTCAACGCAAGTCCGTGATGTGCGGCGATTGTCGCCTCGACCTGTTGAGCAAGCTGAGTGCGGCGCGCTTTATCGGCGACAGCAGCAAAGATTCCGCCGCGTGAGGACGATGGAACCGGAATTTCGATGAGCCGCAGTTTTTCACCCGAAGCGCGGGCATAGTCGTCCAACGACTCCTCGCCAGAGGTAAGGCCCATCACGCGCCACTTCAAGTTTGGCATCGCGTCTTGGACGACACTCGAACGCCGCCGGCCGCTTCCGCTGGCAGATCGATAGGCAAAATCTCGGACGATGGCGCTCGCATCGCCGCAGGCCCTACCGAGTTCGTCCACACAAACGAGCATATCACTACTTCTGTTTAGCAGCTCATCTAGTGATGCTGGGGTTGAGTCAAACGTGGGAATATCGGATTTTCCAGATCGCCGTAGCGTGGAATTCGCCGCGCGGATAGCCAAGGACTTGCCGGTGGAGCTTTCACCCGCGAAATGAAATACCGCTCCCTCCTGTTCGCCGAGCATATGCAGTAGGGGGGCAGCAAATGCGCAGCCGATCGCAAATTCCAGGTAGGGCGACGCAGCACACGCCGTTTGCAAGCCTGCTCTCCATTCCTGGAGTGTGCCTTTCGCCACAAATTCTGTGGAGGTCGGTTCGGAGAATTTTAGCTTCCCTCCTATATTCCAACTCGGCGTGACGAACTGGTCATCGTGCCATCCACATCTTCCGGTGACACGGCGGCAGGTTTGAGAACCCTCATTGAGGGCCTGATCGATTATTGGTTTGGCTGCACCATACGCCGGAGGAAGCGCGGCGCCTCTATTGCGCAGCTCATCGAAAATCTTCCTCGTATCTGCTGCACGCGGGATGACAACTTTACCAGTGTCTCCGGTGAGGAGGGAGAACATGAATTCCAAAGAATAAAGATCCTTGTCAACATCGTGGATGACCGCCGTCACTTTCGGCGACGGGTTCGTGCGAGGGGTGAGCAGTGACTGCTCACCTGCTCGCTGGGCCGCTTGGGCGCTCATGCTGAGCTTGCTCACCTGCACACCCTGTGGTGCCTTGGTGTGCGTGGCAGCGGCAACTTGGGTTTGCAGTGTAGCAGCGCCCGACACACCATGTGACGGCACATTGCCTGTTTTTGCCACCATAGCGGTCGTATTGCTGGTATCTCCCTTCATGGAGGCCGCGTTTGGTGTAGGCCTCTTCTTCACAAGAATTCGGTCAGAAGCCTTTTCTTTGCCGAGCCAGAGCAACGCCTCCGTCAGTTCAGCGCTGGTAAGCGCCTGCTCGGTGGGCCGTGCCGAGCGGGTTTTTGCCTTGAAAGCGATGGTCCTTACGAGTGCGAATTTGAAGACGTAATGAATTTGCCGGTGTGCGTCCTTGATTGGCTTGCACAGAAGGGGACGATAAACCCGCTTTCCTTTGCTCCTCGACCTTGCGAAGAGTTCCTTTAAGCGATTTGCGGACCTTGCGGTGGTGATGAAGTGTAAATGAGGCATCCAGACTGTCGGCAGGGCCTGATCTCCGTCGACCCATAGACAAAGGTCTATGGCCCCGCGAGCGGGTCCGATCCAGCCGATTTCGTCAAAAAATTGCTGAATGCACTTTTTAATCTTCGCGAAGCTAGTCGTTGACAGCTTGCCCATCGGGACGGCTAGTTCATTAAGAACGAGCGTGCACGCGAAAAGCTCCTTACGAGAACTTTCCGGGAGAAGTGAACCCACCCACTTGCGTTGATACGCTTTACTGCAATCAACGCAGGCGGCACTTTTACACCGCGCGGCGGATTTGCAGGACTTCAATTTGTTAGCCAGTTGATCGCGTTCTTCTCGGGACCCGAACGAGTTCCGCCGAAGGGTCATTACATGTTGATGCTGCCTCGCTGAGCGTTCGTCCTGATTGGGCTCATGCGGGAGCAGAGTAAAATTTTTATCTTCGTAGTAGGAATCGAAATTGGTCACTTGACGCTCCTTTGGTTGCGGGTTGGTAGCTGCATGAAAACGGCGATGCCGCGCCTAACCGCTTTTTATCGGCGGCGGTTTGGAAATCTCTGTAAGCGGCCCTGCGAGTCAGAACCGGTTGGTGCTTCACCCATTTGTGGTGCCGGTCTCGAAGACCATTCGCCGCGTAGAAATTCCCGGACCTCAGAAACGCGCCATGCACTGACGCGCGGTCCTATTTTCTGCGGGGGAGGAAATCGTCCGGCGGCAATCCAGGCCCACAGCGTGGATCGCGAGACGGGAACAGGTCCCAGCGGCGCAATAACTTGCGGCAGCCGCACGAGGCCGGTGGCCGGTAAATCGTCGAAGGTCGACATGTTCGAGCCCCACTTCTGGTGTCGTGGGGTCGATGTAGGGCATTGCCCCCAGGCTTACTAAGCGCGCGTGAATGTGCTTAGGGCATTTTCGGTTGCCCTAGTTGAGCCGTCAGATGAGGGGCGACGATCAAGACGCGAGTGAGAAAGCTTTTGGCGGCTCGGTCGCAGTGGCTTTGGAGGGGGCGGAAATCCCCTGGACAGGCAAATCCGCGCTCAAGCAGGTTTCGCTGTTTGCAGAGAAGTCTCTGTCACGGGTAGTCGGCTGAACGGGGCTGGCGGCCGACAGGACGACTGCGCTTTCTTGTGTGACGGTTCAAAGTTCAGTTTACGCAGGTGTCCTGGTCGGCACTCAGGCTCTTTAATGCGCCCGCGACAAGCAACGCTGGAGTGAGTGCGACGTCGTTGATGTTGGTGAATGACAGCAGCAGGACACCAAAGTCGCCACTTAGTCGGTCAAGGCGTGAAATTTTGTCGTGCGACTGCCCGCGAGCGGTCGATCGT
Organism: uncultured Rhodoplanes sp.; assembly: GCA_964653225.1. Taxonomy (GTDB): domain Bacteria; phylum Pseudomonadota; class Alphaproteobacteria; order Rhizobiales; family Xanthobacteraceae; genus Z2-YC6860. The sequence continues at coordinate 35,144 of CAZZCV010000021.1, read as the reverse complement.
TTTGTAATAATCCCTTTACGGCTCATCGGGGATCGGTATTGCCAGCGAGACCAAGAAACGTGAATCAGATACGTTGCTGGCTCCAGCGATTACAGATTGCTTATTAAGACCATATGCCGCTAGTAATCCGCTACTGAATTCCGGATTCAGCAATATTCGTGATCACGCTGAACACGCGCGTCTATTTTTCATTTGATGGTCCGAGTCGACTGTCAAAGCAAGTAAGCAAGGAGAAGAATGCGTGCCTAGTTTTACTTTGGTGCATATTCATTGTTTGATGGATCGTAGTTCTTTATGGCCTCAATTACGTCAGCAGCGAATTCGGGCTCGTCAAAATCTGCCGGTGCTAAATTCTTCGATTCAATATCCAGTGAAGGAAACTTTGACTTATAACCCGCGGTCGCGAGGCGATCGATTAAAGCGTTGTAACTTGCAAAAAGATTTCTAATTGCTCTGTCTTGTTTTATTTCATCAAGAACAGAATTCATGTAAAAACTCGGCTCAAGCCCGTTAATACGAAGCAAATAAATAAGCGGAGCTAAATTTTTGTATTTTTTCCATATATCGATTAAGGGTCGACGTCCTACCGTGGCAGGCTTGTTGCCGTGCCCTTTGTAAGATACAGGCCTGCGATAGCTTCTGGATACGCAGACCACCTGCCTAGCCATTGTACTGCCTGGTTTGCTCTTCGTCTGAAGGAGCGGCGAAAGGTCTTTTGAATGAGCCTGAAAGCGCAATGTAAAATCGATCATGCTGCTCACCCAATATGCTTCCGCTATCGCAGTTCGGCATTCTTCCTTTAAATCAATTTCTGTATGGGCGCGCGGAGATCGTGGCCTTGTTTGCAAATTACGTTTGATGAAGCTACCCAAAAGCTTAGAACTTATTTTCTGTGTCAAAAAATTCTGGGCAATTTTAAGAACAGCATATTCATTTGCATAAATAACACACCAGTGACCTAGATATACTCTAGTTTGGAATTCAAGTAGCGCAACCGCTCGATCACTTTTTCTGTTATCGTTGTTGAGTAAGAATTCTGCATATTCTTGTAGCCAATTGTCTTCGGAGGAAATGCGCAAGTCAGAACTCCAGTTGCGAGTTGATGCGATGCCCCAATCGTGCGTCATCGCCCGCCGTTATTCTAGCAGGTCGCCGCGGCTGTAAGCTGATTCATCTTGTTTCCGATTACATTTGCGAGGCATTTCTGTTGGGCGAGGCATCGGTGCCACGCAGCGAGTCTTTAGCCTTCGTCGAATCGCTCGGACTGTCCAAAACTTTTGATTTGCAGTTCGGTCGGATTCAGCGATTAACAGAGCTAGTTCGGAACTCGTCGAGCATATCGGCCCACGCCTGCATAAGCTCGACGCGCTGAGGCCAGTAGAGCGCCCGATTGTAGGCCCGGCTGACATCGCTGCCGACAAGGTGAGCCAACTGGGTCTCGATCACATCATGCACATAGCCGCGTTCATGGAGGTTCGTGCTGGCCATCGCCCGGAAGCCGTGTGCCGTCATCTCATTCTGCTCAAAACCCATCCGGCGCAACGCCGCATTGCATGTGTTATCAGACAAAACTCGATCCTTGACTCGCACAGAGGGGAACACGAACTTACTTTCGCCTGAGAACGAATGAACCTTGTGCAACACTTCAACCGCCTGCCGCGATAGCGGCACATCATGTGGACGCCGCATCTTCATGCGCTCGGGCGGGATCGACCACACCGCCTTCTTGAAGTCGATCTCTTTCCATTCGGCAAGCCGCGCCTCGCCGGGCCGCACGAATGTCAGTGCGAGGAATTGAAGCAGCGTCCGCAGAGGAAGCCAACCTTCGTAACCGTCGATTGCGCGTAGCAGGCCGCCGACCTCTTTGGGGTTGGTCACGGCAGCACGACTCTTCACCGCCGGGGCCGCAAGCGCCCCTTGCAGGAGATGGGTCGGGTCCGCCGACGCACGCAAGGTGGCGACTCCGAAACGGAAGACTCGACTAATGGTGCTGCGCATGCGGCGGGCAGTCTCACGCCGGCCGCTTTTTTCGATCTTCTGTAACACCACCAAAATCTCAGCGGCCGTAATCTGGGTAATGGGTCGCAACGTCAGTGGCGCTGAGAGGTCCTCAAGCATCCAGCGGTATTTCGCCACGGTCTTCGCTGATTGGTTTTCGTTGGACATCTTCTGGATGAAGTCCTTGGCGACTTCGCCGAACGTGTTCCGGGCGGCAACGGCTGCTAGGTCCCTTTCCTGCCGTCGTAGGAGCGATGGATCTTGGCCCGCTCGTAGCACCCGCTTCGCGTCGTCTCGTTGCTGCCGAGCGTTGGCAAGCGAAACCACGGGGTAAGGCCCGAAGGCCAATTGGCGCGGAGAGCCTTGGTGGCGATAGGCCAGCCGCCAAAGACGAGACCCGTTCGTCCTTACAAGAAGATGTAGGCCGCCGCCGTCGAACAGCTTGTAGTCCCGCTCGCGCGGTTTTGCGTTTCGAACGGCCATTTCGCTCAACGCCATGTAGGCACCGTGGGCATCAGGGGCTTTCGATGCCTACTTGTATGCCCACGGAAAGTCCGGAAGCAACCGGCCGACACCGGACTTGCTCGGACCGATTTTGAACCAAAAAAACCTATTTTATCAGTAAGTTAATGGACGTCGCGGGACAGCGTCGGACCGTATTGGACTGATCTGTTGGTGCCCAGGGGCGGAATCGAACCACCGACACTGCGATTTTCAGTCGCATGCTCTACCAACTGAGCTACCTGGGCATCCTGACCCACCAGCGGCAGGCTCGGAAAGCCGGGGCTTTATAGAGACTTGCTTCGGGCCTGTCCAGAACGTGAGGGCCGCATACGGGCATGAAAAAGCCCGCCGGAGCGGGCCTTTCCTCTTTCGCGATTTCTGGGGATTTTCGGGCTTTGCCCGTCAGTCCCGGTTACCGGACCCGGTTGCCGTTCCGGTCGGCGGCGCGCTCGCTGGTCCGGGTGGTGCGGGCCCGCGGCTGCGCCGGCGGGGCGGGCTCCTGGAAGCCGCCGCCGAACAGGCGGTCGAAGAAGCTCGGCCCACTGTTCCAGCCGCCGCCGCGGTTGCTCGCGACCCCAGGCACCGTGCCGGGCGCGGCCCGCACCGGCACCGCCGAGGTGTTGCGCGGCCGCTCCATCGGCACGTCCGCCACCCGGCGCTCGGCGCCCTTCATCTGGGCGATCATGCGGGCGTCGCGGCCGTAGATGTCCTCGCGGATCGCCAGCTTGCCGGCGTCGTCCACGAACGCGGTCTGGTAGGTGAGGTGGACCGGCAGGTGCTGCGGGAACTGGATGTTGATCTCCGAGCCGCCGAACATCTTGCGCAGCCGCTCGGCGGAGTAGCCGTCGTTCGGCCGCACCAGCGACAGCAGGACCTCGCCGTACTTCAGCGGATCCTCGACCCGCATGCAGCCGTGGCTGTAGGCGCGGCGCGAATGCGCGAACAGGTTCTTGTCCGGCGTGTCGTGCTGGTAGACCAGGAACTTGTTGGGGAAGTTGAAACGGATGCGGCCGAGCGCGTTGCGGTCGCCCGGCGGCTGCCAGATGCGCACGGTGCCGTCGGCGTTGTGCGCGATCTTGAGGCCCATGCGGTCCAGCACGTTCGGGTCTGAGGCCAGCGCCGGCAGGTATTCGTTGCGGATGATCGACGGCGGCACGTTCCAGGTCGGATTGACGGTGATGAATTTCATCTCCGCCGTCATGATCGGTGTGGCCTGGCTCGGCTTGCCCACGACGATCCTGGTCTTCCAGACCCGCTTGCCGTCGCGCACCACCTCCAGCGTGTAGTCCGGAATGTTGACCATCACGTGCATGTTGCCGAGGTCGCGCGGCATCCAGCGCCAGCGGTCCATGTTGGCGATGATGATGTCCACGTCGCGGTCGCGGCGCGGGCCGTTGATCGCGTCCACCGTGGCGTCGGTGAGCCGGCCGGTGGCGGGCAGGCCGCGCTCCTTCTGCAACCGGGCCACGGCGTCGGCCACCGGCTTGTCGTAGGCCGTGCTCGCGGTGTCGCCGGGCACGCTGAGCCGCTCGCGCAGCAGCGGCACGCGCGGGTCGTTCGGGATGACCTCACGGCCCTGCTTGTTCTTGGCGATGCGCAGCATCGGGCCCCTGGCAATGCGCGGCGCGGCGGTGTCGCCCTGGGCCTTGCGGGCCTCGGCGAGCTTGGCCTTCAGCGCCTTGTAGCCCTTGTGCTGCGGCTGCATCGCGTCGAGAACCGCGCCCGCGTCGGAGGTCGCGGCCAGCGCCGCCAGCACCTCGGCCGGATCGGGCCGCTTGAGGTCGTATTCGACGTCGGCGGCCAGCCGCGTGAAATGCACGCGGCCCATCCGGGCATGGCGGGCGAAGCCGAGGACCGCGTCGGTCAGTCGGATTTCGGCCTCGGCCAGCGCGTCCGGCTCGCTACCGGCCTTGAACTCGGGAACCGGATAATCGGCAGCCTCCAGGCCGTCAGCCTCGACGCCGGCGAGATAGGCGGCCACGGCCTTGCCGCGCTCGCTGAGCGCGCCCTGGGCGACCCAGAGCGGGGCGAAGTTGCGGCCGTTGTAGAAGGCTTCGACGCCGGTGCGGTCGCGGCGGCCCAGAATCCGGTCGAACTTGCCGGCGCTCAGCTCGCGCAGCTTGTCCGCGATGGCGGCGTCGGCGGCGGCCGTGGTGGTTTCCGCCGCGGCCGGGGCGACGGCGCCGGTGGTCTCCGCAGGAGTTGCGGGCGCGGTCGCAACCGCAGGGCGCGGCTGCGGGGTCGGCACCGGAGCGGCGATGGCCTCGGAGGCCGGGGCGGGAGCCGCGGCGGGCGCGGTGGCGGCCACCTCCGGAGCGGGAGGGGCCGCCGGCGCAGGAGCAGCCGCGACGGGCTCGGCTCTGACGGGCTCGGCCGGTGCGGCAGCCGGAGCAGGGGAGGGCGCAATGTCGGCCACGGTGGGCGGCGGCAGCGGGCTGGTGTCGGGAACCGGAACACCGGCTTCGACCGGGGGCGCGGACTGGGCGAGAACGGTGCCGCCGGCCGTGACGGTCAGGGCTGCGGCCACCGCTGCGCTGGCGAGCCACTGGTCGAAGCGCTTCCGCTGCATCACGACATCTCCAAAAAGCCGAGAAACCGGCACCAGAACCCGAAATATATCCTGACGACATTCATACAACGCCGGACCCCCGGAATAAACCCGAGCCTGGGTTGCGAATTGTGAATTGGACGCCGGAGTGGCTTTCATGCACCGCAGCGGATTGCCGCAGCGTCGCCATGTGTCGCGTCGGGACGGGTCACACGGAGGGAATGAACTTGAGCGCGGGAACCCACTGTCCGAGCAGCGTCGGCGGCCAGGGCACCGACATGAAGCGGTCGAAGATGAGGACAATGGCCAGCGTCAGAACCGCCGAATAGGCCAGCGCCAGTCTCCAGCGCTCCGGGCCCTCGATCCGCATGAACGCGACCATGAAGATCGCCACGGTCGGGATCAGCCCCATCGCGAACATCGAGGCCATGAAGGCGACCAGATAGCCGAAGAAGATGCCTGCCCGCGTTACCACCGTCCGCATCGGCAGGTGGCCGGTGTCGGAGGTGATGTCCATGTGGATGCGTCCCGCGTCCGGCTGCGTGGCCCCGCCCGCCGTGTCGGCCGCAGCCGCCGCTGCCGCTTCCGGCCTGCGGCACAGATCGTTGAGCAGGCTCAGGGCCGCCATCGCGAGCCCGATGCCGCCCACGACCAGTGGCACCAGCTTGGCGCTGGGGTGCCAGGGGAGAGCCAGCGCAACCAGGATAGTCATCACGCACAGGAACGCGAGCGTGAAGATCTGGTCCGGCCTGAACTGCGGCGCACCGAAGCCGCGTATCATCCCGGCGAGGCCGCCCTGCCGGCGATAGTCCTGGATCAGCGGGCGCGTGATGCCGATGATCGCCATGACCAGGAGCACCGCGACCACCGGCCGCCACAGCCATGCGAAGCCGTAGCGCTCGACCGAGATAAACAGGTAGCGCTCGATGCTGTCGCCCAGCACGAGGCCCAGCACCAGCGGCGGCCTCGGCCACCTGTTCTGCTTCATCAGCCAGCCGATCACGCCGAACGCGAGCAGCGCGATCAGGTCGCCCCAGCTCCGCGACGCCTCGAACGCGCCGATATAGACCACGCCCAGCACGGCCGGCAGGATCAGCGTGTAGCGCAGCGTGGCCAGCCGCGCGAACTGCGGGCTGAAGGCGTAGCACAGGCCCGCGCCCAGGATGTTGGCGAGCGCCACCGACCAGACCATCGTGTAGGTGATGTCGAGGTTCTTGTGCAGCATGTCCGGACCCGGCACCAGGCCGTGGATCAGGAACGCGCCGAGCAGTATCGCCATGCTGGCGCTGCCCGGCACGCCGAAGGCGATGGTCGGCACCAGCGCGCCGCCCTCCTTGGCATTGTTCGAGCTTTCGGAGGCGATCACGCCGCGCACGTCGCCCTTGCCGAAGGTCTGCGCCGCGCCCTTCTCGGTCTTGAGCGCGTGGCCGTAGGCGAGCCAGTCGATGACCGAGGTGCTGATGCCGGGGATCGAGCCGATGCCGCCGCCGATCCAGCCGCAGCGCACGATCAGCCACCAGTTCTGCATGCAGTCCTTCACGCCCTGCCACTGGCCCTTGTAGATGTCCCGCTTGTCGATCGGCCTGGAGATCGTGGTGCGTCCGATCAGCAGGTCGCACAGCTCCGGCAGCGCGAACAGGCCGAGCAGCAGCGGCGTCAGCGGCAGGCCGTCCCACATGTAGAGCAGGTCGAAGGTCCAGCGCATGGTGCCGGTCTGCGGGTCGGAGCCGATCATCGCGATCATGATGCCAAAGCAGGCGATGGCGACGCCGCGCAGCGGCGCGTTGCCGGACAGCACGGCCACCATCGATATGCCCAGGATGGAAAAGGCGAGCAGCTCCGGCGAGCCGAGGTAAAGCATCACCGGCCGCAGGATCGGGATCGAGATCGCCAGCAGCGCCGCGCCGAAGATGCCGCCCATCATCGACGACATGTAGGAGGCGCTGAGCGCGCGGCCGGCCTCGCCACGCTTGGCCATCGGATAGCCGTCGAGCACCGTGGCCGCCGATCCCGCGCCGCCCGGCACGCCGAACAGCACGGCCGGGATCGGATCGCCGGTCGAGATGGTGGAGCCCAGCCCCAGAAGCAGCGCGAAGGCGGAGTAGGGGTCCATCGCGAAGGTGAAGGGCAGCAGCATGGCGGTGCCGGTGAGCCCGCCGATGCCGGGGACGATGCCCAGCACCAATCCCATCATGCAGCCGAGCGCCAGGAACATCAGGCGATGCGGCTCCATCAGGGCGAAGAACGCCTTGGCGGCAGCCCCGGCCATGAAGGCCGCTTCCGCGGCGACGCCGTCCATGTCAGGGGCTTTCCACGGACAATCGCCGCGGCATGCTGCGAACCCGCTCCGGTCCGCGTGCACACCCTTCATCGCGGCGCGCGATCATGCCGTTGGCCATCCGCGCCCGATGCCCGACTCGTCCGGCATGCGTGCTTCCCGCGACGTTTCCCCTGCGCAGCCCCGTTATTTTGAGGCGGGCCGTCGCGTCCGAAGGTTTTCAGGCAGGCTGGGCTCTGTCAACCGGCGGGCGAGCGCGGCGAGGGACGCGATCCGCGGTCCGGAACGGGCTCCCGCGTTTCGGGATCATGCTCTAGGCTGCGTCCCACCGCCGGCCGCCCGCGATCCGCGGGCGACGCGCGCGGCGCGCAAGCCGCCGTGCCATCGGCGGCACAGCAACTCTGGTGGAAACGGCCATGATCGACTTCTACGGATTGACCAGCCCGAACGTGCAGAAGATTTTTATCATGCTGGAGGAGACCGGGCTGCCTTACGAGTTCAAGCCCGTGGACGTCTGGGCCGGCGCGAACCACACGCCGGAGTTCGCCAGGCTCAACCCCAACCTGAAGATCCCTGTGATCGTCGACCGCGACGGACCTGGCGGCAAGCCCTACACCGTGTTCGAGTCGGGTGCGATCCTGCTCTATCTCGCCGAGAAGAGCGGCAAGTTCCTGCCGAAGGACCAGGCGAAGAAGTACGACGCGATCCAGTGGCTCATGATCCAGGTCGCGGGCCTGGGCCCGGCGTTCGGCAACTTCACCCACTTCAACCTGTTCGCGCCCAAGCTCGGCAACGAATATTCGCTCAGCCGCTACCGGACCGAGATGCTGCGGCTCTACGACCTGCTGGAGACCCGGCTCGGCGAAGCGAAATACCTCGGCGGCGACGAATACACGGTGGCCGACATGGCGACCTTCCCCTGGCTCCGCCAGCACCAGGCGCATGGCATCAAGCTGGAGGAGAAGCCGAACCTGAAGCGCTGGTTCGACGAGATCGCGGCGCGGCCGGCGGTCAAGACGATGATCGCGAAGCAGGCCGACATCAAGTCCAGCCGCGAGACTGCGACCGACGACAACAAGGACCGCTTCTTCGGCCGCGGGAAATACGCGAGAGGGTAGGGGGCGGCGACCCAACCATCCCGTCATGGTCGGGTTTCCCCCGCCACGTCATGCCCGGCCCTGTGCCGGGCATCCCGCTTGGGAAAGCACGTTGCCTGCCTGAGCGGGATCGCCGGGACACGCCGCTTCGCGGCGGCCCTGCGATGACGGCTGTGGTTGAAGCAGTCGCTCGCCCACCAGCGAAGAGCGACAGGCCGGCATGCCCGCCTCGACTAAGCCGCCGCGGTCTCGCCCGCCGGCTGCTTGAGGGCCTTCAGCCGCGGCATGACCTCGCGCGCGAACAGCGTGAGGTTGTCCACCGTGTCCTCGTGCGTCAGATGGCCGGCATGGCCCATCATCAGCAGGTTGCCCATGCCGCCGCAATCGTCGCAGAAACCGCGGATCTGCTCGAAGCACTGGTCCGGCGTGCCGCAGAACAGGATGCCGGCGTCGATCAGGTCCTGCACGCTGCCGTGGTGCATGTCCACGCTGCGGCCGTCCTTTGTGCGCGCGCCGGGACCCTTCTCGCCGCGCAGGATACGCGCGTTGTCTTCGACCGAAAGATAGCCCGGCGGATTGCGGAACGGCGGGTGCACGATGCCGGAGGTGCGCAGATAGCCCGCCACCAGTTCGCCGCGACGGCGCGCCTCAGCCTCGTCGTTCGCGACCGCGACCAGCCCCAGATAGGCGAGACGGTCCGCGCCTGCGGGCCGGCCGTGGGCGGCGAAATAGCCCTCGCGATAGGCGTCGTAGAGCGGGCGGGTGCCGTAGCCGCTGCCGAGCGTGGCCATGACGTAGCCCTTCTCGCCCAGCAGCTTCGCCTGCGCCTTGCTGCCGGTGGTGCTCCACACCGGCGGGTGCGGCTGCTGCACCGGCCGCGGCCAGATGTTGACGTGCCGGTAGTGGAAGTGCTCGCCCTCCCAGTTGAACGGCACGCCACGGTGGGTCATCGCCTTGAGGATAAAGTCGTGTGCCTCCCAGAAGCGGTCCATCACGCCGACCGGGTTCTGGTTCGACACCGGAAACTCGAACGGCACGCCCTTGACGAAACCCATGTCGAGCCGGCCGCGTGAGATCACGTCGATCATCGAAAGCTCTTCGGCACAGCGCAGCGGGTCGGGCCGGTGGCCGATCGGATAGCCGAGCACGAGCAGCCGCGCGTTCTTCGTCTGCCGCGCCAGGATCGACAGGACGACGATCACCGCGGACGACAGGCAGGTCGCGGTCTGGTGATGCTCGTTGAGCATGATGTCGTAGCCCAGCTCGTCCGCCAGCAGCCACTCGTCGAAGAAGCGGTGGTAGAGGTCGCCGGCGATCGTCGGATCGAGACGCTCGTTGGGCAGGTTGACCCGCAGCGAGCCGTCGTGGCCCTCCCACGCGGGATAATAGGGCTGCTCGGTGAAGTGATAGATGCGCATCCCGCTCCCCTGACCCGTCATGCCGCGCGCCCGGCGAAGGCGAGCGCGCGCTGCGCGAACACCGCCGGCTGCTCCAGATGCGGAAAGTGGCCGGCCTTGTCGATGCTCTCGAAGCGCGCACCGGGAACCAGCGCGGCGAACGCGCGTCCGTAGGACTCATGGAGGATGCGGTCGGCCGCGCCCCACAGGAACAGCGTGGGCACGCGGATGCGGTGCAGCCGGTGGCGAAGCTTCGGATCGTGCATGTAGGGCGACCAGCAGAAGCGTGCCTCGGCCTCGCGGTTGCGCGCGGCCCGGAGCGCCTCCTCCGGCGGCAGGGTGGCGTAGTCGCGCTTCGCCGCCGCCGGATCGAACCAGGTCAGCGCATCGAACTCGGCCTGCGAGATCGACCAGATGTCCACGATGTCGCGGGTCTCGCGGCCGCCCGGCTTGATGCCGATGGCGTTGGCGAGAACGAGATGGGAGAGGCGGGCGGCGTTCTTGGTCGCGATCTCGCAGGCGATCCAGCCGCCGAGCCCGACGCCGATCACGAGCGTGTCGCGCAGGTCGAGCGTGTCGAGCAGATCCAGATAGAAATAGGACAGGTCGTCCGCCGTCGAGATGCCCTCGGGCAGCGGCGAGCCGCCGAAACCCGGATGTGACGGCGCGATCAGGCGGCCGCCGCGCGCCAGCGCGTCGAGCACGGGAGCGTTCGCATCGAGACCGATGCCGGGATGCAGGAGCAGAATAGGGCGGCCTTCGCCGCGCACGACCGCCTCGAGACCAATGCCGTTGACGACGAGCGGCGCCGCCGCGTCGGTCGTTTCTGTCGTCGGCATGCGATCCTCACGTTTGTTTCGATCTTCCCATTGCACGGGCTGCGGCCCTCGATCAAGATCGCCGCGGCGCGATGTGGCGCAGCGAATGGAGACAGCATGGCGGACGGCGAAACCACAGGCGGAGCGCACGGCGCGGTTGAGGCCCGCATGGGGCTGACCTACGCCACGCACGATGGCGTGCCGCTGGCGGGCGACCTCTATCTGCCGAAGGGCAAGGGACCGTTTCCGGCGCTCGTCGGCGTGCATGGCGGCGGCTGGGTGCAGGGCGCGCGCGACGCCTTCGTTCATTGGGGTCCTTATCTCGCCGCGCGGGGCATCGCGCTGTTCGCGGTCAGCTACCGGCTCGCCAGGCCCGGGCAGAAGACGTTCCCGCATGCGGTGCAGGATGTGCTGGCCGCGATCCAGTTCGTGCGCGGCAAGGCCTCCGAATTCAACCTCGCGCCGGAACGCATCGGCGTGTTCGGCCATTCCGCGGGCGGCAACGTCGGGGCGCTGGCCGCGCTCGCCGGCCACAAGCCGCCGTTCGCGAACGGCTATCCGGACGATGCCTTCGCCGGGGTCGACACCGGCGTGAAGGTGTTCGCCGGCGTCTACGGCGTCTACGACCTCGCGGCGATGTGGCAGACTTACAACCTGCAGAACCCGAGGCAGAACAACGTCGGGCTGTATATCGGCGCGCCGCTGTACGACGACCGGCAGCTCTACTTCGACGCCTCGCCGATCAGCCATGCGGAGACGGCCCGCAACACGGTGGCGGTGCATCTGTCGGTCGGCACCGAGGACGATCTGGTGGACCGGCGGGTCCACACCGACGCCTTCGTGCTGGCGCTCAAGCAGGCGGGTTACTTCGTGCGGACGGTGATCGTGCCGGGTGCGCCGCATTACTGGGGCAACGATCCGATCGAGGAGCCGGACAGCTATTCCGGTGTGCTCGCGCCGCGGCTGGTGCGGTTTCTGGAGGAGAGGCTGTAGGCGAAGGCGTGAGGCGGGAATTGCCGTTCACGCAACGTGCTGGCCGGGCCGCGCCGGCCCGGCGATGAGGGCCGGAAAAATCCGGCCCTAATCCCGGCTACGCAGGAAATCCGGCGTCGGCGGCGGCCCCCAGATGAAGGCCGCGCCGTGGCGCTCCCACACCTTGGGCCGTTGCGGCCGGTCCTTGTGCCACGGCCTCGGATCGAAATAGCCGAGCGCCTCGTCCTTCACCAGGTCCAGCTCGGCGAAGTGCTCAACGATCTGCTCGTCCGGATTGCGGTGGAAGGTCGCGACGTTGTGGCCAGGCCCGAGCCGCACCGGACCCCAGATGATCGGGATGTCCTTCTGCCCGAAGAGGTCGCAGGAGGTCTGCAGGTGGGAGAAGTCGCGCAGCTCGAACGCCATGTGGTGGATGCCGGCCTTGTCGCCGCGGATGAAGTTCACCGCATGGTGGTCGGCGTTGCAGCGCATGAACACGAAGAAGTCGCCGATCCAGTCGGAGACCTTGAAGCCGAGCACGGTGGCGTAGAACTCCGAGATCGCCTTCGGGTCGGGCACGAAGAACGCGACGTGGCCGAGCTTGAGCGGGCCCACGCCACCGACCGCCTCGTCCGCGCCGACGCAGGACCACTCCTTGAAGATCTGGATGGCCGTGCCCTTGGGGTCCTGGAACGACAGCACCTGCGGCGTGCCCGGAATGCCGTCGCTGCGCAGCTCGCTCTTCACGCCATGCGCCGCAAGACGCCGCGCCATGTCGGCGAAGTCCTCGTCCCCCGCCACCTCGAACGACAGCCCGGCGCAACGCGGGGCATCCGCGCGCACGGCCTCGACGGCGAGCTGTCCGGTGCGGGCGGCGAGGAACGCGCGGTCCGTCTCGCGTGCCACGAGCGCGAGCCCCGTGACCTGCGTGTGATAGTCGATCAGCCGGTCGAGGTCCGGCGTCTCGAACGTGGCATGTCCGATGCGGCGGACCTTGATCATTTCCGTGCTCCTGCTGACGTCATGAGTCGTAATTCTGCCAGACCCATTCCACAATCGCCATCAACTCCGCGTCATGGCCGGGCAGGCCCAGGAGTTGCAGCCCAAGCGGCAGACCTTCGTCCGCGAGCAGCGGCAGCGAGACCGTGGGCGCGCCCAGCAGCGAGCCCGGCACCACCATGCTGGAGTCGCCGGTGAACGCGAGACCCACCGGCGCCGCACCCGGCGCGGAGAGCGCCACGAGTCCGTCGAAGCGCGCGCCGGTGGCGGCGTGGCGGTCGCGGATCGCCCGACGGCGCGCCAGCAGGACGCGGTAATCGTCCGGCGTCATGGCGCGGCCCTCCGCCAGCCGGTCGAGCGCAGGCTTGCTCAGCTTGCCGGCGTCGCGCGCGGCCGCGTTGCCGAGCATCCAGACGCTCTCCCAGGCATTGATGGAAAGTGACAGCCGGGTCGCGTCGGCGATCGCCTGTTCCAGCGCTTCGATGTCCGGATCGGTACCGCGGTCGGCTAGCTCTACGCCGAGGTCCGAAAGCCGCCGGCGCGCGGTATCGAAGGCCGCGCGTGCGCCCGCGGTGGCCTTGGTCCAGCCTGCCGTCTGCAGCACGCCGAGGCGGCGCGGCGGCTTCGGCTCCGGCGGCAGCACGGGGCCTGCGAGGCCGGGGAATCCGGCGTCGCCGCCCACGCGCCGGGAGATGGCGCTCGCCACGATCCAGATGTCGGCGGGCGTCGCCGCCAGAACACCTTGCGAGCTTTGGCTCAGCCCGTCGTAGGAGCCGGCGCGGTTGAGCGCGCCGAAGCTCGGCTTGAAGCCGACCGCGCCGCAGAAGCTCGCGGGCCGCAGGATCGAGCCGATTACCTGCGTTCCGAGCGCGGCGGGCAGCACGCCCGCGCCCACCGCAGCGGCTGAGCCGCTGCTCGATCCGCCGGGCGTGCGCGAGGGATCGTGCGGGTTGGTGGTCGGCGCGAAGGTGTGGGCGGCGGCGAATTCGGTGGTGGTGGTCTTGCCGACGATCACCGCGCCGGCCTCGCGCAGCGCGTAGACCGATGCGGCGTCGCGCCCCGTGTGCGTGCCCTCCCACAGCGGCGAGCCCTGGCCGGTCGGCATGTCCGCGGTCTCGAGGATGTCCTTGATGCCGATCGCCATGCCGTCCACCGGCGACAGCGGCTCGTCCTTCTTCCAGCGCTCGTCGGATGCCTTCGCAGCGGCCCGCGCGGAGTCGCGGGCGACGTGGACGAAGGCCCGCAGCGTGGGCTCGGTGGCATCGAGCCGCGCCAGATGCGCCTCCAGCTCGCGGCCGGGGCTGGTCTCGCCGCTGCGGAAGCGGGCGGCGAGGGCGAGATAGGAGGAGGGGCGCGGCATGGAGATTCCCATCGTCGTTGCAGTCTCAGGCGCGTGAGCGCCGGGGCGCGGGCGCGGCGAGGCCCCGTTCGCGTTCGGAGCGGCGGACTTCGGCGAGGGCGCGTTCGGTGTTGAGTGCGAACCCGCGCAGGAACTGCGACAGCGCCTCGAAGTCGCGGCGTGAGACGTTCTCGAACAGGATGTCGTTGATCGCGCGCACGAACGGAATCACTAGCAGCAACGCGACTTCGCCCTTCCGCGACAGCCGCACCAGCACGCCGCGCCGGTCGCGGCTGTTGGCGCGCTTGGTGAGCAGGCCCTTGCGGATCAGCCGGCCGACCTCGGTGGTGACATGCGGCGGCGCGAGCTGCACGTGCCCGGCAAGGGCACGGATCGAAACGCCCTCCGTCTCCTGCATATAGGCGGTGCCCATCAGCACGGCATATTGCGAGCCGGTCAGCGGCGCGCCGGCCGCACCCATCGCACGTCCGAACGCCTCGCGGCAGGATTGCAGGCGGCCGAAGGCCAGCACCATCAGGTAGAGCGCCTGACGGAAGGCCTCGTCGCTGCCGCCGCGCAGCAGGGCCGGATGCGAAACCGTGCGGGGAACGCGGAGAGCGGCCCCGGCCGGACCGGCGGCCTTCTTTGGAGGTTTCGACCGCCGCGGCGACGTCATCAGGGAGGTCCGTGCATTGCCGATGCAAGGCATCATGCAGGCGAATTGACGCCGGCACAATAGCTACATACCGTAGCTAAATTCCGCAGCCGGTTTTCGGCGTCTGGAAACGAGGAGGAAGCCGGTCATGGCGCAGGCGGTCCAGGGAACGACCGATCACGGAACGGCCGATGCTACGGGCCTTCGCACCGGGGCGCAGTATCTCGAGTCGCTGCGCGACGGTCGCCGGATTTTCGTTGACGGCGAGGCGGTCGGGGACGTCACGGCGCACCCCGCGTTCCGCGGGGCGGCGCGCTCGCTGGCGCGGCTCTACGACATCGCGGCCGCGCCGGAGAATCGCGAGCGCATGACCTTCGCCTCGCCGAAGACCGGAAAGCCGGTGCTGCGCGCCTATCAGATTCCGAAGACGCCTGCGGACCTGCGGGCGCGACGGCTGTTCTCCGAGACCTGGGCGGAGGCGACCTTCGGGCTCATGGGCCGCTCGCCGGATCACGTCGCGGCGTTCTTCGCCGGCTATGCGGCCGTGCCCGGCGTGTTCGCCGCCGGCGGGCAGACGTTCGCCGACAACATGCTCGCCTTCTACGAGCGGATGCGCGACGAGCATCTCTATCTCAGCTATGCCATCGTGCCGCCGCAGATCGACCGCTCGAAGCCCGCGCACAAGCAAAGCGACCCGACGCTCTACGCCGGAGTGGTGAAGGAGCGCGACGACGGAATCGTGATTTCCGGCGCGCAGCAGCTCGCCACCGGCGGCGTGCTGTCGGATTACATCCACCTGAGCTGCATCCATCCGCTGCAGCCCGGCGACGAGAACTACGCCAACTGCGTCGCGATCCCGGTGAACGCGCCGGGCGTGAAGCTCTATCCGCGCCGCCCGTTCGCCGGCGAGCGGACCCGTTCGTTCGACTATCCGCTGTCGAGCCGGTTCGACGAATCCGACAGTTACGTGGTGTTCGACAAGGTCTTCGTGCCCTGGGAGCACGTCTTCATCTACCGCAACATCGAGGTCAGCCGCGACCAGTGGTGGAAGACGACGGCGCATGCGCTGGGCAATCATCAGGCGCAGACCCGCTACGTCACCAAGCTGCGGTTCATGATGGGGCTGGCGCAGCGCATGAACGAGACCACCGGCAACGCCGGCAATCCGGCGGTGACGATCATGATGGGCGAGATCGCCGCGCTGGCGTCGATCTACGAATCGCTCCTGCACGCGCACGAGACGATGGCGACCGTGGACGAGAACGGCGCGCTCTGGCCGTCGCGAAGCAGTCTCTACGCCGCCTCGGCGATGCAGTCGGAGTTCAACGGTCGGATGCTGGAATCGATCCGCGAGCTGGCGGGCGCGGCATTCATCACCCTGCCATCGTCAGCCGCGGACTTCGACAATCCGGAGATGGCCGCCGACATCGAGCGCTACATGGGCTCCGGCACGTCCGATGCGAAGAGCCGGGTGAAGCTGATGCGCCTGGTCTGGGATTTTATCGGCTCGGAGTTCGGCAGCCGGCACCAGCAGTACGAGAAGTTCTACGGCGGCGCGTCTTTCGTGGTGAAGCAGAGCATGTACCGCAACTTCGACTTCAGGCGTGCGACGGCGATGGTCGATGCGGCGCTGAACCTACCGCCCGTGGAGCAGGCATAAGCCCACGCCACCGGCTCCGTTCCTCCCGGTGCCGGGCCCCGCGCAGGCGCCGCATCCTTCTGACGAGAAAGGGCCGCGGTGAACCGCCGCTACTTCTTCGCCTTGTCGAGCCCCAACTCGGCCCACCGCGCCTTGACCGCGTCGATGTCCTTCTTATCCGGCCACACGGTCGGCGGAAAGCGCGCGCCGCCGAGGTCCGGATCGGGGTCGTAGTCGAGGTTCATGGTGGCGTCGATCAGCAGCCGGTTCCACTTGCCGGTGCCGAACAGGCCGGGATTGCGGTCGCGCTTGCGCACGGAGGGGTCGAGACCCAGACCGAAGGTCGAGCGGTGGATCAGGATGTCGTCCTCGCCGGCGTTGACGCGATAGGCGATGGCCCAGTCCACGGCCGCGTAGTCGTGGATGTCGATGTCGTCGTCCACCACGGTCACGTGCTTGTAGCGGACGTGCGCGGCCGAGGAGCCCCACAGCGCGTGCGCGGCCTGCTTGGCCTGGTTGCGGTAGCTCTGCTTCATCTGGATCAGTGCGTTGACGCCGGCCTGCACCGGCGGACACCAGACGTCGGTGATGCCGGGCACGCCGGAGCGGTCGAGCACGTTCCAAGCGGTGGCCGCGCGCATGATCGACGAGGTCGTGGTGTTCTCCGAGTAGGAGCCCGGCAGCGCGCCTTCGATGGTGCCGCGCAGGATCGGATCGTTGCGGTGGGTGATGGCGGTGACGCGGATCGGCGGCTTCGGCACCGGATCGCCCGCGAGGTAGCCGGTGAATTCGGCGAACGGCCCTTCCGGCAGGTACTTCGCCGGGTCGATCTGCAGCATGCCCTCGATCACGATCTCGGCGGTCGCCGGGACGTAGAGGTCCACGGTCTCGCACCTCACCAGCTCGACCGGCGCGCCGCGGATCGCGCCCGCCACGTCGTATTCGCACACGCCTTTGGGCACGGGCGCTCCGGCGCAGAACTCCAGCGACGGCTCCAGGCCGATGGCGACCGCAATCGGCACCTCGCTTGCGCCGCCATTCTCCCAGGCGGTGACATGGTGGCCGATGTGCTGCGCGCGCCACATCAGGATCGGCATGTGGGTCTTGTCGTGGATCATGCCGCGGTAGACGCCGACGTTCATCACGCCGGTCTCGGGGTCCTTGGTGACGCAGCCGCCGTAGGTCTGCAGGTAGCGTCCGCCGTCGAGCCGGTTCCAGTAGGGCGCGGGGAAGTCGTAGAGGTTCACGGCATCGCCGGTGATGATGTTCTCCTTGCACGGGCCGGTCGACACGATCTTCGGCGGGATCGAGCCGCTCATGACGGTGCGGCCGAGCTTGACCAGCTCGCGCGGATGCGTGTCCGGCGGCAGGCCGAACATCATGGCGATGCGCCGGTAGGCCGAAAGCCCGCCGGTGAACACCTTTTTGCAGCGGCTGTCCGGCTTGTTGTAGTCCTTGATGTTGTTGAACATGACCGAGGGGCCGGTGGCCGGGCCCTGCATCAGCCGGGCGATGGTGCCCAGCTCGATGTTCCAGTCCACCTCGCCGTCGACGTGATGGATTTCGCCGGCGTCCTCCAGGGCCTTGAGCCAGCCCCGCATGTCTCCGAAGGCTGCGGGCTTGCGTTCAACGGTCATCGGTCGTCCTTCTTCGTCACATCGCTCGCGGCAAAGCGTTCCGCGGGCGGCGCGATCTCGGTGACGAGGTCGCGCACGAGTTTCTTGTTCGACAGCGGCGCGACGGTCATCGGCCGCGCCTCGAGCCGCGCGGTGCAGGCATAGACCGTTTCCCCGTCCAGCTCCAACATGCATTCCTTGCAGGCGTTGGCGTTGATGCAGGAATACCGGATCGCCAGCGTCGGGTCCTTGTTCACCCGGATCCAGCGCAGCCCATCCAGGATCGACTGGCCCGGCTCGAACGGAACCTGGTGGACCTCGTGGCGGCCGGCGGCGCGTTCGCTGCCGCGCCAGATCGTGAGCGTGGCGATCGGCTGCGTCATGCCGCGGCCTCCGCCGCGCCGACCGGAGCCCGCGACAGGCGCAGCGCGTGGCCGTCCAGCCGGACGGTCTGGTTGAGCGTCCATTCCGGCAGCAGGCCGGGGAAATCCTCGCGCTGGTGCGCGCCGCGGCTCTCGGTGCGGTCGAGCGCGGCCCGCGTCACCGCCTGGGCGACCGGGATCATGTTGCGCAGGTCGTACCAGTCGAGCCGGGTCATGTCGAAGGCCGCGCCGCTGCCGGCCGGCCGTTCGCCCAGCTCGGCGGCGAGCGCGTCGAGGCGGGCGAGCGCGCGCCTCAGGCCGTCATGGGTGCGCAGGGGGCCCACGTCGTCGGCCATCACCGCCTGCAGGTCCTGCATCATGCGGGCGGTG
Organism: uncultured Rhodoplanes sp.; assembly: GCA_964653225.1. GTDB lineage: Bacteria > Pseudomonadota > Alphaproteobacteria > Rhizobiales > Xanthobacteraceae > Z2-YC6860. Next base: position 16,532 of record CAZZCV010000021.1, on the reverse strand, counting down.
TTGCGGCCGTCCTGCGCCGCGTCGGGGCGCACGAGATCGAGCCCATCGCGCGATGCCTCGGCGGGGGGCGCAGCCGCCATGGATTTCGCGCGCGCCGCAGCGCTCCGGCCAGCCTCGCGGCCGAACACCAGCGCCTCGGTGATGGCGTTGCCGGACAGCCGGTTCGCGCCGTTCGCCCCGCCCACCGCCTCGCCCGCGACGAACAGGCCCGGCACCTCGGTCCGCATTGCGATGTCGGCGACGACTCCGCCCATATGGTAGTGCGCGATGGGCGCAACCTCGACCGGCATTTTCGTCAGGTCGATGCCGTTCTCCGCCAGCCGGTCGATCACAGGGCCGAAGGCCTCGCGCAGTTTCGCTTCCGGCACGTGCTGAAAGCTCAGATACGCCCCGCCGTGCGGCGAGCCGCGGCCGGCGGCGGCCTCCTTGAGGATCGCATAGGTGCCCAGATCGCGGGTGATGACGTATTTGCCTCCGTCGGGTGTGCCGTAATGATGCGTGAACTCGTCCATCGCGCCGTTGAGCAGCCGACCGCCGAGCTTGTAGCGGAACGGGTCCCACATGATCGGGTCCATGCCGATCAGCCGCGGGGCAAGGTGCCCGATGGGAAAGAACTGCACGAACTCCATGTCGATCAGCGGCGCGCCCGCCCGCAGGGCGAGGGCGTAGCCGTCGCCGCCCATGTTCGAGGAGGCGCTGTTGCGCCGGTAGAGCCGCGTCAGCCCGCCGGTGGCGACGATGGTGGCCCTGGCGGCGACGATCACGGGCGCGCCGGAGCCGAGATGCCAGGCGAGTGCACCCGTCACCTCGCCGTCGTGCTTGAGCAGGTCGAGCACCAGCAGGTCGCCTGCGCGGTTCACGCTCTTGTGCTTGTGGACCTGGGTGCGCAGCGTCTTCGACACGGCGGGTCCGGTGTTGAGGAAGTCGACATAGACGCAGCGCGGCCGGTCATGACCCGGGGCGAAGGCCGAGGTGATCTTACCGTCCTTGCGCGCCCAGCCCACGCCCCAGGTGTCCATCTCCTCGATGCAGGCGGGCCCTTCCTCGCAGAGCAGCCGCGACAGCGCGGCGTTGCACAGCCCGCGGCCGGCGGCGAGGGTGTCGTCGTAATGGTGGGTCCAGTGGTCGGGGGCCTCCGCGCCGAGCGCGACGGCCACGGTCATCTGCGCCATCACGGTGGCGCCGCCGCGGCCGATCAGGCTGCGGTCGAGCATCAGCACGCGGCAGCCCGCGCGCGCCGCCTCGATGGCGGCATACATGCCCGCGCCGCCGGAGCCGATCACCAGCACGTCGGTCTCGATCCGCATCGGTTCGGCACTCATGGTCCGTTCTCCGTGCGGTGGCCGGCAGGCAGGGGCGCCGGTCAGGCCGCCGCCGCCTGCGCCTTGCGCTTGCTCGCCGCGAGCCGCACCGCCTCGATCACCTGCGGATAGGTCGCACAGCGGCACAGGTTGCCGGTGAGATAGTGCTTGATCTGGTCCTCGTCCGGGTCGGGGTGCTCGTCGAGAAGCTGGCCGACCATCATGATGAAGCCCGGTGTGCAGTAGCCGCACTGGAACGCGGCGGTCTCGATGAACGCCTCCTGCACCGGATCGAGCGCGGTCGGCGTGTCGAGTCCCTCGACCGTTCGCACGTCCGCGCCCTCGACGAACGACGCGAGATAGAGGCAGCCGGACACCGCGCGGCCGTCCACCACGACCGTACAGCAGCCGCACAGGCCCTGGCCGCAGGTTTCGCGCGCGCCGGTGAGCTGGAACTGGCCCTGCAGCAGCTCGACCAGGTTGTGGTGCGGCTTCACGTCGGCCGTGACCGGCGCGCCGTTGAGCGTGAAGCTGATGGTGCGGGCGGCGGTCATGTCACTCGTCCTCCAGCGGCTGGCCCGCCTTGGCCCGGATCGCGCGGAACACGGTCTCGGGGTTGAGCGGCAGCTCGGTGATGCGCACGCCGACCGCGTCGTCGATGGCGTTTGCGATGGCGGGAGACACGCAGAAGGTCGCGACCTCACCGACGCCCTTGCCGCCGAACGGGCCGTTGCTCTGGTAGGCCTCGACGGTCAGGTTCTCCATCGGCGGCACGTCGTGGAAGCCGGGGATCTTGTAGTCGGCCAGCGAGGCGTTGGTCACCTGGCCGCCGTCGAGGTGCATCTTCTCGAACATGGTGAAGCCGAGCTGCATCGTTGCGCCGCCGGAAATCTGCGTCTCCACGATCCGCGGATTGATCGGCGTGCCGCAGTCCACCACGTTGATCAGCTTCGTCACCTTGACGTGGCCGGTCTCGGTGTCGACCTCGACCTCCGCGCCCGCACCAGACACCATCCAGAACGGCGTGGCGTTCGGCGTGAGCCCGGTTCCCGGCGCGGGGGGGACATAATCCGGCTTGTAGGTGCCGGTACCGATGATGTTGCCGGCCTGCATGCCGTATTTCTTCTGGAACAGCGCGGCCACCGGCAGGTTCGAGCCCTCCGGCTCGCCCACGTCGCGGCGGAGCTGGTCGATCCTGGCCTTCGCGTCCTCGGCCGCGAGCTTGACCGCGTTGCCCATGTGGAACAGCGAGCGCGAGCCGAGCGTGCCCATGTCGTAGGGGGTGACGTCGGTGTCGCGCTGCACCACCCGCACATCCTCGGTGCGGATGTTCAGCACCTCGGCGACCATCTGTGCCATCGAGGTGTCCGAGCCCTGGCCCATGTCCACGGTGCCGCAGTAGAGCGTGCAGGAGCCGTCCGCCGACACGTTGACGATGGCGACCGAGGTGGTCGGCGAGATCACCGCCTTCATGGCGATGCCGATCCCGCGGCCGCGCTTGATATGGTTCGCGCCGCGGTCGAACGGCTTCGACCAGTTCATGCGCTCGACCACCTTGTCGAGCGTCTTCTCGATCTCGGCGTCCTTGATCACGGTGCCGGTGGCGTGCGGGCGGCCGTTGCGCAGGATGTTCTTCCGGCGGAACTCGACCGGGTCCATCTTCAATTCGCGCGCCACCATGTCGGTGTGGCTTTCGTAGGCCCACACCAGCTGCGGGATGCCGAAGCCGCGCAGCGCGCCGGCCGGCGTGACGTTGGTGTAGTTGGCATACGAGTCGATGGCGACGTGCTCGATCTCGTAGGGCCCGGCGGCGGTGAAGCCGGATTTCTGCGTCACGCGCGGGCCGATGTCGGCGTAGGCGCCTCCGTTCCAGAACACCTCGCACTTGCGCGCGATCACGCGGCCGTCCTTGTCCACGCCGCTCTTGATGCGGAACGTGCAGGGGTGCTTGGTGATCTGGTAGAACATCTCCTCCATGGTCAGCGCGACCTTCACCGGCCTGCGTGCGATCATGGAGAGGGCGAGCGCCAGCGCCTCCAGCTTGATGTAAAGCTTGGAGCCGTAGCCCGAACCGAGATAGGGCACCTTGATGCGCACCCGGTTTTCCGGCCAGCCGAGCAGGCGGGCGATCTCGGTGCGCACGAACGACGGGCCCTGCGAGGCCGACCAGATGGTGACGTGCTGGTCCCGGTAATCCGCGATCGAGGCGAACGGCTCGAACGACAGGTGCAGCACCTTCTGGGTCTTGAACTCGTGCTCGAACACATGCGCGGCTTCGGCGAACGCCTTGTCGGCGTCGCCCTTGCGCAGCAGGTAGTCGAGCGCGGTGTTGGTATTCTTGCGGCCGCTCAGGTGCTTGAGGTCGGCGAAGGTGCCGGCCGGGCGCAGCTCGTCGTGGACGTAGACGTCGGCGGTCTGCGCCTCGACCTCGTCGAACACCGCGGGCATCTCTTCGTATTCGGCGCTGATGAGCTGCACCGCCTGCTCCGCGACGTGCGGATCGGCCGCGATCACGGCCGCGACCGGCTCGCCGACGAAGCGCACCTTCTTGTCGGCCAGGATCGGCTGGTCGTGGAAGGCCGGGCCGTAATAGGGGTCGGGAATGACCTTGCGCACGTCGTCGATGGTGACGACGTGCAGCACGCCCGGCAGTTTCCTCGCCTCGCTGACGTCGACGCTCTTGATTCTGCCGTGCGCGACGGTCGAGCGGAACAGCTTGGCGTGCAGCATGCCCGGCACGCGCATGACGTGAGTGTATTCGGCGCGGCCGGTGACCTTCTCGCGCGCCTCCAGACGATGCACCGAACGGCCGACCTGATGGCCGACCTTGGCGGTGCCGGGGCTCTCCTTGAGATCGGTGCTCATCAGTGCGCTCCGTGTCCTTCCAGGGCCGCGCGCACCGCGCGCCGCACGTAAACGCGGATCAGTTCGCGCTTGTAGGGCGCCGAGCCGCGTACGTCGGCGAGGATGTCGGCCTCCTCGGCCGCGGCGTCGCCGGCCTCCTTGAGGGTTCTGGCGTCGGCGATCCTGCCGTTCAGGGCGGCCTCGGCCGCGGCCGAGCGCGCGGCCTTCTCGGTCGCGGCGCTGATGACGACGCGGGCCGACCTGATGTCCTGCCCCTCGGCTTCCAGCACGACCGCGACGCCGAGCGCCGGCCAGTCGTCGGCCGAGCCGGTGGTGACCTTGGCATAGTGCGCCTTCTTCGCGCCCTGCGAGGGCACGAACACGTCGGAGATCAGCTCGTTCTTCTCCAGCGTGGTCTCGTAATAGCCCGCGAACAGCTCTTCGAGCGGCAGCTTGCGCTCGCCGCGGGGGCCGACCACGGTCAGCGTCGCGCCGAGCGCCATGAGCACCGGCGGCAGGTCCATGTGCGGATCGCCGTGCGCCAGCGCGCCGCCCACGGTGGCGACGTTGCGCACCCGCACGTTCGACAGCGTCACCAGCGCGCGCCTGAGCATCGGCAGGTGCTTCGCCACGTCCGCCGAGCGCTCCAGCGAGCCCAGCGTGGCCAGCGCGCCGATGGTCAGGCTGTCCTTGTCCGCCGAGATCGCGGAATATCTCTTCTCGATCTTGCGCAGGCTCACGAGCCTGGCCGGCTGGAACACGCCGGCCTTCATCATCAGCATCAGCGCGGTGCCGCCGCCGAGTGGCCGGATGGTGGGATCGTCCGGGTCCAGCAGCTTGATCGCGTCCGCGAACGAAGCCGGCTCGGCGAGATCGAACGGGATCATGCTGTCTTCCCTGCTTCGGCCTGTGCGAAGCGTTCGCGCAGCCGGGTCACGAATACCTTTTCCATTTCCTTGGCTTTCGAGCGCAGCACCGGCTGGCCCATGCTGCCGAGCTTGCCGGCGAGCGTGGCATCCACCGAATAGGCGACGTGGGTCTCGTCGCCGGCCTCGGTCAGCGTGGTGGACGAGGTCGCGGTCAGGCGGCCGACCACGCCCATCGGCGTGCCCTCGATCTTCGCTCCGATCTCGCCGACCTCGAGCTTGGTGACTTCGACGCTCACGTTGAAGCGAAACTTCAGGTAGGCGATCCGGGTCTCGAACACCGCCTCGTAATGGGTGGGGTCGATCTCCTTGAGATCCTGCACGCCGTCCACCAGCGAGATGAAGGTCTTGGGATCGCGGATCGTGTCGAACACGGCCTCGCGGGGCGCCTTGACGGTGAATTCGCCGGATACGTTCATGGAGACGCGAACCTACTTTAGAAGCTGAGAAAAGCGCATCGAAGGCGTGCCGTCAAAGCCTTTGGCCGCATGGCCGCACGCTGCGTTTGCAGCCCGGCGCGGACACGATCCGGAAAGCCGGGTCCGGCCGGGGCCGGATCCGGCGTTCCGGCAGGACCGGCCCGGAAAGCGGGAGGGCGTGCGCCGGGAAGCGCCCACCGTATCGGGTCTCAACCCCGGGCGCGCAGGGCCAGCACCCGGTCCACCATCTCGCCGGCCTGGCCGAGGTAGTTGGCCGGGTCGCACAGCCTGTCCAGTTCGGCCCGGCTGAGATGCTTCGAGATTTCCTCGTTCTCGGCCAGCAGCTCGGCAAGCGGCCGGCCGGTCGCCACCACCTGGCGGCAGATGTCGTAGACCAGGTCGTGGGCGTACTGCCGGCCGAGGTGCGGGCCGAGCCCCATCATCACGGCCTCCGAAACGATGAGGCCCTTGGTGATGTCCAGGTTGGAGCGCATGCGCGCCTCGTTCACCTGCAGGCCCGAGACCAGGAATTTGGTCTGCGCCAGGCACCCGGCGGTCAGCGTGAAGATCTCCGGCAGCACGATCCACTCGATCTCCCACTGGCCGGTGGCGCGCTCGTGGTCCTGCTCCATCGCGTTGAGCAGGGCGACGACCAGCGAGCGCACGGTGCCGGTCTGCGCGGTGATGTAGACCGAGGAGATCGGGTTGCGCTTCTGCGGCATGGTCGAGGATGAGCCGCGGCCCTCGTGGAACGGCTCGAACGCCTCCTCGACCTCGGTCTGCATCATCAGCTTCACGTCGTAGGCGATCTTGCCGCAGATGCCGGTGACAAGGCCAAGGAAGCAGCCGACCTCGGCGATGCGGTCGTGCACCGTGTGCCAGGCGATCTCCGGCTGCTTCAGGTTCAGCTCCTTGGCCAGCTCCACCTGGGTGCGCAGGCCATCCTTGCCGAGCGAGGACAGCGTCCCCGCCGCGCCGCCGAACTCGAACACCAGCACGCGCTCGCGGATCTGCTTAAGCCGCTCCTTGTGGCGCTCGAAGGCGGCGAGGTAGGTCGCGCATTTGTAGCCGAAGGTGATCGGCACCGCCTGCTGCAGGTTGCTGCGGCCGGCCATCGGCGTGTCGCGATGCTTTTTCGCGAGCGCGGCGAGCGCGTCGGAGATGTCGCCCAGGTCCTTCTCGATGAGGTCCAGAGACTCGCGGATCTGCATGATGGTCGCGGAATCGGTGATGTCCTGGGTGGTCGCGCCCCAATGGCACCATTCGCCGAGATCGCCCTCGCAGAGATCCACAAGCTGCGCCACCACCGGCAGCACCGGATAGCCGATCCGCTCGGTCTGCTTCTTGAGCTTCTCGAAGTCGAACTGGTCCACCGTGACGTGCTTGAGGATCTCGTCGCAGGCCTCCTGCGGGATGATGCCGAGCCGGGCCTGGGCGCGCGCGAGCCCGGCCTCGAAGTCGAGGTATTTCTGGATGCGGTTGCCGTCGGACCACACCTGCCGCATGGCCTCGGTGCCGAAGATGTCCTTGAAGATCGCGGAGTCGATGGTGCCGGTGGGCATGGACGGGCCTTTCGCGGAAAACGGGTGCCTGTCTTTAGCAAGCCGCCGGGGGCGTCGTCACCCCTCGGCCCGGCCGGCCCGCGGGGCCGGCGGCGCGCGGCGCAAAAGAAACCGCCGGGACGAGCCCGGCGGTTGCAGTGCGATCGGCGATGTCCGGCCCCGGCTCGAAGCTCCGCGCGGTGTGCGGGCCGGGGACGTCTTACCGGATCTTCAGACCGGTCTTGGCCACCAGGTCGCGCCACTTCTTGAGGTCGCCCGTGATGCGTTGCGTCACCAGGGCGGGCGGGCCGGGCTCCGGCGTGAAGCCGTGCTGGGCCATCGTGTCCCGGGTTTCCTTTGAGCTGAGCAGCTCGGTCATGGCCTTGTTGACCTTGGCCACGACCGGATCCGGGGTGGCCGCCGGCATGACGAAGGCCATCCAGAGCGACAGCTCGTAGTTGTCGACGCCGGCCTCCATCATGGTCGGAACGTCCGGCAGGGCGGCGACCCGCTGCTTGCCGGTGGTGGCGAGCGCGCGCAGCTTGCCGTCCAGGATGTTCTGGCGCGTCGGCGCGATGGTGGCGATCTGCATCTCCAGCCGGCCGGTGATCATGTCCACCACCGACTGCGCCGACGCCTTGTAGGGGACATGGGTGATCTCGATGCCGACCTGGCTCGCGAACTGCGCGGTGCCGAGGTGGGCGAGGCTGGCGAGACCCGCGGAGCCGTAGTTGAGCTGGCCGGGCTTGCTCTTGGCCAGCGCGATCAGCTCCTTGATGTTCTTCGCCGGCAGGCCGGCATAGACCACGAAGGCATAAGGCGCGGACCCGATCATCGACACCGGCTTGAAGTCCTTCACCGGGTCGTAGCTGAGCTTGTCGTTGAACACCGGGTTCACGCCATGCGTACTCGCGGTGATCAGCCCGATGGTGTAGCCGTCCGGCGCGGCCTTTGCCGTGATGTCCGTGCCGATGCCGCCGCTTGCGCCGGAGCGGTTCTCGACCACCACCTGCTGGCCGAGCTTCTCGCTGAGTCCCTGGGCGACGATGCGGCCCATGACGTCGGTGCTGGAGCCCGCCGGGAAGGGCACGATCAGCCGGACCGGACGGTCCGGATAGGTGTCGGCGCCCTGCGCCGCTGCAGGTGCTCCGCCTGCGACGGCGAGGGCGACCAGGGCGAGGGCAATACGTTTCATCTCTGCATCTCCCGGGCGAGACCTGTGATCAGGTCTTCGAAGTCACGCAGGCCGTTGAAGCGCGGCGAGCCGCCAAGATGCGGCATCATCAGCACGTTGTCGAATCCAAGCAACTCGTCGTCGTCGCGCGCGGGCTCCTCGTAGAGCGGGTCGAGCGCAAGGCCGCCCAGCCGGCCGGCGCCCAGCGCCTCGATCAGCGCGTCGCGGTCGACGACATGCGGGTTGGACACGTTGACGATGCAGGCTCCGGGCTTCATCTGCGCCAATTCGCCGCGCCCGAGCAGTCCGCGCGTCGCCTCGCCGCCCGGAAGTTGCGGAATCACCCAGTCGCTATCGTAGAGCAGCGTGCCGAGCGGCGCGTAGTGCACCGACAGCTCGCGCTCCTCGACCTCGTGCAACCGCGTGCGCTGGTGGTACAGCACGGTCATGCCGAAGGCCGCGGCGCGCAACGCGATCTCGCGGCCGATCTCGCCCAGGCCGATGATGCCGATGGTGGATTCGTTGAGCATGTGCAGGCCGCCGACGCGGCCGTAGTTGCCGCCCGGCGCGTGCCGGCGGTCGAACGGCCGGACCGGATATCCCGCCGCTTCGAGCTGCGCCGCGCTCACGACGTTGGCGAGCCGGTGCACCTTGCGCGCGAGGGCGAGCATCATCGCGAACACGCTCTCGGCGCAGGCGATGTTGGCACGCCGGCGCAGCGTCAGCAGCTTGACGCCCTCCGGCAGGTGGTTGGTTTCGATGTTGCGCAGCGTCGCGCCGAACTTCTGCACCGCGCGCAGCTTGGGGGCCGCCTCGAAGTCCTCGCGCGTGACCTTGAGCGACTCCACCACCAGCGCGCTGCAGTTCTTCAGGTTCGCCCGCATCCCGGCCTCGTCGGCCACCATCCGGACCTCGGCCGGATAGAGCGAGCCCGCGCGCCGGCGCAGCCGCGCCGTCCAACCGTCGAAGTCCGGCTCGTCGTGCGACATGAAGTCGGCGAAGGCGGCGCGCCGCTCCTCGCTCGAATCGGGGTCGAGGATGATCGGAATCAGGCGCGTGAAGGGATCATCTTCGACGACGATGAGGGGACGCTCGGCCACGATGGTCAGATCCGGCTTTCGTTGGGTTCGGTTGCCCGGACTTCTAATCCTTTTGCGGCTGCAGGTCGACCTTCAGCGCCGTGAACACCCGATTGTGCATGATATAGGTTCCAACCAGCACGGACAGTTCCACGATCGCGCGCTCGTCGAAGTGCGGCCGCAGCGCCTCGAACACCGCGTCCGGCACCTCGGGAGCCGCCATCATGGCGTCGGCATAGGCCAGCGCCGCGCGCTCGCGCGCGTCGAAGAACGGCGACGGACGCCAGTCCTTGAGCGCCGCGCATTCCTCGAGGCTGACCCCGTCGGCCACCGCGATGCCGGGCACGTGCTGGCGCAGCGCGTAGCCGTAGTCGTTGGCCTGCGCCACGCGGACGATGACCAGTTCGCGCAACCGGCCGTCGAGCGCGGTTTTCCAGCGCGTGGCGCCGATATGGTCGTACCAGGTCTCCGCCAGCGCGGGCGAATGCAGCAGCAGCTTGTAGATGTTGATGACCTCGCCGCGGCGTCCGGATTTGATCTTCTCGGCCAGCGGCGCGATGTCGGGGCGGCCGGTGTCTTCGACGTAAGGGATGCGTGCCATTCAGGCCTCTCCGATTTCCTTCAGGATTTCCACCGTGTGCTCGCCCAGCTTCGGCGGCGCGCGGTCGGCCGCGGCGCGGCGTCCGTTGATCGTCATCGGCGAGCGCACGCCGGGGATCGCGCCGCCCTTCGCGTCGGGATGCGGCAGGTCCACGCGCAGCCCGCGCGCGATCACCTGCGGATCGGCGAACACCTCGGCCAGATCGTTGATCGGCCCCGCCGGCACGCCGACCGCCTCGAATTTCTCCGCCAGCTCCGCCTTGGTCAGCCGCCTGGTCAGCTCGAACAGCCGCGGGATCAGCGTGTCGCGGTTGACCACGCGCGCGGCGTTGGTGACGTAGCGGTCGTCCCGGGCCATGTCCGGGTCGCCGAGCACCGTCATCATCTTGGCGAACTGGCCGTCGTTGCCGCAGGCGATCAGCATCCAGCCATCGGATGTGGGGAAGGTCTGGTAGGGCACGACGCTGGCGTGCGCGTTGCCCATGCGCCTGGGCGGCTCGCCGGAGACAAGATAATAGGTGGCCTGGTTGGCCAGCACGCCGACCATCGTGTCGAGCAGCGCCATGTCGATATGGCTGCCGCGGCCGGTGTGCTCGCGCTCCTTGAGCGCGGCGGTGACGGCCAGCGCCGAATAGACGCCGGTGAACACGTCCGCGAAGGCGACGCCGAGCCGCGTCGGCTCGCCCTCCTGATCGCCGGTCAGCTCCATGATGCCGCCCATGCCCTGCACCAGCAGGTCGTAGCCGGCGCGGGTCTTGTAGGGGCCGTCCTGGCCGAAGCCGGTGATCGAGCAGTAGATCAGCCGCGGATTCTCGGCCGAGAGGCTCGCGTAGTCGAGGCCGTATTTCCGGAGTCCGCCGAACTTGAAGTTCTCGATCAGCACGTCCGAGCGGGCCGCGAGCTTCTTGACGATGCGCTGGCCCTCCGGCGTCTCGAAGTCGAGCGCGATCGAGCGTTTGCCGCGGTTGCAGGCGAGGTTGTAGGACGAGCTGAGCCGGCCGCCGTCCTTGTCCTCCATGAACGGCGGGCCCCAGCCGCGGGTGTCGTCGCCCGCGCCCGTGCGCTCGACCTTGATCACCTCGGCGCCGAGGTCGGCCAGCGTCTGGCCGCACCACGGCCCTGCGAGGATGCGCGCGAGTTCGAGCACGCGAACGCCGCTCAGCGGACCGGCCATGTTCGGAATCCCTTCAGCATGTTTTGCCGGCGGCCTTATAGCACCTCAGCGGATGCGAAAGCGCTCCACCGCGCGCTCGTCCACCTCGACGCCCAGCCCGGCACCCTCGGGCAGCGCCACCAGGCCGTTCGCGAGCGGCAGCGGCCGCTTCACGATGTCCTCGGCGAGATAGAAGTGGGTGAGGCTCACGCCCCAGTCCACGTTCGGCACGCCGCAGGCCAGATGCAGCGCGGCCGCGCTCGACACGCTCGATTCCGCGATCTTGGCCGCGATGTTGACCTTCAGGCCGAGCCGCCGGCACAGGCCGGCCGCCTCCAGCGCGCCGGTGATCCCGCCGAGCTTGATCAGCTTGAGCGAGACGCCGCCGGCGCCGGCCCCGGCGAAGGTTTCGATGTCGCGGATCGCGTGAATGCCCTCGTCGATGCCGATCGGCGTCCGGCCGCGCGCAAGCTGCTTGACCCCCTCCACGTCGTCGTGGGCGAGCGGCTGCTCGACGAACAGCAGCCCGGCCTTGCGCGTGCCCTCGACGTAACGTTTTGCGGCCGCGCGCGTGAGCCCGCAGTTGGCGTCGGCGCAGAGCGGGGTCTCTCCAAGCGCCTCGCGCAGCGCAAAGGTGCGGGCGATCTCCTCCTGAAGCGGCTTCACGCCGATCTTGAGCTTGAACAGGTGGAAGCCCTCGCGCTGCTTCGCGTGAGCTTCCGCGATGTCCTCGCCGGCGGTCTTGTTGCCGAGCAGCCACATCGGCCGGACCGCCTTGCGCCGCGCGCGGCCTGCAAGCTCAATCAGCCGAACGCCGGCCGCGCGGCCCTGAACGTCGAGCATCGCCATCTCGATCGCCGAGTGCGCGCCGGTGTTGCCCATCAGGGCACGGCGCAGGGCCTTGCGCAGCTCGGGCCAGTGGCGCGCATCCTGTCCGGCGAGCGGCGGCGCGAGGTGGTCGCGCACCGCGGCGACCAGGCCGCCCTGCGTGTCGCCGGTCATGGTCGGAGCGGAGGCGGCCTCGCCCCAGCCCACGGTGCCGTCCGCGGCCTCGATCCGCACCAGCAGGTTCTCGGCGCTGGCGATGGTGACGCCGGCCATCCGCATCGGCGTCTTCAGCGGCAGCGCCACGGGGATCGCATCGACGCGGCGGATGACGAGGGGGCGCTCCAGGGCGGCGGCCGGGGCCCGTGCGGTTCTGTCGAGCATGGCGTCCTCCTGCGGCGAATGTCCCGCAGAAACCGCCGCGACGCAAACCCTCCCGCGCAGGGCAGGGCCGGATCGCGCCGCCGGGCGATCAGACCTTGAAGCGCGGGTCGAGGAAGTCGCGCAGACTGTCGCCGAACAGGTTGAAGGCGAACACCGCGAGGCTGATCATGGCCCCGGGGAACAGGATCATCCACGGTGCCTCGCGGTAGAAGTCGGCGGCGTTGCCCGACAGCATCAGGCCCCAGGCCGCGGTCGGCTCGGTGACGCCGAGGCCGAGGAACGACAGCGAGGCCTCGGCCAGGATCGCCTGCGCAATGAAGGCCGTGAGCATGATGAGGTAGGGCGCGACCACGTTGGGTGCCATGTGGCGGAAGATGATGCGGCTGTGCGAGTAGCCGGCCGCGCGGGCTGCGTCCACATAGGGCATCACCCGGACCGACAGCGCGGCCGAGCGCACCACGCGGGCGACGCGGGGGATGATCGGGATTGCGATCGCCACCACCAGGTTCACGTCGACGCCGCCGACCACGAACTTGCGGAACGCGGCCACCACCACCAGCGCCAGCACGATCAGCGGGAACGCCAGGAGGATGTCCACGAAGCGCTGGATCCAGTCGTCGATCTTGCCGCCGAAATAGGCCGAGGCCACGCCGAGGATCGCGCCCAGCGTGGAGCCGACGAACGACGAGGTGAAGCCGATGACGAGCGCGGTGCGCGAGCCGTAGATCAGGCGCGAGCAGATGTCGCGGCCGAAGGCGTCGGTGCCGCACCAGTGCTCCCACGAGGGCGCGGCGAGAAGCTGCGTGAAGTCGATGTCCAGCGGATCGTAGGGCGCGACCCAAGGCGAGAAGATGCCGGCGAACATCATCAGGCAGATGATGACGAAGCTCGCCGCGCCAAGCGGCTGCTGGCGCACGAATTCCATCGCGGCGCTGCGCGGCCTGGGGGCGCGGGCTTCGGCGGGGGCGGGGGCTGCGATCGTCATGGGTCAGGTCGGCCGTTCAATCATAGCGGATGCGGGGGTCGAACACGGCGTAGAGCAGGTCGATGATCAGGTTGACCAGGACGTAGAACGCCGCGATCAGCATCACCATGCCCTGGATCAGCATGAAGTCGTTGCGCGACACGCTCTGCACGAAAAGCTGGCCGATGCCGTTCAGGTTGAACACCTGCTCGGTGACGACGAGCCCGCCGATCAGGAACGTGAACTCGAGGCCGATCACCGTGATGGCCGGCAGCAGCGCGTTGCGCAGCGCGTGGCGGGAGATCACGAGCCGCTCGTACACGCCCTTGGCGCGCGCGGTGCGGATGTAGTCCTCGTTGAGCACTTCGAGCAGGGAGGAGCGGATCATGCGCGCCACCACCGCGCAGTAGCGATAGCCGACCGCGAGCGCCGGCCAGATGAGCTGGGTGAGGTTGGCCCAGGGGTCGACATAGATCGGCGTGAAGGTAATCGGGGGCAGCCAGTTGAAGAAGGCGAGCAGCCCCAGCATGATCAGCATGCCGAACCAGAACGAGGGGATCGACAGGCCGCCGATGGTCAATATGCGGACCACGTAGTCGATCCATGTGTCTCGAAAGAGTGCGGCCAGCGTGCCCATCGGGATGGCCAGAAGCACCGCGATCAGCGTCGCCATGATCGCCACCTGGAACGACAGCTCGAGCCGGACCGCGATCTCCTCCATCACCGGGCGTTCGGTCCACATCGAGATGCCGAAGTCGCCCTTGGCCATGCCGACCATCCATTCGCCGAACTGGGTGAGCATCGGCCGGTCGAGCCCGAGCCGCTTGCGCTCCATGTCGATGGTTTCCTGCGTCACGCTGCCGCCGTCGCCGCGCAGCTTGATCTCGACGATGTCGCCGGGGACGACGCGCAGCATGAAGAACACGAGGATCGCCACGCCGAGCAGGGTGGGGATCATCAGCAGGATGCGGTTGGTGGCGTAACGGAGCATGGGATGGGCCTTCTGGCCCTCTCCCCGCTTCGGCGGGGAAAGGGCGGCGAGCGCAGCGAACGGGTGAGGGGCCTTTCGACAGGTTGCGAGACGGCCCCCCGTCCGCCTCGCAACTTCGGTCCGCGGCACCCTCCCCCGCCGGAGCGGGGAGAGGGAAAGGAGGCGTCAGGCGTCGAGCCAGACGCCTTCGAGCTGGGCGCCCAGGTTGTGGCTCGGCGACATCTGCCAGCCCATGAGCTGCTTGTGGGTCGGCACGATGCGGTGCCACCACAGGAGCTGCTGCTGGTAGGCCTGCTCGTACAGCCGCTTTTCGAACTGCTGGATGAGCGCCTTGCGCTTGGCGGGATCCCGCTCGCGCAGATGGTCGTCGTAGAGCTTGTCGAGCACCTCGTCCTTCGAACGCGAGCGGTTCTCCGGCGCGCGCGTGACCGACAGGAACTTGGCGAGGCCCAGGCTGGTGTCGTCCATGAACAGGTTGGTGAAGTCGATGGCGACGTCGTGGTTGCCCGCGTTCATCGTGGCGAGATACTTGCCGGTGTCGGACTGCACGTGCTCGGCGGTGACGCCGATCTGCCGCCACTGGTCGACCAGGAAGATGCCGGCCGGGGTGTAGGGCATGGCGAGGTTGCGGTTCCAGAGCGTGAACTTGAGGTTCTCGTGGCCCGCCTCCTTGAGCAGCTTGCGGGCTTCCTCGCGGGATCGCTTGATGTCCTTAGAGAAGCCCGGCAGCTTGACCAGCTCCGCCTCCGGCGTCGCCATGGGCGAGCCCGGACGCACCACGCCGCCGACCGAGCGCAGCGTGGAGATGCGCGACAGGCCCTGGCTGCCGCCCCAGCGGTCGATCGCCATCAGCAGCGCGCGGCGCACCCGCACGTCGTCGAACGGCTTTTTCTCGACGTTGAAGCAGACCAGCAGCGCCAGCGTCCAGCTCGACTCCTCGATCCGGATCTTGTCGCCCATCGCCTTGACCAGACGGTCGCGCTCGGCCGGCGAGATGCCGCGGAACTCGCCCATCACCTGGCCGCCCTGCACCGCGTTGAGCATCGCCGCGGCCTGCAGCGTGAACACGCCGCGGAAGCCGTCGAGATGCGGCAGACCCTTCTTGAAGTAGGCCTCGTTGCGCTTGCCGGCGACGTGGCTGCCCTTGACGTGCTCGGCAAAGGTGAACGGACCGGTGCCGTTGATCTTGCTGCGCGGCGAGGCCGGATCGGCCTTGATGTCCTTCTCGGCGTAGATCACGTTCCACGGCGAGGCGAAGTGCTCGAGCATGGAGGCGTTCACGTTCTTCATCTTGAAGACGATCGTGAGCGGATCGGGGGTCTCGATGGTCCCGATGTCCGCAAAGGTGGCCTGGCGCGTCGAGACCACGCCCTTCGGCGGGTTGCGCATCCGGTCGTAGGTGGCCTTCACGTCCGCCGAGGTGAGTGCGGTGCCGTCGTGGAACTTGACGTTCGGATGCAGCTTGAACGAGTAGGTCAGAAGGTCGGGTGCGACCGTCCAGGACTGCGCCAGGTCGCCCTCGACCTCCGGGAACTTGCTGAGGTTGAAGCGCAGCAGCGTCGAGTAGAACGGCGCCGCGAAGTGGAGCGTGGCGTAGGTGTCGCTGCCGTGCGGATCGTAGTGCGGGGTCTCGGCGCTGATTGCGAAGTTCAGGTTGCCGCCGCGCTTCGGCTTGCCCTGGGCGTGGGCCTTCGTGGTCTCCAGGCTGAAGTCGACCGCGCCGGCGCTTGCGCCGAGCGCGAGCGCCCCGGCCATCTTGAGGGCCGTCCGTCTCGTTTCCATAGCGATACTCCTCCCTTGATTGATCGGCGTTGGTCGTCGCCCGTCAGATCTTGATGCAGGCGGCGAAGTGTCCGGGCTGCTTCTCGACCAGCGGCGGGATCGTTTCCCGGCACTCCTGGGTGGCCAGGGGGCAGCGCGTATTAAAGACGCATCCGGTCGGCGGGGCCAGATGGCTCGGCAGTTCGCCCTTGATCAGTCGCGGCTCGCGCGCCTTCTCGACCGTGGGGTCGGGCACGGGGGCGGCGTCCAGCAGGACCCGCGTGTAGGGGTGCAGCGCGCCGCTATAGATGGTGTCGCGGTCCGCGACCTCCATTACCCGGCCGAAGTACATCACCACCACCCGCATCGAGATGTGGCGCACGACGGCGAGGTCGTGGGCGATGAACAGGTAGGCGAGGCCGAGCCGCCGCTGCAGGTCTTCCAGCAGGTTGATGATCTGGCCCTGGATCGAGACGTCGAGCGCGGACACCGCCTCGTCACAGACGATGAACGATGGCTCCATCGCCAGCGCGCGCGCGATGCCGACGCGCTGGCGCTGGCCGCCGGAGA